>NZ_JBQXYB010000004.1:0-366151 GCF_052645315.1 Salinicola sp. V024
CGAGTGCGTTCAACGAACTCAACGAGGGTGACAGCGTCAGCGACGCGTTCACGGTGACAAGCGTCGACGGCACGTCACAGGTGGTGACGGTCACCATCAATGGCACCAACGACGCCGCGGTGATCAGCGGTACGGCTTCCGGTTCAGTGACCGAGGACAGCAACGTCTCCGCGGGAAGTCTGACCGCCGGCGGCGCGCTGACGGCGAGCGATGCGGATAGTGGCCAAAGTGCTTTCGTGCCCGGCAACGCTGCGGCGGCGAGCGGTACGTTGGGAACGTTGGCCATTACGGCGGGAGGTAACTGGAATTACAGCGTTGCCAACAGTGCCGTGCAGTATCTCAAGGCGGGCGAAACCAAGGTCGAGAACTTTACGGTCGCGACACTCGATGGCACCACGAAAACGATCGCTGTCACCATCGTGGGTACCAACGAACTGCCGGAAACCTCGAACGTTACGGTAACCGGCAAGGAAGATCCGTCGTCGTTGATTGCGGTCAACCTCGTCGGCACCGATGTAGACGGCAGCATCGGCAGTTTCGAAATCTCGAGCCTGGGTGCCAATGGCACCTTCTATCGCGATGCGGCAGGTACTCAAGCACTGACGCCAGGCGCGTCGATCACGGCCAACGGCAATGGCGCGACGGTCTACTTCAAGCCGACGGGAGATTGGGCCGGCACGACAACGCTCAAGTACGCGGCGATCGATAATAACGGAAGCAAGGATCCGACGCCGGCCACGGCCACGATCAATCTTGCCGCGGCCGCCGATGCGCCATCGATTACCCTGGGCAGTAACACTGCCACTGGCGCTGGTTTAACGCGTGACACCTTCTCCATCACGACGCTCGGGACCAACGGCAATGGCGCCGATCCGGCTGCCATGCAGGCAGCAATCGACCGCGCCGGCACGCCCGCCAGCAGTGGCAGTGTCACGGCAGCGGCCAATACCAACGTGGCCGCCGGCACGGGGACGCATCTGTCGGGATTGATCTATCTGGAAGCGGGGAAAACCTATGCCTTCAGCGGCTCTGGTGATGACAGTATCCGCGTGCTGATCGGCGGTAACGTGGTCGGACAGGGGACGTGGGGTGGCAGTTCCGGCAACTATTCCGGCAGCTACAAGCCGGCGGTAAGCGGTTACTACACGCTCGATCTTTACCATCACAACCAGGCGGGAGCCGGTAACTACTCGCTGAACGTCGGCGTCAACGGTGGTGCGTCGGCCCCGCTAAACGCGAGCAACTATGTGCTGATGCAGGACGTCAGCGCGCTCGACGCCGCCAACGTCAATCACTCCGGGCTGCTCGGCGGCGACGGTAATGGCAACGGCTACTATCAGCTCTACGCCATGAACGAAGGCGACGAGGACTCGGTAATCCACCTGTCCAAGATCGCCGCGGCACTGACCGATACCGACGGCTCGGAGACGCTCGGCAGCGTCAGGCTGAGCGCTATTCCGGCAGGTGCCACCCTGAGCGATGGCAGTCATACCGTCGTTGGTAGCAGCGGGCAAACCAGCGTGGATCTAAGCGGTTGGAATCTCAATACGCTGACGCTCAAGCCGGCCGCCAACTACAATGGTACGATCAACCTGACCGCCGCAGTCACCTCGACCGAGGGCAGCGACGGCGACAGCGCGACGACCAGCGTGGCGATTCCGGTCACCGTGCATGCGGTCAACGACGCGCCGGTGGTCGCGGCCCAGGGATACAGCGCCACCGTTTCCGAGGAGGGGCTGCCGGGCGGCGTGCCGGATACGCTGGGGACGTCCGATACCACGGATTCCGCGACCGCCAGCGGCCGCGTGATAGCCACCGACGTCGATGGCGACAAGTTGACCTATACGCTGACGGCGCCGACCACGGTGCTGAGCTCGAGTGGTGCGGCAATCACCTGGAGCGGCAGCGACAGCGGCACACTCATCGGATCTGCCGGTGGCAAGGAGGTGATTCGCGCCACCATCGATGCCAATGGCCAGTATCAGATCACCCTGAAGGCTGGTGTGGACCACCCCGGCAAGGGCGAGGACACACTGAGTTTCAACCTCGGGGTCAAGGTCAGCGATGGCAGCCTGAGTGCCAATACCAGCATCGGCATCACCGTCGAAGACGACTCTCCGGTTACCCAGCCACAGTCGATCAGCTTCGTGCAGGGGGCAATCAACACCAATGTGCTCCTGATCGTGGATACCTCTGCCAGCATGAACGACAAGGTGACCGTTGGTGGCGTCGAGCAGACGCGTCTCCAGGTGCTGCAGCAGTCGATCAAGGAGATGTTGACGAAGTACGACGACATCGGGAACGTCAAGGTGGCGCTGGCGCCGTTCTCGGATCAGCTCGATAGCTCACCCAAGCAGTGGATGACGGTCTCCGATGCACTCAAGGCGGTGGATGCGCTGCAGGCCAATGGCGGTACCAACTATGACTACGCGCTGAGCAATGCCCAGACTGCCTGGAACGGCAGCGGCAAGCTGACCGGTGAGGTGCAGAACGTCTCGTACTTCTTCTCCGATGGCGAACCCACCTTGTCGAGCGCCTATCCGACGGCATCACAGACCAACCCGGGCAATACTGTGGATGTCAATCGGGGTGACGGTATCGATGCCAGCGAAGAGGCAGCCTGGAAGGCGTTCCTTGGCAAGAATGCGATCGACTCGCTGGCACTGGGGATCGGTGGGGACGTGAGTCAGACCTATCTCAACCCGGTAGCCTACGATGGCCGCACCGGCGATAACACCGATGCGGTGGTCATTACCAATCTCGATACGCTCTCCAGTGTCGTGAGCGGCACGGTGCAGATGCCGCTGCTGCAGGATGGTGTGTTGAGTGGTACCGCGCATGGGCTGTCGTCACTCGGCGGGGATGGCGGCTACATCAAGAGCCTGGTGGTCGACGGCGTGACCTACACCTTCGACAAGAGCAGCGGCACTGTCTCTGCCTCGTCGAGCGGGGCCACCTATACCTACGACGGCAGCTCGCACAAGCTCGGCATCACCACGGAGCTGGGCGGCCAACTGGTCATGGACATGGACGACGGCAGCTACCGCTACACGGCCAAGTTGGGCAGCTTCGGTACCGACGCCATTCGCTACACCCTGAGCGACGCCGACGGTGACACCGCCATCGGGGTGATGAACATCAACGTCAAGAACGGTGTCACCTCGGCACATGACGACCACATCATCACCAATATCCTGAGTCCGAGCCTGAGCATCGGCGCCGACGTGCTGCTCGTCAATGACGCCATTGCGTCAGGTAGCACGGCGACCACCAACGGGCTGACGCTGACCACCGGCTGGAAGGATCGTGCGTCCGATTTCACCGCGGCCAGCGTGCAGACCCAGGACAAGCGCAACGCCGACAGTTTCGCCCTGGATCGCGGCAGCTTCTCTACCGCTGCTCAGGCGGTCAACACCGCGGCGACCGTGGTGCGCGGTAGTCTGGCCGGTGGCGGCTGGCTATCGGGATTCGGCAGCAATGCCAACGATCTCATGACACTGACCCTGCGTGCCGGAGAATCCCTGACCCTGGCGACCACCGTCGCTGGGGGTGTGGCCCTGGCCTACAAGGGCGCGGGGGATAATGGCTTCACCGCGCTGGCCAACGGTGGCACCTTCACCAACTCGAGCGGCGGGGACAAGAGCTACACCGTGGCGGTCATGAACGTGAAGGATAGTGGCACCGGGTTCTTCGACGGCTATGGCGCCGAGACCTACGACCTGTCGATGAAGATCGGTTACGCCAACGCTGCCGACACGGCCTCGACGCTGAGGACCGACTACACCCTGACCGACAGCCAGGGGAGCACCGATACGGCGTCGGTAACCGTCGACTACCAGCGCGGGCAGACGTTGACCGGCAGCGACGGCGACGACGCTCTGATGGCCAATGACAGCGGCACGAAGCTCATCGGGGGCAAGGGCGACGACGTGCTGATCGGCGGCAAGGGCAATGACATCCTCACCGGCGGCGACGGCGACGATATTCTGCGCGGGGGCGAGGGCAACGATACCCTCAGCGGCGGTACCGGTCGCGACACCTTGACCGGCGGCGCCGGCAACGACACGCTCGACGGCGGCGCTGGCGCCGACCGTCTCGAAGGTGGCAAGGGCAACGATATTCTGACTGGGGGTGACGGCAGCGACACCTTTGCCTGGATGCGTGGCGATCAGGGCTCCTCTGCGGCGCCGGCTGTCGATCAGGTGACGGATTTCAAGAGTGGCGCCGGCGGTGACGTCGTCGACCTGTCCGACATGCTCGACATCGGCGGCAGCGGAGATTTCAGTCTGGATGCTTCGCTGGCTTCTCAATACCTCCATTTCGAGAAGGGCACTGCCGCCGATAGCAATAGCGGTTCTACCCTGCAGATCAAGACCGATGGCCCCGACGGGGCGGTGACCCAGAAGATCGAGTTCAGCAACGTTGACATGACCTCGCTCGGCAGTTCGGATACCGACATCATCAGGACGTTGCTGCACGACGGCAATCTCAAGACGAACCTCGACGGTTGAGGCCGGCCGTCGAACCACAGGAGAGCACAGGTTTGGTTGATGAACCGACACCGCTTCGTCCCGACCCGGTCGGAGAGAAGGAGATCGACCCGCTTCTCGGCGCGTTGATATTTCTCTCTCGGCACCACGGCACGCCCAGATCGGCCGATGTCATCAGCGCGGGACTGCCGCTCGACGATGGCCGGCTGACGCTGTCGCTGGTGCCGCGCGCGGCGCAGCGGGCGGGCCTCTCGGCCAAGCTGGTGAGCCAGCGCGCCGACCGCGTCGCCGACATTCTGCTGCCCTGCATCGTGATCCTGCAGGGACGCCGTGCCGTGGTGATGCTCTCGCGTGACGCGGAGCGAAAGCAGGCCACGGTCTACATGCCGGAGGCCGATGGCACTCAGGACGTCGAGATGAGCTCGCTGATCGAGCAGGCAACCGGTCAGGTGATCTACGTGCGGCGTGAGCATCGCTTCGACGATCGCGCCCCGGAGACAGTCAAGCTGGCCGAGGGTCACTGGTTCTGGTCAACGCTCAAGCTGTCGACGCCGATCTATCGAGACGTACTGATCGCTTCGCTGTTGATCAATCTGTTCGCCTTGGCCGCGCCGCTTTTCACCATGAACGTCTACGACAAGGTGGTGCCGAACCTGGCCTTCGATACGCTCTGGGTGCTGGCGACAGGCATGGCGATCATCGTCTGTTTCGATCTGCTGATGCGTCAGGTGCGATCGTGGTTTCTGGATACCGCAGGCAAGAAATCCGAAGTCCTGCTGTCGGCCAAGATATTCGCCAAGGTGATGAACCTGAGAATGGAGGCGCGACCGGTTTCGGTAGGCGCCTTCGTCAAGCATCTGCAGGAGTTCGACTCGGTTCGTGACTTCTTCACCTCGATGACCATGACGACGCTGGTCGATCTGCCGTTCGCGATCCTGTTTCTGCTTGTGATATGGATCGTCGGCGGGCCGCTGGTCTGGGTGCCGATCATTGCGCTGGTCATTCTGATCGGTTACAGCATCATCATTCAGTGGCCGCTCAGGCGCTCGATCGAACTGGGCTCGCGGCTGGCGACCGAGAAGCATGCGCGGCTGGTCGAAAGCGTGGCAGGGCTCGAGAGCATCAAGCTTGCCAACGCCCAGGGCGAGACCCAGCGTCGCTATGAACGCGCGGTCGGCGAAATCGCCAAGTGGGGCGTCAAGAGCCGCAATCTGTCGACCTCGGTGTCGTCGTTGACGATGTCGGTCAATCAGCTCTCGACGGTGGCGCTGGTCGTGCTGGGCGTCTACTTGATCGGCAATGCTCAACTATCGATGGGCGGGCTGATCGCCGCGGTCATGCTGACGGGGCGAGCGCTGCAACCGCTGGCGCAGATGGCGTTGCTGATTACCCGGTTCGGGCAGACACGCAGTGCCATGGCGGCGATCGATCAGATCATGAACTTGCCGGACGAGGTCGACGAGACCAAGAACTATGTGCACCGCGACAAGCTCAACATGCGCATCGAGTTCGATCACGTAGAGTTCCGTTACAGCGAACTGTCTCCCGCCGTGCTGACCGATGTCTCGTTCACCATCGAGCCTGGAGAGCGCGTCGGGATTATCGGCCGCATGGGGGCAGGCAAGAGTACCGTCGAGCGCCTGATGAGCGGTCTCTATCGTTCGACCGAGGGCAGCATCCGTCTCGATGGGCTCGATATCAACCAGATCCATCCCGCCGATGTGCGTCGTCATATCGGTTTTGCCGGCCAGGATAGCGCACTGTTCTTCGGCTCGATTCGCGACAACATCATGCTGGGTCAGCCCTACGCCAGTGACGAGGCGGTGCACCGTGCGGCAGATATCGCGGGCGCCAGCGAATTCACCCGCCGTGATCCCGATGGTCTGGATCGCCAGGTCGGCGAGGGAGGTCGACTGCTGTCCAGCGGCCAACGCCAGGCGGTGCTGCTGGCACGGGCGATTCTGACCAATCCAGCGTTGTTGCTGCTCGACGAGCCGGGCTCGCATATGGACAACCGCGCCGAAGCCATGCTGCGCCGAACGCTCCGGGAGTTGCCGAGAAGCCAGACGGTGGTGCTGGTCACGCACAAGAGTTCGATGCTGGAGGTTGTCGATCGGATCATCGTGCTCGATTCTGGCCGCGTGATCGCGGATGGCCCCAAGCAGACGGTGCTCAAGGCACTCAACGAAGGACGTGTGCAGGCGCCGACCGAGCCCACGCCGCCAGCCGCCGGCCAGCAGGAGGTGCGCCATGGTCAGCGCGGGTAACGTCGTCAAATGGCCGCGGCCCAACGCCCGCGAACTGGAGCTTGCCGATGATGCCAGTGCTGCCACGCTACTCTCCACGCCGTGGCGGTCGCGAGTCATCATCTGGATACTGCTGGCCGCGTTCATCGTTTTCCTGATATGGGCGGGCGTCTCGAGTATCGAAGTCGTGACCCGGGGTACGGGGCAGGTTGTCCCCTCATCGCGACTGCAGACGATCCAGAATCTGGAAGGCGGGATCGTGCGCGAGATCTATGTCGACGAGGGCGATGTCGTCGAAGCCGGCCAGCCGCTGGCGCGAATCGATCCGACCCGGGCAACCTCCGATCTCGCCGAGCGCAACTCGACGCTGGCCGGGCTGCAGGCAACGGTGGCGCAGTATCAGGCCGAGCTGGACTCGGTGGTGGTGAATTCGGACGCCAGCGACTGGCAGTCGCAGGTCAACGTATCCACGCAAACCCTTCCGCTCAGTGATGAGTTTCGCACCACCAATAAGGAGACCTATTCTGCGGTCGCTGGCGCCTACAGCGCGAGGATCAATGGCTTGCGCTCTCAACTTGACCAGGCCGCGGCGCAGATTCAGCAGCGTCAGCAGGAGTTGCAGGAGATCCGGTCCCGGGCCGATTCCCTGTCTCGTAGCTATCAACTCTCACGCCAGCAGTTGGGGATCACCGCGCCATTGGTGAAGGAAGGGATCGTCTCGCAGGTGGATCTGCTCGATCTGCAGCGTAAGGTCAACGACCAGCGCGGGGATCTGGAGTCCGCACAGCTGTCGATCCCGTCCAAACAATCCGAGCTGCTTGAGGCCATCAGCAAACGGCGCGATCTGGCGACTCAGTTTCGCTCGCGCAGCGCGGATGCCTTGACCGAGGCTCGCAACAAGCTCGACAGCCTCCAGCAGGGGCGAGTCAGCCTGCAGGATCGCGTTGACAGGACGCTGATCACGTCGCCCGTTCGCGGCAGCGTGCAGTCGATCAACGTCAACACCATCGGCGGCGTGATCGAGCCCGGTGCCAGCCTGATGGAGATCGTGCCGATCGAGGACCAGCTACTGGTCGAGGCGAGAGTGTCACCACGCGATGTCGGTTTCATCCGCGCGGGACAGGCGGCGACGGTCAAGTTATCCGCCTATGACTTCACGATCTACGGTGGCCTGAAGGGGCAGGTCATGCGTATCAGCCCGGATACCGAGGAAGACGACAAAGGCAACACTTACTACGAAGTGACCGTACGAACCGACAGCAACCATCTGGGGAAAAACGTCGACGATCTGGCGATCATTCCCGGTATGCAGGCGACGGTCGATGTGATCACCGGCGAGCAGACCATTTTGCAGTATCTGTTGAAGCCGATACTTCGCGCCCAGCAGGGTGCCATGCGTGAACGCTAGGCGTGCGCGGCAGGACAAGAAAGGGGTGAAAAGCATCATGATGAAGCAGTGGATCCTGTTCGCCGGTCTGGCGGCATCGGCCGGTGGCGCCCAGGCCCAAACACTGACCGAAGCGGTCACTCAGGCGGTGATGGAGTACCCCACCACGCGCACCGAGATGGCGCGTTACCAGCAGAATCTGGACGACGCCAGGGCGCAGCGCGGCGCTTATCTTCCCTCGGTCGATCTTGAGACCCGCGTCGGCTATGGCGAGAACGAAAGCGAGATCGACGGGATCTCTCAGTCCAGCGAGCCTCACGACTATCGGCGCGGCTCGATCACGCTGTCGCAGTTGATCTGGGACGGCAATACCACGATCGAGCGCATCCGGCAGGCGGACGCCGAAAGCGACTATCAGCGCTGGCAGGTGGCTGCGGCGGCCAATCAGATTGGCCTGGCAACGGTCCAGAGCTATCTTGACGTGCTGCAATCGCAGCGTCTGCTCGAACTGGCGCAGCGTAATGTCGATACCCATCAGCGCATTGCGTCCGACATTCGGCGTCGCGAGGAGCTCGGGGCCGGCACCACGACCGACACCAGCCAGGTCGAAGGGCGTCTGGCTCAGGCTCAGGCCAGCTTGATTTCCGCTCGCAACAACCTCGACGACGCGGTCTCTGCCTTTCTGCGCTATGTCGGCGAGACGCCCCGAAATCTCACGCTGCCAGCCGATGTCGACATGACTGGCGTACCGGGGGATTTCGACGCCGCAATCGCCATGGCGACATCCAACAACCCGCTGGTGATTTCCGCCACGCACTCCATCGATGCCGCACGTCATGAAGTGGCGGCGGAGCGAGGCGATTTTCTGCCGACGTTCCGTGCCGAAGCAAGCCGTCAGGCGGCTCGGGATTATGACTACGAAGGTAACGATTCCGACGATTGGAACGCAGATCTGGTGATGTCCTGGAATCTCTATCGGGGAGGTATCGATACGGCCGAAATGCGTTCACGCGAGGATTCACTGCGCGCCGTGCGTTACGATAGCGACCGCTCCCTGCGCGAGATTCGCGATGAACTCCGGCTAGCCTGGAATGCCCGCGACTATGTCACCAGCCAGCTGCCGTTTCTGGCTCGTCATGTCGAGTCCAGCGAGAAAACCCGCGTCAACTATCGCAAGCAGTTCGACATCGGCCGACGCACGCTGCTCGACATGCTCGACAGCGAGACCGAGCTCTACGATGCGCAGCAGGCGCAGGTTCAAGCCGAGTTCTCGCTGCGTCGGGCCAACTATCGGTTACTCTCCGCCACCGGCCAGCTGCTCGATACGCTACAGGTGAATCCCGACATGGTCGGGGCTGTCGATGATCGTTATCCGCCGCCGATTCGTCGCGACGAAAATCCCCAGGGCTGATCGGAGACCCCGCTTATGAGTCTGTTTCGCCGCTCCGTCGCCATCATGGTCGGGCTATTGCTGTTGTTCTCGATCGGGATCTTCTCCATCGAGGTGCATCAAACTCGAGCATCATTGGCCGAGCGCCAGCAAATCGATGTCGATAATCTCGCTCAGGCGCTGAGTCTATCGCTTGTGCCGTTCGTCGAGATCGGTGACTGGACCAGCGCCGAGACGCTGATGCGCGCCGTCTCCGATGGCGGCGTGATAAGGCGTATCGAACTGGAAGCCGTGGGCCGCGATGACCCCCTGGTGGTGGATGCCGCCCGCGAAAGTGACACGCCACACTGGTTTCAGCAGGCGATCAGCCTGCCGAGCGCTCGCGGAGAGCGTGAAATCAGCGGCGGCTGGTCAGCGTTGGGGAGTGTCAAGATCGCTTCCGAAAGTGCCTACGCCTACGATCAGCTGTGGTCTCTGGCGCTGCAGCTGATCACCTGGTTGGCCGTGGGAATGGTCATGGTCTTCGTGCTCAGTATCGTCGGCGTCAAGTTGCTCCTAGGACCGCTGAATCGGCTTTCGCGCCGCATTGCCGACATGCAGATCGACGGTTTCGACGAGCCGCTGCCGGAGAGCCGCGTTCACGAGCTTCAGGGCATCACCGATTCGGTCAATCATCTCGGCATGCGTCTCAACCAGCAGTTCGACCAGCAGGCCGAACAGGTCGTGCGTCTACAACGGCTGACCGAGCAGGACGCCGTATCGCTGCTGGGCAATCGTGCCTATCTGGCCCGCGTGCTCGACGAATGGTTATCGGCACCCGTCGGCGGCGCACTCGTCATCGTGCGCATCGATCATCTTCAGGAGCTCTACCGCCAGGATGGCTTCGAGGCGCGTGATCGGGCGATCCGCAACATCGGTACCTACCTTCAGAGCGCGCAACTCGCGGGACAGGAAGTGATGAAGGCACGCCTGTCGGCGGAGGAGTTCGCGTTACTGCTCCCCGATACCGATGATGCGCCGAGAGAGCAGTGGATGACGGATACCTTCGATCGCATCGATGACATCGTCGATGCCAATCCGTTGGCGGAAGCTCGCGCGTTGCACACCCGGGGCGGCGTCGTTCTGCGCGAACGTGGCATGACTCGGGAGGGTATTCTGGCGCGAGCGGACAGTGCATTGCGTGAAGCGATCGAACGCCAGCAGCGGTGGGTCACCGCACATCCTGGCGACGTGACCGCGGCGCGGGGACGTCAGGAGTGGCGTCAGATCATCGAGCATGCGCTCGAAGCCCGAGATATCAGCTTCGTTGCCCAGCCCGTGTTGTTGACTGACGGCAGCGAGTTACACCGAGAGGTCTTGGTGCGACTCAACGAAGGGGAAACTCAGCACCCGGCTTATATCTTCCTTCCTGTCATTAATCACTTCCAGATGGGGGTGCAGTTGGATAGGGCGGTGCTCGAAAGTCTTGGCGATCGCGAGGCCCGTTTTGAGGGGCGGTTAGCCGTCAACTTGACCGCGGATTCGGTGGCGGATCAGGCGCAGTATCGACGGCTCGTCGGCTGGCTCGAGTCGAACCCGCGCTTCGCCGCCAAGCTCGATCTGGAGGTCAGTGAAGAGATCGCGCTCGAGCATCTGGACAGGGTGCAGCAGCTGTTCCGGGTGGCGCATCGATTCGGCGCTCGCGGTGGTATCGACCGGTTCGCACGCAATCTGTCCGCGATGAGCTATCTCGCACGGTTGCGCCCGGATTACGTCAAGATCGATCAGGGCTTCTTCGTGCGTGACGATGTCGATACCGAATTTCTGCGTAGTCTGTGCATGGCAGCCCATCAG
The DNA here is from genome assembly GCF_052645315.1 of Salinicola sp. V024. Lineage (NCBI taxonomy): Bacteria > Pseudomonadati > Pseudomonadota > Gammaproteobacteria > Oceanospirillales > Halomonadaceae > Salinicola > Salinicola sp. V024. The sequence continues at coordinate 11,347 of NZ_JBQXYB010000004.1, forward strand.
GTCGAAGCAAAGGTCATCGTGACGCGCGTGGAGTCCTACGAACAGCGCCAGCGGGTGGCGGAAGTGGGTGCCGATGGCTATCAGGGCTATCTGGCACCGATCGTGCCGCTGGAACTGACATAGTCTCGCCTCGGTGCTCCTCAACCGACGCGTCGCCGAGCCGATGACGCCACCGAACGGTGGGGGCCGGCAGGTGAAGTGCTGGCTGATGGCGTTTGTCGTGGCGCTGACGCTGGGGAGCAGCGGCTTCCCGGTCGACGCTCTGCCGCGATTGCCGCCGCGCCAGCAAGTCGAGACGTTATATAGCGCGAACGGATGGCAGCGCATTCAGCAGTGGCCAGCGTTGATGGATCGTCTACAGGGACGATCCATCGAGGTGAAACTGGCGGGTGTGAACGACTTTTTCAATCAGCTTCGCTTCGTCGACGATATCGATGTCTGGCACGTGAAAGATTATTGGGCAACGCCATTCGAGTTTCTCGGCGTGGGCGCCGGCGATTGCGAAGACTTCGCCATGGCCAAATATCTGACGCTGCGCGAGCTGGGTGTATCCGATGATCAGTTGCGGCTGCATTACGTCAAATACATTCCCTACGATCAGTTTCATATGGTGGTGACCTGGGCAGCATCGCCGACTTCGCCACCAATCGTGCTGGACAATATCGTCAAGACCCTCGAGCCGGCATCGAAACGCAAGGATCTGGTGCCGATCTACAGTTTCAATGGTAGCCATCTCTGGATCAGCAAGCTCAGTGGCGGTGGACGCGAGGTTGGCGAATCCAGCCGGCTCAGCCTCTGGCAGAGCTGGCAACAGCGTCTCGACAGCGGGACGCTGCGCAATCCTCGTGACTGACTCGGCGATTCGGCGCCGGCTACCATGGATCCATCAGCGGGAGAGAAATCGATGAGAAAAAGAATGCATCGGCAGTGTTGGCGTCTCGCCAGTCTACTGCCCGGTATCCTGGTGTTGGCGTCCTGTGCGTCGACTCCCGATGAGCGCGATGTCGTCATCGATCGCGCGACGCCGCAGGGCGTGGCTCAGGTCAGTGCGGATAACGTGTTCGATACCGCCGACAGCGACGCCGACGGCGAGCTTCTTCCGGTCGATATCGAACGGTTGGGGCTGGGCGGTGACTGGCACACGCTGGATGCCGACGGCAGCGGAGACGTTTCGCGTCAGGAGTTCCGGGATCAGTTCGCGTCACCGCTCGTGCAAACGACCCTGCGGCTACCGGGTGATGCGGAACTCGCCCAGCCGATCGTTTCCAGCGATTTTCTGTTGCCGCCGCTGCCTCCCACTCAGCGCTACGCCCCCGCGCCCATCAATGCTTTCTCCCCGACGAGTCTGGCGACGCCGTCCGACGCCCCGTTGACGATTCCGGTGCTGATCAATGACCAGGAGGCCGCTGAGCTCGATCGAGCCGCTGATAATGCGCGTGCTGAAGGCGCCGTTTCCGAGGGCGCCGACGCCAATGACATTGGCGACGACATCGGTTCCGAAGATGCTGACACCTCGAACCGTGACGTTTCTCTGCCGCCGAACTGACGCCAACCCGACAAAAGCGTGCTATCTCTCTTCATGTCCCATCGAATCACGGAGTGGCTCAAGACCATGTTTTCATCGATTCCCCTCGAACGTTCAGCCGAAGCGCAGGCCGATGTCGACCGCGCCTGCCAGCGTCTCGCACTCTACCATTTCATGAGCTGCCCCTTCTGTCAGCGCGTGCGCAGCCAGGTCGAGCGACTGGCGTTGCCCATCGAGCTGCGCGATACCCAGCGTGACCCTCGTCATCGCCAGGAACTGATGGCGGGCGGCGGAAGAACGATGGTGCCGTGCCTGCGCATCGAGAAAGCGGACGGCACGCTAGAGTGGATGTACGAATCCGCCGACATCAATCGCTATCTCGAACAGCGCTTCGGCTGACCGGGGCAGCGCAATCTCTGTCGAGAGCCGTCGAGACGATTGTCGGTGACGCCGGCAGGGCGGATTTCGTAGAATGCCCGCTTCCCAATGGTCAAGACTCAGGAGTGATCTCATGGCACAGGCCAGCGCCCGCCACATTCTCGTCGACAGCGAGCAGAAGTGTCTCGAACTCAAGCAGCAGATCGAAGCCGGCAGCGACTTCGCCGAAGTGGCACGTCAGCATTCCAACTGCCCCTCAGGGCGCCAGGGCGGCGAGCTGGGCACGTTCGGACGTGGCCAGATGGTCAAGGAGTTCGACGAAGTCGTCTTCAATGGCGCCGTCAACGAAGTGCACGGTCCGGTGAAGACCCAGTTCGGCTACCACCTGCTGGAAGTGACCTCACGCACTTGATGTTCCCCGTCTGATTTTCATCGAGCCGCCTGCAGTCGGGCGGCTCTCGCCGATTCGCTGCGTGTTCTCTGCTCTTGGTTCTTTCCCGCGGTTCCGTGACGCGCCCTCCGCAGAACGTCCGCCTTTGCGAACAAATTGTTACCAATCTCCCGTTTCGACTTTCCCGCGGCGAACTACTCTGAGATTACGTTCGCTGTAAACGATGCTCGCAGCTCAGTATCGATGAGAACGGCGAACGGATAAGGATATCCACGGAAAACGAGGTAGCACCCATGACGAATTCAAAGTCAGACAAGACGGAAGGCAAGGTCGACAAGGCAGCTGGTAAGGCCAAGGAAGCTGCTGGCAAGATGACCAAGGACCGCGAACTCGAAAGCAAAGGCAAAACCCAGCAGGCCAAGGGTGATGCCAAGTCCGCCAAGGGCGATCTGAAGGACGCCACCAAACCACGCCACTAGATCTTGCTGAATCTCAGTACACCGAGTCTTTCGGGCCTATCATTGCCCGGCCAAGACTCTTCACACAGCGGCCCCGGTCTTGACCGGGGCCGCTGTCGTTTGGGCGAGAAAATTGGGGGTCAGGCTTTGCTCGGACGGTTATAGGTGTCCAGGTCGAGCTCTTTCTCGCTCTTGGCGACGAGTGTCGTCACCATCAGGTCGCCGGCGACGTTGACGCTGGTGCGCGCCATATCGAGGATTCTATCTACGCCCGCGACGACGCCGATCGCCTCCAGCGGCAGGCCGATCTGCGCCAGCACGATCGATAGCATGATCAGACCCGCGCCGGGCACGCCCGCCGTGCCGATCGAAGCCAGCGTGCCGGTCAGTACGATCATGCCGTAATCCATCATCGACAGATCGGCCCCGACCAGCTGGGCGACGAACAACGCCGCGACACCTTGATAGATCGCCGTCCCGTCCATGTTGATGGTCGCGCCTACCGGCAGCACGAAACTCGATACACCTTCCGAGACACCGAGATTCTTTTGCGCGCAGCGGATGGAAACCGGCAGGGTGCCGGAAGACGAGGCCGAAGAGAACGAGACCACTAGGGCGTCGATGATGCCTTGCAGATAGCGAACGGGGTTGAGGCGTCCGACCAGCGTCAGCAAACCGGTGTAGACCACGAGGACGTGAATCAGGCAGGCGAGATAGACCACGCCGATGACCTTGGCCAGCGGCAGCAGAACGTCCAGCCCGTACTGGCCCGAGACGTTGGCCATCAGGCCGAATACGCCGAACGGCGCGAATGCCATGACGATGGCGGTCAGCTTGTACATCGCTTCGGCGAAGCTTTCGAACACCCGCACGACGGGCTCGCCCTTTTCACCGATCAGCATCAGGGAAATGCCGAGTCCGATGGCGAAGACGATAATCTGCAGGATATTGCCCTCGATCATCGCCTGCAGCGGATTCGACGGCACCAGCCCGACGACGATATCCACCAGCGACGGCGCTTCGCTGGTCTGCTGCGCCGCACTCATCGAGGCGTCCGCGCCGACGCCCGGCTGAAAGATCATGGCCGCGACCAGGCCGATGACGATCGCGAAGGCGGTCGTGACCAAATAGAGCCCGATCGTGCGAGCACCGACACGGCCCATTTTCTGCGGATCGCGCATGCCGGTGATGCCGACGACCAGCGTCGAAAACACCAGCGGCACGATCAGCATCTTGATGCCGTTGATGAAGATATCGCCGAGCGGTTTGAACACGCTGGCCTGCTCGCCCATCAGCGCGCCCGCCAGAATCCCTAACGCCAGGCCCGCGATGATTTTTTGCCACAAGGGAATACGGCGCCATAGATTCGGCCGGGAGGGGGTTGCAGTCATGCGTGACTCCTTGTGCAGGCGAAATTGCCGGGGGCAAAAGCGCGCATTTTACGCATCCCCGGGACTTTTGCGATCCGCCCATTCGAAAACGGGATGGCATATAACCTGATTGCGACCAAAGTCTTAGCGTGCTAGTCCGACAGTCAAGCCTGCGTCGACGCTCGGAAGACGCGGGCCTGCTTGCACAAGCGGTATATGCCACCGGCGGTATCAGATTTCCCGGTAGAGCTCACCGCCTTCCTTTTTGAAGCGCTCCGCCTGCTCCTGCAGACCGGCCTCCCGCTGGTCTCCGTCGATATGGGTGGCGTCGCCGCCGAACCGCTCACGGACCTCCTGGGTGATCTTCATCGAGCAGAACTTGGGCCCGCACATCGAACAGAAGTGCGCCACCTTGGCTGAGTCCTTGGGTAGCGTCTCGTCGTGATAGGCGCGAGCGGTATCGGGATCGAGGCCAAGATTGAACTGGTCTTCCCAGCGGAATTCGAAGCGAGCTTTCGACAGCGCGTTGTCGCGACGCTGGGCGCCGGGATGGCCTTTGGCGAGATCGGCGGCGTGGGCAGCAATCTTGTAGGTGATGATGCCGGTCTTCACGTCGTCCTTGTTGGGCAGCCCCAGATGCTCCTTGGGGGTGACATAGCAGAGCATGGCGCAGCCGTACCAGCCGATCTGCGCGGCGCCGATGCCGGAGGTGATGTGGTCGTAGCCGGGGGCGATATCAGTGGTCAGCGGCCCGAGCGTATAGAAGGGCGCATCAAAGCAGCACTCGAGCTGCTTCTCCATGTTTTCCTTGATCAGCTGCATCGGTACGTGGCCGGGGCCTTCGATCATTACCTGCACGTCGTGCTGCCAGGCGATCTTCGTCAACTCGCCCAGGGTCTCGAGTTCGGCGAACTGCGCTTCGTCGTTGGCATCGGCGATGGATCCGGGGCGCAGACCGTCACCTAGCGAGAACGAGACGTCGTAGGCCTTCATGATCTCGCAGATGTCCTCGAAATGGGTGTAGAGGAAGCTCTCTTTGTGGTGATACAAACACCACTTGGCCATGATCGAGCCGCCCCGGGAAACGATGCCGGTGACGCGCCTGGCCGTCATCGGCACGTGGTGCAGGCGTACGCCGGCGTGAATGGTGAAGTAATCCACCCCCTGTTCCGCCTGTTCGATCAGCGTGTCGCGGAAGATCTCCCAGTTCAGATCCTCGGCGACGCCATTGACCTTCTCCAGCGCCTGGTAGATCGGCACCGTGCCGATGGGCACCGGCGAGTTGCGGATGATCCATTCCCGCGTCTCGTGGATGTTCTGACCGGTGGAGAGATCCATGATGGTGTCCGCGCCCCAGCGGATGCCCCAGGTCATCTTGTCGACCTCTTCCTCGATCGAGGAGGTCACGGCCGAATTGCCCAGGTTGCCGTTGATCTTCACCAGAAAGTTGCGCCCGATGATCATGGGTTCGCTTTCAGGGTGATTGATGTTGGCCGGAATGATCGCCCGGCCGCGTGCGACTTCGTCACGCACGAACTCCGGCGTGATCTCGTCGGGTAGATTGGCGCCGAAAGACTCGCCCGGATGCTGATGTGCCAGCATGGGGTCTTCCAGTCCGGCGCTCGCTGCGCGGCGGCACTGATTCTCCCGAATCGCGATGAACTCCATCTCCGGCGTGACGATGCCCTGTCTGGCGTAGTGGAGCTGGGTTACGTTAGCGCCGCGTCCTTCCTTTGTCATGCGGGCACGACGTGGTTTGCGCTGAAGGTGAAATCGTAGCGTCGATAGACGTAGATCCTCGGCACGGACGCGACCATAGCTGGAGCTGGGGCCAGCGAGCCATTCGGTATCGTCACGCTCGTCGATCCAGGCACGGCGCAGCTCGGGCAGACCGCGACGAATGTCGATCTCGGCTGCTGGATCGGTGTAGAAGCCGGAGGTGTCGTAGACGGCCAATGGCGCGTTGGACTCGAGACCCTGCTTCGTCTGGGTCGGCGAGAGGGCGATCTCACGCATGGGTACGCGGATGTCTTGCCGTGAGCCGGTGATGTAGACCTTCTGTGAGGCGGGCAGCGGGGCAATGGCGGCGCTGTCGACGCGGGCGGTTTCGGACAGGAACTGAGGTGATTTCATGTTCGGTCGTGCTCCGTGGCATGACTTGCCCGGCGTATTGGCCAAGGCTATCGGGTCAGGCCGGCGCACAGCGCAGGAGGGAGGGAGAACGAATCGACGGAACGCTGCCCGGGATGTGAGATTCTCCGCTTGATCCCTACGCCGGTACTAGCCGGATCAGGTTCGTCGGGATCCGTCGTGGCGCTGTGAATTGGCTTCAGCGCAGGACGATCTCAGCCGGTTCCACCGGCACCCCGTCAAGCTGGCGATATCGTTCATCGCCACCAGCAGTCTGTGACGAGGGCCGGGTCGGGTCAAGCGGAGTTTGCGGCCGGATCGTCAGGCGGCTCAAGTCGCTTCGGCATGTCGAACCAGGTCGACGAAATGCCGTGTCTGGGGCGTCTGCTGGTGGCGGAGGTGGGTCAGCCAGACTTCCGAGACGGCATCGTCGTCACTGATGGGGCGGTAGCGCACATTGTCGATCTGGATATGGCGAAAGGAGGCCGGCAGAATCGAGACACCGAGCCCGCCGGCAACCAGGCTGATGATGGTATTGGGGCCGCCGACCTCCTGAACCAGGCGTGGCGTCAGGCCCCGCTTGGCGAACAGGGCGTTGAACTGGTCCAGCAGGCCGGTGCCGGCGGCCGGCGAGAAGTAGACGAACGGATGCAGCGCCAGTTCGTCGAGTGTCAGTGGCGCGGCACTGCCGCCGAGCGGGCCCTGGTCGTTGACCACCGCTATCAAGGGTTCGCGGATCAAGGTAAAGGCGTCGAGACCCTCCGGCAGCGTGGCCGGGCGCATGATACCGATATCCAAGTCGCCCTTTAGCAGCGGGCCGATCTGGCGCTGGCTATTGAATTCGTGCATGCGCAATTCGACGTCGGGATAGCGCTGGCGATAGCGCATCAGTGTGCGCGGCAGCGTCGAGCTCAAAGGCACGGAAGTGGTAAAGCCGATACGTAACTGGCCGGCCTCGCCTCGACCGAGCCGGGAAACCAGCCGCGTGGCGCGTTCGGTGCGTGCCAGAATATCCCGGGCCTCGTCGAGAAACACTCGCCCAGCTTCGGTCAGCTCGACGCGGCGATTGGTCCGAGTCAGCAGACGCGTGCCGAGTTCGCGCTCCAGCGCCTGGATCTGCTGGCTCAACGGTGGCTGCGAGATGCCCAGCCGCTGGGCGGCGCGGCTAAAGTGAAGCTCTTCGGCCACAGCGACGAAATAGCGTAGATATCGTAGTTCCATGGGAACCTCGCAGCTCTATTGAGTCGTAAAACCTCTCAAAAGCATCGAATAATATATTAGAAAGCTTAATGGCGGCGGCGTAACCTACCAAGGTCTAAATCAAATCTCTAAACCCCTGATGCCCCCGAAGCACCTTCATCCCCGGTCGGCTTCGGTCATCGATATCGGGAGAACCGGGTTGTCTCGCCACTCCTCATCCGAGATCCACCGCACCACGCAGGCCACTCATCATCAGTTGGAACGCGAAGCGGAAACCGTCGAGAGCGGCTTCATTGAACGCGGCCAGCGGGGCTACCGGCCGACCATGCTGGCGCTGTTCCTCGGCGCCTTTTCGACCTTCGTGCTGCTCTACTGCGTTCAGCCGCTGCTGCCGATTCTGTCGGATGCATTTGGCATCGATGCCGCGACCAGCAGCCTGTCGCTGTCGGTCGCGACCGGTATGCTGGCGATCGGGCTGTTGATCACCGGGCCGATCTCGGACGCGGTGGGGCGCAAGTCGGTCATGACGGTCGCGTTGCTGGCGGCGTCCATCTGCACGCTGCTGGCGGCGGTGATGCCCAACTGGACCGGCATTCTGATCATGCGGGCCCTGGCGGGGCTGTCGCTCTCCGGGCTGTGCGCGGTGGCGATGACCTATCTCAACGAGGAGATTCATCCGCGCTACGTGGGCCTGTCGATGGGGCTCTACATCAGCGGCAACTCGATCGGCGGCATGAGCGGGCGCCTGATCAGCGGGGTGATGGTGGACTGGGTGCCTTGGCGCGTCACTTTGGCGATCATCGGCATCGTGGCGCTGATCGCGGCGCTGCTGTTCATGCGCTGGCTGCCGCCATCTCGGCACTTCACGCCGCGCCCGCTCAACTGGCGCAGCGTGCTGTCCGGATTCACCGTTCACTTCAAGGACCGGGGGCTGCCCTGGCTATTCCTCGAAGCTTTCCTGTTGATGGGCGGTTTCGTCACACTCTACAACTATATCGCCTACCGTCTGCTGTCCGAGCCCTATCAGGTGAGCCAGGCCCTGGTGGGCCTGCTGTCGATCGTGTATCTCTCGGGTACCTACAGCTCGGCCTGGGCGGGGTCGCTGGCGGATCGGCTCGGGCGTCAGCGAATATTCTGGATGTTCATCGCGATGATGCTGGCAGGTCTGGCGATAACGCTGTTCGAGCCGATCAGCCTGATCCTGATCGGCATGCTGGTCTTCACTTTCGGCTTTTTCGCCGCGCACTCGCTGGCCAGCGGCTGGGTCGGCCAGCGCGCCCGGCAGGCCAAGGGACAGGCGTCTTCGCTCTATCTGTTCAGCTATTATCTCGGCTCCAGTGTGGCCGGCACGCTCGGCGGCGCGTTCTGGTTCTGGGGCGGCTGGAACGGGGTCTCGCTATTTATCGCGGTGCTATTGCTGGTGGCGCTGGCCATCGGCGTCGTGCATCTGAGGCGGCTGGAACCGGCCTGACACCCGACATCCTCCGGCGATGCTTCAAACGACGTTCTGGGAACGACAAGGCCGCTGATCTGAGTCGTTCAGGATCGGCGGCCTTGTTCGGTTGGCTGACGGGGTGTTACTTGGCGAATAGCTGACCCATATCCTTGAACGCCTTGAACTCCAGGGCGTTACCGCACGGATCCAGCAGGAACATGGTCGCCTGCTCGCCCGGCTGGCCCTGGAAGCGTACGTACGGTTCGATCACGAACTGGGTGCCAAAGCCTTTGAGACGCTCGGCCAGCGCTTCCCACTCCGGCCAGCTCAGCACGATACCGAAGTGCGGCACCGGCACATCGTGGCCGTCGACCGGATTGGTATGGGCGGATTGCTGCGACGGCGTCTGCGGGTGCTCATGAATCACCAATTGATGACCGTAGAAGTCGAAATCGACCCACTGTTCGCTGGAGCGGCCTTCGCTCAGGCCGAACGTTTCGCCGTAGAACTTGCGGGCGGCAGGCAGGTCGTGAACCGGAATGGCGAGGTGGAAAGGGGATAGCGCCATGGAAGAGCTCCTCAGGTCTTGGATGAAACGGATCGTGGCAATTTCAGTGGTTGTATTCTGATGGCGAATAAATTTGATGAAAAGCGCATAATATTGCTGTCTGCTATCAAATTATCTGGATTCACGGCGTCGTTTTCCTGCCATGTTCAAAGCGCTTAAGACCTTTCTCGCCGTCGTGCGTTACGGCACGTTTTCCGCCGCCGGCAATGCCGTCGGGCTGACCCAGTCCGCGGTCAGTGCGCAGATCCGCAAGCTCGAGGCCGATATCGGCGAGCCGCTGTTCGAACGTACCGGACGTGCCGTCCGGCTAAACGCGGCCGGTCGCCGGCTATTGCCGCAGGCCAACGAGATGCTGACGCTTGCCGAGCGGATCCGTCATTCCGGGGTGGACGGTTTGTGCGGCGAATGGCATCTCGGCGCGATCGCCAGCCTGCAGAGCGGGGCGTTGCCCGAGGTTCTGCAGACGCTGACCCGCGATGCGCCAGGGGTGATGACTCGTGTAGTGCCCGGTGTCTCGTTGGCGCTGCTCGACCAGGTCGATAAGGGTGATCTGGACATGGCGTTGATCGTCCGGCCGCCGTTCGCGTTGCCTCCCGAGCTCTATTCCCGAGTCATTGCTCGCGAGCCGTTCGTGCTGATCGCACCGCCCGATGTCGAGGGCGGGGCAGTGGAATCGCTGCTCGAAAACCATCCGCTGGTGCTCTACGACCGGGGTTCTTTCGGGGGGCGCCAGGTGGTGCGCTTTCTCGAACGGCGACGGTTGCGGCCGGAAATCCGGCTGGAACTCGACGAGATCGACGCTATCGCGCGAATGGTGGAGTGCGGTCTTGGCGTCGCGCTGATTCCGCTTACCGGATTGTGGCGCCGCCAGCAGCCGTTGCCGGTGCGGGTGATCTCGCTGGAAGAGCAGCGCTTTCATCGTGAACTGATCATGGTGTCCCGGCTCTCGCCGGACCAGTCGCCGCTGGTAGCGTTGATCGAAGAAGCGCTGCTGAAGGCCCAAAGACATTCGCCCCCTCCATGAATCGATGATTCGATGCAATGAAGCGGTGAAGATCATTCGCTTTTTTCGCGCGTGGCGTGCTCTAGACTGCAATCAAACGAATCAAGGAAACCTTTATGTCTGCATTCGTAGCACGCCGTATCATCGCCCAGCACCCGGCCATTCGCGACGACATCGGCGATCTGACGACTCGCCGGCCGTTACCGGGTCCCGGGCTCGATCAGCTCGACCCCTTCCTGTTTCTCAACCATCACGGGCCGCAGGTCTATCCGGCCAACAACGGCGGGCTGCCGTTCGGGCCCCACCCGCACCGAGGGTTCGAGACCGTGACCTTCATTCTCGAAGGTTCGCTGGCGCACGCCGATAGTGCCGATCACCAGAGCGTGATTCGTGCCGGTGGCGTGCAGTGGATGACGGCGGGCAGTGGCATCGTGCATGCCGAAATTTCACCGCCCGAGTTTCTGCGTGACGGCGGCCCGCTGGAGATTCTGCAGCTATGGATCAATCTGCCGGCCAGCCTGAAGATGACTGAACCGCGCTACGTCGGGCTGCAGCGAGATTCGATCCCGGCCATTGCGCTGGACGGTGGCGGCGAGCTTTGTCTGATCGCCGGTGAGCACGGCGCATCGACAGGCCCCATCGAGACTCTGACCGACGTCTTCATGTCGACGCTGTCGCTTCCCGCCGGCGCGAGCCATCGGCTGACGGCGCCGAGTGGCCGCCAGGTCTTTCTTTACGTCGTCGATGGCGAGGTGACGGTGGGCGGCGAACCGGTCAAGCCGCGGCATCTGGTCGAACTAGATCGTGGCGGCGATAGCGTCGAAATCGAAGCCACCTCCGACGCTCGACTGCTATTCGGCCACGCTGATGCGATCGAGGAACCGGTGGTGTCGCACGGTCCATTCGTGATGAATACTCGTGACGAGATCGCCACGGCGATCGACGATTACCAGGCAGGACGTTTCGGCGGTCTGGCGCAGTAACGCGGTTGTTTCGATAACACGGGGCTTTCCATGCCCCGATCCCTCGACGATCAACGCTTGCTGTACAGGCGCTGTTCGCGATATCCGGGAACCTTCTGCTGCTCCAGCTCGGTCTTCTTCCAGCGCTTGTATTCCCACTGATACTGAGCCGGGTCGAGGGCGATGGCGGCTTCGACGCAGGCATTGACACCGGCGGCCGATGTCACCTCGTCGCTGTCGTAGACGCGGTTGTCGGCGGCGAGAAAATGAATCGCGAAGCCGCGGCCTTCAGGCAGGCGCCTGGCGACACCGGTGACCACACGAGCCTGGGTACGCGCTACCAGCTTGGGCAGCAGCGTGGCGGTATAGGCGGGGCGGCCGAAGAAGCCGGCGAAGACACCGCTGCCCCAGTCGGGCTCCTGGTCCGGCAGGATCCCCACGGCTTCGGCACGCTTGAGCGCCTTGAGCAGGGCGGCGACGCCACGCGGGTTGGTCGGTACCAGTTCGGCGCCCATTCGTTCGCGACCATGACGGATGACAGGGTCGAGGTCGGCAATCTTGGGCGGCTCGTACATCGCGGTGAAAGGGAAGTGGCTGGATAGCCAGAAATTGAGCATTTCCCAGTTGCCGAAATGCGGCGCCAGCACGATCACACCGCGATTGTCGGCGCGCGCATTGTCGAGTAGCTCGCGGCCGTGGACCTCGACGACCGACGCTTCGACGCGCTTCGGCCTGGCAAGCCAGGCGAATCCGAGCTCCAGCATGGTGGCGGCGGAATGGCGCAGGCTGGTCTTGATCCGGTCGCGGCGCTTTTCGCTGGACTCATCAGGATAAGCAACCTCCAGATTGCGTCGAGTGACGTGACGTTCGCGTCGGGAAACGGCATACAGCACGTGGCTGGCCAGACCAGCCAGTGACCAGATCGTTTTCAAACGCCAATGCGACAGCAGGCGCCAGAGCAGATGGATGGCGCGAGCTTGCAGACTTTCGATCATGCGTTTCTCTTCTTCATTGCGCGTCGACTTGGCGGGCCGGTTACCATAGCCAGCTCTCGACCTTGTCAGGTGCGCGGTGTTCCTGCAATGCCTTGAACCCGATCACGCAACGCACGATCAGCCACACGGCCTGCAGTGCCATGAGCACGAATCCGATCAGCACGAAGGCCAGTATCCAACTGATGCAGGCGTAGAGCAGGCCGATCCAGAAAGTACGAATATGGTAGCGATAGTGCTCGTCCAGCCAGCGTGGACCGTTACCCCGATAGACATAGGCAATGATCACGCCAATCACCGGGGTGATGCCGGTGATGAAGACGCCGAGCAACAACGCGTAGACGATCATGGCCAGCGTGGTGTCCGGTCGCCTCGCTGCGGTATTGGATTCTGCGACGACGTTATCGATCGGCGAAGGCATGAGATTCCTCTCGTCGGCGTGCGGTAGTTGTCCGCATTTTGCCGTCGAGAGGCGTCGGTTGCCACTCCGCTGAAATTATCGATAAGAGATAGCGGTAGGAAATGCCGGTGACTGATGACGAATAGGAGGGAACGCGGGCGTCATTCGATGAGCAGATTGTCTCGGCGCCTTGCGGGAGTTGCCTCGACAAGAGGATCGCGGCCGCCACGCAGAATCGAGTTGCCTTCGAATAGCGTGCGCTGGTCGATGGGGGCCGGATCGAGCCAGTCGGCGGCGTGCATCTGACCGCTCTTGCCATAGACCGTGAGTGCGTTTTCATAGGTGACCCGACGCACCACGGATTCGGCGATGCCGGATTCGAGCGCCAGCTGCGCCGTCTTGGGGACGCCAAGGCAGTCGGAAATTCCCCAATCGCAGGCGCTGTCGACGATGATGCGGTCCCCGCCGTACTGCTTGAGCAGTTCGACCATGCGCGCATTGCCCATCTTGGTCGAGGGATAGATCGAGAAGCCGGCCCAGTAACCCCGATCCAGTGTCTCGCGTACCGTCTCTTCATTGTTGTGATCGATCACGACCCAGGAGGGATCGAGCCCCATCTCCTCGCACACGTCCATCGAGCGCGAAGTGCCACGCTTCTTGTCGCGATGCGGGGTATGCACCATGACCGGCAGCTCGAGCTCCTTGGCCAGGGCCAGTTGGGCCCGAAAATACTTGTCCTCGAGCGGTGTCTGCTCGTCGTAGCCGATCTCGCCGATGGCGACCACGCCTTCCTTCATGGCGAAGCGTGGCAGCCACTCCATCACGCCCTCGGCCAGCGCTTCGTTGTTGGCTTCCTTGGAATTGAGGCCGATGGTGCAGTAGTGGCGAATGCCGAACTGGCCGGCGCGGAAGCGCTCCCAGCCGACCAGCGAAGACAGGTAGTCGACATAAGTGCCGACGAAGGTACGCGGCTGGCCGACCCAGAAGGCCGGTTCGACCAGCGCCACAATGCCGGCGGCGGCCATGGCCTCGTAGTCGTCGGTGGTACGGGACACCATGTGGGCATGGGGATCGATGAACATCTCAGGCGGCCTCTAGCAAAGTCAGGTTGTCCCAATTGATGCGGCCCTCGGCCACCAGTGCGGTGGTGGCGGGTGTCGTCAGCAACAGGGTTCGAGCGGAAGGGGTGTCGGCAGCGATCAACGCGAGAGTCGCCGCGCCACGTTCGTCGGGTGTTCCCGCCAGTGCGCGCTCAAGGGCTTCGTAAGCCGAGACGCTCTCCGCGAACGGGCCGATGCAGCGCCACAGTTCAGGGCTGACCTGGCGTCCGGCGGCCCAGCGCTCCTGGGCGTAATCGAGCAGAATTCTCGCCAGCTCGACGTTGGCACGTTCGTCCAGGCCGACGAAGGGACCCAATCGACTGCCGATGAACAGCGCCTTGAGCACCATGTGGTTCCAGCGGTGCTCGTCGAAGTGGTCGCGCGGGTAGGGGTTGCGGTGAACGATGGACTCGAACACGGCCCGCATGTTGGAGCGCAGCCCCTCACCCACCTCGAAACTCAGCAACTGCGGTTGAGGGTAGAGCGCCAGGCCGCGATACAGCGTGACCAGTTCGCGGGCATCGGCGGTTCTGACCAGATCCTGAAACGTGGCCGGGAACGGTCGCGGGCCCTGGAAGATAAGCAAGGCGGCGATACGGGCCGCGCCATCGAGACTCCAGCCCGAGGGGTTCCAACCGGGGTAGGCCTGATTCGCCAGCGCCAGATCAGTCGGTGACAGGATCAGATCCTGCTTGCCGAGACGACGGGGCGCGAGACCCAGAAACAGGTGCAGATCACGTTCGTTAGCGCTCTCGCCGAGTCGGGCGTATTGCGTCTTCAGCCAGTAGGCCTGTTCAGGTGTCTGGCGACAGACCCACTCGCGCAGCAGCGCCAAGGATGTAACGGGCATGTAAAAATTCCGGCCTGATATTCGATGGCACTACTCTATCGGCTGTTGAAAACAATCCCCAAGCTCAATTATCTGGCTAATTAAAGCGCCATTTCTGAACGATAAATTGGTTTTTAACAGGAAGGTTTTAATCCCTTTTCATCCCGATTCAGTCAGGTGTTTAGTCATAATTTCGTATAATGGAGTGAAAAAGTGAATGCCGGTTGTCTGGCTTCTGCCTGGCTGATATGCAGTCTTTACATATCGTTTCGATAGGTTCGTGACGATGGTAATCAGATGACTGAATCGGCAGACAGGTACCATGCACAATACCCTGGTAATTCTCGTGGTGGGGCTGACGCCCCAACTGGTCGGTGAACATACACCGGCCTTGAAACGCCTGGCCGAGCGGGGCGGGTTGCGACCGCTCGATACCGTAACGCCTGCGGTGACCTGTAGTGTCCAGGCAACGCTCGCGACCGGTTTGTCCCCCGGCGAGCACGGTGCGGTGGCCAATGGCTGGTATTTCAAGGATCTCGCCGAGGTCTGGTTCTGGCGCCAATCCAATCGCCTGGTCGCCGGTGAAAAGATCTGGGAGGCCGGCAAACGGAAGAATCCCGACTTTACCTGCGCCAAACTGTTCTGGTGGTACAACATGTACTCGACGGCAGACTGGAGCGCGACTCCTCGGCCCATGTACCCTGCAGACGGTCGCAAGTTGCCGGATCATTACACCTATCCGCCTGCACTGCATGACGAACTCGACGAACGATTGGGAACGTTTCCGCTGTTCAGCTTCTGGGGGCCGATGGCCGACATCTCCTCTAGCCGCTGGATCAGCGATGCCACGCGCCATGTCATGGAAACCCGCGACCCGACACTGACGCTGACTTACCTGCCGCATCTCGACTACAACCTCCAGCGTCTCGGGCCGGATCTTGCCCACCCTGAATTGCAGCGTGACCTCAGAGACGTCGATGCGTTGTGCGGCGAGCTGATCGACGCGGCCGACCGGGAAGGGCGGCGGGTCATCGTGGTGTCCGAATATGGCATCACCCCGGTGCGCGATGCCGTGCATATCAATCGTGCCCTGCGCGAAGCGGGTCTGGTCGCCGTACGTCGGGAGGAGCATGGGCGCGAACAGCTCGATGCCGGAGCGTCGCGGGCGTTCGCGGTGGCCGACCACCAGGTGGCACACGTCTATGTCCGCGATCCCGCAGAAATTCCCAAAGTCAGGGCGCTGCTCGAAGGGCTCGAAGGCGTGGAGGCCGTCTGGGGAGACAGCGAGAAGCGTGAACAGGGGCTCGATCATCCCAACTCGGGCGATCTGGTGGCGATTGCCAAATCCGACCGCTGGTTCAGCTACTACTACTGGCTGGATGATGCCTTGGCGCCGGACTATGCGCGTACCGTCGATATCCACCGCAAGCCGGGGTACGACCCGGTGGAGTTGTTCTTCGATCCTGCGCTGAAGTCGCCCAAACTGTCGGCGGGCTGGCGTCTCGCCAAGCGCAAGCTGGGCATGCGCCAGCTGCTGGATGTCATTTCGCTCAAGGACACCACGCTGGTCAAGGGCGCCCACGGGCGGGTGACAGACGACCCAGACATGGGGCCGCTGGTGATCTCGTCCGAAGCGGATCTGCTGCCTCAGGGCGCGCTCAAGGCCGTCGATTTCAAGGCGCTGGTACTGACACATGTATTCGGGGACGAGAAAGGCGATACGTCGCCGCGGGAGACCGCCGCCGATGCTGCCAGCGCCTGAGGCGGTCGCGCTTCAGCGTCGAGTCATGGCATAGGAGATATCGAGAAACGCAGGCAAGCCGGGCCGGCACCTTAACGATGCCGCCCCGGCTTTTTGTGTTTCAGAGGTTGTCGGCGATCAAATGCTGCCTCTCCCAGTGTTCAAGTGCCGGAAGTCACTCGCTGCAGCGCCAAGGTCGCGGCGAATGCCAGCACGCCCAGCAGAGCCATCCCATCCGCGCCCATGGCCGCCATCAGCGTGGCGTCATAGAGCGAGATGGCGGCGATCAGACCCACGACGGCACGGGGCACGTCCCCCGGTGCGCGGCGAACCAGCCACATCAGGCAGCGCGCTCCCCAGGCCAGATAGCCCAGCCACAGCGCCAGGGCGAGCAGCGAAGGTTCAGGGCCGGTCAGCATGGTCGCCAGCATCAGGACGACGGGTACGGCCAATATGCCGAGGGGCCAGGCGGCACCCAGCCGGTCGTAGGCTTCCTGACGAGCGGCATAGGTCAGGCCGACGACATGACAGGCGAGACCGAGCGCGCCCCAGATGACCATGTCGTTGAGCGTGCTGGTGACAGCCAGAGCGGCCGTCAGGTAGGTCAGCAGGCGGCATGCCCCCATCAGTACCGGGCTCCAGCCGATCCGCTTGTGCCACCAGTCGTAGCTCAGGATCGCGGCGACCAGTGCAAGCCCCATCACCCCGGCGGAGAGATCGCTCAGAAACAGCAGCAGGCTACCCAGTGCGAGCATCCCGGCCCCCAGCAGCGTGACGATCAAACGATCGATGTCGCCCCGCGGGATAGGCCGATCGGCGCGCTCACGCGCGTCGATCTCGGCATCGCAAGCGTCATTGAGGTACATCCCGCCGAGGTAAAACAGCGTCAAAGCCAGAAGCAGAGCGAGAGCCGAGGGAGTGTGCCATAGAGCGCCCGCCCCGGCGCCGGCCAACACGATGCCGGCCAGCGCGTTGCTCCAGACCGTTGGCAGGTTGGAAACCCGGCCCAGCTCCAGCCAGACCTTGGAGTTGAGCCCGGGCACCCTTGAACTCCGTAGCGTGGAAGATTCTGGTTCTGACATTGGCACGCTCAGGTCAGCTGCTGTTTGACCCAGTTCAGCTCTCGCGCCACCGCCGTCTCCACGCTCTCGGTGCGTAGGTTCTCCGGTAATACCTGCCATGTGTAGGTCTCCACTTCCAGATGCTGGGAAATCGGCTGCTGACGATGCAGAGCGAGAATCTCGGCGAGAAACGACTGCGTGGTCTCGAACGGCGCAATGGCGTCCACGAAGATCGGCACGTGAAAGTGCACTCGCCACTCCTCGCCATCGGTGCGGGCGTCGTCAGCCAAAGCCTCGGGGAGGTCCGCATACCGCACCAGCCCGTCATCTGCGGCGACCACGACCTGGTGTAGATAGGTGCGTTCGCAGAATGGCGCCAGCGCCTCGCGTTTGGCGGCATCGAATTGCGGAATCCGCAGCGCCGCGCTCAGTTGCAGCTTGTGGATGGGAATGCCTGCCGTGCGCAGGGCTTCGATGCTGGTGGTCGGATCTTCGAACTCGACTGCGGCGTGACAGACGTCGTAGCAGACGCCGAGGTGGCGTGGCAGCGCCTGCTTCGCCTCGTCGAGCGACAAGCCACTGAGTTCGCTCAGGCGAACTGCGGCGGCGTCGGAATAGAGCCAGTCGCGGAAGAAGGCAACGGTTTCCGCGATGGTTTCCAGGAAGCAGTGGGGCTCGGGCTCCAGTGCAATCGCGATGGTCACCTGGGTCTTCTGGGCGAGCTCGACACAGTGAGCCGCCGCCTTGAGCATATTGTCCGCCATCTGCGCTTCCGCGCCCTCGGCCAGCGGCTTATAGGTACCGGGCACGGTGCTCAGGCTCAAGGTGTCGCCAGCGGCACCGAGTTCACTCATCAGATCGGCCAGCCAGCAGGTGTAGTCGAGCCGGGCGCGCTGCTTCCAGTCGGGCTGATAGACGTTCTGTTTGACCGGGATGCCGTGGAAGGGGCCGAACGGGAATCCGTTCATGGTCACTATGCGGTAGTTCTCCCGGGCGAGAATGTCCTTGAGCTCGGCCCGTGCATCGGGGGCGCGAAGCTCCTCCAGCGCCTGAGCCGACAGGCGCAACCCCACGCCGAAGGTCGCCTCGGGGGAGACGGCTTCACGCACCCGTTTCACCGGCCCTAGCAGTGCTTCACGCACGGCTTCCCAGGTCTGGGTCGGATGAATATTGAGACAGTAGGTCAGTTGACCCAGATCATCAGGCAGCTGCATGGCTATTCGCCTCTTCTCGCAGCCAGTCGATCGCGGCTGTCATGGTGGTTTCATCGATCTCGTGAACGTCATGCCCACGACCCAGGCCGGCCAGCAGCGTAATCGTCAGCTCACCGCCGAGATGTTCCTGGAATTCTCTGAGGCCCGTCAGTATGGCGGGTTGGCCATCGTCATCGATTTCCAGCAACTGGGCATGGAAGACCGGCAGACCCAGGCGCTTTAACAGCCACACGATGCGCCACTCGGCACCGACGGGGAGCAGGCCCGTCAATACGGAGTAACGGGCATCGAGGGCGATGCCGATGGCGACGGCTTCACCGTGGCTGATGCCGTGGTGGGTCAACGCCTCGAGTTTGTGCGCTGACCAGTGCCCGTAATCCAGCGGGCGCGACGAGCCCAGCTCGAACGGATCGCCACCGCGGCCGATCTGCTGCATGTGCAGTTCGGCACTGCGCCGGATCATGATCTCTTCGGTGCGCGGGTCGAACTCGGCCAACGAATCGGCATTGGCTTCCAGCCAGTCGAAGAAAGCGCCATCGCGAATCAAAGCCACCTTGATCGCTTCGGAGATACCGGCGATTCGGTCCCGTCGCGAGAGTGTGCTCAGAAAGTCGAAGTCGTTGAGCACCGCCCAGGGTGGCGCGAAGGTACCGATAAAGTTCTTGTGGCCTTTGAAGTTGACGGCATTCTTGACCCCGACGCCGCTGTCGTTCTGCGACAGCACGGTGGTCGGCAGGCGAATCAATCGCACACCGCGATGGCCCATGGCCGCGGCGAGTCCGAGTGCATCCAGCACTGCGCCGCCGCCGATGACGATGACGTAGGCATGTCGATCGACACCAAAGCGCTGGATATCTTCCAGCACCCGGTCGATCGTCTCCCGGTTGGTCTTGATGGCTTCTCCACCCGGCACGGTAATCGGTGCGGTCACCAGGGTCATCTGACTCGCATGGGTAGCGAAGTAGGCGTTGATTCGGGACTCGAGATCCGGCCAGGTAGCGGCAATGCCGGCGTCGACGTAAATCAGGCAGCGGTGATTCTTGCCCGGCTCTTTGCGTGAAATGGCGTCGGCCAGTAGCGAGTTGTCGGGGGAGAAGATTTCGCGGGTAAACGCGACGGGGTAGTCATAGGCAACGGAAAATCGCTGCCAATGGATCTCAGTCGATGATGATCGTTGAAAAGTATCTTGCTGCCTGATCGACTGCGGCTGCGTCGTGAAGGATGGCGAATCGAGGGCGACATTGCCATCGATCGAAAACGATAATGCGGGCCGGTTCATGGAGTTATCGCCTGCGTAAGGGGTCCGAAAACGAAAAAGCGGACCGCTTCGTTATCGGGCGGTCTCGCTTGGCCTCTAGCTTGGATTTCGCACAGCTAGCTTCGGGGTTGTACCGGGCAGGCGACAAGAATGGTTCTTTTGCTACGAAGTATTAGCAGCTTATCGAGTTTTTGAATGTGTCGGCACTCATTAAAACGTCGGCGAGGGTAGAAAGATGACGCTAACCCACTGTCAGGGCTTCAAACTTGCCACCCGGAAATGACCAGGCAGCTCTCTGCTCCTGGCCACCGGCGAACGTCATTGGGCATTACATCGACTTGCCGGCGGGTTCCGCGCGTGGCGCCTCCACCGGTTCCTCCTCGACGCCGTCGAGCCGGTCGGCGCGACGCAGCACCGGGAAGCTCCACATCCATAGCCCGACGATCGCCAGCGTACCCACCGAGCCGATGACCGCCGCGGGCACGGTGCCGAACCAGGAGGCGGTGACGCCGGATTCGAACTCGCCGAGCTCGTTGGAGGCGCCGATGAACAGCATGTTGACGGCGTTGACCCGGCCGCGCATCTCGTCCGGCGTGGCCAGCTGCAACAGCGTCAGGCGGACGTAGACGCTGATCATGTCGGCGGCGCCGGCGATCAGTAGCGCGCCGAACGAGAGCCAGAACCAGTGGGAAAGCGCGAACACCAGGTTGGCGATGCCGAACACCGCCACCGCCGCGAACATGATCATCCCGGCGTGGCGCTTGATCGCGCGTACGCCGAGATAGAGCCCCATCAGAAAGGCGCCGATGGCGATCGAGCTGCGCAAGGCGCCGAGCCCTTCCGGGCCGACATGGAGAATTTCGTGGGCGTAGACCGGCAGCAGCGCGACGATGCCGCCGAACAGCACGGCGAACAGGTCCAGCGAGATGACGCCGAGAATCACCGGTTTGTTGCGGATGTAGTGGATGCCGGCGGTGAAACGTTGCCAGGCGGTGTCGGTGGTCTCGATACGTTCGAATGCGTAACGCACCGGCACGCCCGCCAGCGCTATTTGAGCGACGACAAAGCAGCCCAGGTTGACGCTGTAGGTCAGCGTCGGGCCGAAGGCATACAAGAGGCCGCCCAGCATCGGCCCGCCGATGACACCGATCTTCATGATCGACGAGTTGACCGCGATCGCCTTGCCCAGTTGGTCACGGGGAACGATCTGGGGCAGCAGGCTTTGCAACGTCGGCCCGGTGAACGCCCGGGCGGCCCCGAACAGCACCAATACCGCATAGAAGGGCACCGGCGAATCGGGTTGTTTCAACGACAGCAGAATCAGCATTACGCTGCAGAGTGCCTGAGCGGCCCAACTGAGCTGGAGGATGCGTTTACGGTCGAAGCGATCGACCACATCACCGGCCGGCAGTAGCAGCACGACCATCGGCAGAAACTGCGCCAGGCCCACGTAGCCCAGCGTCAATGGGTCGTGGGTGATGTCGTAGACCTGCCACGCCACCACGATCGCCTGGATCTGCATGGCGAAGACTGCGCAAAGACGGGAAGCGAGAAACGGCGCGAAGCCGGGCTGGCGATAAACGGGGCTGTCGGGACTGGCGGAAGCATCTGCGGGCATGGTGACCTGGTCGTGAGGCAGGAGAAGAGAAAAGCAGGCGGATTAGCGTGCTAATGGCCAAGCATACGCCGTTATGTGGCAAAAAGCCGCTGGCGGTGTCTTGGGGCATCACGGGGTACGTCACATCGACCATCACCTAACTCTTCGGTCGTGCCTCAAGAAGCGTCATTTCGATAGTATTTTGTAGGTCAAACGCACTCTTTGGATAACGCCGGATAATGGTGAGCGCGGCGATGCGCCAAAGCGGCGCAATAGAGCCTTTTTCAGACGTTTTTTTGGCTTCTTTTGGCGCAGGGCCGGGCGTATAGTGCGCTCGCTCCCGCCCGTGGCGTCGCCTCTGCTGCAAGAGTCGATTCTGCTGATCCCGCGTGCGAGCCGCTACTCCACTTTCTGGTCGTTCGAGTCGGTCTTACGATGACTCGAACGGAATCTTCGGCTGCGGTGCTTCGAGTGCCGATCGCCGAGCTTATTCGCTGTGCATTTTCGAGGTCCGTGGCCTTATGTCTCGGCAGTTGCTCTCCATGGCGCTGGCACCGCTGTTGGGTCTTTTCATCCTGGGTATCGGCAACGGTTTTCTGGCCTCGCTGATTACCCTGCGGCTGGATGCGGCCGGTGAGTCCGTCACCACCATCGGCTGGGTCTCGGCTGCCTATTACATCGGGCTGGCCATCGGGGCGTTGTTCAACGATCGACTGCTGCTGCGGATCGGCCACATTCGCGCGTACGCCTGCTTCGCCTCGCTGGTTGCAGTGACCGTGCTGCTGCAGGGCATGTGGCTCAACGCCGATCTGTGGTTCACGCTGCGCCTGATCGGTGGCTGGGCGACGCTGGGCGTCTATCTGGTGATCGAGAGCTGGCTGCTGACCGCTGCCGACACTCGCGTTCGCGGGCGGCTGCTGGCGCTCTACATGATCGCGCTTTACGGCGCCGGGGTCATCGGACAGCTACTACTGGGCGTGGCGGATCACGCCGGTGCCAGTCAGCCGTTCATGGTCATCGCCATGCTGGCCTCGTTGTCGGTGCTGCCGCTGGGCATGATTCCGCGAGTCTCGCCGCTGATCGAGCACGCCGAGCCATTGTCGCCCTGGCGACTGATCACCGTGACGCCGACCGGCGTCATGGGCTGTTTCGGTTCGGGCCTGGCGGTATCGGCGATCTACAGCCTGCTGCCGCTCTATCTGCAGCGCAGCGGCTTCGAGGTGCAGCAGATCGGCGAGATGATGGCGATCGTGATTCTTGGCGGCATGCTGCTGCAGTATCCGATCGGCCGCTGGTCGGATCGCCACGACCGTCAGATCGTGCTGATTCTGATCGGTGGGGTGCTGGCAGTGCTATGCGGCGGCGTCATGCTGCTGCCGGATCTGCCCGGCCTGATGGCGGCCATGCTGTTCCTGATCGGCGGAGGCGTGTTCGCGCTCTACCCGGTGGCGGTGAGCCACGCGGCCGACCGCGCGCCGGCCGGTGCGCTGGTGCGAATGAGCCAGGGTCTGCTGCTGATCAATGCGCTGGGCGCGACCCTCAGCCCGCCGCTGATCACGCCGCTGATGATTCATGTCGGCGATGTGGGGCTGTTCGTGGCGCTGGCCGGGTTGGGTGCGGTGCTGGTGGCGTTCTTCGTCTGGCGGCGTAGCCGGCGTCCGGCACCGACGCCGGTGGCACCGTTCACCTCCAATCCGCAGCAGTCGGTGGTGGGCGCCGAGCTCAGCGTGACCGACGAGCTGGTACAGGGCGCGATCGAGCACGAACATCAGGAAGATCTCTCGCAGGTGGTGCCGGATGTGGAAACGGCACTGCCGGATGAGGGGGCGAGCGAACCCGTGACGCCTGGCGTGGAAGTTCGTGAAGCGGAAGCCGCCGGACGGCAGCGGTCGACGATCGACTGATCAGGTGGGCACGAGGTTCAGCGAGCCGGGTCGATCACGCCACCGAGCGAGGCATTGCGCCGGAACCAGCCGGCGATGCTGACTCGAGGCAGCCGGGTCGGCAGTACTTCATGCGGGATGCGATCGGAGAGGAAGCAGGCGAAAGTGCCGGCTTCGGGATGCACGCGGGCCACCTCGCGCTCGGTGTCATGTTCGTCGTAGAGCGCCATTTCGCCACCGCCGTCGGTAGGCCAGTCCGGGTTGAGGTAGAGCACCGTCGAGATGATGCGGTTGGCTCGGCCGCGGAAACTGTCGTAGTGCTTGCGATAGAAGGCTCCCGGCGGATAGTGGGCGAAGTGGGCCTCGAATTCGAACAGCCCCGCGTAGAGCGCGACGTTGATCTGCTGCTGGAGCTCGCCCATCAACGCCAGATAGCGTCGCTGTGCCAGGCTCTCGCGGTCCAGCCAGTGGATCGCGTCGCCTCGGATGTCGCGTCGCAGTGTGCGCTCGTCGCCACGGCCGATGGCCGCCTCCTGCAGCGCGGCCAGATGATGCAGTCGCTCCAGCTCTTCCCGCAATTCCCGGCACAGCGTCACGTCCAGAAATCCCTCGCCGACATACCAGCCGTGTTCCACCAGACCATCGATCAACGCGGGTAGCTGCGCGCTGTCCCAGAAGTCGTGAAGGGCGTCATTCGCGGTGATAGGCGTCATCGAGAACTCACTTGGCTATCTTGCCGGCGGCACGGGAGTCGCGCGGAGAGTGTGCGGCGGTCTGGCGGCGGCGCTGCGGGTGATAGCGCAACTCCCCTTGCGCGGGCTTGCGGTCCAGGGCGATATCGCTGCCGAAGCCCACGGCCAGCAGCTCCACCAGCATCATCGCGGACAGGCCCCAGATCACGCGATTCTCGAAAGGGTAGCTGGGAACGTACCAGGGTTGGTCGTCGACCGGGATGACGTCGGTATGACTGCGGCGATCCTCGATGAAGTAGCGCAGCGGTACCTCGAAGATCGCGGCGATCTCGCCCGGCTCGGCCTGCAGTGGCAGGTCCGGGGCGATCAGGCCGACGAACGGCGTCACCCGCAGGCCATGCAGCGACATCACATCACTCAGGCGCCCGATGATATCGACCTGGGCGGCCTCGAGAGCGATCTCCTCATGGGATTCCCGTAGCGCCGTGGCGAGCAGATCCCGATCCTCCGGCTCACGCTTGCCCCCCGGAAAGGCGACCTGACCGGCATGCTGAGCAAGATGCGCCGTGCGCTGGGTGAACAGTAGTGTAGGGTCGGGACGAGCGACGATGGGGAGAAGTACCGCCGCCTGGGGGTAGGCGTCATCCAATTGACAGGGGCGATGTGCTTGCAGGCGTTCGCGGAGTGTCTCTAACATGCGTTTTCGACTCTAGACTGGTCAGCGTACCGATCGACGATGGCTGGCGGTTCCTGCGAGGTCCCGGGAACTCGAGGCTCTCTCAATTTGCGATCCTGTGGACTTGAATCTCTATGAACTACTGTAGCCACTGCGGGCATACCGTGCGTTTCGCGATTCCCGACGGCGACGACCGTCCGCGGTTCCTGTGCGACGCCTGCGGCACCATCCATTATCAGAATCCACGCATCGTTGCCGGCACGCTACCGGTCGCCGGCGAGCGCATTCTGCTCTGCCGCCGGGCCATTGCACCGCGCAAAGGGTTCTGGACGCTGCCGGCCGGTTACATGGAGAACGCGGAGACGGTGGAGCAGGCGGCGCTGCGTGAAACGCGCGAGGAGGCCCGCGCCGTCGTCGCCGATCCGACACTGTATACCCTGATCAGCTTGCCGCACATCAATCAGGTCTACATGATTTTCCTGGGCGATCTCGACGGCGATTTCGCCGCCGGCCCGGAGAGTCTCGAGGTCGAGCTGTTCGAGGAGTCGCAGATTCCCTGGGACGAACTCGCCTTTCCGACCATCGAGCGCACCCTCAAGCACTTCTTCGACGATCGACGCCGGGGCACCTTCGAATTGCATCTCAGCCAGATTGGCCAGGCGGAGCGGGAGCGTTACTTCGGCTCCGCTTGAGCGGGCGTCTACAAAACGGCTGCACTCGGCAATACAGCGTTGAAATCGACCTCAAAATACTCATTTACGGCAAGTAAACTCCGTTTTTTCGTTCGATTTCGCCTTGTCTTGCCAGCGTTCGCCTGCTTTGTAAACACCCTCTGATGACGCTCAGTAGTGGCGAGAGGCGGCTCGTTTCAGGCTTGTCTCACGCCTGGAGCGGCGACTCGGGCAGCGAATCCAGGTCGCTCAACGGCCACACGTCGTAAGCCGGTTCTTCGTAGGGGTGGGCCTCGATCAGCGCCGTGATCGCGGCGCGTATCCGGAGATCCTCGCATACCAGCTCGACCCGATACTCTTCGACGATTTCCAGGGTATCCACCGCACCGATATGCGGCCGAGCGCCTTGAAGAGGCCGAAACTGGCCCTGCCCGCGCATCTGAAAGCAGCACGCTTCGTAATTCTCGAAGCGTCCGGCACCGCTGGCGAAGACCGCGTCCTTGACGCTTTCCAGATGAGATTCGGGAACGAAGAACGCGAGCTTGTACATGGCCAGTTGATACCTGAGTGTTCGATCCGGATTCGGTCGTGGCGGTGGGCCGCATGCGGCGATGATGGCATAATGGCCCGCGCGCCGACAGCGGCCGGCTTTGCCCTGCCTAGGGCGCGGTGCCCGCAACGACGGGTTCGAAGCGGAGCGTTCGAGACGAATGGCGTCAATTGAACCGCGCGAAATCAACCGTACGAACGAATCGTGCCGATCGGAAGCCTTGGCGATGTGGAAATGGGTCATTGTGGTATTGGTTGTCATGCTGGGGCTGATGCAGTATCGGCTGTGGTTCGGCGAGGGCGGTATTCGGGAATTCAACGACATCCAGGCGCGCGCCGACGCTCTCGAAGGCGATACCGACACGCTTCAGGCCCGCAATGACCGGCTCGCAGCCGAGGTCGTCGATCTCAAGAACGGTCTCGATGCCATCGAGGAGCGGGCACGCAGTGACATCGGCATGGTTCGCCAGGACGAACAGTTCTTCTGGGTGCCCGGTGTCGCTGATCCCAAGGATGGCCCGGCCGCCAGTACGGGGGTAGTGCAGCGATGACCCTGTGGTTGATCGTACCCGCCGCCGGCCGTGGCCAGCGCATGCAGGCCGACCGGCCCAAACAGTATCTCTCGTTGCAGGGCAGAAGCGTGCTGGCACGCACGCTCGAGCGCCTGCATCAGGCCTTCCCCGACGCCGTCCTGCGGCTCTGCCTCGATCCCGACGACGACCGTTTCGACCCTCGGGATGTGCCCTTCGAGGATTGGCTGCGTGTCGCCGGTGGCGATGAGCGCGCCGACACGGTAGCCCGGGCGTTGGCGACACTGGAGGAACAGGCGGCTGCAGATGACTGGGTGCTGGTGCACGATGCGGCACGACCCTGCGTCAGGATCGAAGATCTGCAGGCCCTGCGCGCTGCGCTCGAGGACGAGGCGATCGGCGCACTGCTGGCGACACCGGCCGCCGACACCATGAAGCGTGCGGACGAGCGTGGCCGCGTCAGCCATACCGAGCCCCGTGAAGGTCTCTGGCACGCGCTGACGCCTCAGGTTTTCCGCTTCGATCTGCTGCGCCAGGCACTCGATGCGGCGTTGGCTACCGGCATGGCAGTGACCGACGAAGCCTCGGCGATCGAGGCCATGGGGCTTTCGCCTCGGCTGGTGGCGGGCAGTCGCGACAATCTCAAGATTACTCATCCCGAGGATCTCGCCATGGCGGCACGGATTCTCGCGGTCCAGACAGAATCAGCGTCGGAACTGGCGGCAGAATCGGCGTCGACCGCTACCGATCAAGGAGTCGAAGCATGAGTTTCAGAATCGGTCACGGTTTCGATGTCCACCGTTTCGGCGAGGGCGATCATCTGATGATCGGCGGCGTCCGGCTGCCGTTCGAGCATGGCTTCGTCGCGCATTCCGACGGCGACGTGCTGTTGCACGCGGTCAGTGACGCGCTGCTGGGCGCCTGCGCACTGGGCGACATCGGCCGTCATTTCCCGGATACCGATCCGGCCTGGAAAGGGGCGGACAGCCGGGCGCTGCTGCGCCACGTCGTGGGACTGGTGAACGATGCCGGCTATCGGATCGGCAATCTCGATGCCACGTTGATGGCGCAGGCGCCGCGCATGGCCGAGTCGATTCCGCACATGCGCGAGACGATCGCCGCCGATATCGGTGTCGAGCTGGGCGCGGTCAACGTCAAGGCGACGACGACCGAACGGCTCGGCTTTACCGGACGCGGCGAAGGCATTGCCGCCGAGGCGGTCGTATTACTCTTCAGTGGCGGCTCCTCAGGGGCGGCGGTTGAATGACTGAACGCGAGCCTCCATCGAACGAGCCGACACCGCCATCGACGGAATACTGGCCTCCGAGCTGGCACCATGCCGCGGGCCTGCCGGCTGCTGCCGGGGAGTACCGTCAAAGCGCGGAGGACTTCCAGGTCGAGGAGCAGTTCGATTTCGCGCCGGAAGGGCAGGGCGAACACTGGTGGCTGTGGCTGGAAAAACGTGGATTGACCACGCCGGATCTGGCGCGGCTGCTTGCGCGGGCGGTCGATATTCCGGTGCGGGATGTGGGGTATAGCGGCCTCAAGGACCGCAATGCGGTGACGCGACAATGGTTCTCGCTGGCCTTGCCCGGTCGCGAGCCGCCGGCCGATTGGGATGCCGGGCTGGCCGAGCGCGGCGTGACCTGCCTGGAAGCGGTGCGTCATCCGCGCAAACTGAAACGTGGCGTCCACCGGGCCAACCGCTTCCATTTGAGGATCAGCGGCGAGGCGGCCGTGTCAGGTGCCACGCGTGAACGCTGGGATCGGTTGGTGAGCGGCGGCGTGCCCAATTATTTCGGCCCCCAGCGCTTCGGCCCTGAGGGCCGCAATCTGCATCGCGCCCGGCAACTGCTGGCTCGCGGCTGGCGCAAGCGCCAGGATCCCCAGGGGCTACTGCTTTCTACCGCGCGCAGCTATCTTTTCAATGCGGTGTTGTCGGCTCGTGTCGCCGATGGCACCTGGTGCGTTCCGCAGCCCGGCGATGTGCTGAATCTGGAAGGCACAGCCAGCCGTTTCGCGAGTGCGACAGTCGATCAGGACCTAATGACCAGGGCCGAGGCGGGCGATCTACATCCCACCGGGCCGCTTTGGGGCGATGGGCGCCTGGAAAGCGACGCCCAGGTCGCCGAGCGAGAAACGGCGATCGCGACGGATTTTGCCGAGCTGAGCGAGGGGCTGGTGCAAGCCGGCGTGCGCCACGACAGACGGCCGTTGCGGCTGCGTCTCAAGGACGCTGACTGGACCCCGCAGGGCGATTCAGTGTGGCTCTCCTTTACCCTGCCGCGAGGGGCGTTTGCTACCTCGGTGCTGCGGGAGCTGTTTCGGCATTCGACGCTGATCTGATGGCCGGGCTGTTGTCCGGGGCTGTCGATTCGGGGCAGTCGTCTGGATCGGGACAAGCTGCATTGACGATCAATCAGGAGGACACGAGATGCGCAGAC
This sequence comes from Salinicola sp. V024, assembly GCF_052645315.1. NCBI lineage: Bacteria > Pseudomonadati > Pseudomonadota > Gammaproteobacteria > Oceanospirillales > Halomonadaceae > Salinicola > Salinicola sp. V024. The sequence continues at coordinate 40,404 of NZ_JBQXYB010000004.1, forward strand.
TGTTGTTGTCCAACGACGACGGTGTTCATGCCCCGGGGTTGAGAGCGTTGGCTCAAGCTCTTGAAGGCCACACCCGACTGCGGGTGGTGGCACCGGATCGCGACATGAGCGGCGCCAGCAACTCGCTGACGCTGACGCGGCCATTGGCGTTGACGTCGCTCGACGACGGTTTCTACAGCGTCGACGGCACGCCGGCGGACTGTGTCTATCTCGGCGTCAACGGGGTATGGGAAGAGAAGCCCGACCTGGTGATCTCCGGCATCAATCACGGCGGCAACCTGGGTGACGACGTGCTCTATTCCGGCACGGTGGCGGCAGCCATGGAGGGACGCAATCTGGGTATGGCGGCAATCGCGATTTCCCTTTGCGGTCAACGCCACTTCGACACCGCCGGGCGCGTCGCGGCCAGCCTGGTGGGCGCGGCGGAAAACCTGTCGCTGCCGCCGCGCAGTCTGCTCAACGTCAACGTGCCGGACCTTCCCTGGAGCGAAATTCGCGGATTCCGGGTGACTCGCCTGGGGTATCGCGGTCCGGCGTCGCAGCCGATCCACGTCAAGGATCCGCGCGGGCGCGACCGCTACTGGATCGCCGCGGTGTCGGAAAATGCCGACGATGGTCCGGATACCGATTTCGCGGCCATCGAGGCCGGTTTCGTCTCGATCACGCCGCTGCATACCGATCTGACCCGTCACGAGACGCTGAACGATGTACAGGGCTGGCTGGATGGACTGTCACACGTCTGAGGAATTGAACGGCGTCGGCATGACGTCGCAACGAACGCGCAATCGCATGGTCGAACGTCTGGCGGCTGGGGGGATTCGTCATGCCCGGGTGCTGGAGGTGCTGGCAGCGGAGCCGCGGCATCTGTTTCTGGACGAGGCGCTGGCGCACCGTGCCTACGAAGACACTTCGTTGCCGCTGGGACTGGGTCAGACGCTGTCTCAACCCTGGATCGTGGCCCGAATGAGCGAGCTGGTGGCGCTGGCCGAGCCGCAGCGGGTGCTGGAGATCGGCACCGGATCTGGCTACCAGACGCTGATTCTGTCGCGTCTGGTCAAGAGCGTCTGGAGCGTCGAACGCATTGCGGCGTTGCAGTCCCGGGCCCGCCAACGTCTCGTTCGACTCGGCGCGCACAACGTCAACCTGCGCCATGCCGATGGCGCCATGGGCTGGCCCCAGGCAGCGCCGTTCGATGTCATCTTGTTGACGGCCTGCGCCAGTGAGCCGCCACCGCCGCTGCTGTCTCAGCTGCGCGACGGCGGCGTACTGATCGCGCCGCTGGCGGATAGCGAGGGCCGCCAGTGGCTGACCCGAGTTCGCCGGCGCGGGCCGGTATTCGATCATCAGCGTCTCGAAGAGGTGCGTTTCGTACCATTGCTTGAGGGAGTCATCCGTTGAAGCGCATTGCGTCGACCGTATTGAAAGGCATGGGCATGGGCGCGGCGGATGCCGTGCCAGGGGTCTCGGGTGGCACCATCGCCTTGATCGTGGGTATCTACGAGGAGCTGATCGAGACCATCAAACGTTTCGGGCCGGGCGCTTTCGGGGTCTGGCGTCAGCAGGGCTTCGCCGGGCTGGTCAATCATCTCAATCTGCGTTTTCTGATTCCACTGGTGCTGGGAATCGTCATCAGTCTGGTGACGGTCGCGCATCTGGTGACCTGGTTGATGGCGCATCATGAGCTCTTGCTCAACGCGTTCTTCTTCGGACTGGTGTTGGCCTCGGCCTGGGTGGTGGTGCGTCAGGTGGGCCACTGGCGCTGGCGCTATCTGCTACCGGTGCTGCTGGGGCTGCTGGTGGCGGCATTCCTGCCGCATCTGTTGCCCGACATGAGCCAGGCAGGTAGTGCGACCTTGTTCGTGGCCGGGGCCATCGCGATCAGTGCGATGCTGCTGCCGGGGGTATCGGGCAGCTTCCTGCTGCTGGTCATGGGGCTCTACGGCACCGTGATGAACGGTATCAAGAGCTTCGATCTCGGACTGATCGCGATCTTCGGTGCGGGCTGTCTACTGGGCCTCTTCACCTTTTCCCGGCTCCTGTCGTGGCTATTGCGGCGTTATCACGCGATCACCCTGATGGCGATCGTCGGTTTCATTCTGGGTTCGCTGCCTCAACTATGGCCTTGGCGCCAGATCGCCAGTTACCGGATGGCCGGCGATGGCCAGCAGATAGCCTTGGCCTACCAGTATCTGGCGCCGTCGGAATACGCCGCGATCACCGGGCAACCCTCTCAGTGGATCGTGGCGACGGCGTTGATCGTCTTCGGCGTCGTGGTGGTAATGTGTCTGGGAGAGCGCAAGGAGGCCGCGACATGAGGCGTCTCGCCAATCACTCTCGATTTTTTCGTGGGCACTCTCGGCTTTTCGTGACGAAAAAGGAATTTTTCTATGAGTAAGCGTCGTACTGCACTGTTACTGGGGCTCCTCCCCGTCGTCGTCATCGGGCTCAATGCCTGCACGACATCGAGTGGCCGGCCCCAGGTGCAGGATCTTTCCGTTAGCCGCAACAGCGAGACGAATTCGACCTATACGGTCAAAGGCGGAGACACCATTTACGGCATCGCCTGGCAGAATCGGGTGGATTTCCGCGATCTGGCCCAGTTCAACGGCATTTCGCCCCCTTATCGTCTGGAACCGGGACAACAGTTGAAGCTGAAATCAGGTGCCAGTGTCAGCAATGCGCAGACGGTGGCCAGCAGCGGCGGCGTGACCGCAACCGGGCTCGATGCCTCGGGTTCGACGCAATCCGCAGCGGCGGAGGGCGACAATCCCTCCTGGCTGTTGCCTTCGGATAGCGAGACGCCGAGCTCGGGCGGGACGTCGAGTAGCGGTCAGGCAACGAATGTCGCATCGTCTTCGGCGCCGACCGGTTCCAACAGCGGTGGCCAAGGAGATTCCCAAGGCCAATCTCGGACCGTCGCTCAAAATGGGTCCCAAAACGCCTCCCCGCAAGGTTCGTCGGCGGCGAGCGCGGGCGGCAATGCCGGCGCTTCTCAGAGTGGTCGATCACAGCAATCTTCTGCCGCGGCCCCGGCTGACACCGGTTCGTCATCTTCTTCTGCTTCCATCAATCGGGGAAGCACGAAAACGGCTGCCGGCAACGACGCAGGCACGGAGGTGGCAGGCGAGCCCAGCGGGGCACCGGACCGTTCTGACAGAACCTACAAACCGGTCGAGAACGTGCCGTGGCAGTGGCCGACGAGTGGACAGGTGGTGGGTAAGTTCGATGGAGATTCGAACATAACCCCCGGCATTGATATTGCCGGGCAAAAGGGGCAACCTGTCAAAGCGGCTGGGCCAGGGATTGTGGTGTATGCCGGCGACGGTGTGCGGGGATATGGCAACCTCATCATCCTCAAGCACAATGATCGCTTCTTGAGCGCCTACGCGCACAACGACTCGTTGAAGGTCAAGGAAAACGATGTCGTCGAGACCGGAGAGACGATAGCCACCATGGGCCAGACGGATGCTGACCAGGTCGAGCTACATTTCGAGGTTCGCGTGAACGGACAACCTCAGGACCCACTCAAATACCTGCCTGCGCGCTGATCACGACATCGGCGCCATGGATCGCTGGCGATTCCTGGCGAGTCGCCTGCTGAACGCACACTGAATGGCACGCATCCGATTCCCTGCTTGGCGTAGTCTCCTATCGGGATGGCGTCGAGTGCGGTTCGAGGGCGATGTCATTCAAGGGCGGTGTCATTCAAGGGCTGTGCCATTCGAGACGGATGAGGTTCGAAGCCAAGATCATGCGAGGCATGAGTTCGGTGGCTCGAGGCGGGCCGAGATGCCGGACCGAGACAGGGCCGGTCAATAACGGAGTCAGCCAGGACCAGCCAGTAATAGGGCCAGCCAGTAATAGGGCCAGTCAGTAATAGGCTCAGCCAATAGATGGGCCGATATCAATAACTAGGGAAGGTTTAAAACTGCAAGGAATACGCGGTCGCCATACGGCAGGATTGCCATGGCGAGGTACTCAGGTAGCCAAGATTGGGGGTAGTGGACATGAGCATGCTTGAACGGGAAATTCAGGATGTTGAGCTCGAAGGTGTCGATGCCACAGAAGTCGATAACGACGACACGGGTCGCAAGGATGATGAAAGCGCTTTCGAGAAGGCGTTGAACCGTGAAGAAAATTCCTACCACCACAGCCTCGACGCGACGCAGATCTATCTTAACGAGATCGGTTTTTCGCCGCTGCTGACACCCGAAGAGGAAGTACATTACGGCCGGCTCGCTCAGAAAGGAGACCCGGCAGGCCGTCAACGCATGATCGAATCCAATCTGCGGCTGGTGGTCAAGATCGCCCGACGTTATCTCAACCGTGGACTGTCGCTGCTCGATCTGATCGAAGAGGGCAATCTGGGATTGATCCGTGCCGTCGAGAAATTCGATCCGGAGCGCGGCTTTCGCTTCTCGACCTACGCCACCTGGTGGATTCGTCAGACCATCGAGCGGGCATTGATGAATCAGACGCGAACGATCCGTCTGCCGATTCATGTGGTCAAGGAGCTCAACGTCTATTTGCGCGCGGCGCGTGAGTTGACCCAGAAGCTGGATCACGAGGCAACCGCTGAAGAGATCGCCGAATTTCTCGACAAGCCGGTGGGCACCGTCAAGCGGATGCTCGGGCTCAACGAGCGCGTCTCCTCGGTCGATTATCCGATGGGGGCCGAGAGCGACAAGCCGCTGATCGACACCATCGCCGACGAAAACGAGGACGGCCCGGAGTCCAACCTGGTCGATGACGACGTCAAGCAGCACGTCGACGAATGGCTGGTGGAACTCAGTGACAAGCAGCGCGAAGTTGTGCTGCGCCGTTTCGGTCTGCGCGGACATGAGGCCGCCACGCTCGAGGAAGTGGGTGAGGAGATCGGATTGACCCGGGAGCGGGTTCGTCAGATCCAGGTCGAGGCGCTCAAGAAGCTGCGCCGAATGCTGGAAAAGCAGGGCCTGTCGATGGATTCGATCTTCGAGTAGTAGGTGATCGGGCAGCAACAAATGCGCAAATGCAGGTGAAGGCCGGCCCCGCTATTGATCCGATCGCATACATGCGGCATTGTATGTAAACCTCGAGCCGAGGCGTCAGCGAGTTTGCCGACGCCTCGGTCGTTTGTTGTGTGATCCGGATGACGTCGATGACCATCGGCGTCTCGAGTCCGCCAGAAAAACAGCCATGATTGGGTCTCTGGGCGATGCCCGGCAATCTCGATTGCCTGCGCATGCCGGCAGGACTCGCGCGGTCGGTTTGGTATCATCGCCAGAGCTCAACGATAGGAAATGTCCCGATGTCGCCTCTCATCTCGTTGCCGTCGCGTTCTCCATTGCGACACGCCATATCGCTGTTGGTCGTCGCGGCGTTCGCCCCTGCGGTCCAGGCAGCCGATCTACTGACCATCACCCAGGATGCCCTGACGCATTCGGCAACGCTGAACTCGTCGCGCTCGACGTTCAAGAGCACCGAAGCCGGCCAGGACGTGGCGCGTGGCGCGTTGCTGCCGCAGATCAGCGCAACGGGAAGCGTGTACCACGAGAAGGTGTTCGATGAACAAAGCTCGACGTTCAGTGGCGGCGGCAGTGGCAGTGGGTCTATCAGCGGCACGCGCTCCGATGACAGCTATAACGGCACCAGCGCGGGCGTCAACGTCACTCAGGCACTGTTCGACGCGAGCAACTGGTATCAGTACCAGCAGAGCAAGAAGCAGGTAGGCCAGCAGGCCCTGCAGCTGGAGATCGATCAGCAACAACTGCTTTATGATGTCTCCGAAGCCTACTTCGAGACGCTACGCGCCAAGGAAGTGCTGGAAGCGCGTCAGGCGCAGGAGAAGGCGATCGGGCGTCAGCGCGAACAGGCCAACGAGCAGTTCAATGTCGGCCTGGTAGCGATTACCGATGTCAACGAAGCGCAGGCCGCCTTCGATTCGGCGCGTGCCCAGCGTATCGCCGCCAAGAACGATCTGCAGGTCAGCTTCGAGACGCTCGAGCGGCTGACGGGACGGCAGTACGACAGCATCGAACGGCTGGACGACGATCTGCCGATCCAGCCGCCGACTCCGGCCCGGCGTGGCGAATGGGTCGATATGGCGATGGCCAGTAGCCCGTCGATCCAGTACGCGCAGGCGGCCGTCGATCTGGCAAAATCGGGTGTGGATATTGCTCAGGCCGGCCATTTGCCGACATTGGATGCTTTCGCGGATTACTCCTATTCGGATAGCGACAATGACTACACCCGCGGCCATGGCGAAGACCTGCAGGTCGGCGTACAGGCCAATCTGCCGATCTATTCCGGCGGTTCCACCAGCGCGTCGGTGCGCGAGAACACCTACACGCTGGAAGCGACGCAATATGATTTCGAGGATCAGCGTCGCTACACGACTCAGCAGGTTCGCTCGCTGTTTACCCGGGTGGGTAACGACGTCGAGTCGGTCGAGGCGCAGCGTGAGGCGATCGTCTCCAGCCGCAGTGCGGTCGAAGCAACTCGTGCCGGCTACGAGGTGGGTACGCGGAATATCGTCGACGTGCTCGATGCCGAGCAGTCGCTCTATGAATCGATGTCCGACTATGCCGATGCCCGCTATACCTACGTCACCGACCTGCTGCAGCTTCGCCAGCAGGCCGGCGTGCTCAACCTCGACGTGATTCGCGGCACCAACCGTTGGCTGCTCGACAGCAACCCGGTGTCGTTGAATATGGACGACGCCGATAACGACATGGGTGCCGAGAACATCGGCCAGCGACCCAAGCCGCCGCAGTCGTGACACGACGCTGACTTGGATGGCCCCGACGCCGCTGCTCACTCAGCGGCGTCTTCATTGGGGCGCGAGGCGCGTACTTTCCAGGGTACTCACGAGCACGCAGCGCTGTCCGGCAGGGTAGAATGGCGGCAGGCATCCGCTGGGGTTGCCTGTTGTCTGGTTGCTTTTAAGGAAGTGTCATGGCCCGGCCGCTCATCGCCGATATCGATTTGAATGCCCTGCGCCACAATTACGCCGTTGCCCGCGATCTGGCGCCTCTTAGCCGCTGCATGGCAGTGATCAAGGCCAATGCCTACGGGCATGGGGCGGTGGCGTGCGCCAAGGCGCTGGAAGCCCTCGCGCCGGCATTCGCGGTGGCCTCGCTGGAAGAAGCCGAAGCGCTGCGGGAAGCGGGCGTCGAGCGTCCGATTGTGCTGCTGGAAGGCGTCTTCGAGGCTGGCGAGCTGCCCCGCGTCGAGGCGCTGGGGCTATGGCAAGTCGTCCACAGCGACTGGCAGCTTCAGGCCGTGTTGAAGCATCCGGCAGTTGATCCGCTGACAGTCTGGCTCAAACTGGATTCGGGAATGCATCGGCTCGGCTACGATCCCGAAACTTTCGTCGAGCGCTGGGCGCGACTGCGGGCATCGCCTCGGGTTCGCGATCTGCATCTGATCAGTCATTTTTCCAGCGCCGACCGTTGCGATACCTCCCAATTCGAAGAGCAGCAGCGGATCATCGATTCGATCGGTGAGCGTTTGCAGGCGCCGCGCTGTGTCGCCAACTCGCCGGCGACGCTGGTCAAGCCGCAGACCCACGCGCAATGGAATCGGCCCGGCATCATGCTCTACGGCAGCAATCCGCTCGAAAGTGCACTACCGGCCGGCATTGCGCTGGAACCGGTGATGACGCTGCGGTCACGGTTGATTGCGGTGCGGTCTCTAGCGGGCGGCGAGCCGGTCGGCTACGGCGCTCGCTGGCGGACTTCCAGGCCGTCTCGGATCGGCGTGGTTGCCGCCGGCTACGGCGACGGCTATGACCGTCATGCCCGCGACGGAACGCCGATCCTGGTCGACGGCCAGCGCTGCCCGTTGGTGGGGCGGGTGTCGATGGATATGCTGACGGTCGATATCAGCCATCTGCCCGAGGCGGATGTCGGCAGCGAAGTCGTGCTATGGGGACAGGGGCTCAGCGTCGACGAGGTGGCAATCCATAGCGATACCATCGGATATACCCTGCTGACGGGCGTTCTGCCGCGAGTACCCCGGCGCTATTCCGGCGACGCGTAGCAGCCACTCGCGCCATTTCGCTACACTGTCCGGCGTTCACACGGAATCGGAAGATCCATGGCCAAGAAAGTCTATCCTGCCAATCATGCTCATCCTCGCTACTGGGGGGCCTGGTTAGGCATCGCCTTGATGCGTCTGGGCGCGCTTCTGCCCTGGCGCGCCAAGCTGGCGCTGGGACGAACGATCGGTCTGCTGAGCTGGAAACTGGCCAAGCGCCGTCGCCACATTACCGACACCAACCTAGCGCTCTGTTTTCCCGAGTTGGACGATCGGCAGCGGGCGGCACTGGTCAAGAAAACCTTCGTCGCCAATGGTATCGGCATTCTCGAGACGGCCACCGGCTGGTGCCGCGACCCCGAGCATCTACGTCATCGCGTCGCCTTTCGCGGCACCGAGCACATGGACCGGGCCATGGCGCAGGGCAAGGGCGCGTTGATCATCGGCATTCATTTTTCGACTCTGGACCTGGGTGGCGCGCTGCATTCGCTGTTCTTTCCCGCCGATGTCGTCTATCGGCCGCACGACAACCCCGTGTTCGAAGACTTCATGACCCGCGCTCGGCGCGGCATCTTCGGTGCGGCGATCGATCGCCACGATCTGCGGGGTGTGGTTCGTCGGATCAAGTCCGGCCATGCCGTGTGGTACTCGCCGGACCAGGATTTCGGTCGCGAAGCGAGCGTGTTCGCGCCGTTCTTCGGTGTGCCAGCAGCGTCGATCAAGTTGACCGCCAAGATTGCCAAGATGACGGGCGCGCCGGTGATGCCGCTGATGTTTCACCGCAACCCGGACAATCGCACCTATACGCTGGAATATCTGCCGCCGCTGGAGAACTTTCCCAGTGGCGATGAAGTGGCCGACGCGGCACAGGTGAACGCGTTCATCGAGCAGGCGATCCGGCGTCATCCGGAGCAGTATCTGTGGCTGCATCGACGCTTCAAGACGCGCCCCCCGGGCGAGCGTTCCTTCTATTGAGCAGGGAGTTACGCGAGAGACTTGACGAAAGGGTCGGAAACGGCAAGGCTTAGACTGTCCTCACGGAACGAGAGGATGGTTTGCCGAACCGCATAGGCCGGATCGGTAGATCCAACGGGTCAGCACAGGAAGAGTTGCCATGCTTAGCTACGCCGTCATTTTCCTTATCGTCGCCATCATTGCCGGGGTTCTGGGTTTCGGTGGTATCGCCGGTGCCGCTGCGACGATCGCCAAGGTTCTGTTCGTGATCTTCTTGATCCTGTTCGTCGTGTCACTGATCCGCGGCCGAGGCCGTTGACACTTAAGAGTCGGTAACGATGAAGTCGGCAGCGTTCGCAGCCAGCAGCAGCGAGGTCGACAGCGAACAAACCGGCAACGAATGATTCGGTACTTACGATTCGGTACTTACGATTCGGTACTTATGCTTCGGTACTCACAAATACCCCGCCTGATTGGCGGGGTATTTGCGTTCAACGGGGACGAAAAGCCATCCGAGAGTCAGGCGTCGATGCGCTTGTACTTCATTCGCTTCGGCGTGTCGTTGCCGACACGCTTGTGGTAGTCCGCTTCGTACTCGGCGTAGTTGCCTTCGAAGAAGACCACGTTGGAATCGCCCTCGTAGGCCAGGATGTGCGTCGCGATACGATCGAGAAACCAGCGATCGTGCGAGATCACCAAGGCGCAGCCAGGGAAGGCCAGCAACGCTTCTTCCAGCGCGCGCAGCGTCTCGATATCGAGATCGTTGGAGGGTTCGTCGAGCAGCAGCACGTTGGCGGCCTGCTTGAGCGTCTGGGCCAGCTGCAGGCGGCCACGCTCACCGCCCGAGAGATCGCTCAGACGTTTCTGCTGGTCGGTGCCCTTGAAGTTGAACCGGCCCACGTAGGCGCGCGAGGAGACTTCATAGCCGTTGATGTTGAGAATATCCTGGCCGTCGGAAACGGCTTCCCACACGGTCTGGGTATTGTCGAAGTGATCGCGCAACTGTTCGACGTAGGCAACGCTGACCGTGTCGCCGAGCACCACTTCGCCCCCATCCGGCTGTTCCTTGCCGTCGATCAGCTTGAACAGCGTCGACTTGCCGGCGCCGTTGCCACCGACGATGCCCACGATCGCGCCAGTCGGCACCTGGAAGCTGAGATTGTCGAACAGCATCTTCTCGTCGAAACGCTTGCTGACATCGTGAAACTCGATGACCTTGTCGCCTAGACGGGGCCCGGGCGGAATGTAGATCTCGTTGGTTTCGTTGCGTTTCTGATAGTCGCCCGACTGGAGCTCTTCGAAGCGGTTGAGACGCGCCTTGCTCTTGGCCTGACGCCCCTTGGCATTCTGACGAACCCACTCCAGCTCCTGCTTGATCGCGCGCTGGCGTCCGGCTTCCTGTTTGGACTCCTGCTCGAGGCGCTTCTCCTTGGACTCGAGCCACTGGGAGTAGTTGCCTTCGAACGGAATGCCCTGGCCGCGGTCGAGCTCCAGGATCCAACCGGCGACATTGTCGAGGAAGTAGCGGTCGTGGGTGATCGCCACGACCGTACCCGGATAGTCGTGCAGGAAGCGTTCCAGCCAGGCGACGGATTCGGCGTCCAGATGGTTGGTCGGTTCGTCGAGCAGCAGCATGTCCGGGCTCGAGAGCAGCAGCCGGCATAGCGCCACGCGACGCCGCTCGCCGCCGGAAAGATGGCCCACGCTGGCATCCCAGGGAGGCAGCCGCAGCGCCTCCGCGGCCACTTCCAGCTTGCGCTCGATGTTGTGCGCATCGGCCGCTTCGATGATGTTCTCCAGACGCGCCTGCTGTGCGGCCAGCGCGTCGAAGTCGGCGTCCGGCTCGGCGTAGGCGACGTAGACGGCTTCCAGCTGCTCCTGGGCCTGCTTGATCTCGCCCAGCGCTTCCTCGACCGTTTCGCGAACGCTCTTGCTGTCGTCGAGCTCCGGCTCCTGCGGCAGATAGCCGATATTGATGCCCGGCATCGGCCGCGCTTCGCCGTTATGCTCGGTGTCGAGGCCGGCCATGATGCGCAGCAGCGTCGACTTTCCCGAGCCGTTGAGGCCGAGCACGCCGATCTTGGCGCCAGGGAAGAAGGATAGCGAGATATCCTTGAGGATCTCGCGCTTCGGGGGGACGACCTTGCCCACCCGGTTCATGGTGTAAACGTATTGCGCCATGGAAATCCGGTTATATGTCGCGGTGAATAGAAACAGGCAGTCATTGCTGAAACGCCCGTCAACAGGGCTCAGCGTAGTTCTGGAAGGGTAAACCAGTCATGCCGACAATGCGAACGGGCGCCTGAGCGCCCGTGGTGAATCCAGGGTAGTGAAGTCTGCCTGTGGAACGCGTAGTGAGGCCTACTCTTCTTCGTCGCCGAAATCGTTGTACCAGTCGTCTTCGATGGCACGCTTGAGGCGACGTTCCTCGAGCAGTGCCTCGACCTGACGTCGGGCGCGTAAGGAATCCGCCTTGCTGCTGCGGGGACGCTCGAACTGCTCATCATTGACGGCTTCGGAGAAATCCTGCTCTTCGATATATTCTTCACGGCTCATTGCCTAGCCCTCCCGTGATATCGCATCTCAGTGACGCTTCGGGCTATATATCGTCGTATGATTCAGGATACAAGACTTCAGGCGTGAAAAAGTTTGTCAGCATCATCTCCAGCCCGCGGGTCACGCTGGAAAACCAAGCGTAATTAAACTGGGCAGCCCAAAACGGGCAGCGTAGACTCCGCGGCTTTCCTGAACGCCGGAAGTCTATGCATGAGCCAGTTACCTCCTTGCCCGCAGTGCGGGTCCGAATATACCTACGTCGATAGCCAACTGTTTATCTGCCCCGAGTGTGCCCATGAATGGCCCGATGCGGATGCCGGCGCCGAGGATGGCCAGGACAGCGTCGTAACCGATGCGCACGGCACGCCGCTCGCCGATGGTGACAGCATCACCGTGATCAAGGATCTTAAGATCAAAGGCTCGTCCCTGGTGGTGAAGGTCGGCACCAAGGTCAAGAACATTCGACTGGTGGATGGTGACCACAACATCGATTGCAAGGTCGACGGTATCGGACCGATGAAGCTCAAATCGGAGTTCGTCAAGAAAGCTTGAAACCGATCCAAAGCGTTTTTGGGATACCCATTAACGTAAAGAGCATCAAAAAAAGTCGGCCGAGGGCAGCGGCTAAGATCGCATGGCGTGTGCCAATTCGGTGCGATCAGGACTCCTTCGAGCGCACTTCGTATTCGCCATCGAGGACGTTCTGGGAACGCTTGGCGGCATTGGCATCACTTGCGTGAACGCCGATATCCGGATCCGCGCTGCCGCCGGCATATTGCGCTCGGGAAGCGCGAACCTGCTCGGCCCGCTTTTTCATCCGGTGGCGGAGAAACGGCAGCATCGCCCAGCCGATGACAAGGAAGAACAGGCCAAGCAGGGTGCCGATGATCAGCATGACGCCGAACAGTAGCCAGGTCGCCAGCAGGCGCAAACCGCCGGCCCCTTGACGCGGACGAGTTTGATGGACGCGCTCGCGCCATTGCTGGGCGGCGCGCCAGGCGGCGTTGTCATTCTGGCGGTTATCGGTCATCCGGTTTCACCCCCCGGTGTTGATATCTACGAACTTTAGATCGTCGCGATGCAGTTCGAGATCGAACTCAGTTTGATTGCCAGTGTAGCCTTCGATCTCGATGTGCCCATCACTATCGACCTCGAGCTCCTCCAAATGTTGCATGCCTTGATCACGAGCGCGATCCAGCGCCTCTCGTAGTTCTTCTCCGCTCAGACTCCAGTCCGGCGTGTTCGACTTGCGCTGGCTTTCACGCGTCGGGGCGGCATTGTCGAGCGTCATCGAAACATCGAGCTCCCAGCCGTCTTCCCGCCAGCCTTCGATCTCGAGACGGTTGTCGTCATGATCGACGTCGAGCTTTTCATAGCGACTGAAGCCGTAGCGTTCGGCACCGTTGAGCAGTGTGTCCAGCTGGCTGTAGGAGAGGGCTTTGTCGTCTGCCATGGCACCGGCGCTGATCCCGCTGCCAAGTGCCACGGCGGAGAGCATCCATGGATTTTTCATCACTAGTCTCCTGATACCGGGTATCGTGAAAACGTCCACTGCGGCAGCGCGCAGGCTCTGCCGATGTCTACCGTTATACTCGGGTGGACCTTGCCCCGAACTGAAGGCGGCGTTCATCCTGGGTTCATCGCTCTCGTTGAGCGGACGCCATCGGCGAGATGTCTTGATCTGGCGGATTCATCTCGGGTTAATGGCGATTGCGGCACACTATGGAAATGAAACTTCGAAACGCGCTCGTGCTGCTGTCGATCCTGCCGCTGCTGGTGAGCGGCACTCTGGTGCCTGTCAGCGCCGACGGCGACAACTGGAGAGATCTGCACCAGGAGGTCAAGGAAGGCCATCTGGTGGGCATCGACGAGGTCATGGATTGGCTGGAAGCTCGCTATGATGGCCAGATCCTCGAGGTCGAGCTGGAACAGGACGACGGCCTGATCGAATACGAGGTAGAAATGATCGGGCCCCAGGGGCAGGTGGTCGAATTCGAGTTCGATGCCACCAGCGGCGAGCTGTTGAGCGTCGAAGGCGTCAATATCGAGGCGATGAAGAAATCGCCCTAGGTTGTCGCCTGCCGAGCGCTTGTCGAGCGTCGAGGGCGATAACGTGTCTTGAGTCAGGGAGTCGGTAATGAAGGTATTGCTGGTCGAAGACGATGCCGCGCTCGCCGAGGCGCTGGCGAGCGCGCTGGCGGAAGCCGGTCTGTTGATCGAGTCGACCACCACCGGGCAGCAGGCCGATTATCTGGTGCGTACCGAACGCTATGACGCGGTCATTCTCGATCTGGGGCTGCCCGACGGCGACGGCACACGATGGCTCTCGCAGTGGCGCGAGGATGATATCGATCTGCCGGTATTGGTTCTGACGGCACGTGAACGCTGGTCCGACAAGGCGGCCGGCTTTTCCGCCGGTGCAGACGATTATGTGGTCAAGCCGTTCGAGACCGCCGAGGTGCTGTTTCGGCTGCGGGCCTTGGTCCGGCGCAGCCACGGCCACGCTCATCCGGTGATTCGGGTGGGCGAGCTGACCCTGGATACGCATTCGGGCAGTGTTTCACTGGCAGGTCGCCCGATCACTCTGACCGCCCAGGAGTCGCGGTTGCTCTCGTATCTGATGCATGCTTCGCCGCGGATCGTCAGCCGCGCCGAACTCGTCGAGCATGTCTACAACCGTGATCATGAACCCGATTCCAACGTCATCGACGTCCAGATCAGTCGTCTGCGGCGCAAGTTCGGCCGCGCCCGCATCGAAACGCTTCGTGGCCAGGGTTATCGCCTGGTCGATCTCGAGGCCGAGGCTTGAAAGATCGAAAATCGAGAGGCCGAGACTTGAAAGGCGATCGCTCGAGAGAAGACGGCTGGAAACGCTGGCGGCCACGCTGGGTGGCCCGGCTTGGCGAGTGGCTGCGCCTGGCGCCATTGGGCGCTAGGCTACTGGTCGCCTCGCTGGTGCTGGTCATCGTGCTGCTACCGCTGGCCGGTGCCGGGCTGAGCTACAACTTCCGCCAATCCGCCACCGCCTCTTTCGATAGCCGCCTCGAATCCCTGCTCAATGCATTGCTGGCCGGCATGCAGGTCGACAACATCGGCCAGCGCCTGCAGCTCAACCGCTCGTTGGGTGACGCCCGCTTCGATCGGGTCTATTCCGGCTGGTACTGGCAAGTGACCGACGGCGACGATCTCACCCTGACGTCGCGTTCGCTGTGGGATCAGCGACTGCCGGTGCCACAGGATGACGATGGAATCCATGTCTACGAAGTCGAGGGTCCCCGCGACGACGACCTGCGCATGATCGAGCGCGATCTGCGCCTGCCGGGGCACCGCGAGACGGTCCATGTCGCACTGGCGGGTTCGACCGTGGAGCTGAATCACGAAGTCGGACGCTTCGAACGTCTGTTGATACTGTCGCTTGCCACTTTCGGCGTGTTGCTGCTGGCCGGATTGGCGCTGCAGATGCGCTGGGGGCTGGCGCCGTTACGCCGGATGTCGGCCAATCTGCGAGCGGTGGAGGAGGGCGAGATCGAGCGCCTGGATACTCAGTTGCCGGTGGAGCTCAAGGAGCTGGCGCTGGCGATGAACGGCGTGCTCGAGCGTGACCGGCGGTTGATCGAGCGCGGGCGCGCGGCGGCGGGCAATCTGGCCCACGCGCTGAAGACGCCGGTGAGCGTGCTCAAGACGCTTTCCGAACGCTTCCCGGAGACGCAGCGCCGGCCCATCAATACCGAACTGACGCGGATCGACGATGCCGTTCGCCACCATCTGGCCCGGGCCTCGGCAGCGGGTGGCGTGGCTTTTTCCGGGCGGGTGTCGATCCATGACGCCATCGCCCCGGTGGTGCAAGGGCTGGCCAAGCTGGCGTCGCGACGGGGCATACGCTTCGATGCCGATATCGATTCCGGGGCGACCGCGCGGATCGATCCCCAGGACCTTCAGGAGCTCACCGGCAATCTGCTTGAGAACGCGCTGCGTTGGGCAGAGGGCCGAGTGCTGTTCAAGGTCTCTCGGGTGTCACAAGGTGTGCGTCTGCGAATCGAGGATGACGGCCCGGGGATGACTCAAGCCCAGAGCGAGGCCGCGCTGGCGCGAGGCGTGCGTCTGGATGTGCGCGACGCGGGCTCCAGTGCGGGTTCCAGTGCGGGTTCCGGGCCCGGCGGTTCGGGGCTGGGGCTGGCGATCGTCGAGGATCTGATGATGCTTTACGGCGGCACGCTGCGTCTGGAGCGCGCCGCCATCGGCGGGTTGGCCGCCGACGTGTGGCTTCCGGCGTCGCCGGTCTCCGTGCAGTCCGGGGAGACTTCGACGCCCGGATGACGGCGTGTGGCTAGACCATGGCCGCGTCGGCGGAGGATCGGGTCACTGAATCATGGATCACTGCGTCAGCAGTTGGCCTCGAACCACGGTGCGAAAACCTCGCTGATCCGGTGACTGGATGGCCGCCAACGCCAGCTGCAACGCCTGCTGCGCGATCTCCGGCAAATTGTGATGGATGCAGGGAATCTGCAGGCCGAACACGTCGCTGTGCTCGATGTCGTCGATGCTGAACAGCTGGACATCGCGCTGTGGAACGACCCCGCGCTCGTGACACAGCTTCAACACCGCCATGGTGATCTGGTTGTTGGCACCGATGATTCCCTGCGGCCAGGGGTGATCGCGCAGATACTCGCGTAGCGCGTCATAGGCGGGTTCGAAGGAGAAGTCGCTGTACACCACGTCGAGCGTTATCCCACGGCCCCCGATGGCCTCCCGAATGCCGGACATGCGGCCGATCGAGACCATCGAGTCGGCCGGCCCGGAGACCGCCAGCAACTGCGTGATTCCCCGCTCGAGGCAATAGCGTCCGGCTTGATAGCCGCAGTCGAGATTGTCGATATAGACCCCGCCGTAATGGACCGCCTTGAGCTCGCGATCCACCAGTACCACCGGGATGCCCGCCGAGGCGAGGCGATCCAGATAGGTCGGGTGGTAATCGATATCCGACGAGATCACCGACAGGATGACGGCGTCGACGGAGAACTCGATCAGTTTGCCGATCGCTTCCGCCTCCAGCGTCTCCGATTCGTAGGAGTCGAATACCAGCACGGTATAACCGCGAGCTCTGGCCGCCAGCGTGATTTCGCGGGTCAGGCGGGCAAAAAACGGGTTGCCCATGTTGGGATTGACGACGCCCAGGGTGCGGGTAACGGCGGTATCACGAGTTCCTGATGGCGGCACGTAATTGAGCTCGCGAGCGATGCGCAGTATCTGGGTGCGGGTTTCGGCATGGACTTTGTCCGGCGAGGAGAACGCCCGCGATACCGTGATCTTGCTGACACCGGCCAGTCGGGCGATATCTTCGAGCGTGGTTCGAGGCATCGCCTCATCTCCCTGATGACCCGCATGATCTTCTGTGTCCGAATGCGGCAAGCCGGATACGGATGCCCAGCATCTCGAGCGTTTGGACATCACGTATCATTTCGCATCATTTTCTATCATCGATAGTGTCTCTGTCATCTACCTTTTTCTCTAATACTTAGGTCTATCCTAGGCATTAAACATTGGTCTAATAGAGTTTATCTTTTTGAATTTGCTTGCTTATTTTAATCATCGTCAGCTTGATTCCTCGGGTGTTAACGTTATGATCTATCTTTGATGTCATGAGCGTTCAAGTATCCGTTCTTGCAATGCACACGGTCGGTCCTCGTCTCTGAACAACGCCAGCCTGGAATCTCAAGGTCGGACCGTGCCCGGGGATCGTTCGGCACTCGGCGTGACAGCCGTCAAAGCCCTAGCAATAACAAGCACTACGAGAGGAATTCCAGATGAGACTTGCCTTGTTTGTTTCAGGCATCGGGATCGCAGGCCTTGGGGTCTGTTCCGCTGCCATGGCGCAGAGCACGGACATCACCGTGGCCACCGTGAACAACCCCGACATGGTGACGATGCAGAGCATGATGTCGGCGTTCAACGATGCCCACCCGGATATCAATGTGAACTGGGTGACGCTGCCGGAAAACGAACTGCGTCAGAAAGTGACCACCGACATTGCCAGCGGCGCCGGTCAGTATGACGTGGTCACCGTAAGCAACTACGAGACGCCGATCTGGGCACAGAACGATTGGCTGTCGCCAATGGAGAATCTGCCCGAAAGCTATGACGCCGACGATCTTCTCAAGCCGGTCAAGGATGGTCTGTCGGTGGACGGCAAGCTCTATGCGCTGCCGTTCTATGCCGAGTCCTCGGTGACCTATTACCGCAAGGATCTGTTCGAGAAGGCCGGCATCGAAATGCCGGACAAGCCGACCTGGACCCAGATGAAGGAATTCGCTTCCAAGATCCAGTCGAAATCGGATGGCGTCTACGGTATCTGCCTTCGCGGGCTGCCGGGCTGGGGTCAGAACATGGCGCTGTTCGGCACCATGGTCAACAGCTTCGGCGGACGCTGGTTCGACATGGACTGGAAACCGCAGCTGACCAGCGACGAGTGGAAGAACGCGGCCAACGCCTACGTCGAACTGCTCAACGATTATGGCCCGCCGGGAGTGACCTCCAACGGTTTCACCGAGTCCGAGACCCTGTTCGCCAACGGTCAGTGCGGCATGTGGGTGGATTCTACTGTGGCGGCCAGTTACGTCAGCGATCCGGAAACCTCCAAGATCGCCGACAAGGTGGGCTTCGCTCAGGCGCCTCACGAGAAGACCGAGAAGGGTTCCAACTGGCTGTTCACCTGGGCGCTGGCAGTGCCGCAGTCGTCCAAGCATCAGGAAGCCGCGAAGACCTTCGTCGACTGGGCGACCTCCAAGGATTACATCCAGGCCGTGGCGGACGACAAGGGTTGGCTGGCGGTACCTCCGGGCACGCGACAGTCCACCTATGACAGTGACGACTACGTCAAGGCAGCGCCGTTTGCGCCGCTGGTCGAGACGGCGATCAAGAGCGCCAGCCCGACCGATCCCAGCGCGCAGGAAGTGCCCTACACCGGCGTGCAGTTCGTCACCATTCCGCAGTTCCAGGCAATCGGTACTCGTGTCGGCCAGTTGATGGCAGCAATGCTATCGGGTGAGAGCAGTGTCGACGAGGCGCTCCAGCAGGGGCAGACCTTCACCGACCGCATCATGCAGCAGACCGGCAAACCGCAGTAAGCAAGGCATGGGACACCGCCGATCGATTCGATCGGCGGTGTCGCTGCGTAAGCTGGAGCTGTCCAGTCGGAGCTAACTAGTCGGAGCCGTCTAGTCTGACCTGCCTAGTCTGACCAAGGGTTGTGTCATGCAATCCGAAGCCACGGGAATCCCGCATGAAAGCCATTTCTCGAACTGCCCCGAGCGCTGAAGCTACCGGCGCTCGTTCGTTCGCTCGTACCACGCGGCTGCTGATGGCGCCGGCGGTCATCTTCCTGCTGATATGGATGCTCGTGCCGCTGGCCATGACCATCTATTACTCGTTTCAGCAGTACAACCTGCTCATGCCGATGTACAACGGCTTTGCCGGTTTGAACAATTTCGCGATCCTGCTGGGCGACGCCACTTTCTGGAAGTCGCTGGCCAATACCCTGATCATCGTTGCGGCCAGTCTGGTCATCACGGTGTGTTTGGGCTTGGCACTGGCACTGCTGTTCAATCGCACCTTCGTCGGCCGTGGCGTGGCTCGCACGCTGGCGGTGGCGCCCTTTTTCGTCATGCCGGTAGTGACCGGTCTGATCTGGAAGAACATGCTGTTCCACCCGGTCTTCGGTCTGTTCGCCTGGTTGGCACGGCAACTGGGGCTGGAGCCGGTCGACTGGCTCGCCCACTATCCAATGCTGTCGGTGATCATCATGATTACCTGGGAGTGGACGCCGTTCGCGCTGCTGGTATTGCTGACCGGACTGCAGTCACTGCCGGAAGACCAGATCGAGGCGGCCAAGCTCGATGGTGCCAGCGCCTGGCAGGAATTCCAGCACATCGTGATTCCGCACCTGGGGCAGGTGCTGTATGTCGTGGTGATGCTGGAGAGCATCTTCTTCCTGACCTCGTTTGCCGAGATCTACACCACCACCGGTGGCGGCCCCGGTACGGCAACCACCAACCTGCCGTACTACATCTTTCAGACCGTATTCCAGCAGAACGATATCGGCATCGCTTCGGCAGCCGCCATCGGGGCGGTAATCCTGGCGAACATCTTCGCCATCATGCTGATTCGCTTCATTGCCGGGAACCTCAACGCGGGAGCCGCACGATGAACTCATCTCGTTTCAGCAACGGTGTCATGGGCGTGCTCGCGTGGATCGTGGCGCTGCTGATCTTCTTCCCGATCCTGTGGCTGCTGTTGACGGCGTTCAAGTCCGAGCAGGAAGCCTTCACGGTCGTGCCGAGCTTCTTCTTTTCGCCGACGCTCGAGAGTTTCAAGACGGCGTTGGCGCAGGGCAGCGGCTATTGGCACTACGCCTGGAATTCGGTGCTGACCGCCGTCGCCTCGACCGTCATCGGGCTGGCACTGGCGGTGCCGGCGGCCTACGCCATGGCGTTCTATCCCAACAAGCGCACCGACTTCCTGCTGGTATGGATGGTGTCGACCAAGTTCATTCCGGCGGTCGGCGTGCTGATTCCGATCTATCTGGTCTACAGCGCGGTCGGGCTTCTGGACAACGCGTTGGGGCTGACGCTTCTGTTCACGGCCATGAACCTGCCGATCATCGTGTGGATGGTCTATTCCTACTTCCGCGACATCCCCAAGGATATCGTCGAGGCGGCCGACATCGACGGTGCCAGCATCATGCAGACGCTGTTCAAGGTGGTGCTGCCGTTGGCGCTGCCGGGGCTGGCCTCGACCGGGCTGCTGGCGCTGATCCTGGCGTGGAACGAGTCGTTCTGGAGCATCACCATGACGGATCACGACGCGGCGACTCTGGCGGTCTACATCGCCTCGTTCAAGAGTGCCGAAGGACTCTATTGGGCCAAGATGTCCGCTGCTTCGGTACTGGCCATCGCGCCGATCATCGTGCTCGGTTGGTTCACGCAACGCCAGATGGTCAGAGGCCTGACTTTCGGCGCCGTTAAATGATCGGCGAACGCGCCGGTAACGAATCTTTTTCAGAGGGCTAACGAGATGGCCATCGTCGAACTCAAGAATGTCGCCAAGAACTATGCTCAGGGTCTCGTTAAGGGCAAAGGCGACAAAAGCAGCAATGCAGTCGATAACTTCAACCTGGTCACCCGCGACGGCGAATTCGTGGTGCTGGTGGGCCCTTCGGGCTGCGGCAAGTCGACCACCATGCGCATGATCGCCGGGCTGGAGCGCAATACCGAAGGCGAAATCCTGATCGGCGGCAGAGATGTCAGTCAGGTGCCGCCCAAGGAGCGCGATATCGCGATGGTGTTCCAGAGCTACGCGCTTTATCCGCACATGAGCGTTGCCGACAACATGGGGTTCAGCCTGAAGCTGAAAAAACGCCCCGCGGCAGAGATCAAGGCCAAGATCGAGGAAGCGGCGCAGACACTGGGAATTCAGCCTCTGCTGGATCGCAAGCCGCGCGAGCTCTCCGGCGGTCAGCGTCAACGCGTCGCGCTGGGCAGAGCGATCGTGCGCGATCCGCAGGTTTTCCTGATGGACGAGCCACTCTCTAACTTGGATGCCAAACTGCGCGTCGATATGCGTGCCGAGATCGTCAAGCTGCACAAGCGTCTCAAGGTGACCACGTTCTACGTGACCCACGACCAGGTCGAAGCCATGACCATGGGCGAGCGCATCGTGGTGATGAAAGACGGCAGAATTCAGCAGATCGATACGCCGATCAATCTCTACGAATTCCCGGCCAATCGTTTCGTGGCCGGTTTCATCGGCAACCCGTCGATGAACTTTCTGCGCGCCAGGCATGCCGAAGGAGTCGTCAGTGGCGATGGCTATCGACTGACGCTGGATGATAGCCACCGGCCCGTCGTGGCCTCCCGGAACGTGGGTGATGTCTGGGTCGGTATTCGTCCGGAGCATCTCCGATTGAGCGATGGCGCGGCAACCAATCGTGTCGAAGGCACGGTGGATGTGGTCGAGACGCTGGGGGCGGTGACCATGGTGCAACTGAGCGTGGGCGAGCATTCCGTCACCGCACAGCTGCCCGGTCACCAGAAAGTCGAGATCGGTGACACCCTGACACTGGCCTGCGACAGCGACAAGTTGCATCTGTTCGACACCGATAGTGAACTGGCCATTGGTCGCGAGCCGGCGGAGCAGCCTTCGGTCGCCGCCAAGGCCTAATCGGGGCCGAACGCGTTCAGAATCTTTATGGGCAGTGACTTTTCAGGAGACAACCTATGCCATCGCTGAATTCGGCGGCCCTCGGCCAGCTCGAGAACACCGTCGCCAAGCCGTCCTACGATCGCAGTCGGGTCACGCCGGGTATCGTCCACTTCGGCGTTGGCGGCTTTCATCGCGCTCATCAGGCAATGTATCTCGATGATCTGATGAATCGAGGCGAAGCGCTGGACTGGGGTATCGTCGGGGTCGGCGTGATGCCCGGCGATCGTCGCATGCAGGCGGCGCTCTCCGCTCAGGATCATCTCTATACCTTGGTGATCAAGCATCCCGAGGGCGAGTACCAGGCGCGGGTCATCGGCTCGATCATTGACTATCGCTATGCGCCGGACGATATCGAAGGAACGCTGGAATTGTTGGCAGACCCCAAGATCCGCATCGTGTCGCTGACGGTGACCGAAGGGGGCTACAACTTTCACCATGTCACCGGCGAGTTCGACCTCGGCAACGCGGATGTCGAACACGATCTGGCCTCGCCGAAGACCCCCAGAACCACTTTCGGGATCGTCGCCGAGGCGTTGGCGCGGCGGCGGGAGCGGGGTGTAGAGCCATTCACGGTGATGTCCTGCGACAATATCCAGGGTAACGGCGAAGTCGCCCATAAGATGTTCGTGGCCTACGCCAGAGCGCGGGACGCGGAACTGGGTGACTGGATCGATGCCAACGTGCATTTTCCCAACTCGATGGTCGATCGCATCACGCCGGTGACCACCGACGGAGACATCGAAGAGATTCACCAGCGCTTCGGCATCGAGGAT
Source organism: Salinicola sp. V024 (assembly GCF_052645315.1). Taxonomy (NCBI): domain Bacteria; kingdom Pseudomonadati; phylum Pseudomonadota; class Gammaproteobacteria; order Oceanospirillales; family Halomonadaceae; genus Salinicola; species Salinicola sp. V024. The sequence goes on from NZ_JBQXYB010000004.1 coordinate 62,963, forward strand.
CGCTGGCCGGTGGTCTGCGAGCCCTTCACTCAATGGGTGCTGGAGGACCATTTCAACGCTGGCCGTCCTGCCTACGATCAGGTCGGCGTGCAGCTGGTCGAAGATGTCATGCCCTACGAGCTGATGAAGCTGCGTCTGCTCAACGCCAGCCATCAGGCGCTGACCTACTTCGGCTATCTGGCCGGCTACCGCTATGCTCATGAAGTGTGTCAGGACCCGCTGTTCGTCGACTTCCTGCTCGATTACATGAACCGCGAGGGCACGCCGACCCTGCGGCCGGTGCCGGGCGTCGATCTCGACGATTACAAGCACACGCTGATCGCGCGTTTTGCCAATCCGGAGATCAAGGACACCCTGGCGCGGCTGTGTGCCGAAAGCTCGGATCGCATCCCCAAATGGCTGCTGCCGGTGATTCGCGAGCAGTTGGCACAGGGCGGCGAGATTCATCGCAGCGCGGCGGTCGTCGCCAGCTGGGCGCGCTATGCCGAGGGCGCCGACGAGCAGGGCGAGTCGATCGTGGTTGTCGATCGTCTGAAAGACGAGCTGACGGCGATCGCCAAACGTAACCGCGACGAACCGACCGCCTTCATCGAGAATCGTCAGCTGTTCGGCGATCTGGCCGACGACGAGCGTTTCCGCGCGGCCTATCTCGATGCACTCGAAAGGCTCTATCGCGACGGCGCGCGCGCCTGTGTCGAGCATCTCGTGGCGCATTGACGTCAGCGGATGACGAATTGAGGTCGGCGTTCGCGCCGGCCGCGCAAGCGATACGAAATGGGAACTGATCAAGGGATGGACGCGATGTATATCGGCGTGGATTGTGGCACGCAGAGCACCAAGGTCGTGGTGGTCGATGGTGACGACGGACGCATCGTTGGTGAAGCTTCTCGTCCCCACCAGTTGGAACAGGGCGACCACGGCCGACGGGAACAGCGTGTCGAGGAGTGGACCGAGGCCTTTCGCGGCGCCCTCGAAGAGGCGCTGAGCGATGCCGGCGTGAAGGCGGACACGATCCGGGCCATCGGTATTTCCGGCCAACAGCATGGCATGGTGGCGCTGGATGGCGATGGCGCGCCGCTACATCCGGCCAAGCTCTGGAACGATACCGAGACTGCCGAGTGGAACGCGCGACTGATCGAGCAGCTCGGTGGCGAACAGGGCTGCATCGACAAGCTCGGGCTAGTACTGCAGACCGGTTATACCGCCTCCAAGATTGCCTGGCTGCGCGAAACCCATCCTGACGCCTATCGGAAAATCGCCACGCTGCTGCTGCCGCACGACTATCTCAACTTCTGGCTGACCGGCGAGCGGGTGGCCGAGCCGGGCGATGCCTCCGGCACCGGTTACTTCGATACGCGAGCGCGAACCTGGCGGCGAGACGTGTTCGACATCATCGCCCCCGAGCTCGATTTCGACACGGTGCTGCCGAGACTGATCGATTCCCGAGAGGCAGTGGGAAAGGTTCGCCCAGAGCTGGCCCGCGAGCTGGGGCTGAGTGAAGACGTGCTCGTCTCCAGCGGCGGTGGCGACAACATGATGGGAGCCATCGGCACCGGCAATATCGAGCCGGGGCGGGTCACGATCAGTCTGGGGACTTCCGGCACCATTGCCGTTCATTCCTCCGATCCGGTGGTGCCGGACAACGCCATGGTAGCGAACTTCTGTGCCAGTCACGGCGGCTGGCTGCCGTTGATCTGCACCATGAACGTCACCTCGGCCACGACCACGCTGCGGGAGCTGGTCGGGCTGGACATCGACGGTTTCAATCGTGCCGTCGCCAAGGCCGAGCCGGGGGCGGGTGGCATCACTTTGCTGCCGTTCTTCAGTGGCGAACGGGTGCCGGCGTTGCCCCAGGCGCAGGCGAGCATGAGCGGCCTGACCAGCTTCAACACCACCCCGGAAAATCTGTGCCGTGCCGCTGTCGAAAGCGCCACCTTCGGGCTGCGTTACGGGCTCGAACTGCTGGGCCCGTTGGCCAGTCAGGCAACTCAGGTGCGGCTCGTTGGCGGCGGGGCCAAAAGCCCGGTGTGGCGCCAGATCGTGGCCGATGTGCTCGATGTCGAGGTGGTCTGTCCCCAGGTCACCGAGGCGGCGGCTTTCGGCGGGGCGATCCAGGCGCGCTGGTGCGATGACCGTGATTCCGAAGTGGCATTGGATACGCTCTGCCGGGATTGGGTGCGCCTGGATGAATCCACGCTGACTCGGCCACAGCCGGAAACCGTCGCCTGCTATGATGATATCTATCGCCGCTACCGCGAGGCGCTGAGCCGCGAGCACGGTATCGCTTGAGTCTTCGGTATCCTTCGGGGGCGGCTCTCGTATCGCCCGTCGACCGCCACCGCGTCGTCAGAGGGCAGCGATGCTGTCGCCCGAAAACAGTTGCCTCGAGGCTTGAAATCGCGCTTTGTTCCCCCATTGATAGTGGACAGGAGAAGGCGTTGCCGATGGGGGCGATATTGACCGGCAGTAACGTTCTTGCCGTCGCCTATTCGTCGCTTATTTTCAGTTCGGGCCTTGAGTATCATCATTCTGATTGTGTGATGCGGCCTCACGTCAAAGAGTGCGCGGAACGCGGTCAAGTCACGGTGATAGCTACGCATCGGTGTTATGCTTTCAGAATTAGGATTGCGAAGGGATGCAATCACACGCTACGACGATGGAGTGACTCATGACGCAGCAACTCGACTCTCTCAAGCAACTTTCCATGGTAGTCGCCGATACCGGCGATCTGGATGCCATCCGCCGCTACCAGCCGCATGACGCGACTACCAATCCCTCTCTGATTCTCAAGGCCTTCGATCTCGAGGGCTATCAGGCGTTGATCGACGAGACATTGACCGCGGTGAAGTCGGAAGTGTCCGATGCCGACGCGCGCGTCGAGGACGCGGTCGATCGTCTCTGTGTGGCGATCGGCACCGAGATCACCAAGATCATTCCGGGTCGCGTCTCCACCGAAGTGGCCGCCAAGCTCTCCTTCGACGAGGAAGCCAGCTTCGAGAAGGCCCATCATCTGATCAAGCTTTACGAGAAACAGGGCGTCTCCAAGGACCGCGTGCTGATCAAGCTCGCTTCCACCTGGGAAGGCATTCGCGCTGCCGAAAGGCTCGAGAAGGAAGGCATCAAGTGCAACCTGACGCTGCTCTTTTCCGATGCCCAGGCGCGCGCCTGTTTCGAAGCCGGCGTCTATCTGATCTCTCCCTTCGTCGGCCGCGTCACCGACTGGTACAAGAAATCCACCGGCACCGAATCCTACGCGCCAGACGAGGACCCAGGCGTCAAGTTCGTCCGCGGTGTGTGCGACTACGCCAGCCAGTACGGTTACAAGACGGTGGTCATGGGCGCCAGCTTCCGCAACACCGATCAGATTCTGGCGCTGGCCGGCTGTAATCGCCTGACCATTTCGCCGGCGCTGCTCGAGGAGCTCTCCTCGGCGGAAGGGGAAGTGACGCGCAAGATCACCGACGAGGGTAGCGGCACCGAGCGCCTCGATCCGATCGGTGAAGCGCAGTTCCGCTGGGAGCACAACGAGGACGCCATGGCGACCGAAAAGCTGGCCGAAGGCATCCGCACCTTCGCCGCCGACCAGAAGAAGCTGGAAGGTCTGCTGGCCAAGCGTTTGGGTTGATAGCCCTTGGGCTGACTTCTCCTCGCTGCCTCGAAATGAAAACACCCGGCCATGTGCCGGGTGTTTTTTCGTGGGTAGTTAGGATTCGTCTGATTCGCGGGCAGAGAGCCTGTCACTGATCGTGCATTAGCGATCCTCACCGTTGATTGACGAGGGGGCTTAACGCTCGCCCCCTCGCCGCTCCCCCTCTATTGGCGTCGCAAGACCGCGAAACCCGGTATGAGAAAGCGCCTGCGCTTCGGGTCGGCGCGCACGGACATCCTTGTCTTGGCGCGCCTCGCGCGACATCCATGTCGCGCGACCCGGCTTGGCGCTTCTCATCCCGCGCGGTCTTGGAGACGCCGGGAGGCAAATTCTAGCCTCTAGCTCTACGACTGTTCGGCAGTCAAGCCTTCCATACGTCCGCCAGAATCTCGTAGGACTTCACCCGTTCGGCGTGATCAAAACAGTCGGTGTTGACCATGATTTCGTCGGCGCCGGTCTGCTCGAGCAGGTCGTCCAGCTGTTGACGTACGCTCTCCGGCCCGCCGACCACCGCGGCCCCCAGATTCTGCGAGACCATGGCCCGTTCCTGCGGCGACCAGTCGAGATTCTCTACCGGTGGCAGGGTGCGCGTGCTCTTGCCGCGAATCAGATTGAGAAATTTCTGCTGCTGCGTGGTGGCCAGGAAGCGGGCGCGCTCGTCGGTGTCGGCGGCGACCAGCGGAATCCCGATCATGGCGTGGGGCTTGTCGAGTACACCCGGCTGGAAACCTTCGCGATAGAGATGCAGCGCCTCGACCATGTAGCCCGGCGCGAACTGCCCGGCGAACGCGAAAGGCAGGCCGAGCCTGGCCGCGAGCTGGGCGCTATAGCCGCTGGAGCCGAGCAGCCAGATGGGCACGTGGGTGCCCTCACCGGGGATGGCGCGCACGCGCTGGCCGGGTACGGTATCACCCAGATAACGGCGTAGTTCATCGAGACGATCGGGGAAATCGTTGACGCCGGCGCGTGGGTCGCGGCGCATGGCCTGCATGGTGATGCCGTCGGACCCCGGCGCGCGGCCCAGGCCGAGATCGATCCGATCCGGGTAGAGCGTGGCCAGGGTGCCGAACTGCTCGGCGATCGCCAGCGGCGGATGGTTGGGCAGCATGATGCCGCCGCTGCCGATGCGTAGCGTCGAGGTAGCGCCCGCAATGTGACCGATCAACACGCTGGTCGCCGCGCTGGCGATCCCATCGATGTTGTGGTGCTCAGCCAGCCAGTAACGGTTGTAGCCAAGGCGTTCGGTCTGCTGGGCCAGGTCGACGCTGTGACGGAAGGTCTCCGCCGCAGTGCCGTCGCGCGTGATCGGTGCCAGGTCCAGCACCGAGAGAGGAATATCGGCAAGTCGTGACATGAGCGTTCCCATCGAGAAGTGAGTGAGCGCTAGTTAGCGCCCTCATAATCCCTATCATGAGGGCGCCAGAGACGAATGCAACCGATTCCACCGCCGCCGAGCTTTACGCTACTTCCGGGTTGGTCGGACCTCCGAACGAGGCGTGCGCCTAGATCTCTTTCAGCAGAGCCTGTATGTCCTGACGACGCCCGGCATCGGCCGTTTCCCTGCCGGGGCGCGGCGCTGCTGCCATGGCCTTCTCGATCGCCTGGCGGGCCTGCGCATCGTCTCCCTGATCATGGAGGAAGTCTGCCCAGAAGTAGTTGCTGTCGATCCCGTCGGGATTGAGGCTCAAACCTTTCTGCAGCAGCTGTCGCGCCTTGTCGTCGTCACCGAAACTGATGGGCCAGCCGGGCACCTGGTGATAGAGCGTACCCAGGCTGGTATACGCCGAGCCGCTCAGCGTCGTCGGATCGATCGACAGCGCCTGCTCGAACTCGGCTCGGGCCTCCTTGACCTGCGATAGGGCGCTTAGACCGCCCTCCGCGCCTGCCTGAGAGCCACGAATGATACCCGCCCAGGTGTGTAGTTCTGCACTTTTGGGTTGTGATTTAAGTAGAGCCTGAGCGCGCTGATAGAGCTGCTCGAAGGCATCGGCACGCCGCGCTTCCGGCGTCTGGTACTGAATGTTGGCCCAGCGGCTCTGGAGTTCATGCAGGCCCGCGGCGACCGGCGCTGCCGAGTCTGCGGTCGATGCCGAAGCCGTCAAAGGCTGTGCCGCCAACGCCATGGGGCTGTCGGTAAGCGCCATCCCAGCCGTCGTGGCGAGAACCATGGCGAGAACCATGGTCTTCAAAGAGTGGTGTTCTGTCATGGTGATCTCCCTGTGCGGGTCAGGACGACGTGGAAGGACGACGCGCATGCTGCTGGATCGTTGGAAGCTGCTTTTTGAGCGCGCGATCGACGAGGCCGGGCAGAATGCCGTTCAGCTTGACCAGCAGGCACTCCGGCCAGCCAAGCTGTCGATCACGAGCATGCTTCTCGATGCCGCGGATGACGCTAGCGGCGACGTGAGCGGGTTCGTCCACGTGGTTGCCCAGCGCGGTGTTGAGGGCATCGGCGCGGTCACTGTTCATGCTCGTGCGGGTGGCACGAGGCGAGATATGCAGCACCTGGATCGGCGTATCGGCTAGCTCTCGACGCAAGGCCTGACTGAATCCGCGCAAGGCGAACTTGGTCGTGCAGTAGGCGGTATAGCCCGGATGGCCAATCGCACCGAAAGCAGATCCGAGGTTGACGATCCAGGCGCTATTTTCGTGCAGCAGTCGCGGTAGCAGCGCCTGAGTGAGGAGCAGGGTGGCTGTTACGTTGAGGTCCACCATCGACGAGATCGCCGCCGGAGACTGCTCGTCGAAGAGGCCGAAATGATTCACCCCGGCGGCGTTGATCAGCATGTCGACCCGTGCATCATCGGCGGCCTCGACGACCCTGCGACGCTCATCTAGCGCTGTCAGGTTGGCGGTGAGCGCACGAATGCGCTCGGGCGCCAGTGTCGTCAGTTCTTTCAGCACGCTGCCGTTGCGCCCCACGATCAGCATCTGGGCGCCGCGCTGGGCCAGCAGTGACACGAGTTCCCGTCCGATGCCGCCACTGGCGCCCGTGACCAGGATGCGGCGATCAGACCAGCGCATGGCTCAGGCCCTCATGGCTGGCGGCGTCATCGGCATCCCGCTGAAGATTGCGGAACATGGCACCGTAGAGGCGATAGACCATGTTGGCGGAATCGATGATGGCCTGTAGGTCGGCTGGGTCTTCGAGCCGGTTGATCTGCTCCTCGAAGAACGCCAGATGTCCGATATCGAGGCTGCCGTGGGATTCCAGGTAGCGAAAGGCGTTGGCCGGGAGTCCGGCACCGTTGCGCATCTGCTCGGCGGCTTGGGTGGCGATGGCGGTACTGGTGCCTTCCAGCACGTGCACCATGCCGAAGAAGCCGACCGGGTTGTCGTAGGCTATGACATCACGGATGTAGCGCACCATCAATTCGGTAGCCGGCGCGGGTGTGGCACTGGCGACGGCATCGGCATCGCCCCCAATGGCGCGAATATCGTCCAGAATCCATTCCTGGTGGCCGTACTCTTCCTCAATGTATTCCACCAGCGCGCCACGCAACCATTCGAGACGAGCCGGCAGGCGCGCCCCGCAGGCCATCATCAGCGGCACCGTCTGCTTGACGTGGTGATAGGCCTGTTCCAGAAACGCGAGATAGATGTCCCGCGTGATGTTGCCTTCCAGCGCCCGGCGAATGACCGGCGTGTCGAGTAGCCATTGGCGATGACTGGCAGTGGCTTGTTGCAGTTTTTCATAGTGGGACATGATGTCGTCTCCTGAGACGTAAGCGGATGTCTTACACATCCGCTGATGGAAAGACCGGGCTCGTAAGCCAGGTGTGGTAATGGTTGGCCAACGCGTCACGGCGCAGCCGGCCGTTGGCGGTTGCTAGACCGTTTTGTGCAGTAAAGGGGGCGCTGCGTTGCCACAGTGAGACGCGCGCGTAATCGGGCAATCGGGCGTTGGCTCGCGCCACGGCGTCTTCGATTTGGCGATCGTTGACCCAGTCGCCTCGCGGCACCAACAGGGCACGATTGAAGGACTGCGCTTCACCGCTCACCCAGGCCTGGGCAAGCGCGGGTTCGGCGGTCAATTCAGCCTCGACCCAGGCCGGATCGACATTGCGGCCGTAGGCCGTGATGAAGACCTGGCGATGACGTCCCTTGAGCCTCAGGTCATCGCCATCCCATTCACCTAGATCGCCCGTGGGCCAGACCGTCGGTGCCGGTCCGCTGTCACCCAGGTAGCCCAGCATCACATTGCCCCGAACCAGCACCTCGCCATCTTCAGACAGGCTTACCTCCGCATGAGGCAATGGTCTGCCAACGCTGCCGGGTCGATGTTCACTGGGACGAGCTTCGCCGGGACGATTGAGTGTGACGACGGACGCGCACTCGGAAAGACCGTATCCTTCGAACACTGGCCAGCCAGCGGCTTCCGCGCGCGCCAGGAGCGCGGGCGACACCGTGGCCCCGCCGACCGCGAAGAAACGGCCAAAGCCGATTGGCGCATCGCCTTGCTGGGTGAGTAACGCCGAAAGCAGTTGCGGCACCAGAATGAGACTGTCCGGCGCGTGCTCGGTAATGACCTGCCAGCCGAGGGCGCTATCGAAACCACTTGCGCCCAGCCAGCCCAGTGCCCCCAAGGAGGGCAGTGTGACGCTGCCGCCGAGCCATAGTGGGGCGTAGATGCCACCGATGTTTTCCAGCAGCGTCGCCAGTGGGAGTATTGCCAGGTGTCGGCGCACGTCGACGCTAGCGGCGATCTCGGCGAGACTCTCGGCGACGACGAGCTGGTTGTCGCTACTCAGGCAGATGCCTTTGGGCGTGCCGCTGGTGCCCGAGGTGAAGGTGATCTTGTGCGTGCCTTCGGGTAACGCTGGGAGTGACGAGACAACGCGGCGCTGCCAGAGCGTGGCGTCTTTGGTGTTCGTGGAGCCGCTGGTGTCTGTGATAGCCTCGAAGCCCAATGCCGTCGCCACGGACGGCGTCCCGATCAGCGTATCCAGACCTGCCTGATCGACCACGTGGGCTAGCTGTGACGGCGCAAAAAATCCGGGTAGCGGCACGCTGACGATGGCCTCCTGCATCATCGCGAGATCCCACAGTACCCAGTCGACGCCATTATCGAGGGCCAATCCGACGCGCTGACTACCGAGTTGACGTAGCTGGTGTGCGCGGGATTCGACAAGCGCCATCAGTTCGCCGTAATTGATCGACTGGGTCTCGTCCTCCAGGGCGACACGGTTAGCGTCGGTCTTCCCCAGCGTCCACAAATGGTCCAGAAAGCGCTCACGCATGATTGATATCCTTGTGAAGCGGGGCAGCGGCTGGCACGGTGTTGATGATCGTGCGGTCGCCAGCCGGGGCGAGGCGATGCCAAGCGGCAAGCAAGTCGCCACCCATGACCCAGGGGCGGTGCAGGTAATAATTGCCCCAGTCGCCTTGCGCGGTACCCAAGCGGGTCGGGTCGGCCGCCGCGAGACGATGAACGTCGAGGCCAAGGCGTCGAAATCCATTGCGAACGGTTGCCGTTGCGGTGAATGCCAGCCACCGGCACTCCTCGGCGACGAGAGAGGCAATCAGTGCGCGAATCAGCGGGACCGTCATGCCAGGTCGACGAGCGGCCAGATTGCCGATTTCCGCCAATGCCATGCGATCGACCTGCGTCTCCAGAACGTCGGAGAGGGCCTGCTCGATGGGCGTTTCCAGGTAGTGTTCGAGAAAGAGCGGGGATGCGTCGGCTCGACGGACGCCGACAGCAGCCTGCAGTTGATCTTGCTCCCACAGCCCGTAGAGACGCGGTGCGAAATGGGCGATCGACGCGCCATGCTGCTGCCAGTAGGTATCCGCGATGAAGTGCTCGAGCGTGGCTCGCTCCTGACCGTCCCGACTTTCGCGCCAGATGATGTTCGCCGCTGGGGCAGATAAACCCGACATCGATAGCCCTCCACCAAATATGATGAGGGCGAGGTTGAGGCACAAAGGCTTAACGAAGACTTACGTCGAGGGAGTTTTCGTGTGGCACCCCGTTGACTCGCCAAAGGCACCGAGGTAGACCCTGAGCGGCCGCAGAGAGTAGAGGCTTCGTCTACACTGTTGGCGTCAGAGGAAATCAGCACAATCAAAAGGGGACAACATGCCCAAATTCGGCAAGCAAGGGGTATTCATCGTCTCAGCGATGGTGATAGCGGCAATCGTGGCCGTCGGTGCCATTTTTCCAACGGGATTTGGAAATGTCGCTAACGCCGCATTGGGCGCTACCACGCACTATTTCGGGTGGTTCTATCTGATCTCCGTTTTCGGGTTCGTGATTTTTCTGGTGGGTCTGGCGTTCAGCAAATACGGCAAAATTCGTCTGGGGCCACAGGATAGCAAACCCACCTATGGTTTCTTCTCCTGGATAAGCATGCTGTTGGCGGCAGGGTTCGGTGTCGGCCTGGTGTTCTACGGGATGGCGGAGCCGATGACCCATTACATGACGCCACCCTACGGCGATGTGGAACCGGAATCCGCCGAATCGGCGCGCTATGCGATTCAGTACGCGTTCTTCAACTGGGGTATCCACCAGTGGGCCGCGTTTTCGGTGGTTGGCTTGATCATCGCCTATTACCAGTTCCGTAAGGGGCAGGCGGGCATGGTTTCCAACGTACTGTCGTCGGTAACGGCCAAGCGCCCGAAACTGCGCCGGCTCGGGCCGATCCTCGATATCTTCGCCGTCGTCGCCACCGTGATGGGGGTGGCAACATCAATTGGCTTGGCGGTCCTGCAGATTAATGGCGGTCTGCACTCGGTGTTCAATGTGCCCGAGAACATGATGTGGCAGTTCATCATCATGGGGGCGATGTTCATCTGCTACATGCTCTCGGCGACATCGGGCCTGGACAAGGGGATCAAGAATCTTTCCAACCTCAATCTAATCATCTGCTTCGCGCTGATGTTCTACATTCTGTTCACCGGACCCACGGTCGCGATTCTCGAGACCATCACTTTGGGTATCGGCGATTACCTACAGAATTTTATCGGCATGAGCCTGCGGATGTCACCGTATGATGACAGTCAGTGGGCATCCAACTGGACCATTTTCTACTGGGCCTGGGTCATTGCCTGGTCGCCGTTCGTGGGCACCTTCGTGGCCCGAATTTCGCGCGGTCGTACCATCAAGCAGTATGTGTTCGGCGTGCTGGTCGTACCGCCGCTGCTGGCCTGTTTGTGGATTGGCGTGTTCGGTGGCGCCGCCATTCAGATGGAAATGAACAGCGATGCGGGCCTCGCTCAGGCGACCTCGGACAACATCACTTCGGCGCTGTTTCAGATGTTCGATCTGATGCCGTTCTCGAATGTGCTGTCGATCGTGGCTCTCTGTCTGATTTTCATCTTCCTGGTGACGTCAGCGGATTCCGCCACCTATATCGTGTCGCAGATGACCGATAACGGCTCGCTCAATCCGCCACTGATGAAGCGGATCATCTGGGGGGTGCTGATCGCGGCGATCTGCCTGACGTTGCTCTCGGCCGGTGGTGAAAGCGGCTTGAAAGGGTTGCAGTCGGCCTCGGTGCTGGCCGCGTTGCCGTTCACGTTCATTCTCTACGGGATGATATTCGTGACGCTGAAAGAGCTGCGCGCCGATCGCAAGGCGATGTTGACCGCGCTCTATCGTAAGCACAGCGACACGCCGGTGGGCGCCGACGCCTTCGAAGCCGAAGAGTTGGCGGACGAAGACCGTTATCGCCGCGCGCCCGATGTCAAAAATCGTCGTATCAACCCGCGCTGATCGATAGCGCCGATTGATAGCGTTGTGGACGACGGCCCCGATCCGGACAGGATCGGGGCCGTTTTTCGTTGGTGGGGATTCCCTGGCGCATCGAGCATTGAGTGGCACGACAACGGCTCTCGACGACAGAGGTGGAGAAATATGCCGAAGCCGCTTAATTTAATACTCAATTCCAGAGGCGTGACGCCGTTAACACGATCATGACCCACTGCGGAGCTTGCCCATGCCCCCGGCCACGAAGTCTTCCCGCCAGCTCTCTCACGGGGCGACTCGGCGTGCGCCGACGCCCCCCGACGCTCGGATCGATCGCTGGCTCAATCTGGTGGTCAGTCTCTCCGTCATCACGGCGCTGATCGTCGGCAGCGTCGCGCTGATGGTGACGCTACTCTTCCACTGATTCTCGTCTTCGACTGCCGCGGGCGAAACCATGCGCTCGCGGGTCAGGCGCCGTTCTGACGCTGGGCCTGCAGACGCTGCATGGAGGCGACCAGGTCATTGAATCGTTCTCCCTGAACCTGCACGTGGTGCTTGATGGCCGTCTCGGCGGCCTCGGCATCGCCCTGTACCAGCGCCGCCATGATGGCTTCATGCTCGTCGAAACTACTGGCAACGCGCCCGCGAGCGTGCAGTTGCAGGCGTCGATAGGGTTTCAGAATGGCGTGAAGGCGCGCGGCCTCCCCGGTCAGGAACTGGTTGTGACTGGCCTGATAGATCAGATGGTGGAAAGTGCCATTTTCATAGTAGTAACCGTCGGCGTCGCCGGCGGTCATGCACTGCCGGCAGGCCGTCTGAGCACGCTGCAACGCTGCCAGCTCTTCGGATGTCGCACGTCGCGCCGCCAGCCTTGCGCACATGCCCTCCAGTTCCGCCATCACTTCGAAACGCTCGACCAGCTCGGTCACGCTCAACTGGGCGACAAAAGTCCCGCGCTTTGGCAGAACACGCACCATCCCCGATGCCGCTAGCTGCTGCAGCGCCTCCCGGATCGGGGTGCGTGAGCATTCGTACTCGCGCGCCAGCGCTTCCGGATTCAGTTTGTCCCCCGGGGCGAAGTGACCGTCGACAATGGCATCCTCGAGCAGGTCGCGAAGTCGCTGGGCATGCGGGGTGCGAGCCATATTAGACTTTCTCCTAGGTTGACACCCGATGACCGGGGCGTGACTGTTATATATAACAGAGCGATGACATGTATGTTAACCGTCGGTTTCGAAATGTCTCGTTGGTTTCGAAACCAAGGCTTAGCGGCTGGACCGCCTCGCTCCGTTCAACGCTCGCCAGCGTCGCCTAACGTCGCTGGTGAAGTCATAGCCACAGACCCGAGAGGGCCGGCATGAACGTCAACATGAATTTCCTCCAGGATATGCTATCCAGCATCGGCCGCCGAACACGGGGTCAGTACCTCACGGGGACCGGCTCCGGCAAGGCGGCCAGTAGCCTGGCGAGATTGACCTCGGTATGCGAGACGCTGATGCACCCCGGTGGCGAGGCTTCCCAGATTCTGATCGCCCAGGAAGCGCTGGAACGCTATGCCTCGCTCGACGAAGCGGACCGTATCGCCTTCTTCCAGTTACTGGGCGAGCGCTACGCCGCCGAGCCCGAGGCCATCCATCAAGCTTACGCGGCCTACCGCGTCGACGAGGACAACGCGAGTCTGCAGCAGCTGTTTGCAGCGTGCGAGCCACGACGCCAACACCTGCTGCGCCGGCTGAATCTCTGCCCTGGCGGGACTTATGAATTGGTCAAGATGCGCGCGGATCTGTTGCGCTGCCTCAAGACCCATCCCGAACTGGCGCCCTTGGATGCCGACTTCGGGCATCTCTTTGCCTCCTGGTTCAACCGTGGCTTCCTGGTGCTGGAGAGCATCGACTGGAACACGCCGGCGGCGGTGCTCGAGAAGATCATTCACTACGAGGCGGTCCACGCGATCAGTGACTGGTCGGACCTGCGCCGGCGTCTCGATCCCGGCGATCGTCACTGCTATGCCTTCTTTCATCCGGCGACCGGCGACGAGCCGCTGATTTTCGTCGAAGTGGCCCTGTGCCGCGGCATCCCCAACAGCATCCAGACGATTCTCGAAGGGGGCGACGAGGTGCGTCCGGAAGAGGCCGATACGGCCGCCTTCTACAGCATCAGCAACTGTCAGGCCGGCCTGCGCGGGATCTCCTTCGGCAACTTCCTGATCAAGCAGGTGGTGCAGGAGCTCAAGCGCGAACTGCCCAATCTCGAGAAATTCGTGACGCTGTCGCCGGTACCCGGGTTCGCCAAGTGGCTGGCGACCGAGCGCGAGAGCGGGGCGTGTCAACTGACGGACGAGACCGCCGCCAGTATCGACGGCGGCCGCTGGTTAGAGGATGCCAAGTCGCGCGACAAGCTGACACCCGAGCTTCGCGGTCTGGCGGCGCACTATCTGATCGACGTCAAACGCGACAGCGGCATGCCGATGGACCCGGTAGCCCGCTTCCATCTGGGTAACGGCGCCAGTCTGCATCGGCTCAACTGGCCGGGGGACACGTCCGAGAACGGACGCCGTCAGTCCCACGGTCTGATGGTCAATTACCTCTACGAACTCGATCGTATCGAGCAGAATCACGAAGCGTTCAGCCGCGAGGGCACGGTGGTCTGCACCAGCGAGATCCGCCGGGAAGCCAAGCAAGGTCGTTCACGCTGCCGCCATGGCTCGCGAACCGACGCCTGACCGGCCATGACCGTTTATCAAAGCAGGAGTGGTGGAATGAATCAGAATCTTTATCTGCAATTCTCGGGCAATTTCGAGCGCCACCCGGACAAGGTGTTGATCGATACGCCGAGCGGCGAACGGTATCGCTATCGCGACGTGCTAGCTACCTCGCGGCGCATGGCAAAGGTGCTGCGCGAGAGCGGCGTGGAGCCGGGCGATCGTGTCGTGGTTCAGGTCGACAAGAGTCCGCAGGCGATCATGCTCTACCTTGCCTGCCTGCAGACAGGAGCCGTCTATCTGCCGCTCAACACGGCCTATACCGAAGCTGAAGTCGAGTATTTCCTGACCGACGCCGAGCCCCGGATCTATGTGTGTCGGCCCGAGGATCTCGAGATCGCACAGCGGCTGGCCGAGCGTTGCGGCGTGTCAGTCGTCGAAAGCCTGGGCGCCGATGTCGATGGTTCGTTGATGGAACGGGTCGGCAACGCCGAGGAGGATTCTCGTCTCGCCGAACTCGAAGCCAATGACCTGGCCTCGATCCTGTATACGTCCGGCACCACCGGGCGTTCCAAGGGTGCGATGCTGAGCCACGGCAATCTTGCCGCCAACAGTCAGGCGCTGGCGCAGACCTGGCAATTCACGGCTGACGATCACCTGCTGCACGCGCTGCCGATTTTCCATACTCATGGGCTGTTCGTGGCGTGCAACATCGTTCTGACCGTCGGCGCCTCGATGACTTTCATGCCCAAGCTCGATGCCGACCAGCTGCTGGACCTGATGCCGCGGGCGACGACGCTGATGGGGGTGCCGACGTTCTACACCCGGCTGCTGGCCAGCCCGCGTCTGAACAGAGAGACGACCGCCAACATGCGACTGTTCGTGTCCGGTTCCGCGCCGCTGCTGGCCGAGACCCACCACGAATTTCACGAACGTACCGGCCACGCCATTCTCGAACGCTACGGCATGACCGAAACCAACATGAACACGTCGAATCCCTACGACGGCGAGCGCCGCCCGGGCACTGTCGGCTTCGCCCTGCCGGGTAGCGAAGTGCGGATCACCGAGCGCGAGAGCGGCAAGACGCTGGCGGCGGGGGAGACCGGTCTGGTGGAAGTTCGCGGGCCCAACGTCTTTCAGGGTTACTGGCGGATGCCGGAAAAGACCGCTTCGGAATTCCGGGAAGACGGCTTCTTCATTACCGGTGATCTCGGTCTGGTCGATGACGATGGCTACCTGCACATCGTTGGGCGCGACAAGGATCTGGTGATCTCCGGTGGCTACAACGTCTACCCCAAGGAGGTCGAACAGTGGATCGACGAACTGCCCCAGGTGATGGAGTCGGCGGTCATCGGCGTGGCACACCCCGATCTTGGCGAGGGAGTGACGGCGGCAGTGGTGATCAAGCCCGGCGAATCACTCGACGAAGCTCAGGTGCTGGCGGCGCTCAAGGATAAGGTCGCGCGCTACAAGCAGCCCAAGCGGGTGTTCTTCATCGATAGCCTGCCGCGCAATGTCATGGGCAAGGTCCAGAAGAACGCGCTGCGGGAGCGCTATGCCGATATCTATACCGGCGCGGAAACGGCACGCCCGTAAGTATTGCCGAACGCTTTTCACCCTTGCCGCGTGGGTAACGCGGCATGGCGGTCACCGTGCGGTAGACGGTGCTCGTCCCGAGACACGCCAGGCTCATTCGACCGAGCCATCCATGACGACGTCCTAAAGCAAAGCGCCATCACGAGGCTTCATAAAACGACGTCCCATTAAAACGCGCTATAACAATATCCAAGAGGTGATGACGATGGTGATCTACGGTGTAGCACTCCTGGCCGGCTGCATGCTGGCGGGGCTAATCATCGGCGACGTGCTCGGCCAGTTGCTGGGAATCGATTCCAATCTGGGCGGGGTGGGTATCGCCATGCTGCTGCTGATCTTCGTGACCGGCTATCTCAAGGACCGCGACAAGCTGCCGGAAACGACGGAGAGCGGCATCAACTTCTGGAATGCGATGTACATTCCGATCGTGGTGGCCATGGCGGCGAGTCAGAACGTGGCGGCGGCATTCAGCGGCGGCATGGTGGCGATCCTGGCCGGCGTGCTCTCGGTCGTGCTGGGGTTGGCGCTGGTTCCGGTACTGACCGGCAAGAAGACCGATGACGCGAGCCCGCTCGAGTCGACCCCCACTGCCCCTAGCGGCCATTGAGCGAGATTGCCGACATGAACGATTCCATTGTCTCTCTGGTCGACAAATATCACCTGATCGCGGCTTTCGCGGTGATTGGTCTCACCATGTACGTGGCCTACTGGCTCAGTCGCCATCTGACGGCGGGGCGTCTGCACGGATCCGCCATTGCGATCATCATCGGCCTGGTACTTGCCTACATCGGCGGCGTGTCCACCGGCGGTAGCAAGGGGCTTTCGGATGTCACGCTGTTTTCCGGGCTCGGGCTGATGGGCGGCGGCATGTTGCGGGATCTGGCGATCATCGCCACCGCCTACGGTGTCCGGCTTCACGAAATCAAGAAGGCTGGCCTGCGCGGCGTGATCGCGTTGTTTCTCGGCGTTCTCGTCTCGTTCGTGGCAGGTGCTGCCGTGGCGATCGGTTTCGGCTATACCGATCCGGTCGACATCACCACCATCGCGGCGGGCGCAGTGACCTACATCGTCGGCCCGGTCACCGGGGCCACGCTGGGGGCGAGCTCGGAAGTGATCGCTCTGTCGATCGCTGCCGGTCTGGTCAAGTCGATTCTGACCATGATCGCGACCCCAATGACCGCAAAACTGATCGGGCTGGACAACCCGCGCTCGGCGATGATCTTCGGTGGCTTGATCGGCACGACCAGCGGCGTTGCTGCAGGTCTGGCGGCGACCGATGCGCGACTGGTGCCTTACGGCGCGATGACGGCGACGTTCTATACCGGGCTGGGTATCCTGCTGGCACCGACCGTGCTGTTTCTGGCCGTGCGAACGATCTTCTAGATCGGGGCGATCTTCCCGGAGTCGTCCCCAGCGCTTTCTCATGGGCCTGGCCGATCGCCAGGCCGAGCGAACGGCGATGCAGTCGAGATTAGCGAGATGGCCGGCCAGAGGCTGGCCGTCACGTCAGAGCGACGAAAATGCCTGATTGCAACACTGCCCGGGCCGGGAGACACAAATCGGCGCGATGGCGACGCAGCCGCGGCCGGCAGACTTGGCCTGATAGAGCGCCTGATCGATCTCTTCGAGCAATCCCTTCGACGTCTGATGATGATGCTCGCCGACGCCGGCGGAGAAGCTTATCCGAAGATCGTAGGGGCTCAGCGGGTGGTCGTGAAGTTGCTCGATGAGGCGGTTCAACGTGGTCTGCGCCGCGAACCGGTCGATGCCGGGCAGAATCATCAGGAACTCTTCACCTCCCCAGCGAATGAAGGTGTCGCTTGCGCGCAACGACTCGACCACGAGACGGCTGAAGTCCGTCAGGATGGTGTCGCCGACGGGGTGACCATACTGATCGTTGATCTCCTTGAAATAGTCAAGATCGAGCATGGCGACGGAGACTTTCTCGCCGTAGCGCTGACTGCGTTCCAGCGTCTGTTCCAGCAGTTCGAGGCCGAAACGGCGATTGTGCAGTCCCGTCAGCTCATCGCGCGTTGCCAGGTACTCGAGACGTCGGTTCTTCTGCTCCAGCCGACGTTCGAGATTGCGTCGCTCGGTGATATCGACGAGAAAGGCGATGTGCTGTGGGCGGCCGAGGTCGTCATGGTTGATCGTATCCTCGATGATGACGGTTCGGGTCGATCCATCCCGCAACAGAACCTCCACCGCGCGGCGTTGATTCAGCGCATCGGGAAAACTGGCAGCGTGATACTGGTCGGCGGCTGGGCGATGCTGCTCGGGCAACAGCTTGCGGAAATGGGCATTGAGCAGCTCGCTCTCCGTATAGCCGAAGAACCGGCAAAAAGCGCGGTTGACCAGGCGCAGATAGCCCTCGACATCGATGACGCACACGCCCATGGGCAGATTCCCCAGCATCTGGTGCAGTTGGGGCTCGGCCTGGGGCAGCAGACTGGGAGTGGCATCGCTGTCGGCGTCGGTAATCTCGCCGACGGCAATCAGGACATGGCGCCGGTGGTCGCCGTCGGCGGGGACATCCAGTGGCGAAATCTTGAGCTTGACGGCTCGCAGTGGCTTCCGGCTTTGACGGAGATGAAAGTATTGCCACTGAGGCGAGGCGTGTGAATCGTCCTCAAGCATCGCTGGGTGCCGGCTGCCGGCTGCCGGACATCGCCGGGCATCCAGCCAATGCCAGGGGTCGGCTGTGGGGAAACTGTCACCTATCGATAATAGACGTCTCGCTGTCTCGTTGGCATCGACCAGCAACGGCACATCCTCATCGATCCGATAGATCAATGCGGCGATGTTGAGCGTGTCCAGCCCGTCAGCGGTGGATGAAGCATCCACCGACTGGCGGGGCAACCGATTTTTCGAAGCAACCATAAGCTAGGATACCGAGGTTCATACGGTGAGAAGAGTGGCCAGACGCGTCGGATCGTTAGCGTTCACCCCGGGCCAACGCGAAGCGCGAATCGGGGCAAGTAGGTAGTTGTCCTGCGATCGGTCTGGCAAACCAGTATCCCTGCTGCCTCGCAATACCATGCTGATAGAGCCAGCGAGCTTCTTCTATTGTTTCGACGCCCTCGGCGATCAGCGTAATACCGAGCTGATGGGCCAGGGTGACGATGTGTTCGACGATTCGTTGTTGTCTTGGTGCTACCTGTATATGGCTGATCAGTTGGCGGTCGATTTTTAGCACGTCGGGGGAGATATCGATCAGCAGATCGAGATTGGCGTGACCGGTGCCGAAATCGTCCAGCGCCGTTTTCATTCCCATTGCCCGATAGCTGTCCACGATGTTCTGGAGATGGCGACGGTCCGCGACGCTTTCGGATTCGGTAATCTCGAAGCAGAGTCTGCTGACCGGCCAGCCGACGCGTTCTGCAGCCTTCAGGGTCGCCTGAATACAGGCTTGTGGCTCGTAAACGGCATTGGGGAGGAAATTGATCGACAGCATGCCGACGGCGCCCAGCTCGTGGGCCAGTTCGATCGCCTTGACACGGCATGCCTGATCGAAGCGATAGAGTGTCGTGGCGTCGACTCTGGCCAGAATCGAGGCGGCCGACTCCCCGCCAGGGCCTCTGACGAGCGCTTCATAGCCATAGACATGGCCTTGGGCGATATCGACGAGTGGCTGAAAAGCCATGGTGAAATCGAAGTCCAGCGGCGCATCACAGCGTCCGCAGAGGTTCTCGTGTCTGGCGCAGCCCGGCATTGCTGTCCTCCTTGACGACATGCGCGGTAGTGACGACGTTGCCAGAGATGCGATGCTGATATTCTCGGCAAGCTAACCCAGCTTAGATCACTTGATCGGAATCGAATAGCAGTGATTTAGCGGAAACGTGTGAATGTCGCTGTCATTATTCGTCTCGATTGACGGGTTCAACGTCTGGAACGCATTTATCGGCCCTTGGGAACCTATGAAACCTTCCTGGAGCACCATGTTCTGTCTGCTGGCGATTGCCGTCGGTGTCGCTTTCGACAAGGGGGTCTGGCAGATCCCGCGAGAGTGGAATCCCTTCGCGCCGCTGGCGATAGAGGACCCCGTCACACCGATGACACGCTGGAAGCTCAAGCGTCTGGCCGGCGATCGCGAGGCTTGCCTCGCCGCTCTCGAGACCGCGCCAGCAATCTCTTTCACGCCGCTCGACGACTATACGCCGACGGCGGGCTGTCCCCTGACAAACGTGGTTCGGCTATCGAGCACGCAGGTGGCATTCAGTTCGAGCTTCGTCGCAAGCTGCCCTTTGGCATTGGCATGGACGATGTACGAGCAGCACGAGTTACAGCCGCTGGCCGAGCGACTGCTCGGCTCGCGTGTCTCGAGCGTTCAGCACTACGGCTCTTTCGCCTGCCGCAATATCTACCATCGCGAGAACGCCCGGCGCAGCGAACACGCAACGGCCTCGGCACTCGATGTCGCAGGGTTTCGATTCGAGAACGGGCGGGCCATCAGCGTGCTCGACGACTGGGATGACGTCGGCACGCAGGGTGAGTTTCTGCACCAGGCGAAAGCCGGCGCCTGTCACTACTTCGGCACCACCTTGGGGCCGGAATACAACGCCGCTCACGCCAACCATTTTCATCTCGGCATGCGCGGCGTGTCGTTCTGCCGCTAGCCTGGGCGTCGGCGGCGTACCGCAATCACGATGTCAGTGACTGACAGGTCGCCGGTTTTCTACTGACTCCGATGGTGCCGACGATTTCCGGATCATGACAAAAGGCGCGCGGCCACCTAAGGTTGTCGATAAATTCCATGACGATCTTGCCGACACGGGTGTCGATTGCGTGGCCCGCGTCGTCGTCACCGTAATCATCGGTTTTCCGTTTTACCTGCAGCCAAGGAGAAGCTCATGCGTTTGACCGTCAAAGGTATCGAGGAAGGCCAGCCGATCCCGGCACTGTTCGCTTTTGCCATCCCCGACCCCGACCAGCACATGCGTCTGGGTGACAATCGCAATCCGGAAGTGCGCTGGCTGGACGCCCCGCAGGGGACACAGAGTTTCGTCATGCTGATAACCGATCCAGACGTGCCGGGCGTAGCGGACGACGTCAATCAGGAAGGCAAGACGCTGCCCGCGAGTCTGCCGCGCGTCGATTTCTATCATTGGGTGCTGATCGATATTCCTGCCGAGGTCAATCTGATCGAGGAAGGCGAGATGGCCGATGGCGTCGTCCCCAAGGGCAAGGCGCCGGGGCAGACCGCCAAAGGCGTCAGCGGTATCAACGGTTACACCGGATTCATGGCCGGCGATCCGGACATGGCTGGCGTCTACGGCGGCTACGATGGGCCTTGCCCGCCGTGGAACGATGAGGTCATTCATCGTTACACCTTTGCCGTGTTCGCGCTGGATATTCCCACCCTCGGGCTGGCGGGCGAATTTACCGGCGAGCAGGTGCGCGAGGCGATGGAGGGACATGTACTGGACGAGTCCAGCATCACGGCGACCTATACGCTCAATCCGGATCTGCGCTGATTCGTCATGACTTCAGCCACGGATTCGGCGGCGCTGAGTCGCGCGATACTGTCGATGGCGGCGTCGCGCGGCTCGGACAAGACCTTCTGCCCCTCCGAGGTGGCGCGCCAACTGTCAGACGACTGGCGTCCGCTGATGGTCGACGTACGCGATTGCGCGCGTGAGCTGGCCCAGGCCGGGTATCTTCGGGTCACCCAGAAGGGCCGGACACTATCACCCGACTTACCCTGGCAGGGACCGATACGCCTGCAGCTGAAGGCTCGCCCGAATGGGAGATGATGTTCGCGGCGTGCGTCGTACCGGCGTCGGCATGATGGTGGTGTTCTGGGTCCTGCTGCTGTTGCTGGCCGGGTGGTGGTTTCGGGGCGTGGAGCAGCGTCGCAACGACCCCAACGCCGGTCTTGCTACCGCAACGTCGATCGAACAGACCCCGGTCACATTGAAGCGCAATGCTCGCGGGCACTTCGTGGCGCCGGGCGAGATCGACGGCCATGCCGTCAAGCTGCTGATCGATACCGGCGCCACCTACGTTTCGCTCTCCCGGTCGCTGGCCCGCGCCCTGGAGATTGAGCCCGGTCCGGAAGCCATGTTCAGCACCGCCAACGGTCGTGTCAGCGGGCATCTGACAGCGCTCGATAGCGTCAGGCTCGGGGGGTTGGAAGCACGTGGTGTCGCCGGTTCGATCCATGCCGGGATCGATGACGATGTCGTGTTGCTCGGCATGAGCTTTCTCGATCGCTTCGATATCAGGATAAGCGGCGACCGGATGATCATCGGTCCGCCCGAATCGTGAGCGGTCAGCGCAACCGCCGTCGGGATGTCACTCCGCGGGTGCGCTGGCCCGGGGATGCACTGGCCCGCGGGTGCGCTGGGCTGGATAGGAAACGGGTTGTGAACTCGTTGCCCGATTGGACGGGTGAGCGATCGAGTCACGATTCGAGTGCAGGACCAACAAGAGGACGAGTCGTCGAGATGACGGGTCGTGATGAATTCTCAGGGAGACATCGATAATGGCGGGAAATCTGTGGCGGGGTGCCTTGGCGCTGGCGGTGACATTGATCCTGGCAGGCTGTGAGAGTTTTTCCACGGGATCGTTGCAGATGCCGGACATCTTCGATCGTTCCGGTAGCGACGAAGTCGTGGTGAAGCGTCAGATTCCCTTTCCGGCGGACGAGTATGCCCGGCTCGAGAAGACCGGCACATCGGCCGTGCAAGGGCGTTTGACCTATACAACATCAGATGGCCAGACTTTGGTGGGTGGCGGCGAGACGGTATCCGTGGCGCCGGCCACGCGCTATGCGGCCGAGGCTGCCGATGTGGCGCTTTCGGGGCGCAAGATCGAACCGGCCGATCCCCGCGCTCGGGAATACACCCACTATGCCAAGACCGATGGCAACGGGTATTTCGTCGTCAGAGGCATTCCGGCGGGCGTGTTCTACGTCGCCGGAAGCGTACTACTACCCGGTGGCGAGTCGCGCAGCCCGATCATCATCAAGCAGATTGAACTCGGCAAGGGGCAGACGCGGGACGTGGACCTGAGCCGCTGAATCCAACGACAGGGAGTCGAATCGTGCTGACCATCTGGGGAAGGCGTAGCTCGTACAACGTGCAGAAGGTGCTGTGGCTGGCCGACGAAATGGCGCTCGATTACGTTCATCGACCGGCAGGCGGTGAGGATGGGGGACTGGAATCGGCGGAATTTCTGGCGCTGAATCCCAACGGTCGAATTCCCGTGATCCAGGACGGCGAGACCGTGGTCTGGGAGACCCATTCGATCCTGCGCTATCTTGCCGCTGCCCATGGCAATGACGATTTCCGGCGCAAGACGCCTGCCGCTCAGTCAGAGGCCGATCGCTGGCTTGACTGGTCGCTTTCCGAACTGGAGCCCGCTTTTTTCGGCGGCGTGTTCTGGGGATTCTATCGGACTCCGGGCGACCAGCATGACGATGCCGCCATCGAGCGTTCTCTGGCACGGTGCGACCGTCTTTATCGGCGGCTCGACAGCCACTTGGCGGACACGCCATTTCTCGGTGGCGAACGTCTGGGGCTGGCCGATATTCCGGCCGGGGCCACGCTCTACCGCTATTTCGAACTCGAGATTCCCCGACCGCCGCTGCCTAACATCGAAGTGTGGTATCAGCGACTGCAGGCACGGCCTGCCTATCAGCGCCATGTGATGCGGCCGTTCGGCGAACTGTATGGGCGCCTGGCTTACTGAGAAGCAGAGCGATGGCGCGAGCCGATGTGTCCGCGGCAGTCAGTCGATCTCGGCGGTGTCTCGTCTGAATTTACCCATGACTGGCGTAGACCATTGGCGATACGGGGTTACAAAGGGAACAATTCGGGTATGATGCTGTGTAACCCGCTACGCTTCTCCGACTCGCGTAGCGTGAATTACCGTTTCCATAAGCTTGTTTTCAAGCAGACTGAAGCAGTTGCAGCTAGTGATATTGCCCGGCTTTCGACGCCGGCTTTACCGGCAACTGACCCATAATAAATGAACATCATGGTATGCAGGGTTTCGAGGCCAACTCAAAGGGATGGATGACAGCTTGGACAGCACTGCACATCAAGATCGCGTATTGATTATCGAAGACGACGAACGTCTGGCTCATCTGACGCGGGAATATCTCGAGGCCAACGGCTTCCAGGTAGGACTCGAACACGATGGTGCCCGCGGGGTGGAGCGCATCATCGAGGAACAGCCGGATATGGTGATCCTCGATTTGATGCTGCCCGGCGAGGATGGCCTGTCGATCTGTCGCCGGGCACGACCGCATTATCCCGGCCCCATTCTGATGCTGACGGCACGCACCGACGACATGGATCAGGTGCTGGGCCTGGAGATGGGGGCCGATGATTACGTGCCCAAGCCGGTCCAGCCACGAGTGCTGCTGGCCCGCATGCGGGCGCTGATGCGTCGTGCCGACAGCATGATCTCTTCGAGCGGGGCGACGCGTCTGACGTTCGAGAACCTGGTCATCGACAGCGCAACGCGTGAAGCGTGGCTGGAAGAACAGCGGATCGATCTGACCAGCGCCGAATTCGATCTCCTCTGGCTGCTGGCCGACAATGCCGGTCGCGTATTAACGCGGGAGGAGATCTTCTCCCAACTGCGCGGCATCAAGTATGACGGGCAGGATCGCTCCATCGACGTGCGAGTCTCGCGCATTCGTCCCAAGATTGGTGACGATCCCAATCACCCTCATCGCATCAAGACCGTGCGTAGTAAAGGGTATCTCTTCGTCCGGGACAGTTGAAGCGAGAAGGAGCCGGCTCGTGTGGCCGCCGTCGGCAGTGACATGACCGCCGCTCGGCGAGCCGCCTGCTGGTGCTGGACTCTTCTCCTTGGGCTCCCGTTGACGACGGGCGAAAATGATGCCGGATCGCCGGAAGGCTCATGGCCGATTTCCCTTCTTTCCGCTCGTCGACTCCGATACCGTCCCTCGGTGGGCCCCGTCTCTTCCTGTAGGTAGCCGGAGTCCCCGTTCGGGCTGCTCTATAAGCCGATTGCCGCGCGAGATCCAACATGCGTCGTTCCTTTACCGACAGCACATTTCTGCGATTCTACGCGTCGCTGCTGGCGGCGTTGGTCATCACCTTCGCGATGGTGCTGTTCGGCTTCCTGATGGTCGATAAAGTGCGCCAGGAGCACTACCGGGAAAATCTGGTCAGCGGTCCGCTGGCGTTGCTCGCGGATCTCGTCTCGCTCCAGCCGCTGGCCAAGCGCGACGAATGGCTGGCGTCGATGGCGTCGACCCTGGGCATGCCGTTGGGACTGTTCAGGCTCGATGATCTGTCGCTGAACTACTTCGAGCGTGCACGTCTGCGCGAGAATCGCCCGGTGATCGAGTCGACCGACGACGGCTGGCGCTCTCTCTACCAACTGCCTCACTCGAACTGGGTGCTGGCGTCACGCATCAATAGTCTCAACGAGATGCAGCTTCGGGGGATAACCGAGGTGCTTCGCAGCTGGTTGAGTGGCGAGAAGGCCGATATTCAGGCTCGCCGGCTTGCGCGCGTCAAACGTCAGTTCCACGTGCCGATCGGTCTGTATACGTCACCCCCCACGGATGTCGACCCGATCCAGGCGACGCGTCTCGATGCCGGCGAGGTGGTGGTGCGTTTCGATACCGGCCTCAGCAAGCTTTATATTCACGCTCGAGTCGGTGCGGACCGCTGGCTGCGGATCGGCCCGCTGCCCGGATTCGAATCGGTGCCACTATCGTTGGCCCTGGCGTTGCTGATCATGGTGCTGACCGCTCTGGCGGGGGGGATCTATCTGATCGTGTGGAGCGTCGAGGGCCGAGTGGGTCGGCTCGAGCGCGCCGCAACGCGAATTGCGGCGGGCCATCTCAATTCGAGAGTGCGGGTCGACAGCAACGATTTCGTCGGGCGCCTGGGCATGGCGCTCAACGGCATGGCCTCCCAGGTTCAGTCGCTATTGCGCAGCCAGCAGGAGATGATTCGTGCGGTGTCGCATGAATTGCGCACGCCGGTGGCCCGCATTCGTTTCGCGGTGCAGATGCTGGAGGATCTCAGTCGGGATGAAGTCGCCCAGCGCCAGCTGGCCGGCATCGACGAGGATATTGCCGAACTCGACCGGCTGATCGATGAAATTCTGACCTATGCCAAGCTCGACAGCGAAACCGCGCAGGGGGTGTCGCTGAAGACCGAGAGCCTGGAGTGTCGCGCGGTGGCGTGGCGAGTGCTGGATACCCTGAGTCCGCTACATCCCCATCTCGAGTTGCGGGTTGCCGATGGCGAAGAGCTGGAGGTGGAAGCGGAACCGCGCTATCTGCAGCGGGCGGTGCAGAATCTGGTCGCCAATGCCTGTCGCCACGCTGAGCATCGGGTCATGGTGAACGTCCATCGCGAGCCGCGAGCGGTCCGTATCGATGTCGAGGATGACGGCCCCGGTGTACCGGAAGAGAAACGTATCGCCATCTTCAAGCCGTTCGCCCGGCTCGATGATAGTCGTACGCGACGCTCCGGCGGCTACGGGCTGGGGCTCTCCATCGTCCAGAAGATCATGGCCTGGCACGGGGGCAACGTCGTGGTCGATCGCAGCGAGCGCCTGGGCGGTGCCCGATTCAGCCTGTTGCTGCCGCTGCACGGGCGCGAGGCAATCCGGCCGCTGACTTTCGATGAAGAGTCGACCTGACGACGATGCGCTTCCAATCCCGTGTCGCGGTTTTCCGTTCAGGCAGGCTCCGTCATGCCCGCCGGCTTGATCCCGCTCAGCACCGCGAACGAGGTGTCTCGCGCGGTGCGAATGAAGTCTTCCATCCAGGGTAGCTCCAGCGTGTCTTCCCGAATCGCCGCGTAAAGCGTACTCCATACCCCATCTTTGCCCAGCGGCAGCGCCTTGACGTAGTCGCGTTCCAGATACTCGGTGAGTGCCCAGTTGGGCAGGGCGCAGACGCCACGGCCACTCGCCACCAGCTGCATCATCATTACCGTGAGTTCAGCACTGCGAATCTCCTGCGGACGCACGTTCACCGGGTCGAGAAACTGCGTGAAGACGTCCAGGCGAGAGTGTTCCACCGGATAGACGATGAGCGTTTCCGCGATCAGATCTGCCGGCTCGACCCAGCTGCGAGCAGCCAGCGAATGCTGCCTGGCAACGGCGAGCAGACCCTCGTAGCGGAACAGCGGGGCGTAGTGAACGCCCGGTAGCGGCTGGGGGTTGTCGGTGATGACCAGGTCCAGCGCTTCGCGGGTCAGCCCGGGCAGCAGATCGAAATTCTGACCGCTGGGAATATCGATCTCGATTTCCGGCCAGTGATCGCGAAAGTGATCGATCGTCGGCATCAGCCACTGGAAACAGCTGTGACACTCGATCGCCATGTGTAGGCGACCCTGCTCATGCCCCGCCAGTCGCGCCAGATCCCGCTCCGCCAGACGTAACTGAGGCAGTACCTGTTCGGCCAACGTCAACAAGCGTTCTCCGGCTCGGGTGAATGAGACCGGGCGCGTCTTGCGAGCGAACAGCGGCATGCCGAGCCGCGACTCCAGATCCTTGATCTGGTGCGATAACGCGGACTGGGTCAGGTGAACGCGTTCCGCCGCCTCGACCAGCGAGCCAGTGTCGCGCAGAGCGATCAACGTACGGAGATGGCGAAGTTCGAGCATGCTATGAATTTTGCTCACGTTGATGATTAGGTAAACGCGTTTGATTCAGGATGCGTCGATGGACAGACTGCGTGACAGGCCAGCACCTCGTTCATTCTAACCGCTAACCCTGAGAGACCCTACCCATGACCACTCTGGCGCATACCTTGGGCTATCCGCGCATTGGCGCCCATCGTGAATTGAAGAAGGCGGTCGAGGCCTACTGGAAAGGCGAACTCGATCGTGACGGTCTCGAGCAGGAAGGGGCACGCCTGCGCAAGATTCACTGGCAGCAACAGATCGATGCCGGTCTGGATCTCGTCACGGTCGGTGATTTCGCCTTCTACGATCAGGTGCTCAACGTTTCCGTGCTGGTCGGCGCGGTGCCGCCGCGTTTCGGTAGTGTCGAAGGCGAGGTCGATCTCGATACCAGTTTCCGCATGGCTCGCGGCCGGGCGCCTTCCGGTGAGCCGGCGGCCGCCTGCGAGATGACCAAGTATTTCGACACCAACTATCATTACCTGGTGCCGGAACTCCACGAAGGGCAGACCTTCCGTATCGCCAGCGAGCGCCTGTTCGACGAAGTCGCCGAGGCGAAGTTGGCGGGGTATCCGGTCAAGGTGGCGTTGACCGGCCCCGTGACCTGGCTGTGGCTGGCCAAGTCCAAGAGCGAAGGTCTCGAGCGTCTCTCTCTGCTCGAGAATCTGGTGTCGACCTACGGTCAGATTCTGAGTCGGCTGGCGGATGCCGGCGTCGAATGGGTGCAGCTGGACGAACCGGCGTTGGTCCAGGACCTGCCCGACGAGTGGCAGCGTGCTTTCGAGTTCGCCTACAATCAGTTGCAGTCGGCCCCGGTGAAGTTGCTGTTGGCGAGCTACTTCGGCGGTCTTGGCGACAATCTGGGTCTGGCGGTGTCGCTGCCGGTCGAAGGGCTGCACATCGACCTGGTACGGGCCCCACAGCAGTTGACCGCGGTGCTCGACCGCCTGTCCCCGTACAAGGTGCTCTCCGTGGGTGCCATCGACGGTCGCAACATCTGGCGTGCCGACCTGAGCCGCCTCGCCGGAGAACTCAAGGATGCCAGGGCCCGTCTGGGCGATCGCCTGTGGCTGGCGCCAAGCTGCTCGCTGCTTCACGTCCCCGTCGACCTGGACAACGAGACCCGGCTGGATCCGGAATTGAAGAGCTGGCTGGCATTCGCGCGTCAGAAGCTCGATGAAGTCGTCACGCTGGCTCAAGTGCTCGAGGGTGCCGAAACGCCCACGGATCGCCAGCGGGTCGAGGAGTCGAACCGGGCACTGGCCACGCGACGCGAATCCCAGCGTATCCATAAGCCACAGGTCGCCGAGCGTCTGACCAGAGTCGGTGTCGCCGATACGCGGCGTGACAACGTCTATTCGGTGCGAGCGGCGGCACAGCGGGCGCGACTCGAGCTTCCGCTGTTCCCGACGACGTCGATCGGCTCCTTCCCGCAGACGCAGGAAATCCGCACGGCGCGCCGGGACTTCAAGCGCGGCGAGCTCGACGTGGCGGATTACGAGAACCGCATGCGCGAAGAGATCGCTCAGGTGGTCGAACGCCAGGCGCGGCTGGGGCTCGACGTGCCGGTGCATGGCGAAGCCGAGCGCAACGACATGGTCGAATACTTCGGCGAACAGCTCGATGGCTTTGCCTTCACTCAGAACGGCTGGGTCCAGAGCTACGGCTCACGCTGCGTCAAGCCGCCGGTGATCTTCGGAGACGTGACGCGACCCGCGGCGATGACGGTGCGCTGGAGCGAATACGCCCAGTCGCTCACCGACAAGCCGATGAAAGGCATGCTCACCGGTCCGGTGACCATCCTGCAGTGGTCCTTCGTGCGCGACGATCAGCCGCGGGCAACCACCTGTCGTCAGATTGCGCTGGCGTTGCGTGATGAGGTCGCCGATCTCGAACGTGCCGGCATTGCGATCATTCAGATCGACGAACCGGCGCTGCGCGAAGGGCTGCCGCTGCGTCAGGCCGAGTGGCAGGCGTATCTCGACTGGGCGGTGGAGTGCTTCCAGTTGAGTGCGGCGGTCGTCGCCGACGCGACCCAGATCCATACCCACATGTGCTATGCCGAATTCAACGACATCATCGGCGCCATCGCGGCCATGGACGCCGATGTCATCACCATCGAAACGTCGCGCTCGGACATGGAGCTGCTCGACGCCTTCCAGCACTTCGATTACCCCAACGAGATCGGACCCGGCGTCTACGATATACACTCGCCGAACATTCCCGAGCGGGCCTGGATGGTCGACCTGATGGCCAAGGCGGCAGAGAAGATTCCCGCCGAGCGGCTCTGGGTCAACCCGGATTGCGGCCTCAAGACCCGAGGCTGGGCGGAGGTGGAACCGGCGCTGGCCAACATGGTCGAGGCCGCTCGCGAGCTGCGCCAGCGCTACGCCTGAGACGTATTTCGAGCGATGAACGCGTTCATGGTTTGGCCCGCCAGTAGCCCTGGCATGTTAGGCTGAACGTTGCGCCGCGAGACGATCTCGCGGCGCTTTTTTATGACGGCTCTTCGTGTTCAGACATCTCTCGGAAACCTTGCTCATGTCCAAAGCGCTTCAGGCTGGCAAAGACCGCCGCGCCCTCTATCGTCATCGTTCATCGGTTCGCTGGCTGACCCTTTCACTCGGCGCGCTCATGCTCGCGGGTTGTGCCAGCGGCGGGCATCAGGAGACGCACTCTGCCGCGCCATCGTCGACGCTGGACGCGCTCAAGTCGCCGCTGCTGCCCAGTGCCTTCTTTGCGGATGGCGGCGATACCTTCACCGCCTGGCGCTGCACACCCTCTCAGGACCTGGTCACGACAACTCCGGATGACAAGCGGTTGCGACTGTGGACGGCGCTGGGCGAGACCGAGCTGCCCCGCGCGGTGGTGGGCGCCGGATCCCGTTACGAACTCGATGGAGTCTCGTTCTGGCGCCAGGGCCGCGACGCCCGTGTCGAGAGCGACAACGGGCAGCTGGTCTGCACGCTGGCCAACGAGCGTGAGACGACGACCCGTGAGCAACATCCCGACAGCATTTTCTACGCGGGCGGCAACGAGCCGGGCTGGAATGTATCGCTCGATCGCAACAGCCATTCGTTGACCCTGGTATCCGACTACGGCCAGGCCAGTGACACGTTCGATTACCGGGTTGCTTCGATCCACAACGGAAGCGATGCCAACATGGTGTTGGTCAGCGATAGCGGGCGCTACCCGATGGAGCTGAATCTTCGGGCTGGCGCCTGTTTTGACGATATGAGCGGTAAACCCTGGCCGGTCAAGGTGATGCTGCGCTATGGCGGACGCGAGTTTCACGGCTGTGGACAGGGGGTCGAAGCGCACCGCTAGTCAAGCCGATGCCTAACGGCATAAAACGATGCATTCGAATGATTCGCGCCATTTTTCGCGATTTTCATTTCAAAAATGACAACGAATAATGCCTCCAACGTGCGCCGGCCCATGCCGGCGCCTCGGTTAATCGACTCAGGCTTGGAGATAGGTTCATGACGCAACGCATTCTTCTCATCACCAGTTCCCTCTTCGGCGAAGGTGGCCAATCCCGCACGCTGGCGGAATCTTTCAAGCAGGCCCTGGAAGCTCACGATGTCGAGCTCACCGAGCGCAATGTGGTCGAACAGGCATTGCCGCATCTGACAGGGACGGAAATGAAGAGCTGGATGACCGAGCCCGCCGAGCGCAGCCCCGAACAGCAGGATCTGGCGCGGATCTCCGATGAACTGCTGGCCGAAGTCGAAGCCAGCGACTTGCTGGTGCTGGCCGTACCGCTCTACAACCTGGGGATTCCCAGCCAGCTCAAGTCGTGGTTTGACCGTATCCTGCGCGCCGGCAAGACCTTCCAATACACCGCCAATGGTCCGGTGGGGCTGCTGGCGAACAAGTCGGGCCTGATTCTGGCAGCGCGCGGCGGCATGTATGCCGGCACGGAGATGGATTCCCAAACGCCGCATCTCAAGCACATGCTGGGGCTGATCGGCATCAAGGATGTCGATACGATCTATGCGGAAGGCCTCAACATGGGCGATGAGCGCAAGCAGCAGTCCCTGAAAGAGGCGCAGCAGGCGATCGGTCAGTACGTTTCATCGCGATTTTAATGGTCCGGAGACTCCAGCATGCGTCAACTGCTTAAAAACGATGATCTCGGCAAACTGATCGTTCGCCTGTGCGTCGGCATCCTGATTCTTTTCCATGGCATCAACAAGGTCATTCATCCGGGTAGCTTCGACGGCTTGGGCCAAATGCTGGCAGGGGTGGGTCTTCCGGCGTTCCTCGCCTACGGCGTAGTGCTGGGTGAAGTGGTGGGGCCGCTGATGGCGATCGTCGGTTGGCGGGCGCGAATCGGCGGCCTGCTGATGGCCGGCAACATGGTCGTGGCGGTCCTGCTGGTCCATCTCCCCCAATTGGGAACGCTCAACGAGCAGGGCGGCTGGGCGCTGGAGCTGCAGGGGATGTACTTCTTCGCCGCATTGGCCGTGATGTTCTTGGGCAGCGGTCGCATGGCGATCCGGCCCGACTGATCGCGAGAGGCGGAAGATTCACCGAACGTCGGTCGTGGTCTACGCTAGAGTGGTTAAATACACTGACGAATCAGGAGATTTCATGGAATACCTGCACACCATGGTCCGCGTCGCCGACCTCGACGCCTCGCTGCGTTTCTACTGTGACCTGCTGGGTCTGCAGGAAGTCTCGCGCAAGGAAAACGACAAGGGACGCTTCACCCTGGTTTTTCTGGCGACGCCCAACGACACACCGCGCGCCAAGTCCGAGCAGTCGCCGATGGTCGAGCTGACCTATAACTGGGATCCGGAGACATACACCGGCGGTCGCAACTTTGGGCATCTTGCCTATCGCGTCGACGACCTCTATGCGCTGTGCGAAAAACTGCAGACGGGCGGTGTCACCATCAATCGCCCACCGCGCGACGGCCACATGGCCTTCGTCCGCTCGCCGGACGGCATCTCGATCGAGCTGCTGCAGAAAGGCGACGCACTGGAACCTCAGGAACCCTGGGCTTCGATGGAAAACACCGGTAGCTGGTAATCATCGTGAGTCGTTCGAGTTTCATTCTCTGCGCCTGGCTGCTGCTGGTGGCGATCGCCGCCAGCAGCGGCATTCTGGCACCGCCCGGCGAGTGGTATGCCGCGCTCGACAAACCGCC
Organism: Salinicola sp. V024; assembly: GCF_052645315.1. Lineage (NCBI taxonomy): Bacteria > Pseudomonadati > Pseudomonadota > Gammaproteobacteria > Oceanospirillales > Halomonadaceae > Salinicola > Salinicola sp. V024. Next base: position 95,378 of record NZ_JBQXYB010000004.1, read on the forward strand.
GTTGACGCCCCCTGACTGGCTGTTTCCCACCGCCTGGACGCCGCTCTATCTGATGATGGCGGTGGCGGCCTGGAAGATCACCCTGATCGTGCCGCGCGGCGAGCGCCGAAGGGCATTGACGCCTTTCGTGCTGCAGCTGATCGCCAACGGTCTGTGGTCGTGGCTATTCTTCGCGGCGCACTGGATGTTGATCGGCTTGCTCGATCTGCTGCTGATGTGGGGGCTGATCGTGTGGACGATCGTGACGTTCTGGCGCCATTCGCGGTTTGCTGCCGGATTGCTCGTGCCGTACCTGGTGTGGGTCAGTTTCGCCGCCTATCTCAATGCGTCGCTGCTGGTACTCAACTCGCCCTGGAACTGAGACTGCTGTGGCCCGCGGGCTGTTCCACGACACCTCGTTTCGGGAGGAATAAGCATGTCCATGAGGCGTCAGGCCCGGCCCCTGCCTGCCGATATCGAGAAAGCGATGCGTCGCGAGGCTGCCGAGCTCGAGCGGCTGGATCGCGAGGTCTATCGTCAGTTCGATCGAGATCCGCTGACGCCCATCGTCGGCCTTGGGCCGCGAAGAGCAAAGCTCGCCGTCTTCGGCCGTGATCCCGGCAGGAAGGAGATCGAGATCGGGTTGCCATTCGTGGGGGCCGGTGGACAGAAGGTGCGGGAGGCGCTCTATCGCCACCGTCATGGGCGGTCGTTGCCGGACTTCGAGGCATCACTGTCAGTGGGGGAGGATCTGTTCTGGATCAACACCGTTCCCTACAAACCGCTCGGCAACAAGGCCTGGCCAATGGCGGTAAAACGGCGTTTCCAGCCGCTGGTGGCAGCGCTTCTGACCCGGCAGTGGCAGGGCGAGCAGGTCATCACTCTGGGGCGCGAAGCGTTTTTCTGGTTCGGTATCGGCCAGACGAAAGAGGTCCGCGACGCACTCGAAGCCTTCTGGTCACGGGACGACCGTTTCAGCGCGACGCACGTCACCGAGTTGATACTCGACGACGGTGAACGCAAGCGCTTCGTCCTCGCACCTCTGCCACATCCATCGCCACTCAATCAGCGCTGGTTCAAGCGCTTCCCCGAATTGCTGGCGCAACGGCTGACGGCGTTGGCGATCGAGTGACGGCCCGAGCCGCCCGTCAGTCAGGCCTGGCGGCCATACGTCCGCTACCCAGAAACACGATCGCCAGCGCCCCGAACAGGAACATGCCCTGCAGCTCGAGGGTCCAGCCCCCCTGGCTATTGAGTGTCCATAGCTGGCCTGTATGGACGAGGGCCAGGGCTACGATCATGTTGATCGCCATCAACAGCCCGCCGATACGCGCTCGCCAACCGACGATCGTCATCAGTGGCGCGACGATTTCACCGACCAGCACCCCGTAGGCAACGAACGACGGTAGCCCCACACTCGTCAACTGCTGGGCGATGCCGCTGATAGTGGCGGGATTCATCAGCTTGTCGATGCCGTGGAGGAGGATCAGGCCGCCAACGCACAGGCGCAACAGGAGTCTGCCCAGGTCGTCCTGGTGTAAAAAATGCATTGGAAATTTCCGTATGGGGTCGCGGTAATCGACGGCGAGACGATGCCGTTCCGGGAAGCCAGGCTACCAGAACTCGCGGAAGATTCTGGCACAGGAATTCTGGGTCAGCAGTTTTGATATCCATTTGTAATCGGTGGACTACAGTGTTCTTAGCAAATTTGACAATGTTATCTTTTGTTAAAAACAGCGATACTCAGAAGTGCTTTCTTCTCGATGTACCAGGGCGCTGGACGTAGGGTTCGATCTTTCCCTGGTTTACGTCTTCCCGTCATTACCGATAGGGAAGAGCCTGGCAACGGTGCGCCCCTCAATACAATAACGAGTCGAAAATGCAAAGCCTGCTTCTTTCTCTCTGGTGGAACTGCACCCAAGCGCCCGAATCACTGCCGGCGGAGCGCCGACGCAGCTTTGAAATCATGGCCGAAATCTATCTGCTGGCGCTATGCCTGCAGACGGTCGTAGCGCCCTTGTTTTTTGTCGTCGGGCATTCTCTGCTGGGCGGTCTGAACCTGCTCTGCCTGGGTGGATACGCGCTGGCGTTGTCACTGCATCGGCGGCTCTACGTGGCGACGGCGCTGGCGGTCAAGCTGGGTGTCTTTCTGGTATTCGTCAGTGCGGGCACCGCCATTGCCGCCAACCAGAGCAGCCTGATCTACTATCTGCTGTTCGCCGAGGTCGAACTGATGCTCGCCGATCTTCGAAAGCGAACCAAGATTCTGGCCACCGGCGGCTTGATCGCGCTCTCGCTTGGCGTGATCCACATGCCGTCGCTGCGCTTGCCTGCCGTACCCCACTCGATGGTGAATACGCTGCTTTCCGACCTGGGTTTGGGCTTGGTCTTCGTCATGCTGTGTGCGGTGATTCTGCGCATGCTGGCGATCACCGACCACCATGAGCATCGCTATCGACGTGACGCCATGCACGATTCGTTGACCCGGGTGCTCAATCGGCGGGCGGTCTTCGAGCGAGCTTCCAGTTATTGGAAGAAGGGGCAGTCGTTCGCCGTGGTGCTGGTGGACGCGGATCATTTCAAAGACATCAACGACAATCATGGGCACACCGCCGGTGATGCCGTGCTTCGTCACCTGGCCAATCTGTTGCGGGATTCGCTACGCAACGACGACAGCATCGGTCGTGTCGGCGGAGAGGAGTTCCTGATTCTGTTGCCGGGTGCCGGCCAGACGCAGAGTATTGCCGCCGCCATGCGCATTCGGGATCGGCTGGCCCGCCACCCCTGTCGGCTGGATGACACCGTGTTGCCGGTGACGGTCTCGATGGGGATCGCCCTGTCTCGTGAAGGTCTGCATCTTCGAGATGTGATCGATCTGGCAGATCGCCGCCTCTACGCCGCGAAATCCGCCGGTCGCGATCAGGTGGTGGCTGACGGGCACGCCGACAGCTCCGCTTCGCGCAACGCCGATCGCCTTACCCGGGGCGCGGAGAACGCTCTGGAAATCGACGAAGTCTGAGCCTTATTGAGGCTCGAGTGCCAGGCTGGTTCTCCCGCCGTTCGTGACTGGAGTGATGCCTCGAATGCTCTCGATGATGCCATTCAGGCCACGCGGTGACTGTTGCCTGGCGGGGGGCTCGTTCAGTTCGATTTTTGCGTGTGATTCTTGCGGATAGCGACCGTTTGCCACACCGGGGTCAGATGGCTCGTCTCGAGTTTGCCTGCTATGATACGGTTTCTGATCAGTGCGGCCGAGGAGTGGCGAAACATGTTGAGTATCACGATGCTGTTCTTGATTTTCGTGGGTGTCGCGATCTCCGTCTATCAGGTCTACGACATCTATTATGCTCAGAACTTCGAGGACGACGAGCGACAGGCCAGCAACGATAGCGACCTGAGTCGACTCTCGACCCAGGCCGAGCAGTACAAGACAACGGGAGAAACTCACGGTCTGCTGGAACTCTCCGGCCGGCTGTTCGGTGCCCGCTTCGACCGCCACCTCGTACTCTCCGCCGCTTCCCGTCCCCAGGCCTCCCCATATCTCGCGGCACTATTGCGCCGCCAGCGCCACATTCTCTCCAACGGCCGAGTCATGGTGCGTCATGCACTCTCCTGGAAGACTCGACTGCCTGCCAGCGACAGCCGTGCCGTACTGCTGACGATCGTCTTGGTGAATTGTCTGATCGTGATGTTTTTCGGCGGGCTGAGTCTCTACACGATCGCTTATCAGATCTCCGTGGAATCGCTGAAGTGGATGAACAGTGAATGGGTTCTGATGCTGCTGATCTATGCGGTGATCCTGCTGACGCATGCTGTCTCGAAACTCGACGCCTACCTTCACGATCTCTATCTGATCGGGACTCTGGCGCGTACACCGGGCTAGCCTTGCCCGCCGAATGACGGTCAACGCTCAACGTCCCTGCCAACGACGAGCCGATCCTCGTCCGTCCCGGATCCGGTGACGCGATATCGCCCCGGGACGTGATAACACCCGTAAGAGCGATCGCTGCGGATTCTGGCGGCGCCGATAGTCCCGGTCTCGACAGGCGCTTGCGAGGGTAATTTAGCTGGACGATCTAACCGATGTTATGTAACTCGCTTTCCTAACATGCTGTTATTATTGAAAAATTCGATAAGGCAAGAGCATGGGTCAGCAGGAAGGCTGTATCGCTCGTCAGTTCGGCCACTACGGGGCCATTTCGGCAAATGATCGTCGTCGGCTCGACGCTCTTGAAGGTGTAGCGACGGGGGTGACCAAGGGGCAGGTACTGTGGCACGAGGGCGACACCGCAAGAGATTTTTGCACCTTGCGGCAAGGATGGGCTTATTCGTTTCGGCATATGGAAGATGGTACCCGCCACATTCTCGAGATATTTCTTCCCGGAGATATCATCGGGTTACATGAATTTCCTTTCAAGCAGCGGCTCTCCAGCGTTGCCATGCTGGAAGACGGAGAGATTCGGCTGGTATCGAATCGACAGCTGCATGATCTGTTCCGGCAATCGACCAACTTGATGTCGCTCTGCTTCGCGGTCTGCTCCTATCAGCAGGCGGTGCTGAGTGAGCGAATGGTTCACCTTTCCCGACGCAGCGCCCGCCAGCGAGTGGCCTATCTGTTATTCGAGATATTTTGCCGCCTCCGACGCTGCGACGACGACCAGCGCGAGTGCTTTCGTCTGCCGTTGTCGCAGCAGCATCTGGCGGATGCGCTGGGCTTGTCCCCGGTGCATGTCAGCCGTACCTTGACCGCGTTTCGACAGGAAGGGCTGCTCGAGATGGCGCGAGGTTGGGTCCATATGCTGGATAGACGGGCGCTGGCGCGCGAGGGTAGTGTGCTCGGCTGTCTGCACGATCACGTCGAGCCGCTGGTGTGAACCGCGTTGGCGAGTTTCAGACAGAGATAACGCAAACGTGAAAAACTCGCTCTCGTCAGGGGCGAGAGCGAGCCGAGATGATACCGGGCACCGAGATGGGGCTTGAGGCTGGACCTAGGTCGAAACCACCTAGACGGCGGCGCGACGTGACGCGCGACTCAGCGCGCTGGTCATTTCGATCGCCATCGTCAGGTCCGCCAGTTCCCGCGGGGAGAACGCATTCAGCGCCAGCTTTCGCGTTGCCAGATTCGCCGGGCGGAAGTGCGTGAACGACTCGCACCATGCCAGCGCCGCTTTTTCCCGGTCGTCGAATTCGTCGGATTCGGCCCAGGCCGTCAACGCCTGCAGCTTGCTGGCAGAAATACCCAGCGCTTCGGCTTGCTCACGGCGAAAGTGCGTGCAGCTCAGGCAGCCGTTGATCTGCGAGGTACGCAACTCGGCCAGGCAGCGAATCGAGGGATCCAGTGAACAGGCATGCAGCGATCTCGCTGATTTGTCGATATTCTCGACGTCGATCGTTTGCCATTTATTGACGGTCATCTCGGGCTCCTGAAACAGGTTTCATACGATTAAACGACTATCGTTCTCAAGTTTCCACAGCTCTGATTGGAAAGTTTGAATACGGTTAAACTGTTCAACCATGGTTCCGACCACTCGAGACAACGAAAACGCCCCGGCAAGCGGGGCGTCGAGGGCGCTTCAGCGGCGGCTGATCAGCAGGCCGACAACGGCGCCAGCCAAAGCGGCTACACCGATGCCTGACCACGGATGTTCACGGACGTAACGGTCACAGTCATTCATGGACTGGTTCGCCGAACGCTTGAAACGGCGATTGCGCCGACGCGATTCGGCTGCCATGCGGGCGTACTGCTCTTCACTTTTGATCCGAGCTTCTTCGATGGCGTCTCCGGCATCGTCCCGCAGGTCGCGTCCCAGTGCCTGACCCTGATCACCGATATCGCGCAGATCGTCACGGATACGGTCGGTACGTGCCTGTCGGTCGTCGCGCTTGTTGAATAAGCTCATGGTTCACTTCCTTGATGTATGTGGTCCTGTGCCTCTGACAGCGTAGACGCTTCGAAGTGCCCGTGCCGCGGTAAAATCGACCTAACGGGCATGGCTGAGGGCTTAGTCCATGGGCGGCCGGCTTGCTGTATAGTCGGTGATCGGATATCGAGAGTGGAAACAGGAAGTCGGCGTGTCGTTGGAACTCTGGTTTTCGTTGCTGGCCATATGTGCCCTCGGGGCCATGTCTCCAGGGCCCAGTCTGGCCATGGTGATGCAGAATACGCTTGGTGGCGGGCGGCTCTGCGGCGTGGTCGCGGGTCTTGCCCACGCGCTCGGCGTCGGGCTGTACGCGGGACTGACGGTGCTGGGGCTCGCTGCGGTCATCGTCCATCAGCCGTGGTTGTACCGGCTGGTGACCTGGGGTGGCGCACTGTATCTCGCCTGGCTGGGCATTCAGGCACTCCGGGCAGGTGGCAGTGCCGACTTCGATATCGTTCGGCAGGCCAGGGACTGGCGACGCGCCATGCGCGATGGTCTGCTAGTGGCGTTGGGCAATCCCAAGCTGATCGTTTTCTTCATCGCCTTGCTGAGCCAGTTCGTCACTGCCGATCTGAGTACCCACGCGCGCTGGCTTATCGTGGCCACGGCGACAGTGGTCGATGGCGGATGGTACGTGCTGGTGGCGCTGGTTCTTTCGCATTCTCGAGTGCTGCCGTGGTTGCAGCAGCACGCAGGGTGGATTCACCGCTTGACCGGCATCGTGCTACTGGGACTGGCCGCTCGTGTAGCGCTGGGATGAACGGCCGAGGCTTTCGCTGATCTATTCGTCGCTCACGCGCTCGAGTATTGACGCGATCGGCGCATCGACAGGCATCACGCCGAAAATGGGCGAGGCGTCTCTCAATCGGGTGGCGCAGAAGGTATCGGCGACGGCGTTGGGGGCGTGACGAATCAGCAGCGCGGCCTGCAGCGTTTGCGCCATGCGCTGGGCGAGCCAGCGTGCCTCGGCCTGCAGCTGCTCCGGGCTTGCCGTCAGTCGATGATCGAGTGCGGCGACCGCAGCATCGAAGGCGGGATGAGTGCCCAGCGCCAGGCCCAGTTCCCTGCGTAGCGCCGCGATGCTGGCCGGGTGACGATTCAGAATGCGCAGCACGTCCAGGCAGATCACATTGCCGGATCCCTCCCAGATCGAGTTGACCGGCGCCTCGCGGTAGAGTCGCGCCAATGGCGTCTCCTCGACATATCCGACGCCGCCGAGACACTCCATCGCTTCGGCCATGAAGGCGGGACCGCGCTTGTTGTGCCAGAACTTGGCCAGCGCGGGAATCAGCCGTGCCAGCGCTGCCTCGTGCTCGTCATCCACCGCCCGGTCCATGGCTTGCGCCCCGCGCATCGCCAGCAACAGGCTGGCTTCGGTCTCGATCGCCAGGTCGGCCACCACACGCTGCATTAGCGGCTGGTCGGCCAGTCGCCGATCGAAGACCGTTCGCTCGCGGACGTGGCGCCAGACCTCTCTCAGCGCCTGTCGCATCATGCCGGCCGGTGCGGTGGCGGCATCGAGTCGTGTCTGCTGCACCATGGCCAGAATGGCCGGTACGCCACGCCCGGGTTCGCCGACGAGCTGCGCCCAGGCGCCGACGTATTCGATCTCCGCCGATGCGTTGGCGCGATTGCCGCACTTGTCCTTGAGTCGCTGAATCTCGATGGCGTTACGTTCGTCCTCGGGCGTGAATCGCGGGGCCAGAAAGCAGGAGAGGCCGTCGTCGGTCTGCGCCAGTGTCAGGAAGGCGTCCGACATCGGCGCGCTGCAAAACCATTTGTGACCGTCGAGCCGGTACCACTCGCCGGGGCCGGGCGATGCCACCGGCTGCGCCCGGGTGCTGTTGCGCCGTACGTCGCTGCCGCCCTGTTTCTCGGTCATCGCCATGCCGAAAGTATTGGTCGTCTTCTGCCAGGGCGGGAGTGCGGTCGGGTCATAGTCCCGGCCCATGAGTCGCGCCTGCCACGCCTCGCCGCCTTTCAGATGACGCAGAACGGGCATCGCCGCGTGGGTCATGGTGATCGGGCAGCAGAAGCCGGGTTCGGCCTGGGTCAACAGATAGAGCGCGGCGATGTGCGCCTGATGGCCGCCCTCATGTTCGCGTTCCCAGGCAACGGCGTGCCAGCCACCGCGAATCGCCAGATCCATCAGTGCGTGATAGCCGGGATGATAGTCGACCTCGTCCAGACGGCGGCCATAGCGGTCGAAGGCGTGGAGCTGCGGTGGGAAGCGGTTGGCCTGATCGCCCCAGTTCGCCACGTCAGGCGCCGCCAGACGTTGACCCAGTGGTGCCAGGCGCTCTCCCACCCAGGTCGGCGAAAATCGCGCGACGGCCTCGCGCAGCGGTCGGTCCGAACGCCACAGGTCGCCCGCGTCCTGGGAGCCGGGCTGGTTCTCGACCCGATGGGTCTTCAATTCGGTACGGGGTGCGTAGTCCGCCATGCCATCCTCCGAGGTGGTTGAGCTCAGCATAAACCGCTCGTCGAAGGTTGTGCGGGGTCTTCGACCAACGCGGTATTCGACCAACCCGGTATTCGACCAACCCGGTATTTGACACGATATTTGAATGGCCCCACGCGTTCGCCTGAGGGTTGACGAGACGACGCGCACTTTCGATTTTCGATAGAACGAGTCGCAAGCCGCTCGTGATACGCTGCCATCCCGTTTTCAATCGTCAGGTTCCTCATGAGCACGTATTCCATGGGCGACAGGGTCATCGCCGACGAACAGGTTCAGCTCGTCGATCCACGCAACCGGCCTTGTGGCAGCACGTCGCGCGCCACCATGCGACGTTTGAGCTGCTGGCATCGCGCGACCTATATCATCGTGCGTAATGCGACGGGCGAGATCTGCGTGCAGCAGCGCACGCCAATCAAGGAGACTCATCCGGGGTGGTTCGACCTGGCCGCTGGCGGCGTGGTCGGAGCCGGCGAGGCGTCGCTGCCGGCGGCGCGGCGGGAGCTGTTCGAGGAGCTCGGCATTGGCGGCGTCAAGCTGGTATCCGGCGGCGAGTTCGTGTTCCACGACGCGGGATTGAGGCTTTATGGCAGCCTTTACTGGGTGGATTACGCGGGCCCGTTGCGTCTGCAGCCGGAGGAGGTCGTCGCCGTCCGCTGGCTGCCGGTCGCTGACGCACTGGCGCTCGAGAAGGCCACGCCGGATACGCGGTTGGCACTATCGACGGCCATCGAGCTCGACCGCTGGTGATGTGAGGGGGAGCGTGGCACTCTTTCGAACGGGAGCGTTGCCTCTAGGAGCTCGCGCACCGATTCCATGGATCTGAACTTGGTGTGACCCGGGTCGACTCATCAATGTCGTTATATACGCAAGACTGTCGGACGCAAACCGGCGAATTTTTCAATCTGCGCGCGCTGCGCGGACAGGTGCTGCTGGTCGTCAACGTTGCCAGCCGCTGCGGTTTCACGCCGCAGATGGAGGGGCTGGAAAAGCTCTATCGCGAATATCGCGATCAGGGATTCACCGTGCTCGCGTTTCCCTGCAATCAGTTCGGGCGTCAGGCGCCGGAGTCCTCGGCGATGTTCGGCGCGTTCTGCGAGCAGCGCTATGCGGTGACGTTTCCGGTGATGGAGAAGGTCAGAGTCAACGGCCGCGAGGCGCACCCGCTGTTTGTGCACCTGCGTCGTCAGGCACCCGGGGTGCTGGGCAGCACGCCGATCAAGTGGAATTTCACCAAGTTTCTGGTGGGGCGCGACGGCCAGATCATTCGGCGTTTCGGGCCGCGTGACGTGCCGCGATCGTTACGCCGCGCCATCGAGGAGGCGCTGGAGACGCCATTCTCGGCCTGAGTCAAGGCGTCTCCATGGGTCACTTCGGCGTCTTCCTGGGCGACCTCGGGGGCTGAATGTTGCAAGTTATCCGCCGGGTGGACGCTCGCCTCTGGCGACCATGACGCGCATCGCCAGTTCGTTGAAACGGGGGCGGCTCATCATCGTCGTCAGCCCCGAAAACAGCGACCAGCTCACCTTGCGCCAGCCGCCGAGCTTGCGGTTATGGCGCACCAGGCGCGTCAGCAGCTCCGTCTCGTCGAACGCCCGCCATTCGCCGGCCATGGAAAGCTGATTGCGTGCCATCACCGGCGACATCTCGAGACGATAGACCCACTCCAGCTGTTGCAGCGTCAGTTCACTGGCCTCGATCTCGCGGATCATGCGCGCGTAGTCCGATTCGCGCGGATCCCGCTCGAGCCACAGCGGTGACAGCGCCAGCCACAGGGCGCCGCGCCTGACGACCAGCTCTTCGATCTCTTGCTCGTGATGCATGGAATTTCTCTGCCCTCTGGTCTGGCTCGGCTGGTGGGCTATCTTCGAATACCCGCCGCGGCGAGACAAGTCCGGCCTCTGGTAATCAGGGGTCAGACAGGCCGGGCTCTCAATCACCGGTGAAGGGCGTGGAGCGTAACGAAGATCGAGCCAGGGCTCGAACGAGAACGGCCGCCCTGCGAGTTCCTATCCTTTTTGCCACTCGGTTTTGCCAACCTGTTTTGCCACCCCGTTTTGCCACCCTGCTAGAATGCGCCCAGACAGCGCTAGAGCTGATAACATTCGACCCACGCCATTTCCCGGCGATAGTTCCTCGCGAGAGTTCCTGGCGAGAGTCGTCGGGGCTTTCCGTTTCGGCCCAAGAAGACGAGGTTAGACGTGATCATCAAGCCCAAGGTTCGCGGTTTCATCTGCACCACGACGCATCCGCTCGGCTGCGAGCGCAACGTACTCGAACAGATCGAGACCACTCGTGCCAATCTGAGCGACCGCAAGGCCGGCCCACGCAACGTGCTGGTCATCGGTGCGTCCAGCGGTTACGGCCTGGCGGCGCGCATCACCGCGGCCTTCGGCTACGGTGCCGATACGCTGGGGGTATTCTTCGAAAAGCCCGCGACGGAAACCAAGACGGGCACCGCGGGCTGGTACAACTCGGCGGCCTTCGACAAGTTCGCCAAAGCCGAAGGGCTCTACAGCAAATCGATCAACGGCGATGCGTTCTCGCACGAAGTCCGCGACAAGGCGATCGAGCTGATCCGAGAGGACATGGGGCAGATCGATCTGGTGATCTATTCGCTGGCCTCGCCGGTGCGCAAGCTGCCCGATAGCGGCGAGCTCAAGCGCTCGAGTCTCAAGCCGATCGGCGAGACCTACACCGCGACCGCCATCGATACCAATAAGGACACCATCACCGAGGCGTCCGTCGAACCGGCCACCGAACAGGAAGTGGCCGATACCATCGAAGTGATGGGCGGCGAGGACTGGGAACTGTGGATGGACGCGCTGGACAAGGCGGGCGTGTTGGCGCCGGGTGCCAAGTCCGTGGCGTTCAGCTACATCGGCACCGATATCACCTGGCCGATCTACTGGCATGGCGCGCTGGGCAAGGCGAAAGAGGATCTCGACCGCGCGGCGAGCGAAATCGATCAACGCCTCAAGGCGACCGGCGGCGGGGCCAACGTGGCCGTGCTCAAGTCCGTGGTGACCCAGGCCAGTGCCGCGATTCCGGTGATGCCGCTCTACATCTCCATGGTCTACAAGGTGATGAAGGCGCAGGGCGTTCACGAGGGCACCATCGATCAGCTCAATCGGCTGTTCGGCGAGCGTCTGTATGGCGACGGTGAATCCGATGTGGACGAAGCCGGGCGCCTGCGTCTGGACGACTGGGAGCTGCGCGACGATATCCAGCAGGCGTGCAAGGATCTGTGGCCGCAGGTGACCAGCGACAATCTGTTCGCGCTCACCGATTACGCCGGCTACAAGCATGAATTCCTCAAGCTGTTCGGCTTCGAGCGCGACGATGTCGATTACGATGCCGATGTCGACCCGCTGGTCGAATTCGACGTCGTTCGGGTTTGATCGCGTCGATCGCGGTCGTATGAAACACCAGCCATGAACGCCAGCGATACCCCGCGCCGAGTGGGGTTCGTGATGCTGCCGGGCTTTTCCCTGCTGGCGCAGGCCTGCGCCATCGAGCCGCTGATCGTCGCCAATACGCTGGCGGAACGGCGGCTCTACACCGCCACGACCTTCGGTATCGACGGCCGCCCGGTGAAGAGCGTGGCCGAGCTGGCGCTGGCGCCGGAAAGCGTGGCCGGCAGCGACGCGCGCCATCTCGACATGCTGTTCGTCTGCGCTCCCACGCCGGCCTGGCCGGTGGCCGCGGGAGACGAGAGCGAGACGCTGATCCATTGGCTGCATCGCCTCGCGAGCCGGGGCGTGATGCTGGGCGGCATCGCTGGCGGTACTCACTGGCTGGCGCGAGCGGGGGTGCTGGACGGCTATCGGGCCTCGATTCCCTACGCCAGTGCCGATGCCTTTGCGCGGACGTTTCCCACGATTCACATTTCCCACCAGTTGTTCGAGATCGATCGCAATCGTCTCACCTGCGGCGGCGGCACCGCGGCAATGGACATGCTGATGACACTGATCGGCCAGCAGCAGGGCACGGGGCTGGCGCAACGGATCTCCGAACATTTCGTCTGCGAGCGCATCCGCATGGCCGACGAGCCGCAGCAGATTCCGTTGCGTTCGCGCCTGGGGCACGCCCCGCAGAGCCTGATCGATGCGGTGGCGCTGATGGAAGCCAACATCGAGGAGCCGCTGACCACCCATGAGCTGTCGGCGCATCTGGGTCTATCGCGGCGTCAGCTGGAACGACTGTTCAAGAAGCATCTCCAGGCCGTACCCAGTCGCTATTATCTGAACCTGCGTCTGCAGCAGGCGCGCAAGCTGCTGCGGGAAGGCGATCAGGCGGTGGGGGAGATCGCGCTGGCACACGGATTTTCGTCGGGTGCGCATTTTTCCACCGCCTATCGCCACCATTTCGGAATCAGCCCACGGGATGAACGGCTGGGCCACAGTGGAGGCGAATCATGACAGTAGACGCCGCGTTCGGAATCGACGACATCGGGGGGATCGAAGGCCACTGGTTGGGTTCGGCGCGCCGGGTGGTATCGCCCAACGCCAACGATCGGCCGACGGATGAGATATCCGCGGTGGTGCTGCACGGCATCAGTCTGCCGCCGGGGGAGTTCGGCGGTGACGCTATCGAGAGGCTGTTTACCAATACTCTGGATCCGGACGCGCATCCAGCTTTTCCCGCGATCGCGTCGCTGCGGGTATCGGCCCACCTGTTGATTCGGCGCGACGGCGAGTGCGTCCAGTTCGTGCCATTCGATCGGCGTGCCTGGCATGCCGGGAAGTCGCGCTGGTTCGATGGCGGACGGCCAGGCCAGAAACGGCTGCGCGAAGGGCTCAACGATTTCACCATCGGTATCGAGCTGGAAGGTACCGATGAGCGAGCCTATCGAGAGGCGCAATATCGCACGCTGGCGGCCGTACTGCGGACGTTGATCGCGTATTACCCGGCAATCACCGCCGAGCGGATCATCGGCCACGCCCATATCGCGCCACTGCGCAAGACCGACCCGGGCCCGGCGTTCGACTGGGTCTATCTGCGTCGCTGCCTGACAGAGATCGTTTGAGTGCTATGCTTATGGGTGGCGCGCGGCGCGGCTACCACCGCGCGCGTTCACTCACGACGCCGGTCAATGGGTTACATCGTTCGGCACGCGTTCCCGTTGGTGTGATTGAATGCCAAGTCATTGATGTTACGGCATTTGGGCGCAGACTCCAGCACTATCGGTGCGTCTGTGAATTGGCAGATGCCGGCGTTTGCGGTATCTTCTTCGCCTGATTTCTCGCGTCACGCACGCCTGCTGTCATTCCATTACAGCCAATAAATGTCGGAAAGCGGCCCCAAAAGAGCCGCGCCCGCACCGAAGAGCGCATATTCCCAAGCCCCGCTGCGGCTACCCGCCATGGCCGGGCGAATGGCAAACCTTTTCCCATTCGGAGAGTTGTCTATGAGTCTGGAGACACGAGAAGATCTCGATCCGGTCGAAACCACGGAATGGTTGGATTCCCTGGCCTCGGTCGTCGAGCATGAGGGCGAAGAGCGCGCTCGGTACATTCTGACCCGGCTGGCGGACCGCCTGCGTCGTGACGGATCTTCACCGCCGTTTACCGGTACCACACCGCATCGCAACACCATTCCCGTTCACCGTGAAGCCAAGATGCCCGGCGACATGTTCATCGAGCGCAAGATTCGCTCGGCGATTCGCTGGAATGCCATGGTGCAGGTGCTGCGTGCCAACAAGAAGCACAAGGGCCTGGGCGGTCACATCGCCAGCTATCAGTCCAGTGCCACGCTTTACGAAGTCGGTTTCAACCACTTCTTCCGCGCCGACGACGGTGACCACAAGGGCGACCTGCTCTACATCCAGGGCCATGTCACGCCGGGCATCTACGCGCGTTCGTTCCTGGAAGGCCGCCTGACGCAGGAGCAGATGGACAACTTCCGTCAGGAAGTCGACGGCGATTCGCTGCCGTCCTATCCGCACCCCTACCTGATGCCGGACTACTGGCAGTTCCCGACCGTTTCCATGGGTCTGGGTCCGATCCAGTCGATCTATCAGGCCCACGTGATGAAGTACCTGCACTCGCGTGAGCTGGAAGACATGAAGGACCGCAAGGTCTGGGCCTTCCTGGGCGACGGCGAGTGCGACGAGCCGGAATCGCTGGGCGCGCTGCACCTGGCCAGCCGCGAGAAGCTCGACAACCTGATCTTCGTCATCAACTGCAACCTGCAGCGTCTCGACGGCCCGGTGCGCGGCAACTCGCGGGTCATCGACGAGCTCGAAGGCGTCTTCCGCGGTGCCGGCTGGAACGTGATCAAGGTGGTCTGGGGCGGCCTGTGGGATCCGCTGTTCGAACAGGACACCAAGGGCATGCTGCAGAAGCGCATGGACGAGGCGGTCGACGGCGAGTACCAGAACTACAAGGCTCAGGGCGGCAAGTACACCCGCGACAACTTCTTCGGCAAGTACGAAGAGACCGCGGAGATGGTCAAGGACTACTCCGACGAGCAGGTCTTCCGGCTCAATCGCGGTGGTCATGATCCGCAGAAGGTCTACGCGGCGTACCACGAGGCGGTTCACAAGTCGAACGGTCGTCCCACCGTCATCCTGGCGCACACCGTCAAGGGTTACGGCATGGGCGGCGGTCACGGCGAAGCCGACATGGAAGCCCACCAGATCAAGTCGATGGACGTCGATGCGCTGAAAGCCTTCCGCGATCGCTTCGGTATTCCGGTTTCGGACAAGCAGATCGAAAGCGGCGATATCCCGTACTACAAGCCCGAAGACGACAGCCCGGAGATGAAGTATCTGCATCTCCAGCGCGAGAAGCTCGGCGGTTTTCTGCCGGCGCGCAAGGCGGACTTCGAGGCCATGGAGATCCCGGGACTCGACGACAAGATGTTCGCGGCCCAGTTGAAAGGGTCGGGCGATCGCGAGGTCTCGACCACCATGGCCTTCGTGCGCGTACTGAATGGCCTGGTCAAGCACAAGCAGCTGGGCTCCCGCGTGGTACCGATCATCCCCGACGAAGCGCGGACGTTCGGGATGGAAGGGATGTTCCGGCAGCTCGGGATCTACGCGGCCGAAGGTCAGAAGTACGAGCCCATGGATATGGGCCAGATCATGTACTACCGCGAGGACAAGAAGGGTCAGATCCTCGAGGAAGGCATTACCGAAGCGGGTTCGATGTCGGCCTGGATCGCCGCGGCGACCTCCTACGCCAACCATCATCTGCCGCTGCTGCCGTTCTACGTCTACTACTCGATGTTCGGCTACCAGCGTATCGGCGATCTGGTCTGGGCTGCCGGCGATCTGCAGGCGCGTGGCTTCATGGTCGGCGGTACCGCCGGGCGGACCACCATCAATGGCGAGGGTCTGCAGCACCAGGATGGCCACAGTCATATCCTGATGTCGACCGTGCCGACCTGCCGTGCCTACGACCCGTGCTACGGTCACGAGCTGGCGGTCATCGTGCAGGATGGTCTGAAGCGGATGTTCCAGGACAAGGAAAACTGCTTCTACTATCTGACCGTGATGAACGAAAACTACGCGCATCCGGAAATGGCGGAAGGTAGCGAAGAAGGCATCGTTCGCGGCATGTACCTGCTCAAGCCGGGCGAAGCTGGCGGCAAGAAGCAGCAGCCGCGCGTTCAGTTGATGGGTAGCGGCACGATCCTGCGCGAAGTCGAAGCGGCCGCCGTGATGCTGGCGGAAGAGCACGGCGTAAACGCCGACGTCTGGAGCGTGACCAGCTTCAACGAGCTGCGTCGTGAAGCGCTCGAGTACGATCGTCTGCAGTTCCTCGACTACGATGAGAAGCGGGAAAAGCCGTGGGTCGTGCAGCAGCTCGAGGGGACCGAAGGTCCGGTCATCGCCTCGACCGACTACATGAAGCTCTACGCCGATCAGATCCGCGCCTGGGTACCGAGCGACTTCCACGTTCTCGGCACCGATGGCTACGGTCGCTCGGATACGCGCGAGCAGCTGCGCCGCTTCTTCGAGGTCGACCGCTACTACGTGACGATTCAGGCACTGCGTGCGCTGGCCAATCGCGGCGAGATCGACGCCAAGGTCGTCAACGATGCCATGAAGAAATACGGCATCGATCCCGCCAAGCCCAGCCCTCTGCTGTCCTGAGTGGGCGGATCACGTCAGGGTGTCGCCGCCGACGAAATGGCGGCGACCAGATTGCCTGAATTAGCCGGCTTGCCCGCTAGGCAGGCTGGTGGATGATTAAAGGAGCGCGACCTTGAGTAGCGAAATCATCAAAGTTCCCGACATCGGCGGCAGCGACGATGTCGAAATCATCGAGATCGCGGTGAGCGTCGGCGACGTCATTGCCGCCGAAGACACCATGATCACGCTGGAATCCGATAAGGCCAGCATGGATGTCCCTGCGCCGAAAGGTGGCAAGGTCGTCAAGATTCTGGTCAAGGAAGGCGACACCGTCTCCGAGGGCGACGATATTCTCGAGCTGGAAGCCGAGGATAGCGGTGACGACCAGGGTGGCGATGATGCCGACGACGAGCCGTCGCAGGACGAGAGCGAGTCATCGGACAAGCCCAAGGCGGACGATGGCGACGAGTCAGACGACAACGGCGGCGATGACGCCGAGCCCCAGAAGGCTGCATCGAAGAAGAAGTCCTCCGGTGGTGGCAAGCGTACCGTCGAAGTGAAAGTGCCGGATATCGGCGGTGGCGACGGCGTCGAGATCATCGAAGTCGCTGTCAGCGAAGGCGACGAAATCAGCGAAGAAGACACGTTGATCACGCTTGAGTCGGACAAGGCCTCGATGGACGTGCCGAGCCCGTACAGCGGCAAGATCGTCTCGCTCTCGATCAAGGAGGGCGACAGCGTCTCCGAAGGTGACCTGATCGGCACCATGGAGATCGCCGGCGAAGGCGATGATGAAGGCGAAGACGAAGAGGACGCTGATGAAGCGCCCGCGGAATCCGCCGATAGCGCCGAGAATGAAGACGCCGATGGTGACGAGGATGAAGACGGCGAAGGCGAAGACGACGGCGAAGCTAGCCGTCAGGAAATTCGTGTTCCCGATATCGGCGGCGGCGAAGGTGTCGAAGTAATCGAAGTCGCCATCAGCGAAGGCGACGAGATCAACGAAGAAGACACCCTGATCACGCTGGAGTCCGACAAGGCCTCCATGGACGTACCGAGTCCTTACCAGGGCAAGGTCGTCGAAGTCTCGGTCAAGGAAGGCGACAGCGTCTCGGAAGGCGATCTGATCGGCTACGTCGAGGTTATGGGTGCCAAGAAGCCGGCGAAGAAGAAATCGTCCCCGAAGAAAAGCGACGATTCGAAGCCGGCACCGGGCAAGTCCGATGCCGAAAAGACGTCCGACGCCGAAAAGACCTCCGACACCGGAAAGACGTCCAAGGCCGACAAGCGATCCGACGGTCAGGCGCAGAAGGACGTCAGCGGTGAGCCGAGCCCGGAAGCGCGCCACAAGCATGGTGACGACAAGACCGAAGGTGCCCACGTGCACGCCGGCCCGGCCGTACGCAAGCTGGCCCGCGAACTGGGCGTCGAGCTCGGTGAAGTCAAAGGTTCCGGTCCCAAGGGTCGTGTCCTTAAGGATGACGTCGACGGCTTCGTCAAGCAGGTGATGAAGGATCGCAAGAGTGGCGGCGGCGCGGCGAAGGCCGGGGCCACTGGTGGCGCGGGTATCCCTCAGGTGCCGGCGATCGATTTCAGCCAGTTCGGCGAGATCGAAGAGAAGCCGATGAGCCGTCTGATGAAGGCGGGCGCCAACAACCTGCATCGCAGCTGGCTCAACGTACCGCACGTCACTCAGTTCGACGAAGCGGACATTACCGAGCTCGAAGCGTTCCGCAAGTCGATGAAAGCCGAGGCGGAATCCCAGGGTGCCAAGCTGACGCCGCTGCCGTTCATGATCAAGGCGTGCGCCTATGCGCTGCGCAAGTTCCCGCAGTTCAACGCAAGCCTGCATCCGGACGGCGACAAGCTGATCATCAAGCACTACGTGCATATCGGCGTGGCGGTCGATACGCCGGATGGCCTGATGGTGCCGGTGATCCGCGATGCCGACAAGAAATCCTTGATCGATCTGGCCAAGGAGTCGGTCGAGCTGGCCAAGAAGGCGCAGAACAAGAAGCTGTCCCGCGACGAGATGAGCGGTGCCAGCTTCACCATCTCGAGCCTCGGTTCCATCGGTGGTACGGCCTTCACGCCGATCGTCAATACTCCGGAAGTGGCCATTCTGGGTATTTCCAAGTCGTCGATGAAGCCGGTCTGGAATGGTAGCGAGTTCGCACCGCGGTTGATGTTGCCGCTGTCGCTCTCCTATGACCACCGGGCAGTCAACGGTGCCGATGCGGCGCGCTTCACCGCCTTCCTGGCGCAGGTGCTGACCGATATCCGTCGTATGCTGGTCTGATCCGACGGTCGATGCGATCGACGCCAACGGCCTCTACGGAGGCCGTTGGCGTTTTCGTCTCTACCACGCCAGCGTGGTAGAAACGAAAGGCCGGATCCCGCGGCGGCGTTAGCCCAAGCGAGTCTTGTGCGCTACCGGATCGGCAGGTATCGTCTTGAGCCATTGACGGTGTCTTCTGCATCCTGTTTTCCATGTCACCGACCATTCCAAGAACCGACATCATTCTTCAAGGAGCCGTATCGATGCGTTTGATCCTCTTGGGCGCCCCCGGCGCTGGCAAGGGTACCCAAGCCCAGTTCATCTGCGAGCATTTCCATATCCCGCAGATTTCCACCGGCGACATGCTGCGTGCCGCGGTAAAGGACGGTAGCGAGCTGGGAGTCAAGGTCAAGGAGACCATGAACAGTGGCGCTCTGGTATCGGACGATCTGATCATTGCGCTGGTCAAGGAGCGCATTGCGCAGCCCGACTGCGCCAACGGGTTCCTGTTCGACGGTTTTCCGCGCACGCTGCCGCAGGCGGATGCGATGAAGGAAGCCGGCATCAAGCTCGATCATGTGGTGGAAATAGCCGTCGACGACGAAGAGATCGTCAATCGACTTTCCGGACGTCGCGTGCATCCGGATTCCGGGCGCATCTATCACGTCGATTACAAGCCGCCCCAGGAAGAGGGCAAGGACGACGTCACCGGTGAGCCGCTGATTCATCGTGACGATGATAGCGAGAAGACCGTACGCCATCGTCTTTCTGTCTACCACGATCAGACCGAGCCGTTGGTCAGCTACTATCAGCAGTGGGCGGCGGAGGATGCCGACGCAGCGCCGGCGTACCACCGTATTGCCGGTATCGGCAGCGTCGACGAGATTCGCGAACAGGTTCTCGCCGCACTTGAGGCCTGAGCATCCGATTCCTTGCCAGTCCGACTCTTCGCTAGCCTAAAACGCCGCTAGCCCGAAACACCGATAGCCCGAAAAGTCGTCTCGAAATAGGCTCCGCCTCTTGGCGGAGCGTTCGTTTTGGCGTCACGATGGCGCTATACTCGCCCCCTTCTTTTTGCCGCCATTCCCCGGGACACCGATGCCGACGTTGCTGGCGCTGGACGCCTCCTCTACCGCCTGTTCCTGTGCGCTGATTCAGGATCAATCCATCGTTCAGCGCTTCGAGATCGCCCCGCGCGAACATACCCGCCTGCTGCTGCCGATGATCGACGAGGTTCTGGCCGAGGCCGGTGTATCACTGGAGCAGCTCGATGCGATTGCCTACGGGCAAGGTCCCGGATCGTTTACCGGCTTGCGAATCGCGGCCGGGGTCGCCCAGGGGCTGGCCTATGGCGCCGATCTGCCGTTGATGGGGATCTCGACGCTGGACGCTCTGGCGCTGGCTGCCCATCGCCAATGGCACGCGCGATATGTGATCGCGGCACTCGACGCGCGCATGGACGAGATCTATGTCGCCGCCTATCGCTGCCATGAGGGGATGCTGACTGCCCTCCTGGAGGAGCGGGTCATGCCGCCCTCGAAACTCTCGCTGCCGCAAGGCGATGACGAACTCGAGTGGCTGGGGATCGGCAGCGGCTGGCAACTTTTATCTGCCATGCCTGTCGATGTACAGGCTGCATTGGTGCAGACCCTCCCCGATGAACTCCCGGCGGCTGAGGATATTGCACGTCTGGCCGCTGCTTCGTGGCAGCGTGGCGCCCGCGGTGGCTCCCCCCATGAGGTCATCCCTGTCTATCTGCGTGACGAGGTGGCATGGCGTAAGACGTGAAAGGTCAAGGCTAACGATGGCGACCTCTTTGGAAACACTGCATAAATGTCTGCGCGGGCAAATCGCTTCGTTGTGCGGTGCGCGAAATCCTCACCTATACGCCATAGGCTCCGGTTCCTGTGCTCCGTACGCCTTGCGCTTTACTCCGCTCGTCAATTTATTCAGCGCTTCCCTTTGCATAAGGATAGTGAACGATAATGGATGCTTTTCAGCTGGCCGCGCTCGCCATCATCCAGGGCTTGACGGAATTTCTGCCCATCTCTTCTTCCGCGCATCTGATTCTACCTTCGCAGCTGTTTGGCTGGTCCGACCAGGGGCTGGCCTTCGATGTCGCCGTCCATATCGGCTCGCTGGGGGCCGTGCTGTTCGCGTTTCGCCACGAAGTCTGGCGCATCCTTCACGCCTGGTTTACCCAGTTCGGCGAGCGCGGGCCGACCCCGGAAAGCCGTCTGGGGTGGGCGATCATCATCGCCACCATCCCGGCGGTGATCCTCGGTCTGTTGATCGAAGGCTGGGTCGAGAGTGCGGGGCGCTCGGTGCTCGTCATTGCCACGACGACGATCCTGTTCGGGGTGCTTCTGGGCGTGGCCGACAAGCGCGGTAGTCGGGTCAAGCCGCTCGAAACCCTGAGCCTGAAGAGCGCGCTGCTGATCGGCCTGGCCCAAGCCATTGCCCTGATTCCGGGCACTTCGCGCTCGGGCATTACCATGACGGCGGCTTTGATGCTCGGCTTTACCCGGCAGGCCTCGGCGCGTTTCTCTTTCCTGCTGTCGATTCCGCTGATTCTGGCGGCAGGGTCGTTGAAAGGATTCGAGCTGGTTCAGTCGGGTACCGCAGCCCAGTGGCACGAGATTCTGCTGGGCGTGGCGCTGTCGTTCGTGGCGGCCTGGATCTGCATCAAGCTGTTTCTGGCAGCACTGGACAAGATCGGCATGATGCCGTTCGTGATCTATCGTCTGCTGCTGGGCGTGGCGCTGTTCGTATGGGCGACGTGAATTCCCACTCTCCGATGGCAGCCAGCGAGCCGCTGACCGTGGTCGGCGACTCCCTGATCGATCTCGCCGCGCGCTATGGATTGCCCTGGGCTTCGTCGGCGCCCGCTGGCGGGCTCGTCTTGCAATGTGGCGAGAACGGACTGGAAATCGGCGGTGACGTCAGACTCTACGGTCATCCGATACGCGCGGATTTCGTGACCGGAGCCGCGGCGCATCGCCGGCGTTACGGCGGCGGGCGCGGGCAGCTCGTCGCCAGAGCCTGCGGCTTCGGTAAGGGTGTGGTGCCGCAGATCGTCGATGCCACCGCAGGCCTGGGTCGGGACGCTTTCGTGCTGGCCTCTCTGGGGGCCGAGGTGTTGATGGTCGAACGCGTGGCGGCGGTCCACGCGTTGCTGCAGGCGGCTCTGCGGCAGGCGTCGAGCGACGACGAGGTGGCACAGATCGTCGAACGGCTTTCACTGAGACACGCCGACAGCGCCACGGCACTGGCGCAAGCGGTCGGCGACTGGCCGCACCAGCCCCAGGTCGTGCATCTCGATCCGATGTTTCCGCATCGGGAGAAGTCCGCCATGGTCAAGAAGGAGATGCGGCTTTTCCGCGAGCTCGCGGGCGATGATATCGATGCCCCGAGCCTGCTGTCGGCGGCGCTGGATGTCGCCACGCACCGCGTCGTGGTCAAGCGCCCACGCAAGGCGCCGCCTATCGAGGGCCCCGCGCCCAAGCACGTTCTGGAAGGCAAGACCAGCCGATACGATCTGTATGTGCATCGTTCGCTGAAGACTTGAGCGCTTTAAACGAGCGAACCGGGCATGAGCCCGGTTCGTCGGTTGGTCCTGGCTGAACTTACTGACGTTTCAACGTCATGTCGGCGCCGGACTGGATCGTCTGCATGTGAGTATCGAGGACTTCGAGATCGCCGTTGTCGAGGGGGCGTAGATAGTAGATCGTATTGCCGCCGGCGCCTTTGAGCTCGTAGATCGTCGGAATCTGCTGCGGTCCGGCATCCTTGAGCACCAGGAAATTGCCCTTGGTGGTCATCGGCTCATCGCTCCGTCCCTGGTAGAGGCTGTTGAGCGAATAGGCGCCACCGGTGTCATCCATGTTCATCATTTCCAGATCGACCTGGATGCCCGAGCAGTCCGCGCAGGGCAGGACGCCTTCGTATTCACCGGCCGCCTTCTCGTATGGGGACGGCGGCGCCCCGGCACAACCTGCGAGTGTCAGAGTCAAACCCAGCAGCCCTGCACCCATCAAACCTGAAGTACGCATTGCTTATTCCTTTTTTAGCAGAATGCGTTTCTCAGTATAGTTCGAAAATCCGGAGGCGGGAGATTCGCTGATGCGCTCGCTGCCGTTCGGTGGATGATGTTCTGCCGGCGACGTCCGCTCGCCAAGGATCTGTTGCCGCTGTTCCGTCACCAACGAGCTATCACCAACGAGCTATCACCAACGAGCTATCACCAAAGAGCTATCGCTGGCGCCTGAACAGAATCAGCCATAGGGCTCCCGCGATCAGCAGTCCGCCGACAGCGTGCGCCCAGGTGACCCGCTCGCCGAGGAACAGCGCGCCCCACAGCACGCCGAACAGGGGGACCAGCATGGTGACCGTCAGCGGTTTGATCGGACCGAGATCCTCGACCAAGCGGAAGTAGAAGAGGTAGGCCACCGAGGTGCAGGCAAGGCCCAGTGCAAGCATTGCCCACCAGACACCGAGGTCGTTCCATACCAGCGCGTTTGGCGCGAGTGCGACCTGTCCTAGCATGAAAGGCGCGAGTAACAAGGTTGCCCCCACCTGTGAGCCCATTGCGATCAGCCGCGAATCGAGCCCGCCGCGCTCGGCTATCCAGCGTCTGACGGCGAAGCCGCTCAATCCATAGCAGCCAGCGGCGACCAGGCAGGCGCCGGCACCGATCAGCAGACCCCGGCTTAACGCGACAGGGCCGGTCCCCACCAGCACGCTGACGCCCAGTACGCCCAGCGCCACGCCGATCAGGCGGTCCCGCGTAAGTCGTTCCTGGAAGAACGTGGCGCCGATCACCACGCCCATCAGTGGCGTCGAGGCGTTGAGCATGGCGGAGTAGCCGGCAGGCAGATACTGGGCCGCGATACAGAACATCGCGAACGGAATGCCGGAGTTGACCATGCCGATCGCCAGTGACGTCTTGAACTTGCCATCGAACTGCCAACGCACGCCCAGTACGGCGAGAATCGCCACCAGCCCCAACGCGCCGAACAGCACGCGGAAAAATGCGGTGGGAAACGCCCCCAGTGCCGGAGTGGCAATTCGCATGAACAGGAAGCTGGCTCCCCAAAGCGCGGATAGCAGAAGCAGACGGAGCAGCGACGGTAGCGGCATGGCATTTATCCTTGGTCATGATCGCCACGCAGCGTAAACCGGTTCGGCGGCGATGTCCGGCAGTTTTCGGCGTTCGAGCTCGACCGAGATACGCGAATTTTGTCGAGAACGCGCAAGCCAACTATGCTCAAGGGCCAGTGGAGTGATTCTGCTGTAAAGTCAGTCATCAAGGAGATCGACATGTACGAAGATCAAGTGAAAGGACGCACCGAGGAACTCAAGGGTCGCACTCAGGAAGCCGTTGGCGCTTTCACCGAAGACGACGATCTGCGCAGCGAAGGCAAAGCGCGTCAGACAGTAGGCAAGGTGCAGGCCAATTACGGCGAGAAGCTCGACGAAGTCCGTGAGGCAACGGTCAAGAATCCGATCAGCGCGCTGGCGATTGCAGGCGGTGTTGGCGTGTTTCTGGGTATTATTCTCGGCCGTCGTTGAAGTTCGTTCGAACTTCTCGGCCAAGAGCGTTTCTCGATCCCGGCTTCAGGCCGGGGTCGTCGTTTTGGCTCGTGGAGACGTCTTGGTCGGTAGCGTTGGAATGGCGCCTGTCAGGTGAGGCGATACCGCCGGATCCTACGGTTTTAGACAGGCCCACATCTTGTTGACCCCCCTTATCTACCTCGCCGCCGCGCTAGCAGAAATCGCCGGTTGCTTCGCATTCTGGGCGTGGTGGCGACTGGACAAGTCTGCACTGTGGCTGGGCCCGGGCGTCGTCAGCCTGATGCTGTTCGCCTGGCTTCTGACGCTGGTCGACAGCGATTACGCAGGGCGTGCCTACGCGGCCTACGGCGGCGTCTACATCGTCACGTCGGTGGTATGGCTATGGCTGGTCGAGCAGCGCCTGCCGGATCGGTGGGACGTGATTGGCGCGACGATCTGTCTGATCGGCGCCGGTGTCATTCTGTTCGGGCCTCGGGGTTGAAGGGCGGCGAGCGAGGGCAAGACACTGGAGGGCGATGTTTAGTCGGATGGTAACGAATCTATCCTAAAATCGGCCGGAATTTGACGCGAAAAAGTCTTGAGGCCAGTCTCAGACGAGGTCATTATCTGCGGCCTCTCGCCGGTTCCCGGGTCGGTGCGAGACCAAGACCGGGGTGGCATCGGGTCGGGACGCGCTGAATCTTCTGAGAAGTTAGTTGCACACTCATTCGACAAGCCCTTGACCACTGATTTGACTCGCCTTGGCCACTAGCGATAAGACCTTATCACTGTTGACTTTTCCCGATCTGGAAGCGAATTCATGAGCAAAGTCCTGATTGTTGGCGCCGGTGGCGTCGGTGGTGTCGTTACTCACAAGTGCGCCCAGCATCCCGAGGTATTCAGCGAGATCTGTCTCGCCAGCCGTAACGAAGCCAAATGCAAGGCGATCGCCGAGCAGTTGCCGCGTCCGATCCAGACCGCCCAGGTCGATGCCGACAGCGTCGAGGCGCTGGTCGCGCTGATCGAGTCGTTCAAACCGGATATCCTGATCCATGTGGCACTGCCATATCAGGATCTGACCATCATGGAAGCCTGCCTGCAGACCGGCGTGCCGTATCTCGACACCGCCAACTACGAGCACCCCGACGAAGCCAAGTTCGAGTACAAGGAACAGTGGGCGTTTCAAGATCGCTACGCAAAGGCCGGCGCGATGGCCACGCTGGGCTGTGGTTTCGATCCGGGCATGACCAATATCTACTGCGCCTATGGCCAGAAGAATCTGTTCGACGAGATTCACCGCATCGATATCCTCGATGCCAATGGCGGCGACCACGGCTATCCGTTTGCGACCAATTTCAATCCGGAAATCAACATTCGCGAGATCACTGCGAACGGTCGTTACTGGGAGAAGGGTGAGTGGGTCGAGACACCGCCCCTGGCCGAGAAGCGCAAGTTCGATTTCGACGGCATCGGCGAGAAAGATCTCTATCTGCTCTATCACGAAGAGCTGGAATCGCTGTCCCAGAACATCAAGGGGCTCGAGCGCATCCGTTTCTGGATGACCTTCTCCGAAAAGTACATCACCCACCTGAAGGTGCTCGAGAACGTGGGCATGACCCGCATCGATCCGATTCAGGTCAACGGCGTCGACATCTCGCCGCTACAGTTCCTCAAGCAGGTGCTGCCGGATCCGGCGTCACTCGGTCCGCGCACCAAGGGCAAGACCAACATCGGCGTCATCCTCGATGGCATCAAGGATGGCAAGCGTCGCAAGGTGTACATCTACAACATCTGCGATCATGAGAAGTGCTACGAGGAAGTCCAATCCCAGGCGATCTCCTACACCACTGGCGTGCCGGCGGTGACCGGGGCGATGCTGATGCTGGAAGGCATCTGGAAGGGCGAGGGCGTCTACAACGTCGAGCAGCTCGATCCTAACCCGTTCATGGAGCGCATCGGCGAGATGGGCCTGCCGTGGCAGATGGTCGAGCTCGACCCCGATCAAGACCCGCTGGCCTGAGCAGGAGATGACGACTATCGCCTCTCCCATTGCCGACTATCCCTTCGACGTTCGGGCCTGTCCGTCGCCGGCCTACGTGGTCGACGACGCGCTGCTCAGGCGCAATCTGGAACTGCTGGGCAAGGTGCAGGCCGACAGCGGCGCGAGAATTCTGCTGGCGCTGAAAGGGTTCGCCATGTGGAATACCTTCCCGCTGGTTAGCCAGTATCTGGTTGGAACCACCGCCAGCGGTCAGGATGAAGCGCGTCTGGGTGCCGAGACCTTCGGTGGCGAGGTGCACGTCTACTCGCCGGCGTTCACCGCGCCGGAGATGGACGTGGTGCTGCGCTATGCGGACCACCTGAGCTTCAATTCGCCGCGGCAGTGGCGGCACTTTCGCGACACCGTGAAAGCGTCGCCGCGTGAAGTCTCCTGCGGGCTACGCGTCAACCCCGAGCACTCCACCGGCGAAGTCCCACTCTATGACCCCTGCGCGCCGGGTTCGCGGCTTGGCACCCGGGCTGCGGATCTGGCGCCGGCGGATCTCGAGGGGCTGGAGGGGCTGCACTTTCACGCGCTCTGCGAGCAGAACAGCGACGCGCTGGAAGCGACTCTGGGTGCCTTCGAGCGGAAGTTCGGCCAGTATCTGGCCAGCCTGCGCTGGGTCAACTTCGGCGGCGGGCACCACATCACGCGGGCCGACTACGATGTCGAACGGCTGGTGCGAGTGATCCGTGACTTCCGGTCGCGCCACCCGCATCTCGAGGTCTATCTCGAACCCGGCGAGGCGATTGCGCTGAATACCGGTTATCTCGTCTGCAGCGTGCTGGATATCGTCGAAAACGATGGCCCGATCGCGATTCTGGACACGTCCGCCACGGCGCACATGCCCGATGTACTGGAGATGCCGTATCGTCCGGAGATTCTCGGCGGCGCCAGACCCGGCGAGAAGGCGTACACCTATCGACTGGGCGGCACGACGTGTCTGGCCGGTGACGTGATCGGCGATTACGCCTTCGATCGTCCGCTCGAGATCGGTGACCGTCTGGTGTTCACCGACATGGCGCACTACACCATGGTCAAGACCACCACCTTCAACGGCATCCGTCTGCCGTCGATCTGTCGGATCGACGAGACGAGCCGCGAAGTGCGCACGGTCAAGACCTTCGGCTACGAGGACTACGCTCAGCGCTTGAGTTGAGCCCGAGTTGGCAATAACCGAAACGATTACGCCCTGCCATACGGGGCGTTTTTCATGGCGAAGCCGGTTCGTGGCGCTCCAGCGAGGGGCTCCGAGACGTCTGATGCTGGGTGATGATATCCAGCAGCTCCTGGCCAAAAGCGGGGAGGACATGATCTTCGCGGATCAGCACGCTGCGTTCCCGATATGCCCAGGCGTCGCTCAAATGGCGCACGCTCAACCGCATGTGATTCTGATAGCGCAAGGCGCAGGACTCCGGCAGGATGCCCACGCCGACGCCGGCTTCGATCATCCGACACGCCGATTCGAAACCGAAAACCTGAATTCTGACCGGCAATGGCTTGCCGAACTCCAGCGCCTTGCGCTCCAGGTAGTGAAAGAGGGTGCTGCCTTCGTGAAGCGTCACGTGGGGATAATCCAGCGCATCTTCGTAGGTGATCTCTTCGCGTTCGGTCAGCGGATGATCGAGTGGCGTGGCCAGGACCAGCCTGTCCTGACTGAATGGCAGCGTTTTCAGTCGTGAAGGCACCTCGACGCCCACCATGATGCCGAGAATTCCCATATCGGCGGTGCCATCGAGAACGCCGCGAATGATATCGCTGGTCAGCCGCTCCTGAAGATCCACCGTGATGCCGGGCCGCGTCGCGAGGAAGTCGGCCAGTACCTCGGGCATGAACTCGATGACGGCGGTGGTGTTGGCGAATATCCGCAAATGGCCGATGGCGTCACTGGCGTAACCGGAGAATTCATTCTTGACCCGCTCGACCTGGCGCAGGATGAGGCGTGCGTGCTGCAGCAGGCGCTCGCCGGCCGGCGTCAGCTCGACGCCCTGACTGCTACGGTAGAACAGCCGACTTTCCAGTTGCGCTTCGAGAGACTTGATTCGGCCGCTGACCGCGGCGGTGGAAAGATGCGCGCGCTGAGCCCCGGCTGTCAGGCTGCTCTCTTCGGCGACATGGACAAAGATGCGCAAGTCCGCGAGATCGAAATGCATGAGACCGGACTCCTTCAGCGCTCGGCAGGCTGTGACGACGCCATGATTCTAGCATTACCGGGCGCCGATGCCCGGCGCGGGATGACCGCCAATGGAGTGCGCTGGGGCGTATTCGCCGCTAGCGCAGTTGGCTATCCTTGCTACCGCGACGGTTGTAGTTGGCGCGATGGGTTTGATGACGATCCGCTTCCGCCTGACACGCGATACACAGGCGCACGCCGGGAACGGCCTGTCGCCGCGCCTCGGGAATCGGCGCCTCGCACTCTTCACAGATCGTCAGGCTAGGGCCCTGATTCCGAAGCCGTTGGCGTGCTTCCTCGATACCGTCTTGGACCGTACTGTCGATCTGTTCCTGCACTGCGCCATCTTTTGCCCAACCGCTGGCCATGATCTTTCTCCTCGAGACTTTGCCTCTCGGCACTGTTTTAACATGGTGGCGATCCACCAGCCTTGCAAGGCGTGGGCTGGCTGCCGGGTACAGGGGTGGCCGCATCAATACACGTCGATGAACTCGTGAGGCGCCTGGGTTGCATGCCGATGCGGGGTCTCGTGTACGCAGATAACACGACAGTTGGCGACATGGGTCACCTTGTGCGACACGCTGCCGATCATCAGCCCTTTGAATTGCCCCATGCCACGACTGCCCATCACGATGGCATCGACGCCCAGCCGCTCGGCCTCGGAGACGATCATGCGTGCCGGCGAACCCTGCTTGACGAGCGTATCGAACTCCCCGTTATAACCGGGGAAGGAAGGTAGCGTATCAAGCGCGGCATCGAGAATGGCGTGACCCTCGTGATCGGCGGTATCCACCGAAGCCGCCTTGATCGCCGCTTCGACACTGAGCAATTCGCCTTTATGCAGTTGTGGGTAAGGGTCGCGAACGTTGAGCAGATACAGCTTGCCCTGAACCGGTGCTGCCAACTGACAGGCAACGTTGAGCGCGATATGGGAGTCCTCGGAACCATCGATCGGGATTAGCAGAGACTTGAACATAAACACCTCGCCACCGTGAAAGCATCGAACGGAAGCGCTCGGGTACCGCCTGGTTGCTGATTACCTGTCGCTGCGGCGAGCCGAGTCGCCTTGCGACTCTCAACATAGGTTACCCGCGAGGAATGTCATAGCGGATAAATGTCGCACAGTGTGACGCACCCCAGGCTGAGCGGGGATGCATGCCGACGTTAGCGGTCCGTGCCGGGATGGAGCAGCGTCATGACATCATCGAGCCAGGTACGGGGGCCAACGCTATCGATCACCCGGATGGACTCACCACTATTTTCCGCGGTGAGATGGGCATCGGTTGCGACCAGCACGGTGCCGGGTTCCAGCAGGGGCAGCACCTTCCGCTTGAAACCATCGGGTACGACCACCTGATTGACCAGGTTGGTCGAGACCAGTTGGCCGGCAGTGCTTTCGTAACCGGGTACGCCAATTGCGATCCAGGTCGGCATGGAAAGAGTACGCAGGGGCACTTCATCGCTCTCTCTAGCCGGCGGTGGATGGAAATGGCCTTCGACGATATAGGCGCGCGTACCCGTCACCCTGTCGGGGCTGCCGATCTCGACGCGTGAACGGCCAATTTCGACGCCATTGCGATAGACCACGATCAGGCGATCGCTACGGCTGAGAACCATCGAGACCGGGCCTTCGGAAGGAGGGTCCATGGCCCAGCGCCAGCTGCTGCCACTGGCCAACAGAGGAATCTCGACACCACTGCCAGTATGGGCATCGATGGGGCTCAATGGTCCCGGGTGAACCACGGAGATCGGCGCCTGGCCCGCCTCCGCCACGACCACCGTCATGCCCAGGTTGGATGCATCGAACAACAGACGAGCGAATTCGGTCGGCAAGTGGACGCAGCCGTGGGATTCCGGGTAACCGGGCAGCCCGCCGGCATGCAGCGCCACACCGTCCCAGGTCAGGCGTTGCTGATACGGCATCGGTGCATTGCCGTAGAGGTTGGAGTAGTGGTCCTTGTCCTTCTGGAGCACGGTAAAGACGCCGGTCGGCGTCTCGTAGCCCTCGCGACCGGTACTGATGCTCGTCACGCCAATGAGGATCCCGTTGCGATAGACGTAGGCGCGCTGCTCGGTGAGGCTGACGACGACGGCCATCGGGCCGGCGTGCCTGTCATCGCCACCCCAGATCCAGGCGCCGGGAGGAAGCTGGTCGATCGGCGTATCGACAGGGCTTGACTGTTTCTCGCCCCAGTAGGGCACGGCGAAGCTCGCTGGCGAAACCAGCAGGGTGACGATCAATAGCAGCAGTGTAATTCCCGTACGTGACATGCTGACTCCCTCGAACGACGCGCCGAAGAACGACGCATTCTCGATTCACGTCGTGCGCACTACCGGGATCGGTGACTGCTGTGGGTGGGGCGGCCGCCAATGATGGGATGACCGCCATGAACAGGGTACTCGCTATCGACGTCGTGCGCGCCCCCGCCTGCACTCGATAAAGGCGATGCTTGATCAGCGTGTGCCGAGGAAATACTCGCCGGTGTCCTGTTGCTCGACGCGGGCCTGAGCGCACTGCGCCAGCGCCGAATTCATCAGCCATTCCCGTTCGGGATAGTAGGAGAAGATGAACTGGCCTTCCTTGAGCACGTCGATGACATCCCCAGCGACGCCGGGACGCAGAGCGGGGCATCCCCAGCTACGTCCGAGTCGTCCCTGACGCTCGGCAATGCCAGGATCGACGTAATCGGCGCCGTGCATCACGATCGCGCGGCTCATGGCGGCATCGTTGAAGCCGGGCTCGAGCCCATCCATACGCAACGAGTAGCCGTTCTTGCCCTCGTAGGTCTGGCGCGTCACGAACAGACCCAGGCTCGAGGCGTGTGAGCCTTCCTGGTTGGAAAATCGATCGGGAACGTCACCCCCGGAACCTTGACCATGGGCCACGACTTCACGGTACAGCAGCTTGTTCCGGGGGAGATCGAAGACCCACAGGCGTGGTGTCAGCGAGGAGCGGCTGTAATCGATGATCGCCAGGCGCTGCGCAGCTTCGCCCACGCCGTGGCGCTGGGCGCACTGCATGGTGGCAAGACCCAGGGCGATGACGTCGGGATCGGCGTCCGGGGCGAGGTGCTCGAGGGATGTCACGGTGGGTTGATACACCACATCGGCACGAGCCAGAAGATCGTGAGAGTGCGGTGGTGTCGACGCGACCGCGGCAGAGATCGACATCGACAACACGATGGCAGCCGTTACGGCTCTCGAAGTCAGGGAGTCGATAAAAGGCGCTGAGAGTAAGGACGCATAGGTCTTGATCATCGAAGCAGGCTACCCGAGGTGACGGGAAAGGCGTCAGCATGCGGGACAAGGCGAGACCCGGCAAGCGCCTCGGCGCCGAGTCCGCCACTAAAGTCTAAATGTAATTATTTGACCTTGTTCGTAAATTGGCGCGGATAACCATACTGCGACCGCCGTTGGCCCGCCAACATCCCTATCAAGGTACCTGCCGGATGCTCACAAGGCATTCTCTTCGCTTCAGGGGCACTAAATGATTACATTCATTGGATCGATCCTGCTATTGATAGCGGGCTACTTCACGTACGGAAAGTTCGTGGAGCGAGTGTTCGTCACCGATCGCAAGCGGCGTACGCCCGCTTTCACCATGCGCGACAACATCGATTACGTGCCGATGAACACCACGCGTAACTCGCTGATCCAACTTCTCAATATTGCCGGCGTCGGACCCATCTTCGGGCCGATCCTGGGTGCGCTGTATGGTCCGGTGGCATTCGTCTGGATCGTGGTCGGCTGCATCTTTGCGGGCGCGGTACATGATTATCTCACCGGCATGATCTCGATCCGTAACCACGGTGCGCACCTGCCGCAGCTGGCGGGCAAGTTCCTGGGCAAGGCGATGAAGCACATCGTCAACGGCTTCGCCATCCTGCTGCTGCTGCTGGTCGGCACCGTTTTCGTCACCTCGCCGGCGGCGCTGCTGGCCAACATGACGCCGCTGTCGATCACGCTGATCACGATGGTAATCTTCGCCTACTATCTGCTGGCGACGCTGCTACCGATCGACAAGGTCATCGGCCGAATCTACCCCTATTTCGGTGCACTGCTGGTGTTCAGCGCGCTGGGTATCGGTCTCGGCATGATCTTCACCGGTGCCCCGATCCCGGAGCTCTCGTTCCAGAACATGCATCCGCAGGGCGCACCGATCTTCCCGCTACTGTTCCTGACTATCTCCTGTGGCGCGCTCTCCGGCTTTCACGCCACACAGACGCCGATCATTTCGCGCACCACCGAGAACGAAGGCAACGGCCGCAAGATTTTCTACGGCATGATGATCACCGAGGGCGTCATCGCGATGATCTGGGCCGCTGCGGCGATGAGTCTGTTCCATGGCGACCACACGCTGTCCGACGTTCTGGCTGCCGGCGGCCCGGCCGCGGTCGTCAGTGAAGTGTCGACCACCATGCTCGGCGCCATTGGCGGTACGCTGGCGATTCTCGGCGTGATCGTGTTGCCGATCACCTCCGGCGATACGGCTTTCCGCAGTGCGCGCATGATCATTGCCGACTATCTGAAGATCGATCAGCGGCCCATCGTCAAGCGTCTGCTCATCGCCGCGCCGCTGTTCGTGATCTCCTACGCGTTGACCCACATGGACTTCACGCTGCTGTGGCGCTACTTCTCCTGGGCCAACCAGACCACGGCGGTCATCGCTCTCTGGGTTGCGACGATGTATCTGGTGCTGGCGCGCAAGCCGCATCTGATCACTTCGATTCCGGCGGTATTCATGACCATGGCGACCTTTACCTATCTGGCCTACGCGCCGATCGGCTTCGGTCTGTCGCTGCAGATGAGCTACGTGGTGGCGGCAATCGGCACGCTGATCTGCATCGCGCTGTTCATGAAGCGCGTCCGCCGACTGAGCGGCGGCATCTTTGCCGTCGACGAGCCGGAAGTACCGGTCTTCAAGAATGGTAAGGCAACCGGATTACTGGCAACGAGCCTATTGTCGATATCGCGTTTCTGGTAACGCCTACCCGCCCAAGCAAACGGGCCCGTGCATTGGCACGGGCCCGTTTCTTTTTGGCTCCGTCGTTGCCGAAGCAGGACGGAAGAAGGGATACCGGCTCGGTAGCCCGAGCCGGTCGCCGATCAGGACGCCTGGTAGAGCTTGTTCAGCGCTGCATTCAGCGTTTTGCTGGGACGCATGGCGTCACTCACCCGCTCGCGATCGGGATGGAAATAGCCCTTGATGTCCACCGGCTTGCCTTGCGCGGCATTGAGCTCGTCGACAATGGCCTTCTCGTTGTCGCCGAGGGTCTTGGCGATCTCCTCGAACAGCGACTTGAGTTCGCCGTCTTCGGTCTGAGCGGCCAGCTCTTTCGCCCAGTAGAGGGCCAGGTAGAAGTGGCTACCGCGGTTGTCGAGCTCGCCCACCTTACGCTTGGGCGACTTGTCGGCGTCAAGGAATTCGCCGTTGGCGCGGTCCAGCGTGGACGCCAGGATCTTGGCGCGAGCGTTGTCGAAGGTACTGCCCAGATGCTCGAGAGAGGCGGCCAAGGCGAGAAATTCACCCAACGAATCCCAGCGCAGGTGGTTCTCTTCCAGCAGCTGCTGAACGTGCTTGGGTGCGCTGCCGCCGGCACCGGTCTCGAACAGGCCACCACCGTTCATCAGCGGCACGATCGAGAGCATCTTGGCGCTGGTGCCGAGCTCCATGATCGGAAACAGATCGGTCAGGTAGTCACGTAACACGTTGCCGGTGACCGAGATGGTGTCCTCGCCCTTGCGGATACGCTCGAGCGAGACTTTCATCGCTTCCACCGGCGCCAGGATGCGGATATCCAGGCCGTCGGTATCATGCTCCTTGAGATAGGTCTCGACCTTCTCGATCAGCTTGGCGTCGTGGGCACGGTTGGCGTCGAGCCAGAAGATCGCCGGGGCGCCGCTTTCACGGGCGCGAGTGACGGCCAGCTTGACCCAATCCTTGATCGGCGCGTCCTTGGTCTGGCACATGCGCCAGATATCACCGGCTTCGACGTCGTGGCTGAACAGCGTCTGACCATTCTCGTCGGTGACGATCACGGTGCCGTCCGCCGGGATATGGAAAGTCTTGTCGTGGGAACCATACTCTTCGGCTTTCTGCGCCATCAGACCGACGTTGGGCACGCTACCCATGGTGGTCGGATCAAAGGCGCCGTGCTTCTTGCAGTCCTCGATCACGGTCTGATAGATCGTCGCGTAGCAGCGATCGGGGATCACCGCCTTGGTGTCGTGCAGTGCGTCGTCGGTGCCCCACATCTTGCCGGAGTCACGGATCATCGCCGGCATCGAGGCGTCGATGATCACATCACTCGGCACGTGCAGGTTGGTGATGCCCTTGTGCGAGTCGACCATCGCCATCGGCGGACGCTCTTTGTAGAGCGCGTCGATATCGCTCTTGATCGCATCCTGCTGTTCGCTGGGCAGCGATTCGATCGAGCTGTAGAGATCGCCGATGCCGCTGTTGGCGTTGAAGCCCGCGAGCTTGAGCGCCTCGGCATGCTTCTCGAGCACCTCCTTGTAGAACTCCTCGACCACGATACCGAACATGATCGGGTCGGAGACCTTCATCATGGTCGCCTTCAAGTGCAGCGAGAACAGCACGTTGCGCTTCTTGGCATCCTTGATTTCGCTGTCGATGAAGTTGCGCAGGCGACGGCTGCTCATGCGCGAAGCGTCGACGACTTCGCCTTCCTTGACCGCGAGGCCGTCCTTCAGGGCGATGTGGGTGCCATCTTTCTGCTGCAGTTCGATCTTGAGCTTGCCGGCCTTGGCGATCACGGCGGACTGTTCGCTGCCGTAGAAGTCGCCTTCGCTCATGTGGGCGACGTGGGACTGCGAATCGCCGCTCCATTCGCCCATGCGATGCGGGTATTTGCGGACGTAGTTCTTGACCGATTTCGGCGCGCGACGGTCGGAGTTGCCTTCGCGCAACACCGGATTGACCGCGCTGCCCTTGGCCTTGTCGTAACTCGCCTTGATGGCTTTCTCTTCGTCGCTCGAAGGTTCGTCCGGGTAGTTCGGCAGGGGATAGCCCTGGCCCTGCAGCTCCTTGATCGTCGCCTTGAGCTGCGGACCGGAAGCGCTGATGTTGGGCAGCTTGATGATGTTGGCTTCCGGCGTCGTCGCCAGCTGGCCAAGTTCGGCCAGGTCATCGCTGACGCGTTGCTCGTCGTTCAGTCGGTCCGGAAACTGGGAAAGCACGCGGGCGGCCAGCGAAATATCGCGAGTCTCGACCGTGATACCGGCCGTACCGGTAAACGCCTCGATGATCGGCAGCAGAGAGTAGGTGGCCAGTGCAGGCGCTTCGTCAGTCAGGGTGTAGATGATCTTCGGGGTATTGGACATGTCTATTCGTTAACCTCTCTTTGGCAATGGCACGAGTGTCGAGCGCTGGCAGAGACTCGAATGCGCGTCGCGCCTGTGGTGCGATGAATACGCTGGCGAT
Organism: Salinicola sp. V024; assembly: GCF_052645315.1. Taxonomy (NCBI): domain Bacteria; kingdom Pseudomonadati; phylum Pseudomonadota; class Gammaproteobacteria; order Oceanospirillales; family Halomonadaceae; genus Salinicola; species Salinicola sp. V024. The sequence continues at coordinate 131,305 of NZ_JBQXYB010000004.1, forward strand.
CGATACGTCGGACGGGCGTCGCCGGCTGACGTCGTCTTTCCATCACCGGTTCGCCCGCAGGACGCCATGCATCACGGCGCCGGCTCCCCCTTGACTGAAGCAACGGTGGGGTAACCGGCAGCGTGGTCTTGAAATCGGCCGCGGCGACTGTGCATCGAAGTTGTCGACAACCTGCGGTCGCGACAGAGTATACCAGCGCCACGTGACCAACGCATTCACGCGGCGCGCCGGTGAAAACGTCTCGGCTAGCCGAACGACACGATTTCCACCCAGTTGGTCTTGCTGCCGACCGGGGCGTCGCTGACGTGGGTCAGCTCACCGCTGGCAGGTTCGATGCGGTAGAGCGACAGGTGATCGCTCAGTTCGCCGGCGGCGACCAGATAGCGCCCGGCGGGATCGATCTCGAAACCGCGGGGTTGCTTCACGGTGGGCTGATTGGCGACGTACTGCAGCTTGCCACTCTCCGGATCGGCACGCAGCGTACTCAGCGTGCTGCTGGTGCGCTCGGAAAGGTAAAGATAATGGCCGTCCGGGGTGATGTGCAGATCGGCGGCCCAGATGCGGGGGGTGTCATCGCCGGCCGGGATCTCCTCGCGGGGCATGCCTGGCGCCAGTTCCAGCGTGTCCGGCAGGCCCTGACACACGCTGACCTGGGTCAATGTGCCGTCGTCGGCATTCAGTGCAAAGGTCGTTACCGTCGCGTCGAACTCGCCCAGCACATAGACGACGCGCCCGTCGGGTGAGAACACGAAGTGACGCGGGCCGGCCCCGGCGGCGGTCTCGGCGGCGGGCGGATCGTTGGGTGCGAGCGCGCCGTCGGCGAAGTAGAACTGGGCCAGACGGTCGTCACCCAGATTGGTCGCAAGGACGTGGCGGTTGTCCGGCGTCGTCAGGATCGCATGGGCGCGGCTGCCGGTTTCCAGGGTCTGGGTGGCGTCACCGGCCACCCCGTTGCCGTCGATGGGGCTGACGCTGACCAGGTTGCCGCCATAGGAGGCCGCGAGCAGATAACGTCCGGATCGATCGGTGGCGATATAGGCCATGCTGCCATAGAGTGCGCCGCTGCCCAGTGGCGTCAATTCACCGCTGTTCGAGTCGATGCGATAGCTCAGCACCCGTAGCGGATCACTGCGAATGGCGGCGTAAAGGAACTGCTTGTCCGGGCTGATGGCCAACGGCATGACGTTCTCTGCCGCCTCCGTGGTGGCTAGCGGGATCAGCTTTTCGCTCTGACGGTCCAGGCGATAGCTGCCAATGGTCCCATCTCCTGAGCTGGCGACGTAGACGACAGTATCGATGGAGGGCTCGGCTGGGTTCATGCGCTTTCCTTGGCGGTGGGAGGAACGGGTCGGGAATCCACCGCCGCGACCTTAGACATGGCGCGGCGGAGCATTCGGCGCGGTCGATGGATAAACCTCCTTTTTAGCATTGGCCGTCTGGTGGAGTCGATTGCCGATAGGTCGATAGCCCGCATCGGTCGCTCAGGGCAATAGCTCGTGGAGACGGATCGCTCGATGGCGGTTCCTGTCCATCGACAAGGCGTCAGCTCGCCGACTCCAACCGGCTTCTCAGCAGCCTGAGGATGGCGCGCTCGTCCGGGCCGGTCAGCTTGTCGTCCGCCTCCAGCTCGGTCTCGACCAGTTTGCGGAAGTGATCCAGTGTGCGGCCGTCCAGGTAGCTCTCCACGATTCGCGGGTCGATATAGCTCGCCTTGGCGATACTCGGCGTATTGCCCAGCGTCTTGGCGACGCGTTCGACCGCCTGGCGAACGTTGCTTTGGCTCATCTTGTCGTTTTCGCCCGGGCCGAGCTCTTCCAGCGCCAGTGCAGCAATCGACGTGCCGGCCCAGGTACGGAAATCCTTGGCACTGAAGCGTTCGCCCATCACTTCATGGATGTAGTCGTTGAGATCGTGACTGTCGACTCTCACCTTACGGCCGTCGTCGTCGAAATACTTGAAGATCTCGTAGCCGGGAATGTCGTCGAGCTCGCCCACGATCCTGGCCAGGCGCTGATCTTCGACCACGCGATGCTGATGCTGGCCACTCTTGCCCTGGTAGTCGAATATCAGCTCGTCGCCGTCGATGGTCAGGTGTTTCGAACGCATGGTGGTCAAGCCGTAGGACTCGTTCTCCTCCCGGTAGCGCTCGCTCCCCGGTCGAAAGTAGGCGCTGTCGATCAGCCGCACCATGCAGGCGAGCACCTTCTGCCGGGGCATTCCTTCGAGCGTGAGATGCTGGCCGGTGACGCGACGCATGGGCGTCAGCCGCAGGGCGAATTCGACGATGCGGTCGAATTTCAGCACCTCGCGCTTCTCGCGCCACTCGGCATTGTAGACGTACTGCTTGCGCCCGGCGCTGTCGCGGCCGGTAGCGTGGATGTGGTGATGCTTGTCGAGCACGATCTCGACCTCATCCCAGGCCGGCGGGATCGCCAGCGACTGGATCCAGCCGCGCCACGCCTTGTCGTTCAGCGTCTTGCCGCTGGGCGTGCGATAGGTGAAGCCCTTGCCACAGCGATGGCGGGTCACCCGCGTTGCGGGGGTCTTGGTCATGGCAAGCTCCTTTTGCCCAAACCGATGGTCGCTTGTTTTACCCCGAGATGGGGTCGATTCCGTCGCCGTCATTGGCAACCGGGTGTCTAGATCCAACCCGCTCGATCAAAGAATAGCCCAGCATCGGCAAAAGGCTCGTCGACAGCCCGTTTGGCGTAGACTGAGCGTGATTCAATCCAGGGATGGGAACCGTATGTTAATGGGGCGCTTTCAATGGGTGTGGCGTCAGCTACGCCGCTCTCTGTGGTACCGCGCGACGCTCTTTTCGTTGGGCGGCGTGGTCACGGCACTGATCGCCTGGCTGGTGACGCCCTGGCTGGACGTGCCATCGGTGGTCAGCATCGGGGCTCGCGCAGTAGACAGCATTCTCAATATCATCGCCTCGAGCATGCTGGCGGTGACCACATTCTCGCTCGGCGCGATGGTGACTGCCTACGGTTCGGCGACCAGTAACGTCAGTCCGCGAGCCAACCTTCTGCTGATCGAGGACCGCGTGACACAGAACACGCTGGCAACCTTCATCGGCGCGTTCCTGTTCAGTCTGGTCGGGATCATTGCGCTGGCTGCCGGCATCTACGACGAGGATGGCCGGACACTGCTGTTCGCGGCGACGCTCGTCGTCATCGTGATGACGGTCTACCAGTTGATCAAGTGGGCCGGATATCTGACTCGGCTGGGTCGGGTGCGAGACACCATAGACAAAGTGGAAACGGCGGCCAGGAAAGCGCTCGAAGGGCGCATGGATCAGCCCTATCTGGGTGGCCAGGCGATGCCTTCCACGGTGCCGGAAGGGCTCGAGCCGGTTCGCGCCGGCAAGGTGGGTTATCTTCAGCACATCGACATGCCGCTGCTGGATTCGCTGGCCGAGGATCTGGGCCATGCCATCTACGTGCAGGCATTGCCGGGGACGTTCCTCGACATGACCAGAGTGCTGGCGTCGACGCCCACGCTTGATGAAGCGCGTGCCGAGAAGATTGCCGAGGCCTTCACGATCAGCCCGTCGCGGCGTTTCGAGGAGGATCCGCGATTCGGCATCATCGTGCTGGCGGAGGTGGCGTCGAGAGCGTTGTCGCCGGGAATCAACGACCCCGGTACGGCAATCGACGTGATCGGCTGCGGCGTTCGGGTGCTGACGCCATGGGTACGTCATGCCGAGGGCGGTATCGACGAGTCGGACCAGCCGGTCCGGCATGTGTATGTCGAGGCGTTACAGACGAAAGACCTGTTCGAGGACTTCTTCACTCCCATCGCTCGCGACGGCGCCGCGACGGTAGAGGTCGGCATTCGCTTGCAGAAGGCATTGAGTGCGTTAGGCGCAATCGGAGACAACCGCGTCAAGCGCCTCGTCGACGAACATCGCGAACGGCTTATCAATCGCTTCGATATCGGACTGACGCTGGAAGAGGATCGTCAGCGTGTGAAAGCGGCGCGGCGGGCATGAACCGATTCCGAAGCGATGTCGGGAAGCCTTCGACTCGCGGCGCCGAACGAACAAGGCCGGCGATCAGCCGGCCTGTTGAAGAAGTGCGTTTCGCCCCGTCAAGACGCCTACTTCGGGCTTCGGCACGTGGTCACCTGATGATTCAGTTCAAGCCGAGCACCCCGCGCAGCGTCGACAGATCCTCGGCGAGAACGGTGACCGGGCCGGTCAGCGCGCGGCGATCGGCATCGCTGACCTCGTCGTAGGATTCGAAGCCGGCATCCGGGTCGTCGGCGTCCAGGCGATAGTCGGCCAGGGTGGCTTCCACGTCGTCGAAATTGTCCTGCACTCGAGCGACGAAGTCGGCGTCCTCCTTGGCGGCCAGCGGCTTGAACAGATCGAAAATTTCGCGGGCGCCGTCGACATTGCCCTGGAAGTCCCACAGGTCGGTGCGGCTGTAGCGGTCCTCTTCGCCGGAAACCTTGGTTGCCGCAACCTCTTCCATCAGCGCCGCGGCGCCGCCGACCACCGTCTCCGGCGGGAAGGTCAGACCCTGGACGCGGCTGTCGAGGTCGTCGACGTCGTCCATCAGCCCTTGGGCGTATGTCTTCATGCCTTCGGTGCTGGCATTGTGGAATAGTGCATACTCCAGACGATGGAAACCGGTGAAGTCGGGATCCTCGACGCCTTTTTCGTAATCGTCCTCGCGCGCGTCGATGCTGGCGTCGAGATCGGCGAAAAGCTCGGCGATGGGTTCGATGCGCTCGTAGTAGACCCGCGTCGGCGCGTAGAGCGTCTGGGCCTTGTCCACGTCACCGGCCTGGATGGCAGCGGTGAATTCCTCGGTATGCGTGACCAGTTGCTCCAGGTTGTCGAGCACATAGAGTTTGTAGTCGGCGACCGGGCCAACCAGCGCCTCCGGCGCGACATCGGCGTGAGCGGTGGTGGTCAGCGTCATGGTTGACGAGACAAGGCCGAGTGCACCGGCGGCGAGCCACGTCTTGGGTATGATCGAGGTCTTCATTGTGTGTCTCCATTGAATGATCCGGGTGCCAGTCGGCGGTCATGAATCATCGGCTCGTCGTCGCGAGCGCGGTTGTTTTTTCAGTCGACTCTCGTTGTCCGGCTCTGGTTGCCCGGCTCTGGTTGCCTGACTCTCGCAGCCTGAACCGAACCGGCTCATGCGGACGCGGCCAGCAGGCCACGACCCAGAAAATCGGTATCGTCTTGCGCACCGGGCAGAACGAAAAAGTAGCCGCCGCCCACCGGCTTGATGTACTCCTCCAGCGGTTCGCCGTCGAGACGCTGCTGAACGGTGATGAAACCGGCCTCCAGATCGGCCTGAAAGCAGAGGAACAGCAGCCCCATATCGAGTTGGCCATTGGTCTCGACGCCGTTGGAGTAGTTGAACGGCCGGCGCAGAATGCGATTTCCCTCCGTTTCCGGCGTGCGCGGATTGGCCAGGCGGATATGGGCATCGAGCGGCGTGATCTCGCCCTCGGGGTCCCGGGCGTAGTCGGGAACGTCCTGCTCCTTTCCCTCCGGGCCGTCGTCGGAAAGCGGCGCGCCGCTCATCTTGCGACGACCGAAGATCATCTCCTGCTCGTGCAGGGGGGTACGGTCCCAGCGTTCGACGAAGTTGCGAATGATGCGCGCCGCCAGATAGCTGCCGCCGCTTGCCCAGACCGGCTCGTCGTGGCGCTTGCCGACCCACACCAGTTCGTCCATTAGCGCTTCGTCGTCGCCCTCGGGATTGGCGGAACCATCGCGAAAGCCGAGGAAGTTGCGGGCGCTGCCATCGATATCGCCCGGCGCGGGCGGCAGCAGTGGCACGGTGCCTTCCTGCTTCCAGCGGACCATCAAAAGCCCCGGCGTGTTCTTGATGATGTCGCGCAGGGCGTGGTAGCCGGTATCCAGCGTGTTGGCGCAGATCTGCAGTGCCAGGTCGCCATGACAGCGCGCGGCCTCCAGCGCGTCGTTGGGAAAGCCCTGCATACGCTGCAAATGTCTGGGCCTCACGTCACCCAGCCCATAGCGGTCATCGAACAGCGAGTCGCCCACCGCCAGCGTGACGGTCAGCCCGTCGGGGGCGATTTCTGGCCCTAGAATGCCGGAATCCGGCGGCGGGAACAGCGGATCGCGCTCAGGGATCCTGCCGCCCTGGGTGAGAAAGGCGATGCGCTCGGTGAGGATCTTCAGCAATGTCTCCAGATCATCCCGATCCCGCGCCAGCACGTCGAAGGCGACCAGCATCCCGCTGGCCGGGCGGGGCGTGACGACTCCCTGCTGATGGAGGCCGTGGAACGGGTAGCGCAGCTGCGAATCCTGTTGCTGCGGTGCGCTGGTCACGTCCTGACCATGGCCGGTGGCGGCCAGCGCCCGGGCGGGACAGGCGCTGCCCAGCGCGAGACCGCCGAGTGCGACGCCAAGCCCGGACATCCCCGCACCTTTGAGAAACCGGCGGCGTTCGAGTTTCATCGAGACGTCGATTGCCTTCGATTCAGAAGCCTCGGCTCCGCGAGGCTCGTTCTCGCGAGGCTTGTTCTCACGAGGCTTGTTCTCACGAGAGGGGGGCTTGAGTGAAAAAGGGCAGCGTGATGAACGATCGGACTGACTCATAAGCGATAAACCGGGTCGTTAACCTTCCAGAGTGAGTACAGGGTTGATGCCGGTAAGTGACCTGGCCAGCGCCCGGGTTGCCTGCAGCAGGTCGGCATCGTCGGCGGCGCTTCGGGACGCGGACGAATCGGCATCCGCCTGAAGGTCGCGCTGCAGGGCGGCGAGATTGGCCTCGAGTGTATGGAGAGTTGCCGGAGACTGGCTTTCCAGTAGCGGCGACAGCAGCGAGACGATCTTGTCGGCGCCTTCTGTCAGGGCGACCAGATCGGCGAGATCGCGCTGCCCGATGGCGTCGTCGTCGCGATGATGATCGAGCCATGTCTCGAGAACACGTGAGCTGCCGTTGGCCAGCTGCGCGGGTGGAATCGAGGCGCTCTTGAGCCGGGCGGTCAGCGTATCCACGTCCGCCACCAGCTGTTCGGCCGCGCCGTTCAGACCGGCCGTGCTCTGCTGCTCGAACAGGCCGCCGGCGAGGCGCTGGAAACCGACGAAAGCGGGGTCGTTCTCGCGCTGTTCGAAATCGGCGGCATGGGCGTTGAGACGCTGGTCGAGATCACTGAACAGACCGATCGGCATGGCCAGATGCAGATCGACACGACGCGCGTCCCGATAGGCCTGCTGCGCCGTCTCGAGATCGCCGGCAGCGATGGCGTCACGGAGTTCCGCGGCGCTGCGGTGGAGCTTTCGCAGCTGCAGAGTGGTATAGACACGATACTCGGCCAGCGGCCCGACGAAGGCCGTGGTGGAGAGCGCGGGCGTCTCGGCATCGGATTCGCCGGCGACGACGTGCAGGGTGCCGTGGGGATTGCTCAGTAGACCGCAGGTCATCGCATAGTCGCCGGCTTTGAGCGTGGCGGTCAGCGGCTGGCGCAGGCCGGGGGCGATGTTCTCGCGCTCCGCGAGCACCATGACGCCGTCGACGATCTCCCACTCGATGGCTCGATCCGATCGATTGACCACGGTGAAGGTTCGTTGACCGGCGGGGACTTCCAGACGATTCGGTTCACAGCCACTGGCGGTGACGTCGACCCGATAACCATCGTCGTTCGGCGGTCTGACCGCCTCGAGCGACAGGATGAATACGCCCAGGGCAAACAGCATCAGCAAAAACGACATGACGAGCCCGAGGCGCATCGCGCGAGGTGACGGCGGGACGAGTTCAGCGTTGCGAGTCATGGGGTCACGCTCGCTCTGGCCGGGCGTGCGCTGCCGGCGTCACACGGGAGGACGGACGCGGCCGCAACAGCCATAGCGCAATGAGCAGATAGCCGACATAGGCCGTCACTTCACTGACCGTGGGGGCCGGCTGGTAGCCGAAGATTCCCGAGAACAGCGAGCCCAAAGGGGTGTCCAGCGGCAATAGGTCACTGAGGTCGAAGACCACCTGCTGGGCATGATTCCACAGCCCGGCTTCATGTAGCGCACGCACCGAACCGGCAAACAGGCCGGCGGCTACTAGCAGGATGAACAATCCGGTAGCCCGGAAGAAGTGGCCCAGCGGCAAGCGCAGGCTACCGCGATAGAGTGCCAGCCCCAGAACGACGGCCACGCCCAGCCCCAGTAGTGCCCCCAGTGGCGCATGGGCATCCCGGCTCTGCTGAAAGACTGCCAGCAGAAAGAAGATCGATTCCAGCCCTTCTCGGGCCACGGCGAGAAACACCATCGCGATCAGCGCGTAGGTGTGCCGCCGACCAGCGCGGAACGCCTGGTCGAGCGCCTGATTCAGCTCGTGGCGCATGCCGCGGGCGGCACGACGCATCCATAGCACCATCCAGGTCAACACGCCGACGGCGAGAAAGCCAACCACGGCCTCGAACAGCTCCTGTTGACGCTGCGGAAATTCCGCGCTGGCAAATTGCAGACCTGCGCCAAGCAACAGGGCGAGAGCGGCAGCGAGAAAAATGCCGATCCAGACGGCGGGCATCCACGCGCCACGCCCGGTCTGACGAAGATAACTGGCGATGATGCCGACGATGAGGGCCGCTTCCAGGCCTTCCCGCAGCATGATGAGAAACGGTACCAACATGGCAGAAATCCAGTGACGAGTCGCGATGACCGATGAAGAGTCGTAGAAAGGTTAAGGATTGGCGTGAATGATACTTGTTATCAACTGCAGCGGGTAATATTTTTCGCCCTTTCGATGCCAACGTGTAAAGCACGCCATTGAGGACGTCACTGGGAAGGGCGGCAGCGGGGCTAAACAGGCCGATCTGTTCTGAAAACGACACTGAGCTATCCAGAGACGGTGTCGCTGTCGCTGAGAGATAAAAACGCATGCGTCGTGTCGTCACAGGGATTACAGTCGAATCAGGTCGTCAAGGCACTGGAAAAGTCGCCTGACGGTCGCTGTCACGAGTCGTCCGACGCCGATGAAATCGCCATGGATCGAGACCGACAGACGCCAGGGAACCCCGATAACAATAATCGTCCTATATCCTTGGAGGAGACGTGAAATGGCAATCCACCCCGTGCGGGGCCCCGGCCGCGCCAATGCCGTCCCGGAGCCGCAGACACTCGGTTTTCTGCTGCTGGAAGACTTCACCCTGATCTCGCTGGCGTCGGCGATCGAGCCGCTGCGCATGGCCAATCAACTAGCCGGTCGCGAGCTGTACCGCTGGTACGTGATGACCATGGACGGTGCCCCCGTGCGGGCCAGCGACGGCATGCAGGTGACGCCGGACGCCAGCGCCTACTCGCCGCTACGACTCGATTGGCTGGTGGTCTGCGGTGGCGTAGCACCGCAGCGTTCCGTCACGCCGGCGTTGCTGACCTGGCTACAGAGCCGCCACCGCCAGTTGAGGCGAGTCGGTTCGGTCTGCACCGGCAGCTGGGCGCTGGCCCAGGCGGGGCTGCTGAACGGATACGACGCCAGCATTCACTGGGAGTGTCTGGCCGCGATTCAGGAAGCCTATCCACGCACGGCCTGGAGCACCCGGCTGTTCTCGATCGATCGCGACCGCTTTACCGCTTCCGGCGGCACCGCGCCGCTGGACATGATGCTCAACCTAATCGGCCGCGATCATGGCCGCGAGCTGTCGGCGGCCATTTCCGAAATGTTCATCTACGAACGGGTTCGCGGCGAAGAGGATCAGCAGCGAGTGCCGCTCAAGCACGTGCTGGGGACCACGCAGCCGAAGCTTCTCGAGATCGTGGCGTTGATGGAAGCCAATATCGAGGAGCCGATCGAGCTCGATGAACTGGCAAGCTACGTCGACGTCTCCCGGCGCCAGCTCGAGCGACTGTTCCAGCGTCATCTTCACTGTTCGCCGTCGCGTTACTATCTCAAGCTGCGCCTGACGCGGGCGCGGCAGCTGCTCAAGCAGACCCCGTTGCCAATCATCGAGATCGCCTCCGCCTGTGGCTTCGTCTCCACTCCCCACTTCTCGAAGTGCTACCGCGAGTTCTTCGGTACGCCGCCGCGGGAAGATCGCGGCGAGACGTTGAAGATTCAGCGTCTGGAGCCGGCATTCGTGCCGCTGGCGGGAAGCGACCCGTTGATGCAGTCCAGCAGCGCGACCGTCGCATTGAGTCACGCTCGCGGAGAACCGACCTACGCCAGTATCGCGCTGGGCTGAACTGAACGGAGAGTGACGGTTTTCATCCCTGGATCGGGCGGCCTCGCGCCGCCCGATGTCGTTTTGCCGCCTGCTGCTGCGCCGCTCGCCATCTTTTGGAATCTTGACGCCGACGGCTACAGGACGACTCTGGCCAGAATCACCACGGCCCCGAAAGTGGCGACACCGGCAACGACCGGCCAACCCAATGAGCGAGTACGACGCCAGACGACGAGCGTCACCCCCAGACCGATAATCGTCGCCAGCCAGCCGGCGATGTCGGGCGTGCGCGGCACCAGCGATACGCCCAGTACCGCGGCGATCATCATCGGCCCCAGAATCACCAGCCATTTGGGCAGGGCATCGACGGCCCCGTTCGGATCGCTGCGTTTCAGCCGCTTCTGCATCCATAGCAGCGGCAGCAGCCGCATCAGATACGTCCCCAGCGCGGCGATCACCATGCCTATCCACAGTTCGACACTCATGGGTGACCTCCTTTTCTCGGGGCGATCGTCTCCGGCAGGCGGACGAGATAAAAGCAGAGCGCCCCGCAGGCGGCGGCCAGCGGAATGCCGATATTGGTCAATCCGGTCAACGTGCAGAGCAGGGCGATCGCGATACTGACACCCAGCGCTGCAGCCCAGCGCCGCGACGTGAAGCGCGGCACGATCAGCACCACGAACAGCGCCGGTAGCGCGAAAGGCATGACCTCGCCCAGCAGCGGCCAGCGGCTCGTCAGCCACTCTCCCCCCACCGCGCCCAGCAACGAACCCGCGATCCAGCTGAACCAGGCCAGTAACGCCGCGCCCAGGAACCAACCGACACGCTGGTGCTCGGGCAGCTGCGGCAGCCGGCTATGGGCGAGAGCAAAGACCTGATCGGTGAGGCCGTGCATCAACCACGGCCACCAGCGGCTTTTCGGCAGCCACGACGCAATGTTGGGCGCGTAGACGACATGGCGCACGTTGATCAGCAGGGTCATCGCCACGGTCAGCCATAGCGGCGAGCCGCTGGCGATCATGCCGACGAATAAAAACTGCGAAGCGCCGGCATAGATCAGGGTCGAGATCGCCAGCGTTTCGATCGTGCTGAAGCCGGCCTGGGCGGAGATCAGACCGAACGAGATCGCCACCGGGATATAGCCGCCCAGCAGGGGAATCGCTTCACGCATTCCTGTCAGCCAACCGTGGGGCCGACGTGATATCCCGATGTCAGACATTCGATACCGCTTCCTTGGCTCGACGAGACCTTCATGAAGAGAGTGACCGGCGGCGGTGCTGCCATGTCGCGCAGACGATAGTCCTGAGCCGGATCGACTGTTCTATCCAACGCGGTCTCGCGCGTCAATCGCGTCTCGCGTGATCGCCACCGTTGGATCCCACCGTCGCAGGCAGACAAACGGGCGTGACGCTATCGGAACACTGGAATTCGCTTTCGGTCGCCGGGGCGCGCGGGCGCAGGGATATGCTGCCCCGAACGCTCGTCTTCGGGAATTCGACGATGTACCCCGACGCCGCAACGGCCCTGAAAGACGCACCAACCCAGGAGGACTTTCCCATGCCGACGTCATCTCTGCACGACGACGCCATCATCATCGACGGCCTGATCATCGCCAAGTGGGATCGCGCGCTGTTCGAGGATATGCGCAAGGGCGGCCTGACTGCCGCTAACTGCACGGTATCGGTGTGGGAGGACTTCGAGGCGACCGTCGATAATATCGTCGGCGTCAGCCAGCTGATGCGCGACAACGCTGAGCTGGTGCGGCCGGTGCTGACCACGCGCGACATCACCCGGGCCAAGGAAGAGGGCAAGACGGGAATCATCCTGGGTTTTCAGAACGCCTACGCCTTCGAAGACAACCTGGGCTACGTCGAGGTGTTCAAGAAGCTGGGCGTCGGGATTACCCAGATGTGCTACAACACCCAGAATCTGGTCGGCACCGGCTGCTACGAGCGCGACGGGGGCCTCTCCGGCTACGGGCGCGAGGTGATCGCCGAAATGAACCGCGTCGGCATGATGTGCGATCTCTCCCATGTCGGCTCCAAGACCTCGGAGGAGGTCATCCTCGAATCGCAAAAGCCGGTCTGCTACTCCCACTGCCTGCCCACCGGGCTCAAGGAACACCCTCGCAACAAGGCCGACGATGAGCTCAAGTTCATTGCCGATCACGGCGGCTTCGTCGGCGTCACCATGTTCACGCCGTTCCTGCGGGCCGGTGTCAACGCCACCATCGAGGATTACGTCGAAGCGATCGTCTACATCATGAATATCGTCGGCGAAGACGCCATCGGCATCGGCACCGACTTCACCCAAGGCCAGGACGAGGCCTTCTTCGAGTGGCTGACCCACGACAAGGGTTACGCCCGCCGCCTGACCCGCTTTGGCGAGATCATCAATCCCAAGGGAATCCGCACTATCGGCGAGTTCCCCAACCTGACTCAGGCGCTGCTGGATCACGGCCTTGCCGAACCGGTCGTCAGGAAAATCATGGGGGAGAACTGGGTGCGGACCTTGAAGGACGTCTGGGGCGAATAAAGCTCGAAGCTCAAAGAACAAATTCAGAGGTAACCGATATGACCCTGATGGCCCCCGAACTGCCGATCGACGTGGACAGCGACACCGGCGTCTGGACCACCGATGCGCTACCGATGCTCTACGTGCCGCGCCACTTTTTCATCAACAACCATACGGCCATCGAGCAAGCGCTGGGCGTCGAGGCCTACGCAAAGATTCTCTACGACGCCGGCTACAAGTCGGCCTGGTTCTGGTGCGAGAAGGAAGCCGAGCTGCACGGCATCGAAGGTGCGGCGGTATTCGAGCACTACATGAACCGGCTGTCACAGCGGGGGTGGGGGAAGTTCGTCACCGAGGCGATCGATCTCGACGCCGGCACGGCCAAGGTGCGCCTGGAACACTCCTGCTTCGTCTACCAGCTCGGCAAGACCGGCAAGCGCGAGGAGTACATGTTCACCGGCTGGTTTGCCGGCGCCATGGATCAGATTATCGAAGCGCGCGGCAGCGACGTGCGGACTCGCGCCGAGCAGACCCAGAGCGGCGCCGAAGATGGCTGTGACGTCGGCTACTTCGAGGTCCAGCCGCGCTGATCACGCCTTTTGGCATTTCGCAATTCTGTGTACCAGAACGCTCGAAGCGGCACATTTTTCACAACGATGCCGTCCGGGTCCGAGGAGATGACTGGCAATGGCCCACGAAGCCCTGTTCAAGCCGATCCAGATCGGCAAGCTGACGATCCGTAATCGGGTGGTCAGCACGGCGCATGCCGAGGTCTACGCCACCGATGGCGGCATGACCACGGATCGCTACGTGAAGTACTACGAAGAGAAGTCGAAGGGCGGCTGTGGGCTCTGCATCTGTGGGGGGTCGTCGCCGGTCTCCATCGACAGCCCCCAGCAGTGGTGGAGTTCGGTCAACGTTGCCACCGATCGCATCATTCCGCATTTCCAGAATCTTGCCGATGCCGTTCACAAGCATGGCGGCAAGATCATGATCCAGATCACCCACATGGGTCGCCGCTCGCGCTGGGACGGCCATCACTGGTCGACACTGATGTCGCCGTCCGGCATCCGCGAGCCGGTCCACCGCGCCACCTGCAAGACCATCGAGGAAGAGGAGATATGGCGCGTCATAGGCGACTTCGCCCAGGGCGCGCGGCGGGTGAAAGAGGGCGGCCTCGACGGCTGCGAGCTCTCCGCGGTCCATCAGCATCTGATCGACCAGTTCTGGAGCCCGCGCGTCAACAAGCGCACCGATCAGTGGGGCGGCAGCTTCGAGAATCGCATGCGCTTCGGCATGGAAGTGCTCAAGGCCGTTCGGGCCGAGGTCGGCGAGGACTTCTGCGTCGGCATGCGCATCTGCGGCGACGAGTTCCATCCCGATGGCCTGTCTCAGGACGACATGAAGCAGATCGCCGCCTACTACGATGCCACCAGCATGGTCGATTTCTTCGGCGTGGTCGGTTCCGGCTGCGATACCCACGATACGCTGGCCAACGTGATTCCCAACATGTCCTATCCGCCGGAGCCGTTTCTGCATCTGGCGGCGGGCATCAAGGAGGTGGTCTCGGTGCCGGTCATCCATGCCCAGAACATCAAGGACCCGACCCAGGCCGAACGTATTCTGGAAGGCGGCTACGTCGATCTGGTGGGGATGACTCGTGCGCATATCGCCGATCCCCACATCATCGCCAAGATCAAGGCGGGGCAGACCGATCAGATCCGCCAGTGCGTCGGTGCCAACTACTGCATCGACCGCCAGTACCAGGGCCTCGACGTGCTCTGCATCCAGAACGCGGCGACCTCGCGGGAGTACATGGGGCTGCCACACATCATCGAGAAGAGCAGCGGACCCAAGCGCCGCGTGGTGGTGGTCGGCGGTGGCCCCGGTGGAATGGAAGCCGCCCGCGTGGCGGCGGAGCGCGGCCACGACGTCACCCTGTTCGAAGCCCAGCCCCAGCTCGGCGGCCAGATCACGCTTGCGGCCAAGGCGCCGCAGCGCGACCAGATCGCCGGCATCACCCGCTGGTACGAGATGGAACTCGCGCGCCTTGGCGTGGAGATCAAACTCGAGAGTCGCGCCGACGACTCGACGATCCGCGATCTGCAGCCGGACGTCGTGGTGCTCGCCAACGGTGGCCATCCGTTCCTCGAACAGGTGCCGGAGTGGGGCGCTGAAGACGGCCTGGTGATCAGCAGCTGGGACATCCTTTCCGGCAAGGTCGAGCCGGGCAAGAACGTACTCATTTACGACACGATGTGCGAGTTCAGCGGCATGTCGACGGCAGATTACTGCGCCAGCAAGGGTGCAACGGTGGAGATCGTAACCGACGACACCAAGCCCGGCGTGGCGATCGGCGGTACCACCTTCCCGACCTACTACCGCAGCCTCTATCAGAAGGCGGTGGTGATGACCGGCGATCTGGCCCTGCACAAGGTCTATCGCGAGGGCGACAAGCGGGTAGCGCTGCTCGAGAACGAATATACCGGCGAGCAGGAAGAGCGGGTGGTCGATCAGGTGATCGTCGAGAACGGCGTGCGCCCGGACGAGTCACTTTACTATGCCCTCAAGGAGCGTTCGCGCAACCGCGGGCAGATCGATATTGAGGCGCTCTATGCGGTTCAGCCGCAGCCGACGCTTTCCGAGAGTGGCGAATTCGCGCTGTTCCGGTTGGGCGACTGCGTGGCGCCGAGGAATACGCATGCGGCGATTTACGATGCGCTTCGCCTCTGCATGCACTTCTGAGCCACGAGCCACGAGCCACGAGCCACGAGCCACGAGCCACGAGCCACGAGCCACGAGCCACGAGCACTGCTCTAGCGCCGACTGCGGTGATTAGTTGCTAAAAAACAGAGCAATGAGTTCGCAGAATCAGTGGGGATTGCGCGGCCCAGCCGCGTTCACAATCTGAGCTCGAAGCTCGAAGCTCGAAGCTCGAAGCTCGAAGCTCGAAGCTCGAAGCCTGCGGCCAAACCAAGGAGCGAACCATGCTCAATTCTTTACTGCCGCTGTTGATCTTCGCGGCGCTGGCGGTGGGCGTAATCGGCGCGCTGCGTCGCGCACGGCTATGGCGTCAGGGGCGGCAAACTCCGGTCGTGTGGGCCCACCTTTTTCTGATGCCGAAGCGCTATCTCAACGATCTGCATCATGTTGTCGCCCGCGACAAGGCGATGGCGCACACCCACGTGGCAACCGCCGGGGGCTTCGTCGCCGCCATGGCGCTGGCGCTGGTGGTCCACGGCTTCGGCTGGCGCAACCCGATTCTCGGTGGGCTACTGCTGGCGGCAAGTGCCGTGATGTTCCTCGGTGCGCTGGCGGTCAATCACCGCCGTCTCAATCCCCCGGCAAAACTATCCAGTGGGCCTTGGCAGCGGCTGTCGAAGAGCCTGTTGGCGTACTCGGTCGGGATGTTTTTGATCAGCTTGCCACTGGTTGGCATCGCACCAACGTTGTTCGGCGGCGGCGTATTGGCCCTGATACTGTCAATCGGGCTGATTGCGCTGGTCGGGTGGGGGCTGCTGGAGATGATCGTGGGTATGGGCTGGGGCGGGCCGATGAAACACGCTTTCGCCGGCTCGCTGCATCTGGCGTTTCACCGTCGCCCCGAACGTTTCGACGATCAGCATCGTGATCCGAATTCGAGCGAGCGTCATGACGCTCATCGAGGCAGCCGTTCCACCGCGCTGTTTCCGCTCGATCTGACCGCGAAGGTGCTGGGCGTGGAGAAGCCCGCTGATTTCCAATGGCAGCAACTGCTCGGGTTCGATGCCTGCGTACAGTGCGGCCGCTGTCAGTCGGTGTGCCCGGCCTACGCCGCCGGCCAGCCGCTCAACCCCAAAAAGCTGATCCAGGACATGGTCGTGGGCATGGCCGGCGGTTCGGACGCTCGTTACGCCGGTAGTGGTCATCCCGGATTGGACGTCGGTCGCCATCATGGTGCGTCGAATCAGGCCATCGTGCCGCGGCTGGTCGAGGCCGAGACGCTATGGGCCTGCACGACGTGCCGCGCCTGCGTCGAGGAGTGCCCGATGATGATCGAGCACGTCGACGCCATCGTCGACATGCGGCGTTTCCTGACGCTGGAACGCGGCGAGACGCCGGAGAAAGGTGCCGCGGCGATCGACAACCTGATCGCTACGGACAATCCCGGCGGGCTCGACAACGCGTCGCGGCTCGACTGGGCGGCGGATCTGGAGATCCCGCGTATTCAGGATCGGCCCGCAGGCGTCGACGTGCTGTTGTGGCTGGGTGATGGCGCCTTCGACATGCGCAACCAGCGCACCTTGCGCGCGCTGGTCAAGATCCTGCGGGCTGGCGGCGTCGATTTCGCCGTGCTCGGCGAGGAAGAGCGCGACAGCGGCGACGTGGCCCGACGGCTGGGGGATGAAGCGACCTTCCAGCGTCTGGCCGAGCGCAATATCGCCACGCTCTCTCGCTATCGCTTTCAGCGCATCGTCACCGCCGACCCGCACAGCTTCCACGTGCTGGGCCGCGAATACGGCGACTTTGGCGGGAATTATCACGTGCTCCACCACTCGACCTTTATCGCCGAGCTGTTCGACGCCGGGCGCCTGTCGGTCAAGGCCGCGCAGCCGGGGGTGACGCGCGAGACGATCACCTACCACGATCCCTGTTACCTGGGCCGTTACAACGGCGAGTTCGCCGCGCCGCGTCAGGTGCTCGCCGCGCTGGGATTCGAGATCATGGAGATGGCGCGCTCCGGCTACCGTTCACGCTGCTGTGGCGGCGGCGGCGGGGCGGCGCTCTCCGACGTGCCCGCCGATTTACCCGGTCGCGCGCGCATCCCCGACATGCGCATGGAGGACGTGCGCGAGACCGGCGCGACCACGGTCGCGGTAGCCTGTCCGCAATGCACCGCGATGCTCGAGGGCGTGGTCGAGCCGCGCCCGCGGATCAAGGATCTGGCCGAGCTGGTTGCCGACGCGCTGGTGGAGCCCGTTAGGGCGACGAACGCTACCAGCGCGCCAAGCCAAAGTCGCGAGGAGGAACCGGCATGAGCGTCAAACGCATCGACCCCCACGCCGAACGCGCTCGGCGCAACCGGCTGCATCCGCGTCATCTCGAATTTGCCCGCCCGGCGTGGCGCTGGGTCAGTCGTGAAGGCGTCGTCCGCATCGATCCGCATGCCCTCGGCGCGACCGGGCCCAACGGACTCAAGCGCATCGATCGCAGCGGCGCTGCGGTGGAGGCGAGCCCGGCGGCGGCTGCCTCGACGAGCGCGGAGCCGGCGCGGCGCCAGGTCGTCATCGATCAGCCGCTGGGCCATGTCGTGGTGGTCCCGGAGCTGCCGGAAGGGCGGCTCAACGATCACGACCGCGACCTGTTCGGCCTCGCCCGTCAGCTCGCCGACGGACGCGATCTGGCGGTGACCGCGGTGGTCTTCCGGGGCGGTGCCGCCGGATTCGAGGACGCCGGTGCGGACCGCGTTGTCGATCTCTCCGCCAAGGTCGGCGACGGCTACGACCCGGTGTCGCGCCTGGCCGCACTCGTCGATGTAGAAGCGGCGCTCTCGCCCCAACACTGGATCTTCGCCGATTCGTTGCCGGATGGCGGCGATCTCGGGCGGCGGCTGGCCGCGCGTCTCTCTCTTCAAAACGCGAGTCAGAGCGCGAGTCAGGACGCGAGCGGTAGCGTGGGCGATGCCCGTCCGGCGACGCGGGTCTGGCAGCTCAGTGATGGCCAGACGCTCTCCCGCGCGGGGGACCGCCAGGACATTTTGCGTGACGTGCCTCGGGTGATGCTGGCGCTGCCGGAGTGCGCCGAACCGGTCAGCGAAACATGCCACGAGGCGCGGGTCATCGAGCTGGCGACGATGGGTGGGGAGATCTCGTTGGCAGCAAACCAAGCGTCGGCGTCCGGGGTCATCGACCGCGGCCGCGTCGCCGTCGATCCCCAGGAGATCCCGCTGGCCCAGGCGCCGTTCATTCTCTCTGCCGGACGGGGCATTCGCGACTGGGAGGGCTATCATTACGCCGCCCGCGTGCTGGGAGCCAGCGAGGGCGCCTCGCGGGTTGCCGTGGATGACGGCAACATGCCACGCGCCCGGCAGGTCGGTGCGACGGGCACGTTCGTTTCCGCCAGTTGTTATATCGCCGTGGGGATCTCCGGCGCGGTTCAGCACTTGCAGGGCATCGCCAGGTGTCAGCGGGTCATCGCGATCAACAACGACCCGAGCTGCGACATGGTCAAGCGTGCCGACCTGGCGCTGATCGCCGACGGCGACGCGGTGCTGGCTGCGGTCTGCGAGCGTCTCGGCCAGCCGCGAGACCAGACCGGTTCGGACGGGTCTTGGAAGGACGAGGAGTCGCAACATGCCGCAGCCTGAACCCCAAGCCACAGCGAAAAGGCCTCATGGCGTGAAGACCGCGGCACTGGTATCGAGCGGCCGCCACCCGGTCTCCGGACGCGCCGGGCGCGCGCGGGAGGATGCCCGAGCCGTCGAGATGGGCCTGGCGCTGGTCGGCGCCGATCTTTCGCTGGTGCACGCAGGCGACCCGGATCAGGCTTCGCTGCGGGAGTCTCTCGAAGGATATCTGGGGATGTATCACGGCCTCGACGGCGAACGTCCTGGTGATGAACGCGACGGGCAGGTGTCGCTCCTGCCGCTGCGTGCCGGCGAGGATGCGGTAGCGCTGCTGGCGGCATGGCTCGAGCAGCGCGGTGTACGGCTAGCCCTCACCGGCCAGCGCGCCGAGTGCGGCGAGGGTTCGGGCATGGTGGGGTATCTGCTCGCCGAGCGGCTGGGCTGGTCGATCGCCACCGGGGTTGCCGCTATCGAACGCTGCGACGAGGAGAGCGTGACGGTGCTGCAGGCGCTGCCTCAGGGCCAGCGTCGGCGACTCGAAATCCGCCTGCCGTGTCTGATCGCGGTGGACGCTGTCGCCGAGGCGCCACGTCAGAGCGCCTTTGGCCCGGCGCGACGCGGACGCATCGAGACCGTCGACGATCTGCTGCCCGCGGACGAATCGCGCCTCGACACCGGCAGCGCCGACTGGCGCTGGCAGCCGGCGCGGGCACGGCCCAAGCGTCTCAAGGTGGTCAAGTCCACCAATGCGCGAGATCGTTTCAAGGCCGCCGCGGCCAAGTCCTCCGCGACCGGTGGTCAGGTGCTGACCGATCTCTCGCCGGAGGAGGCCGCCGAGAAGCTGATCGATTATCTGCGGGCGGAAAAGCTCCTCGCGCAGGACGATCAGTAATCCATCAGCTTCGGCAGCCGTTCCGATAACCGCTGGCCGCCGAGCACGATGCGCGCCGGATCGACGGGGTGAAACGCGCCGTCGCGGTAGATTCGGGCCTTTTCCCGGTCGAACGTCACGATCGGCGCCAGATCGGTGCGGCGCGATTCCGGCAGCATCATCAGGGTCAGATTATCCAGAATCAGATGGCTGCCGTCGTCTCGCCGATAACGCAGCACGGCATGGTAGGTCGGTGTCAGCTTGTCATCGGCGGCGAGAAAATCGAGCCGATCCGCCGGCGTGCCGGCATCGATCAGGATCTGGTATTTGGCGATGGCGAAATCCTCGCAGTCGCCATATTGATCTTTGGCTAACCGGTCGAAACCCTTCCAGGTATCGATCTTCTCGAACTGCTGGCGAGCGGCGTTATTGACCACGCGATTGACGTAAGCGAGCCTCGCCTCACCCCGATAAGCGCGTGCCTTGTCGACGAACTGCGTCCGGGTGAGCGTGACGGCCGAAGCCGTGGGGTCGTCCCAGTAGACGAAACTCGCCGAGTGCGCCGCCGCGGCATGCAGCCCGATCAGGCACAGTGCCAAGACGCGAACCAGTTCGCGAGGTACGCAACGTAATGAGTGCGACGAAGACATGGCGCTCCATGAGTGACTTCCATTATCTCGAAACCGACAGATCGACGATTCGCGTATCGACGTCGTCCCACCGTTTGAGATAAAGATTGGCGTTGCGAGGCTTATTTTAGCGGTGTGATGCGTGGTGAACGCCAACAACGTCGAACGGGAGGTGGAATATGATGATCGTCGATCTCATCGATGGCGAGGATTTTCGTCAACGACTGGTGTCTCTAGGCGTACGCATTCCGGAGGAGGCCTGCCCGGAGACCTGCGCGCGGTTGGCCGCGGGCTGCCATCGCGCCAGAGGGGTCGAGGGGCTGGAACCGGCCATTCGCGAGCTGATGCAGAAAACTGACGTGATGCTGCCATCCGTCCGGGAGGCGATAGAGCGCCATCTGCTGCCGGTCTTTAGCGCTGCCTGATCATCGGATCCTAAACTATCCGGCTAGGCTTTGTACGAAAAGTCGGCGAGCGATGACTAGACAAGGAAAAAATCAACGAAAAAGCGGAGTTTACGGGTTGTAAATGAGCATTTTGAGGCGATTTTTAACGCCGTATTGTCGAGCGCAGGCAGTTTTCGTACAAAGCCTAGAGGCGGCGCAATCCCCACATGAAATAGACGCCGCCGATCAGCGCGGCGATCAGGCCTGCCGGCAACTGATAGGGGAAGAACAGGTTCCTGCCCAGCCAGTCGGCGGTGACCATCACCAGCATGCCCAATAGCCCCGCGCCGATCAGCTGATGGCGCGCGCCGTGGAAGCCCATCAGCCGGGCCATGTGCGGGGCCATCAGGCCGATGAACGAGAGCGGGCCGATCACCAGCGTTGCGGCGACGGTCAGTAGTGCCACCAGCGCGAGCAGCAGCAGGCGGCTACGATCCACGTCTACCCCCAGCGCTTTGGCGGTGGGAGCACCCAGCGGCAGCAGCGTCAGCCAGCGCTGCAGCGGCAGCGTCAACAGGGTGAGCACCAGCGCGATCACCACGATCCAGGCGGTCGAGGTCAGGCTGGCGTAATAGGTCGAGCCGCCCAGCCACGAAAGCAGCTGCTGTGCGCGGGGATCTTCGCTGGCCAGGACGATGGCGCGCATCGCATCCAGCAGCGACGAGATGGCGATGCCGGTCAACAGCAGACGCTCTGGCGCGAAACCGCTGCGACGATTGCAGACGATCAACACTAGTAAGGCGACCACCGCGCCGCTGAATCCCATCACCGAGCCGCTGAGCGGGGCGATGCCCAGCGGCAGCAGCATCAGCGCGATCACCCCGATCGCCACGCCGGCGCTGATCCCCAGCACTTCCGGGCTGGCCATCGGGTTGCCGGTCATCCGCTGCAGCAGCGTGCCGGCCAGGGCCAGCATCAACCCGGCAGCCGCAGCGGTGGCCACTCTCGGCAGACGCCAATCGGCGATCAGTGTCAGATCGTCGAGCCCCGCCAGGCTGGGAACTTTCGCATGGGCGTCGAGCCTGAAGCCGACGACGAGTGCCAGCACACAGGCGACGATCGTCAATCCTGCCAGAATCCATAGCCGCCGCTGCGGGCGCGATTCGCGAGGCAGGGTCAACCCCGTGCTGGGTGTCGGTCGCGTGCCGCCGACTTTCAGCCGTGGCAGCAGCCACAGCAATAGCGGCGCCCCCAGCGCCGCCGTCATGGCGCCCGTCGGCAGCAGTGAAGCGGTGAATGGCGCCAGTTGCTGCACGGCCAGATCCGTCACCAGCAGCAGCAGAGCCCCCACGATCATCGACCAGACCAGGCGCTGGGGTAGCGTACGCGCGCCGGAAAGCCGCGCGATGGCAGGAGCGGCCAGACCAATGAAGCCGATCAGGCCGATAGCGCTGACCACGCAGGCGGTCATGAAAACGCCGAGCCCCAGACCGGCGAAACGTAGCTTGCGCAGCGAAATCCCCAGGCTCCTGGCACCGTCCTCCTCGAGATCGAGAAGTGACAGCGGGCGTAACAGCAGCAGCGCCAATACCACCACGATGGCCAGACGCAGGATCAGAAACCGGGTGTCATCCCAGTTGTCCTGGGAAAGCGCGCCGGAGCCCCAGATGAACAGTCCCGACAGGCTCTCCTGGTGGAACAGCAGTAGCGCACTGTTGATGGCACTGAAATAAAGACTGACCACCATCCCGGAGAGCACCACTACCATCGGCGCCAGACGTCGCTTCCAGGAGAGCGCGAAGACCAGCAGCGTCGCGACGATGCCACCCAGCAGCGCGATCCATTCCTTGCCGGCCAGCATCCAGCTGGGCGCCCACAGTGTGGCGATCACCAGCGCCAGCTGGGCACCGCTGGTCACGCCCAAGGTGGCCGGCGACGCCAGGGGGTTGCGCAGTACCTGCTGCATCAGACACCCGGCCAGCGCCAGTGCCGCCCCGCCCAACATCGCTACCAATAGCCTTGGAACGAAGGTGTAGTGCATCACGATCTGGCGAATCTGCCCGTCGTCTGGAGCGACGATGGCTTGCCACCAGTGCCCCGAGAGATCGGCGAACTGGGTCTCGAGAGTGATATAGCCGAGGATCAGCGCCAGCAGGGCCAAGCAGGCCGCGAACCAGACCGGCGTTCTCGCTCGCAGCATCATGGGCGGCCTTCCGTCGCCGCGGGGCTCGGAGTGCTGACCGCAACCAGCGAACGAGCCAACCGTTGCAACGAGATCAATCCGCCGTAGGGCCAGACGGGGTCGATGTAGCTCACGCGGCCCTCGCGCACGGCCGGCAGGTGCTGCCAGATCTGGTTGTTGTCGAGCTCGTGACCGACGCCGCGCGGGTAGGGTTTGATGATGACGATGCGCGCCTCGGGGTGCTCCGCGAGCCGATCGATCGGAATGCTGGCATAGCCCCAGGCGTTGGTCGGGCCGGTCCAGGCATTGGTCAGGGCCGTGCGCGAGAAAAGGGTTCCAATCATGTTGCCCTGGCCGAAGACGCGAACGTGCTGGGCATCGCTGAACTGGACGATATAGAGAGGCGTCGCTGCATCCTCCAGGTCATGCGCCGCCTGCTCCAGAACCTGGTTCGTCTCGGCGATCAGGGCTTCTGCCTGGGGTTGGCGACCGGTCAAGCTGGCGACCTCGCGGGTCATCGCCAGGGTCGCCTCGTAATAGGGCTGATCGGTATAGAAGTTGTCGATCACCTTGACCGGCATCAGCCGCTCGAGACGCGCGTTGTCGCGAGAAAACAGCGCGCTGGTCATCAGCAGGTCCGGCGGGTTCTGGGCCAGTAGCTCGAGATTGGGCTCGTTGCGCAGCCCCATGTCCAGCGTCGATTCGGGGATCGCAGGCGACTTGACCCATTCGTCGTAATTGGGAATGTCGGAGACGGCATACGGCTCGACGCCGAGCGCAACCAGCGTCTCTGCCACGGTCCAGTTGGAGGCGGCGATTCGTCCTGACGATGAGTCGTCTCCAGCTTGCGCACCCATCGACACGAAGGCCAATCCCGACATCAGAATCAGAATGAGCGTGGAGAGAACGGTGGAAGGGCGGGCACGCGACAAAGCGACGAATTCCTGATGACGGACGGTAAAGACTCGGGCGCCCTCCGATTCGAAACGCGGGCGGCGGAAGTCGCTGCGGGCGATGATGGTAGATCGAATGACAATCGTTATCAATCAGCGCTGGCGATCGCACGCTAATCGTTAATACACATAAGACTGATTGTCATTTAGAATTACCCTCAGAACAATATCCGGCAGCTCGCTGCCGACTCCTACAACGTCATACAACGGGCATTCGATCCGATGAAACCAGGGAACACTCTAGCCGCCATGAGCGGTGCGTTGCTGTCTGTCTATGCGGCGGCGGCCACGGCGCAGGATGCCAGCGTGACCAATGACACGGTAGTGGTCACGGGAACGGCACTCAAGGTCGATACGCCACTGCTGGAGACGCCGCGTGCCACTTCCGTCGTCAATGACACGGAGCTGGAAAAGCGGGCGGTCAATCGATACGACCATGTGTTGCGTTACCGCGCCGGTGCGCTATCGGCGCCGTATGGCAATGATGCCAAGGCGGACTGGTTTTTCTTTCGAGGGTTCTCGGGTGAGGATTCGACCTATCAGGATGGCTTGCGCCTGTTTCGCGAGGCGGGTTACCTGTGGTGGAAAACCGAGCCTTTCGGTCTAGAACGGGTCGATTTCCTGAAAGGGCCGGCGTCGATTCTCTACGGTGAGGCGCCTCCCGGTGGCATCATCAACGCCGTCAGCAAGCGCCCGACCGAAGACACTCAGGGGTTGTTCGAGATTCAGGCCGGCAACAAGGACCATCGCCAGGTCGGCATCGACACGTCTGGGCCTGTCACCGACAGCGGTGACGTGCGCTATCGTTTCGTCGGTCTATTCCGGGACCAGGATGGCGAGCTCGACGGCACCGATAACGAACGGGTCTACTTCGCGCCGAGCCTGGCGGTGGATCTTTCCGATCGAACGACGCTGACGCTGCTCGCCAGCTACCAACGCGATCACGGCACGCCCGCCAACGTGTTCTATCTCCCTTACGGTTCCGTCGACGATACGCCGTTCGGCAAGGTGGACCGTGATACCGACCTGGGCGACAACGACAACGACCGGCTCGAGCATGAGCAGATTGCCGTCGGTTATGAGCTCGAGCACACCATCGACGATACCTGGAAATTTCAGCAGAACGCACGGTTCGCGTCCCTGGATCTGTTTCTGCGTACGGCTTATCCCTCGTACATGCTCGATGATCGTAACGCTCAGCGGGGTCTGACCTACCGCGACGGCAGCTATGACGCTTTCACCGTCGATAACCGCATGATCGGCACCTGGTACACCGACAACACCGAGAACACGCTGTTGGTGGGGCTGGATTATCAGCACCTGGATGCCGACTATCTCAGTCGTGATAACTTTGCCTACGACCAGATCGATATCTTTGATCCACGGGATAGCGGCGCGGGTGTACCTGGCAATTCGGCCTACTACGATCAGGGCAAGGAGCAGATCGGCGTTTACGTCCAGGATCAGTTGCGCCTGTACGATCGCTGGATTCTGCTGGCGGGTGCGCGCCATGATAGCGTCGACGTCACCAACAAGCAGGATGGTGGCGAAGATCAGAGCTACGACGACACTCAAATGTCCTATACCGGCGGCGTCATGTACCTCGGTGATTACGGCCTCTCGCCGTACCTGAGCTACAGCGAATCGTTCACACCCAATATCGGCAACGATCTCGACGGAGATGCTTACCAGCCCAGCGAAGGCAAACAGTGGGAGCTAGGGCTGAAGTACGCGCCGAATTGGCTGGATGGATACGTGACGGCCGCTGTTTTCGACTTGAAAGAGAGCGACACGCTCTTTCCCAGCGGCGGTGCTTCCAGTAACCAAGGTGGAGAGCGCCATTCGCGCGGTTTCGAGCTGGAAGGCGTGGGTTACGTGACCGACAATCTCCAGGTCACCGCAGCGTACACCTACACCGATGTGACGGTGGATGTCAGCGATACCCAGAAGGAACTTCGGGCCGGGCTGATACCGCGTCATCAGGCGTCGCTATGGCTGGACTATGATTTCACGCGGGGTGCGCTGGATGGACTGGGCCTGGGTGCCGGGGCGCGTTACATCGGTACCAGTGTGGACTCGCCTCAGTACAGCGACACAAAAGTGGCGGCCTATACCGTTTATGACGCGATGGCGAGCTACGACATCGATTCGCACTGGACCGCGCAGGTCAACGTCACCAATCTGACGGATAAAGAGTACGTCAGCGGTTGTGACTACTGGTGCTATTACGGCGAGTCCCGTAGCGTCATCGGCAGTCTGAAATACCGCTGGTAAACAATTTCTGCACTGAACCTCTGCCATGAACAGGAGCCCGGCCAATGCCGGGCTTTTTGTTGGGCGACGCCTGGCTTGCGACATCTGGCGTCATGCGCATTTCAATAATGATTCTCGTTTCTATTCATATTGATCTCGGGACGCTATAGAATGGGCCCGCTTTTTTACTACGCCCGCCCCATATCGATAGGTCCAAGGCTAATGAACTCAGGTATCGCGTCTCCCGAGAACAGACGTCTCTTCGGCAGGTTGGCTTTTGTTGCGGTGACGATGGGCGCGCCGCCTTTCATCAATGCGAGCTGGGCGCAGAGCGCCTCCGGCGAGAGCCAGTCTCTCGAGACGGTCACGGTCACGAGCCAGGCGATTCTCACGCAAGGCGATACACCGCCGCCGGCTTATGCGGGCGGGCAGGTCGCTGCTGGCGGACGGATCGGCGTTCTGGGCGAGCAGGACACGATGGATGTGCCGTTCAACGTCATCAGCTATACCCGCGATCTGATCGAGAATCAGCAGGCCGATACGCTGGGGGACGTGCTGCAAAACGATGCCTCGGTGACGGTCGGCAGGGGCTTCGGCAACTACTCGGAATCGTTCAAGGTTCGTGGCTTCGATCTCTACGGTGACGATATTTCCTACGGCGGGCTCTACGGGGTACTGCCGCGCCAGTTGATCAACACCAGCATGATGGGGCGCGTCGAGCTGTTCAAAGGGTCGAGTGCCTTCGCCAACGGCGTGCCGGCGGGGGGAACCGGTGTCGGGGGCGCGGTCAACATCGAACCCAAGCGGGCGACCGACGAGCCGATCACGCGGGTCGGCACCGGGTATCGCTCGGACAGCTACGGCGAGACGCAGCTCGATGTCGGACGACGCTTCGGCGCCCAGAATGAGTACGGGGTGCGGGCCAGCGTCAATCGCGGTCGTGGGGACACGGCTATCGATGACGAGAGTCGCAAGAATACCTCGGCGGTCGTTGGGCTGGACTATCGCGGCGATCGCGCTCGGGCATCGCTGGATGTCGGTCACCAGAAATCGGTCATCGATGGCGGGCGGCTGAACGTGAACCTGACCAACTACACGGGTGATTCCGTGCCCTCGGTGCCCGATGCCGACAGCAATTACACGCCGAGCTGGAATCGCGCGAGCCTGGAAACCAATTTCGCCATGCTGCGCGGTGAGTATGACTTCAGCGACGCCTGGACCGGCTATGCGGCCATCGGCGGTAATCGCACGCATGAACGGAGTCTGGCCGGGTCACCGAGCGTCATTAACGACGACGGCGATGCCACGGTTTCACAGCTCGATACGGCTTATCAGTCGGAGACCTTCGCCAGTCAGGTCGGGCTGCGCGGGCAACTGGATACCGGCCCCGTTTCGCATCAGCTGAATCTGGGTTATTCCAGCGTCTACTTCCGGAAAGACGTGGCGTTCGATGGCATCTTCACCGGGGCGCCGACCAATATCTACGACCCGGCCGATGTTCCCGTGCGTGAGCCCAACTACCCCAGCGGCGATTTGAGCGACCCTACGACGACCGGGCGTACCTATAACAACGGCGTTTCTCTGTCGGACACGCTAGGTTTCTTCGATGATCGTGTGTTGCTGACGCTGGGCGGGCGATATCAGGAGATCGAGGTCAACAACTACGACGGCAACACGGGGGCCCGCGATAGCCGTTTTAGCGAGTCGCGCGTGACACCTGTCTACGGGATCGTCTACCAGCCGACCGCCGCCATTTCGCTTTACGCCAATCATACCGAGGCCCTTCAGCAGGGCGAGTCGGCGCCAGCGCAAATCGGGGGGGCGCTGGCCAGCAACGCGGGCGAAATTCTCGGCATCGTGCGCTCCAAGCAGGACGAGATCGGCGCCAAGTTCGATTACGGCAAGCTCGGCGGCGGCATCAGCCTGTTCCAGATCGAACAGCCGCAGGTCAGCATCCAGGACAATACCGCCGGCTACAACGGCGAGCAGCGCAACCGCGGCATCGAATTGAGTGGCTACGGCGTGCCGCTGGATGGCGTGCGCGTATTGGCGAGTGCGACCTTCATGGACCCGGAACTCCGCAATACCACCAATGGTGAAAACGATGGCAACGACGCGCCGGGCGTGCCGACCTATCGCTATGTGCTGGGCGGTGAGTGGGATATCCCGCACATGGACCGGCTGACGGCGACCGGCAGAATCATTCGGACCGGCTCGCAGTACGTCGATGACGCCAACAACCTTGAAGTCGATCCCTGGAATCGTCTCGATCTGGGTTTCCGCTACACCATGCCGCTCAACGAGGCCAGCCTGATCTGGCGCGCGGGTGTGGATAACGTTACCGACGAGGATTACTGGGAGTCTGCCGCAACGACGGGCAACCAGACACTGGTTCAAGGCGAGCCACGGACGCTCAAGCTGTCGGCGACTGTCGAGTTCTGAGACGCAGAAATATGGGCCGAAACAGGAAAAGGCGCTCCCGAAGCGGGGCGCCTTTTTCGTTATCGCTGATCGGATGGCTCGTCGGCCGGAGGACGATTACCGCATGAGTGTTACCGGGCGGCGACCTGCAGCGTTGCGGGCTGATCGACCCCGAGGTTGGCTCGCAGCGTCTCGCTGTACCAGTCGACGAAGTCGATCACGCCGAATTCGTAGGTCGTCGAGTAGGGGCCGGGCTGGTAGGCGAGCGAGTTGATGCCGAGCTGGTTCTCCTCGGCCAGACGACGGTCCTGGTCATTGGTGGCATCCCAGACCTGGCGCAACCGCGCGGGATCGTAGTCGACACCTTCGACGGCATCCTTGTGGACCAGCCATTTGGTGGTGACCAGCGTCTCCTGCGGGCCTAGCGGCAGCACGCGAAAGACCACGGCGTGGTCGCCCATGAAGTGGTTCCACGAATTGGGCAGATGCAGGATGCGCAGCGAGCCCATGTCGGCATTGGGCATGTGGCCCATCAGCTTGTTGCAGCCGGGCTTGCCGTCCATGGTCATGGAGACGATGCCGTCGATCAGCGGCGTGCGGGTGAGTCGGTTGCGCTTGCCGAAGCGGGCCAGCTGCCACGGCACTTCGCAGGCGGTCCAGTCGGCCTGCTTGCGCGCGACCAGATCGCGATATTCGCCGGTGGAGCGCGGATCGTCGGTATCGTCGAATTCGATCAGCGAGTTGAGCAGTTCGGGGTGGGCGCCGTTGCAGTGATAGCACTCGCGGTTGTTCTCGATCACCAGCTTCCAGTTGGCGCGCTCGACGATGTGCGACTCCACCGCGACCTTGACGTTGTCCATCTCGTAGGGCGAGAGATAGTGCTCGAGCGAGACCAGGAAGTCGTCGATCGGCTCCGGGTCGTCGCTCAGGTTGATGAACACGAAACCTCCGGCGCTCTTCACTGCCACCGGCTTGAGGCCGTAGGCGCTCATGTCGAACTCGGTGCCCATATCGCTGCCGGCAAACAGCAGTCGCCCGTCCAGCTCGTAGGTCCACTGGTGATAGGGGCAGACCAGCTTGGCGACCTTGCCCTTTTCCTTGAGACACAATCGCGAACCGCGATGACGGCAGACATTGTGGAACGCCTGAATGCGATTTTCGGCACCGCGGACGACGATGATCGAGTTGCTGCCGATTTCGACCTTGAAGAAGTTGCCCTTGGCAGGAATCTCGCAGCTCATGCCGGCGAACAGCCACTGCTTTTCGAACACGTGCTGCATGTCCAATGCGAACAGACGCGAATCATTGTAGAACGGCTGTGGCAGCGAGAAGTGGGGGTTTCGCTGGTCTAGCATGTCGGCCACGGCTTGACGGGTATCGGCGAGCGAATCCTCCAGGCTGTCGCGTGGAAGTGCAGACATGAACGCATCCTCATCGGGGTGTAGCGTCGCCTCCGCATGGCGGCGGGAGCGACCGGATCATTGACGTGTGACAGTGGCGGCGACTTCATCCTTCGAGCTGTCCTTCGAGAGAAGTGTCGCCCAGGCGTTGGCGAGGAAATTGTCCGCCTGCGACATTCGTCGCGTCGAGGGCGACCGACAGGTAAAAATCGCGGGCATCGCTCTGAAAATCGACGAAGGAACCGGCGAGTGAAGCGCGCGCCATCGGGAGATCGTCAGCGCAGCAGATAAGCGGGTGCGCGCCGACCGATTATCATCGCTATGGGTACGGTTGGCATGCCCGTGTCGTTGACGGGCAAGTCGATCAGCGCGGGCGTGTCCAGAATCCGCTCATGAGAGTCATTCACTGGAAACGGCGGCGCGGGGCGATATCAGTTCGCCGAAGCCATTTCCCTGATCGAGCGCGGTGGCGATGGAATTCTTCAATCCGGTCAATACGCAAACCTGGACCAACGGCCGGCATCAGGTGCGATGCGTCAAGGTCATTCAGGAAACCTGGAACGTGCGGACGTTCTGTTTCATGGCCGACCAGCCGGTGATGTTCTTCTTCAAGCCGGGGCAGTTCGTCACGCTGGAGCTGGAGATCGCCGGGCAGCCGGTGATGCGGTCCTATACGATCTCGAGCTCGCCGTCGATTCCCTACAGTTTCTCGATCACCGTCAAACGCCTGCCCGGCGGCCGGGTCTCCAACTGGCTCCACGACAACCTCAAGGTCGGTGAGCCGATGGTCGTGCATGGGCCGGTGGGCGATTTCAACGTCATCGATCATCCGGCGGAAAAGGTGCTGATGCTCTCGGGCGGCGTCGGTATCACGCCGCTGATGTCGATGACGCGCTGGTTCTTCGATACCAACGCGGCCGTTGACCTGGAGTTCATCCACTGCGCCCAGGCGCCCAACGACATCATCTATCACCGCGAGCTGGTGCACATGTTCTCGCGGCTGCCGGAGTTCCGGCTGCATATCGTCTGCGAGCGCAGTGACGAGCTCAGCCAGGCCTGGTCCGGGTTCCGCGGCTACCTGACACGTCAGATGCTGACGCTGATGGCAGCCGACTACCTGGATCGAGAAGTGTTCTGCTGCGGCCCCGCGCCCTTCATGAACGCGATCCGTCAGGTGCTGTTGGAAGACGGTTTCGACATGTCGCGCTATCACCAGGAGTCCTTCGGGGCGACGCCGTTGAGCGTTCAGGAGGATGTGCTGGAACTCGCCGAGCAGGCCGAAGCCGATGCCGAAGAGGTGGATACCGCCGACCTGGTACCGGTCGAGTTCACCGGGAGCGGCAAGAGTATCCGCGTCAGCGAGAATGACACCATTCATTCGGCCGCCGCCAAACTTGGCCTGCATATTCCCAAGGCCTGCGGGATGGGGATCTGCGGCACCTGCCGGGTGATGAAGCTGGAAGGCGAGGTCGAGATGGAGCACAACGGCGGCATCACCGAAGAGGACGAAGCCGAAGGTTTCATCCTGTCGTGCTGTTCGAAGCCGCGGGGTAAAGTCGTCATCGATTTCTGAGCTACGAGCTACGAGCTACGAGCTACGAGCTACGAGCTACGAGCAAAGAGCAAAGAGCAAAGAGCAAAGAGCAAAGAGCAAAGAGCAAAGAGCAAAGAGCAAAGAGCAAAGAGCAAAGAGCTGCAAGTGTTAGACCTTTGGACCTG
Source organism: Salinicola sp. V024 (assembly GCF_052645315.1). Lineage (NCBI taxonomy): Bacteria > Pseudomonadati > Pseudomonadota > Gammaproteobacteria > Oceanospirillales > Halomonadaceae > Salinicola > Salinicola sp. V024. Next base: position 163,104 of record NZ_JBQXYB010000004.1, read on the forward strand.
GCGGCTGTCGTCGCAGCGTCATTCGGTGGCGTGACGAGACCGTTCCACCGTCGAGGTAACTCCTAGTCTGGTTTCGCGCCTTCATTCGATGTCGTCGCGAGAGCGGCACGACACAAGGCATTCCGAGATCAGCCCCAGGAGTTCACGCCATGTCTTCACCCGCCAACCGAGGCGTCGTTTTTCGCGGTGCCGGCAAGGTCGCCGTCGAAAGCATTCCCTTTCCCGAACTGGCGCTCGGCAGCCGCCAGTGCCATCACGGCGTCATCCTCAAGATTCTGACCACCAATATCTGCGGCAGCGATCAGCACATGGTGCGTGGCCGAACCACGGCACCGGAAGGGCTGGTGCTGGGCCACGAGATTACCGGCGAAGTAATCGAGTGCGGCCGTGATGTCGAATTCATCAAGCAGGGCGACATCGTTTCGGTGCCGTTCAACGTTGCCTGCGGGCGCTGCCGCAACTGCAAACGTGGCGACACCCACATCTGCCTGCACGTCAACGGTGATCGCGCCGGCGGCGCCTACGGCTATGTCGACATGGGCGGCTGGGTCGGGGGGCAGGCCGAATACGTGATGGTGCCCTATGCCGACTTCCAGCTGCTGGTCTTCCCCGACAAGGATCAGGCGATGGAGAAAATCCTTGATCTGACCATGCTCTCGGATATCTTCCCCACCGGCTTCCACGGCTGTGTGACTGCCGGTGTCCAGCCGGGTTCGACGGTCTATATCGCCGGCGCGGGCCCGGTGGGGCTGGCAGCAGCAGTTTCCGCCCAGCTGCTGGGCGCGGCCTGCGTGATCGTCGGCGACATGAACGACAAGCGCCTCGACCAGGCTCGCAGCTTCGGCTGCGAAGGCCTCGATCTCAAGCAGGACGCCAGCATGTCGGAGCTGATCGAGTCGGTGCTGGGCGTCCCGGAAGTCGATGCCGCGGTGGACGCGGTGGGCTTCGAGGCCAACTGCCATGGCCACAATCATGCCCACGAGCAACCGGCGACGGTGCTCAACGCCACCATGGAGATCACCCAGGCGGGAGGTCGCGTGGGGATTCCGGGGCTCTATGTCACCGAAGATCCCGGCGCCGAGAGCGAAGACGCCAAGCACGGCAATCTCTCGATGAAGTTCGGTCTCGGCTGGGCCAAGGCGATGTCGTTCCATACCGGCCAGACGCCCGCCATGCGTTATCAGCGACAGCTCATGCAGGCGATTCTCCACGACAAGGTACAGATCGGCCGCGCGGTGAACGTCCAGACCATTGCACTGGACGAGGCCCCACAGGGTTACGCTGCCTTCGATGGCGGTGCAGCACAGAAATTCGTGATCGATCCGCACGGTACGCTTCGCTAGCCACGAGCCACGAGCCACGAGCCACGAGCCACGAGCCACGAGCCACGAGCCACGAGCCACGAGCCACGAGCCACGAGCCACGAGCCACGAGCCACGAGCCACGAGCCACGAGCCACGAATAGCGCCAATTTTGGGGCGCTGAAAGAGCAGCCGGCACCGCTTTCGAGCAGAGCCGGCTCATTAGTATTTGGCGAGCCGGGGGCAGGGCGTCACAATCAGACACGATTTCATGAGAGTGACGAGAGCCGATGATGAGTGAACCGACCCCTGACCTACCGCGCTGCGCCTGGGCTCAGACCCACCCGCTGAATGCCGAGTACCACGACGAGGAGTGGGGCGTTCCGGAGTACGACAGCCGTGCGCTGTGGGAAAAGCTGATCCTGGATGGCTTTCAGGCGGGGCTTTCCTGGCTCACCATCCTCAAGAAACGCGACGCCTTTCGCGACGCCTTCGAGGAGTTCGATCCCGAGCGGATCGCGCAATACGACGAGCACGACGTCGAGCGGCTGATGGGCAACGCCGGCATCATCCGCTCGCGATCCAAGATCGAAGCGACCATCGGCAACGCCCAGGCATACCTCGCCATGCGTGATAACGGTGAAGATTTCTCCGGGTTCCTGTGGGGCATGGTCGGTGGGCGGCCGATCCAGGACTCTATCGGCAGCGACGGTTCGGTTCCCACCCAGACACCGCTCTCTGTAGATATCTCCAAGGCGCTCAAGAAACGCGGCTTCAAGTTCGTCGGTCCGGTCATCGTCTACGCCTGGATGCAGGCAGTGGGCATGGTCAACGACCACGCCGAGACGTGCCATCGCCGCAAGCTGGTGGCGGCGATGGGCTGATCATCGAGTCGCGAATTCGCTGACGCCGCTCGATCTGAGCGGCGTTTTTCGTTGTCACCATGAATCTCTGCGCTGATCGCTCCTGTCGCAAATCGCATCGTCATGTCGCGAACACGCTTGAGCGTGACGTCGCAGAACATCATGCCCCCCTAAGCGGACGATACCATCGCGGAAAATCATCGATCCGTCGGTCGATGCCGCCGTCCGCCGTGGCGTAGAGAGGGGCTCATGCAACGCTATTCCGGTTTCAGTCTGGTCAAACACGCGCTCAGCCATCACGAGAACTGGCAGCGTCATTGGCGTAACCCGGTCCCGAAGAAAGAGTACGACGTGATCATCGTCGGCGGTGGCGGGCATGGGCTGGCCACCGCCTATTACCTGGCCAAGCAGCACGGCATCACCAACGTGGCGGTGATTGAGAAAGGCTGGCTCGGCGGCGGCAACACGGCGCGCAACACCACGATCGTGCGCTCGAACTATCTGTGGGATGAATCCGCCGCACTCTACGAGCATTCGATGAAGTTGTGGGAGGGGCTTTCCCAGGATCTCAACTACAACGTGATGTTCTCCCAGCGCGGCGTGCTCAACCTCGGCCATACCCTGCAGGACATGCGCGACATTCAGCGCCGCGTCCACGCCAATCGTCTCAACGGCATCGATGGCGAGGCGGTCACGCCGGAGCAGATCAAGGAGATCGAGCCGGCGCTGGATACCTCCAAACGCGCGCGCTATCCGATTCTTGGCGCGTCCTGGCAGCCGCGCGGCGGGGTGGCGCGGCACGACGCGGTGGCCTGGGGGTTCGCCCGCGGCGCCGACGCGCGCGGGGTCGACTTGCTCCAGCAGACCGAGGTCACGGGCTTCAAGATCCTCGACGGCAAGGTCGTCGGCGTGCATACCAATCGGGGCGACATCGGCGCCAGAACGGTGGGCTGCGTTACCGCCGGCAACTCCGGCGTGCTGGCGAAGATGGCGGGTTTCCAGCTGCCGGTGGAATCACACCCGTTGCAGGCGCTGGTGTCCGAGCCGCTCAAGCCGATTCTCAATACCGTCACCATGTCGAATCACGTTCACGGCTATATCAGCCAGTCCGACAAGGGCGATCTGGTGATCGGCGCGGGAATCGACGGCTACCTCGGCTATGGTCAGCGCGGCAGCTTCTCGGTGGTCGAGCACACCCTGCAGGCGATCATCGAGATGTTCCCGATGTTCTCCCGGGTGCGCATGAATCGACAGTGGGGCGGCATCGTCGACACCACGCCGGACGCCTGCCCGATCATCTCCAAGACGCCGGTACAGGGGCTCTTTTTCAACTGCGGCTGGGGAACCGGTGGCTTCAAGGCGACGCCGGGTTCCGGCAACGTCTTCGCCTGGACGCTGGCGCACGGGCAGGCACATCCGATCGCCGCACCGTTCTCGATCGATCGGTTCCGAACCGGGGCGCTGATCGACGAACATGGTGCCGCAGGCGTAGCACACTGAGTTCTGCGGACTGCGCCACGCAATGGCGTCGTTGTCCGCTTCTTCGGAGTCCTCATGTACAAACTCGTACATTCCGGCTCCTCGATCAGCGAACGCCTCGCCCTTACGCGACTCGTTGGCGCAGAACACTCATAGAGACATTCTTCCGATGCTCGTCATGACGGTTGGAAATAGGAGATTGGCGATGTTTCATATCTACTGCCCTTACTGCGCCGAATATCGCGAGGAGGAGGAGTTTCATCCCAAAGGGCAGGCGCACATCGCGCGTCCGGCGGATCCGACCGCGACCTCCGATGATGTCTGGGGCGACTACCTTTTCTTCCGCGACAATCCTCGAGGGTTGCACCACGAGCTGTGGGTCCATGCGGTGGGCTGTCGCAAGTTCTTCAACATCACCCGCGATACCCGCAGCTACGCGATCCTGGAGACCTATCGTATGGGCGAGCGGCCGGCGGTGACCGTCGATTCCATGATACTGGCCGAGCGAGATGCCGAGCAGGCGACCACTTCGACCGCGACGATGCAGGGAGTGCCGTCATGAATTCTACCCAATCCTTCCGCCTGGCATTGGATAGTGGCGTCGGCAGCCAAATCGATCGCGACAAGCCACTATCGTTTACCTTCAACGGCAAGTCTTACCAGGGCTATGCCGGCGATACGTTGGCCTCGGCGCTGCTCGCCAACGGCGTCGACGTGATCAATCGCAGCTTCAAGTACTCGCGACCCCGAGGCGTCGTCGCCGCGGGGGCGGAAGAGCCCAATGCCATCGTCCAGCTGGGCGCGAGCGAGGCGGCCCAGGTACCCAACGTGCGGGCCACGCAGCAGTCGCTTTATGAGGGGCTGACCGCGCGCAGCACCAACGGCTGGCCGGATGCCCAGCGGGACATGATGGGATTGATCGGCAAGCTGGGCGGGCCGTTCATGCCGGTGGGGTTCTACTACAAGACCTTCAAGGCACCGGCGTCGATGTGGATGACCTACGAGAAGTATATCCGCAAGGCGGCCGGACTGGGCCGGGCACCGACCGAGAGCGACCCGGATATCTACGATCACATCAACCGGCACTGCGAGGTGCTGGTGATCGGGTCTGGCCCCGCCGGGCTGATGTCGGCGCTGGTTGCGGCCGGCAGTGGCGTCAGGGTGATTCTCTGCGACGAACAGCCGACCTTTGGTGGTTCGCTGCTGGATAGCGGCGAGACGATCGACGGTATGGCCGCCTCGGAGTGGGCCAGGAACGCCGTCGAGCGTCTGGCGGCGATGGATAACGTCACGCTGCTGCCACGCACCACGGCCAACGGTTATTTCGATCACAACTTCGTGACGCTGCACGAGCGACGCACCGAACATCTCGGTGACACGGCGCCCAGAGTCGACGGACGTCGCCAGCCGCGCTCGCGTCTGCACCGGGTGCGGGCGCGGCATGTCGTGTTGGCGAGTGGCGCCCACGAGCGGCCGCTGGTCTACGCCGGCAACGACATGCCGGGCAATCTGGTTGCCGGGGCGCTGTCGACCTATATCCGGCGTTATGCCGTGCGGCCCGGCCGGCGGCTGGTGCTCTCCACGACCAACGATCATGCCTATCGGGCCGCACTGGACTGGCACGAGGCGGGTGGCGAAGTGATCGCGATCGCCGACGCTCGTGCCAACCCGGATGGCGAGCTCGTCGAGCGGGCGAAGGCGGCCGGGATCCGGATCGTGACCGGCAGTGCGGTGATCGAGGCGACCGCTGATCGCAAAGGGCATCGCGTCAGCGGCGCCCGGATTGACGCTATCGACATCGAGGGATTCCGTGTCAACGGTGACGTGGAGACGCTGAACTGCGATACCGTCGCCACGTCCGGCGGCTACAGCCCGGTGGTGCATCTCGCCGCGCATACCGGCGTTCGGCCGGTCTGGCGTGACGATATCCTGGGCTTCGTATCGGGGCAGACGGCATCGAGGGTCGAGGGTTTCAGTGTGGTCGGCGCGGCCGCCGGTCTCTACGCGATCGGCGCGCTGCTCGACGATGTCGTGGCGCAGGTCGCTCGCGCGTTGGCGAGTGACGGCATCGACGCCGAGAGCGTAAAGGTGCCCGAGATCGAGACCCTCCGCGAGGGGGCGGCCGTCGCGCTGTATCAGGTTCCCCACGACAAGCCGACCATGCGCGCACCCAAGCAGTTCGTCGATCTGCAGAACGACGTCACCGCCGCGGCGATCGAGCTGGCGACGAAAGAGGGCTTCGAGTCGATCGAGCACGTCAAGCGTTACACGGCGATGGGCTTCGGCACCGATCAGGGCAAACTGGGCAACATCAACGGCATGGCGATCGCCGCGCGCTGTCTGGGGCAGACCATTCCCCAGACCGGGACTACCGTGTTTCGGCCCAACTACACGCCGGTCAATTTCGGCGCCATCGTCGGCCGCCACTGCCGGGAGCTGTTCGAGCCCGAGCGTTACACCGCCATGCACCAGTGGCATGTCGAATACGGGGCGGCGTTCGAGGACGTCGGGCAGTGGAAGCGACCCTGGTTCTATCCACAAAAACGCCGCGACAACGCCGATGGCGAGTTCGAATCGATGCACGAAGCCGTCATGAGGGAATGCCGGGCGGTGCGCGAGAAGGTCGGCGTACTCGACGCCTCGACGCTAGGCAAGATCGACATTCAGGGGCCGGACGCGCGGGAGTTCCTGGGCCGGATCTATACCAACGGCTGGGAAAAACTGGCGGTGGGCAAGGCGCGCTACGGCCTGATGTGCAAGGACGACGGCATGGTGATGGACGACGGCGTCACCACCTGTCTCGCCGACAACCACTTCCTGATGACCACCACCACCGGCGGAGCCGCGGCGATTCTCGAGTGGCTGGAGATCTGGCATCAGACCGAATGGCCGGAGCTGGAGGTCTACTTCACTTCCGTCACCGACCACTGGGCGACGCTGACACTGACGGGGCCCGAGGCAAGAAACCTGCTTTCCGAACTGACCGATATCGATCTCGATCGTGATAGTTTCAAGTTCATGGAGTGGCGGGAGGGCGTCGTGGCCGGGGTGCCGGCGCGAGTCTACCGGATTTCGTTCACCGGTGAGCTGTCGTTCGAGGTCAACGTGCAAGCCAACTACGCCATGCAGGTCTGGGAGGCACTGTTTGCCCATGGCGAGAAGTACGGGCTGACGCCCTATGGAACCGAGACCATGCACGTGCTGCGGGCGGAGAAGGGTTTCATCATCGTCGGCCAGGATACCGACGGTTCGATGACGCCGGAGGATCTCGGCATGCACTGGTGCGTCGGCTACAACAAGCCCTATCCGTGGATCGGCAAGCGCGCGCTGACCCGCTCCGATACCCGGCGCGAGGACCGCAAGCAACTCGTCGGTCTCAAACCGCTGGACGCGAAGGTGGTGCTGGAAGAGGGCGCCCAGATCGTGCTCGATCCCCAGCAGGCCATTCCGATGCGCATGGTCGGCCATGTGACCTCGAGCTACTACAGTCCGACGCTCGATCATGGTTTCGCCCTGGCGGTGGTCAAGGGCGGACACAAGCGCATGGGGGAGCGAGTCTATCTGCCGATGCCGAACGGCGAGACCCACGTGGCCGAAGTGGTCGGCTCGATCTTCTATGACCCGAAAGGGCAACGTCAGAACATTTGAGGGAAGCGTCAACATGGCTAGAGTCGCTCAGTTCGATCCGCATCCGGTTCAGGGTGCGGCGACCCAATCGCCGCTTCATCATCGCGCTCCCAGCAAGCCTTCCGGCGATAGCCGGGTCACGCTGGCCGAGCATGCCTTTCTCGATCACCTGGTGTTGCGTGGCGAGCCCCAGGTGCTGGCCGCGTCGGTCCAGTCCGTGCTCGACCTCGAGCTGCCGACTGACCCCCAGGCATTGGTGCAGGGCGATGCCGGTTCATTGCAATGGCTATCGCCGGACGAGTGGCTGCTGATCGTTGCCGCTGGCGAGGGCTTTGGTCTTCAGCGTGAACTGCGCGAGGCACTGGGCGACTCCCACTTCAGCATCGTCGATGTCAGCGGCGGTCAGACGCTACTCGAGCTCGGTGGCGAGCGCGCTGTCGACGTGCTGATGAAGTCCACCGTCTATGATGTCGATCCCCGGACTTTCCCGATAGGCAAGGGGGTCACCAGCGTCTTCGCCAAGGCGACGGCGGTGATCCGGCGTGTCGGCGAGGAGCGGTGGGAACTGGTCGTGCGGCGAAGCTTCGCCGACTACTGCCTGCGCTGGTTGCTGGATGCCGGCGAGGAGTATGGCATCGACTATCGTCCCGCCAAGGTGGCGGCCACGACACCGCGGGCTGCGGTAGCCGACACGGAGACGGTATCGTGAGCGGCGCCCGAGACGTATGGGTGCTGGCGGCTCAGTGCCCCAGTCGGCTGGGAACGGTGGATGTCGTCACCCGTTTTCTGAAAGAGCAGAGCTGCTATATCACCGAGCTGCATTCGTTCGACGACTATCAGGGTGGCCAGTTCTTCATCCGCGCGGCGTTCCGTCCGGAACTCGCCGAGTTTTCCGAATCCACTTTCCGGGATCGCTTCGCGGCCCGTGCCGCCGAGTTCGGCATGTCCTTCGAACTGATGACGCCGGATTATCGGCTGCCGGTGGTGATCATGGTCTCGAAGGCGGACCACTGCCTGAACGATCTATTGTATCGCTATCGCACCGGGCAACTCTCGATCGACGTGCGCGCGATCGTCTCCAACCATCCGGACCTGGAACCGTTGGCCAGCTGGCACGGGTTGCCATATCACTGCCTGCCGATCACGCCGGAGACGAAGCTGGAACAGGAGGCCGCCGTTCGGCGCGTGGTGCAGGAGAGCGGTGCGGAGCTGGTGATTCTGGCGCGCTATATGCAGGTGCTGTCGCCAGCGTTGTGCCATGAGTTCGCCGGGCGCGCGATCAATATCCACCATTCGCTGCTGCCGGGATTCAAGGGCGCCAAACCCTATCACCAGGCCTACGAGAAGGGCGTCAAGCTGGTCGGCGCGACCGCGCACTACATCAACGACGACCTCGACGAAGGACCGATCATCGCGCAGGGGGTCGAATCCGTGGATCACAGCCACTATCCCGAGGATCTGGTGGCCCGGGGGCGCGACATCGAGTGCCTGACGCTGGCCCGCGCCGTGCGTTTTCACCAGGAAAAGCGGGTGTTTCTACATGGCGGACGCACGGTGGTCCTGACGGGTTGACGCGAGGCCGTCGGTCGCTCGTGAAGTTTGCGTCCACGCCGGTTTCCCCGCTTGCTTACACCCTGACTTCAGGACACAATGCGGCCAGCACGGAAGGGGAGTATCCCACGGGCAGGATCGGTCAATATCCGCCCCGGCGATAGCGTCGTCAGCACGGGCCATATGCCCCGGCGTTATCGGTTGCCCTGACAGTCAGCAGATGACGGTCAGGGCGACGGGAGAGACTTTCGGTGACGTTCACCGTCTACCGGAGGTTCTCCTATGCACGTACCCGTCTGGGTCTGGCTGGCGACTGTCGCTGGCATCGCAGCACTCTTCATCTTCGACTTCTACGCCCATGTGCGTAAGCCTCACGATCCTACCTTCAAGGAAGCGGCCTGGTGGTCGGTCTTCTTCATTGCTCTGGCTGCCATCTTCGGTGGTGGTCTGTGGTGGGTCTGGGGCGCGCAACATGGCGCCGAGTACTTCGCGGGCTTCATCACCGAAAAGAGCCTGTCGGTCGATAACCTGTTCGTCTTCCTGATCATCATGTCCAAGTTCGCGGTGCCGCGTGCCTATCAACAGAAGGCGTTGCTGATCGGCATCGTGATCGCGTTGATCCTGCGCGGCATCTTCATCGCCGTCGGCGCGGCGGCCATCGCCCAGTTCAGCTGGGTGTTCTATCTGTTCGGGCTGTTCCTGCTCTACACCGCGTTCCAGCTGGTGCGCGAAGGTGCCGGCGGGCATGACGAAAACGAGGAGTACGAGCCCAACGCCATCGTGCGCTGGATCCAGAAGCGCCTGCCGGCGACCGACGAGTTCGACCGCGACCGCCTGCTGACGGTCAAGAACGGCAAGCGTCTGGTGACGCCGCTGTTCATGGTGGTGGTGGCGTTGGGGATGACCGACGTGCTGTTCGCGCTGGATTCGATCCCCGCGATCTACGGGCTGACCAAGGAGCCCTACATCGTCTTCACCACCAATGCCTTCGCCTTGTTGGGCTTGCTCCAGCTCTACTTCCTGCTGGGTGGCCTGCTGACCCGTCTGGTCTATCTCAGCCTAGGGCTGTCGTTCATCCTGGCCTTCATCGGCGTCAAGCTGATCATCGAGGCGATGCATACCAACAGCCTGCCGTTCATCAACGACGGCCAGCCGCTGCATCTGGTCCCGGAGATTCCGATCTGGCTGTCGATGACGATCATCCTCGGCACGCTGGTGATCACCACCGTGGCCAGCCTGATCAAGAGCCGGAACCTGAAGTCGTCGCCGTCACATCAGGAGTGACGGCACCGTAAATCTGGTGGAGCAGGCCGCGCATCGCCTGCATGGGAATCGCGGCTTCCGGCCCGGGCGGGAACATGCCGGGCCGGAAGCCGTGATCGATGAAGCCCTCGAGCAGCGCCGGGTCGTCGCTGATGACATGCATCGGCACGTCCCTGCCGGGCTTGCTGCCGATGATGGCCGGCGCGGCCTGGTGGTCGCCGAGGATCATCATCAGCGTGTGATCGCCGCGATCGCCTTTGTCGGAATCGTTTTTTCCCGGAGCCTTTTTTCCCAGAGCCTCTTTTCCCAGATAGCGCCGGGCGAAGCCGCTGGCCGCTTGCAGTGAATAGTCTATCGCCGGCGCGTAGTTCCGCCGCATCGCTTCGGTGTCGTGCCATAGCGACGCGTAATCCTCCCCGGCACCCTGCCAACGATCGAAGACCTGACCATCACCGATGGTCGACCAGTCGTCGATCATGCCGATGACCGGCGACCACGGGGCATGGCTCGATAGCGTGGCCAGTTCGGTGAAGGTCGGGCCAGGATGGCGCGACAGCACGTAGTCTTCCACCCGCTGCCAGGTGAACTGGTCCGGCATGCTGGCCCAGCCCATCGAAGGACCGTTATAGCCCATGCTGCCGGAGGTATGGATCTCGTCGTAGCCGTAAAGACTGCCTTCCGGCCACTCCCGCGTGATACCCGGCATGATGGCGGCGGTGTCGTGGCCGGTCGCCTTGAAATCGTCGATCAGGGTCGAGTGCGGGCTGTCGATCATCAGTTCGAAGCGCAGCTCAGACGTGACCGGCAGGCCGCTGGCGAAAGTGGCGTGGTTGAGCCAGGACTGGCCGCCCAGCGTGGCCGCGGTGACGCGTCCGGTGACGACCGATAGCCCGGCGGCGGCGAGCTGGTTCTCGATCGTCTCGAGGCGCGGCTGGATTTCGGCCTTGAACGGCTCGCGCTCGATGGCCGCGACGCCGTAGGACTCGATGAAGCCCAGAATCACATTGGTATGCGCCAACCCCGGCAGCGGCTGGCCGCCGGGAGTCGCGTAGGCGTGATCATCGGCGTAGAGCTGACGGCCGAACGTTGCCATGGCCTGGCGCGTTTCCTGCGCCCGCTGCCATTCGAACGTCACGAAATTGACCGCGGGGTGGCCGATCTTGGCTACCCATGACGAGGTTTCGTCGCGATGCATGTCGTCGAGTCGAGCCAGACCGACACCGCCGATCAGAACCAGCAGCAGCGCCAATCCACGCGACGTATTGCGAGCGTGAAAGCCTTGCAGCAGCCTGGCCAGGACCAGCCCCACGGCGAACAGGCCCAGGCCGATGGCCACCAGCCCGCCGATCGCCAGTGGCAGCCCGAGATTGGTCGCGATCAGCTCGATCAGAATCGGTACCAGCTTGATATCGGTGTAGAGGTTCAGCGACCGCCCCTGCATGGTCTGGGTCAAGGCGTCGCCCGCGGCACCGAGGACGACGGTGAGGACCAGGATGGCGACCAGGCCGGCTACCCAGCGGCGCCAGCGCGCGGGGGGCAGCAGGGCCATCAATCCGATAATCAGCGGCGCCTCGAGCGCGATCCAGTGTCTGGGTGGAAATCCGGCCCAGGGCAGTTCCGGCGTCAGCAGCAGAACATTGAGTAACACCAGCGCCAGCAGCAGGTAGCCGCGAGGCGTCCGAAGATGGGAGAACATCATGGCTCTTCCTTGAGTGCCTCCGGCGTTGCGGAGTCAGCACGCTGCTGACCTGGCGCCGTCGGACGAGTGAATGTCGGATCCGTTTATCAACCTACGCAGCGGGCAAGCTCGCGGATGGCACGTTAGACTGGGCGGCGATAATTTCCAATCCAGACCGGGCCGCCCGGGTGACGAGGACGATCTCACATGGCATCTGCGCAAGAATTGATCATTGAACCGACGAATGGGCGAAAGGCCGATGCCTGCGTCATTCTGCTCCATGGACTGGGCGCGGATGGCCACGACTTCGAGCCGCTGGTGCCGGCGCTCGGATTACCGGACTCGCTGGCGGTGAGGTTCGTGCTGCCCCATGCGCCGCAGCTGCCGGTCACCGTCAATGGTGGCATGACGATGTCGGCATGGTACGACATTCTGGAGATGAATCTCGGGCGCCGGGTCGATGTCGATCAGCTGCGCGCGTCTGGCGAACGCATCCACGCCCTGATCGACGACCAGATCGCCGCCGGCATCGACAGCCGTCGCATCGTGATTGCCGGTTTCTCCCAGGGTGGTGCGGTGGCCTACGAGGCGGCGCTCTCTTATCCACAGCGATTGGGCGGTCTGCTGGCGCTGTCGACTTATTTCGCCACCGCCGACAGCATCGACCTCGCCGAAGCCAACCGGCGTCTGCCGATCGAAGTGCATCATGGCTCCGCGGATCCGGTGGTGCCCGAGTCGCTGGGTCGTGAAGGCGCCGAGCGGGTCGAGTCGCTGGGTTATCCTGTCAATTATCGTACCTACGAGATGGGTCACAGCCTGTGCCCGGAACAGGCCCAGGATATCGCAGCCTGGCTGACCGCCACGCTCGAATGAGCCCAGCCCCTCGTGAGCCCAGTATCTCATGAGCCAAGTCCCTCGTGAGCCCAGTTCCTTGTAAGCGAAGTCCCTCGTGAACGAACTCCTTCATGAACGGAGCCCTTGATGAACAGCATGGATAGTCTTGAGCACGGAGACGACCGACGCCTGTCCAGTCCGGCGGCCCAGCGCAACCGCGAGCCGATTCTGGCGGTACTCCGATCGGTATTGCCAAAGACGGGGCGGGTGCTGGAAATCGCCAGCGGCAGCGGCGAACACGCGGTCTATTTTGCTCGCCAGCTTGCACCGCTTTGCTGGCAGCCGACGGATCCCAGCGAGACGGCGCTGGCGTCGATCGCCGCCTGGCGCGACCAGGAAGCGTTGGAGAACCTCGCGGCACCGGTTCGCCTGGACGTCACCGGGGAGTGGCCGACATTGCCGGATCTCGCGGCTATCGTGTGTATCAACATGCTGCATATTTCGCCCTGGGCAGCGAGCGAGGCGCTGTTCGCTGCGGCCGGTCGCCAGCTTCCCGTGGGCGGCGTACTCGTCGTCTACGGTCCTTTCCGTCGCCACGGCGGGCACACCGCGCCCAGCAACGCGACCTTCGACGAAGACCTACGCTTGCGGGATCCGCGGTGGGGAATTCGCGATCTCGAAGCTGCCCAGGCGTTGGCCAGCGACCAGGGATTGACCTGCGAGGCGGTCAACGAGCTCCCTGCGAACAATCTCTGCGTCGTCTGGCGACGCTGAGCACGCCGGCCGCATTGCGGCATCACCGAATGACGTCGTGGCCTATAACTCGACTACACTCAACCCAGAACGTCCAATGCACATTGATCGATGTTCAGCGATCAGTGTTCAGCGATTACCGTTTATCGGTCAGCAAGGAGTGATGACATCGTGTCAGATTTTTCCGAAGAATTTCGCATGCCCAAGGGTTGCCCCAACTGCGGCAATCATATGATGAAGGTTTCACAGGCCAAGTCGCCGGACGATCAGGTGTTTTGTACGTCCTGCAACGAGGAAGTCTGTGCATGGGAAGAGGCCGAGCGGATCATGGCAGAGACGCCCCGCAGCGAGTCCGAACAGCTGATCGAGGACGTCATGAACAACAAGAAGCCGTCCGAGGACGACGACCGATAGCGGCGATCGGAACCCGTCGACGAAAACGCCCAGGCCAAGGCCTGGGCGTTTTGCGGTCGGTAGTCGGTTGGCGAACGGAGCTACAGCAAACAGGGCTCCAGCAAAGGCTACAGCAAAGGCTACAGCAACTCTTCGGCGGCCAGCGCGAGTCTCGATCTCTCGACGCTTTTCAGGGTGATGTGGCCGGCATGCGGCCAGTCACGGAAACGTTCCACGACCGCTGCCATGCCGCAGCTGTTGGCCGTGAGATAAGGGGTGTCGATCTGCCCCACGTTGCCCAGACAGACGATCTTGGTGTTGCGTCCGGCGCGGGTGATCAACGATTTGAGCTGCTTGGGCGTGAAGTTCTGGGCCTCGTCGATGATCAGGAAAGTGTCGTTGAGCGTACGTCCGCGCATGAAGGTGGGGGAGCGGATCTGCACGCGTGAGCCGATCAGCTGCCGCGTTGCGCCATCGTTCCAGCTCGACGAGCCCTCGCGCTCGTCGCGTAGCAGATTGTCCATGTTGTCGTGGAAGGCGCCCATCCATGGCGACATCTTCTCTTCCTCGGTGCCCGGTAGAAAGCCGATGTCTTCGCCCATCGGGATCGGCGCCCGGGTAAAAACGATCCGCTCGAACTGCTTGCCGTCCAGCGTCTGCTGCAGGGCGGCTGCCAGGGTCATGAAGGTCTTGCCGGTACCGGCGCTGCCGGCGAGGGTGAGGAAGTCGATGGACGGGTCCATCAACAGATTGAGGGCAAAATTCTGACGGCTGTCGTGCGCATGCACGCCCCAGACACCCCCGTGATGACGATAGTTGGTCAGTAGTTGCAGGGTTGCCTTGCGCGGCCCGTGGCCACGCACGATCGCTTCGAACTCCGCGCCGTTGTCGCTATCGGAGACGAGCATTCCCACATGCCAGTCTTCGGGAATGCGACCTTCAAGGTGATAGAAAGTGTGGCCATCGGTGCGCTCGACCATGACCTCGACGTCCAGCGATTCCCACAGACTGCGGCCGTCACGGCCGGCATCGGCGTAGACCTTGGCGCCTTCGATCATGGCGTCGAGATCGTCGAACGCCTTGTCGTTGAGATAGTCTTCGACCGGCACGTTGAGCGCCGTGGCCTTGACCCGCAGGTTGATGTCCTTGGTTACCAGCGTGACCGAGGCATCGGGGCGTTCATCGCGTAACCGACAGGTTTCGGCAAGAATGCGGTTGTCCGGGGAGTTCTCCAACGTCTCCAGCGGCGCCAGATCCTGGTAGCAGAGGAAGCGCAGCCGGCCGGCCGGGCCACCGGTAATACGGGGGATGGGAATGCCTTGCTGGATTTCCTGCGGAGTCACGTGGGCGGTGAGGTCGGATAGGGTGCGGCTGATCTGTCTTGCCGTGCGCGCGATCTCGCGCATACCGTTTTTGTGCTTATCGAGCTCCTCGAGCACCGTCATGGGAATGACGACATCGTGCTCCTCGAAATGGTAAAGGGCTGCTGGGTCGTGAATCAGGACATTGGTGTCCAGTACGTAGAGCCTGTTAGCTTTCTTGTCGATTCGTACCATCGGCAAAAGCACTCCTGTGAGTTCAAGGCTTCTCGACCCTGACAGAGTGCGATGACAGATTAATATCATCCGGCTTGCTCCGTCAGTGCCACGCTCGTTCGAACGTAAAAACCGTGTCGGCCTTACCTCTCTGACGGATGAAGTCGATATCAGAATGGCGCGATGCGACGCAAAGCGCTACCCCCTTTTGCCCCTGAATATCGAAAATAATTGCGGGTCGACAGCGCCGGGTAGGCCGGTGAATTATACCGGTCCGGTTGGAATCGACTTGCGGCACCGCAATAATGGGTTTTCATCCCGAGGAGCCGACTCATGGATCGACACATTGCGCCGATCAACCGCTTCGATGCCGACGATGTCGAGCGAATCGAGGATCAGCCGCTGTATTCGGGTTTCTTCGGCCTGGAGAAGCGCCGCCTGCGTCACCGCCAGTTCAACGGCGAGTGGAGCGAGACGATCGATCGCGAGGTTCACGTTCGCCGCGATGCGGTGGGCGTACTACTCTACGATCCAGCCTGCGACAAGGTCGTGCTGGTCGAGCAGATTCGCGCCGGTGCCCTGGACGATGACGTCTCACCGTGGAAGCTGGAGCCGGTCGCCGGACTGGTGGAGCCCGGCGAGACCCTCGCGGAGGTTGCGCGCCGGGAAGCGCAGGAGGAGGCAGGCTGCGACATCGTCGAGCTGATCGAGCTCCATCGTTACTACCCAAGCCCGGGTGCCTGTACCGAACAGGTCACGCTGTTCTGTGGTCTGATCGACAGTGCCGGAGTGGGTGGGGTACACGGTGTAGAAGACGAACACGAGGATATTCTGGTTCACGTCATGTCGTTCCCCGAGGCCTGGGACCGACTGATGGCGGGACAATTGGACAATGCCATGGCGTTGATTGGCTTCCACTGGCTGGCGCGTGAGCGTGCCACGCTGAGAGCCAAGGTCTAGCGCGAGCGGTCGGCGTTGCTGCAAAACGCCGCCAATAGTCCGCTCGATATTTGGGCTACGCAAAGGCCGTCAGACGCCGGGAGAACTTGATGAGAAAGACTGCTTACGTGACCGACCTCAAGACACTCCAGGCGGAGTGCAGCAGCAATTATCTGCGGCTTCGTCGTCTGGTCATGAACATGGTGGCGGGGGAAGTCAGGGAGGTGCCGCTCGCCGGTGAACGTGCCCGCTTCGGCACGCTGTGGCTGGAGGTGCTCGAGCAGGCTCCTTACACGACCGTCGCCCGAGTGTCCCAGACCGGCGTGCTGGACGGCTTCGTCGATTCACCGCGGATGACGGTGCATCTTTATCACGACGCCAATATGGCGGAAGTCACCGATTTTCAGCGTCAGCGCCATTTCCAGGGGCGCTACCGTTATCCCAACCCACAGATGCATCAGCCGGACGAGAAGCTGCAGATCAATCGATTTCTGGGGGAATGGCTACAGCACGGTCTGGCCCATGGCCATGCTGCCGAAGTGCCGGAAACGCCCTGATGCGACTGGTTCAGATCAGCGATTGTCATCTGTTGGCCGATCCGAAGGGTGCTTCGCGCAAGGGGTTCCCGCTGCGTCAACTGCACGCCGTGGTCGAACGGGCGCGAGCGCTTCGTCCCGATGTGCTGCTGGTGACCGGAGACATCGCCCAGGATGAAACTTCCGTGGCCTATCGGCATGCCAACGAGGCCTTTGCGACGCTGGAATGCCCCTGGTTCTGGATTCCCGGCAATCATGACCAGCCGGAGCTGATGGCCGAGTGCCAGCCGTTCCACGAAGAGATCGATCTCGGTGAGTGGCGGGTGCTGTTGCTGGACTCCCGTATCAGCGGTCAACCCGGGGGCGAGCTGGGGCAGCGTCAGCTGCAGCGTCTGGCCAGCCAGCTGGAAGCGGACGATCGACCGGTGCTGGTGGCGCTGCATCATCCGCCGCTGGATGTCGGCTCGGTATGGATGGACGCCATCGGGCTGAAGGACCGGGATGCGCTGTGGCAGACGCTCTCGCCCTATCCGCAGGTCAAGGCGCTGATCTGTGGTCATATTCATCAGGCGTTCGCCGCCTGGCAGGGCATGGTGGCCGTCTATGGCTGCCCGGCGACCTCGGATCAGTTTCTGGCGAAAAGTCACGAGTTCGCGACCGATGAAGCGGCTCGCCCCGGCCTGCGCGTGATCGATCTACGCGGTGAAGCGTTATCGACCTGGGTCGAACGAGTCGACATCTGATTTTTTATAACTAAAAACGATTTTTGAATGATCTTTGATTCTTTGACGTTATTACCAATGTCTCGCTAGGGTGAGCGTCCTAGGTAAGCATTCCTTACGTTCATATTCTGTTTTTGCCGTCTGGTATCAGGTGGCGACAGTGAGACATCGACCATGACAGCTCCTATCGTCAGCGCTCAGCGCCAGACTCATCTCAAGCAGCTCGAAGCCGAGTCCATTCATATCATCCGTGAAGTCGCGGCCGAGTTCGGCAACCCGGTGATGCTCTATTCCATCGGCAAGGACTCCTCGGTGATGCTGCATCTGGCACGCAAGGCGTTCTATCCCGGGCCGCCGCCGTTCCCGCTGATGCACGTCAACACCACCTGGAAGTTCAAGGAGATGATCGAGTTTCGCGACCGAATGGCCGCGGACGTCGGCATGGAGTTGATCGAGCATATCAACGAGGAAGGGCGTGCCGCCGGTATCAATCCGTTCGATCACGGCAGCGCCAAGTACACCGATATCATGAAGACCCAGTCGCTCAAGCAGGCGCTGGACAAGTACGGTTTCGATGCTGCGTTCGGGGGCGCCCGCCGCGACGAAGAGGCCTCGCGCGCCAAGGAACGGGTCTACTCGTTCCGCGACAAGCACCACCGCTGGGATCCCAAGAACCAGCGTCCCGAGCTGTGGAATCTGTATAACGGCAAGGTCAACAAGGGCGAGTCGATCCGGGTGTTTCCGCTCTCAAACTGGACCGAGCTGGATATCTGGCAGTACATCTATCTCGAATCGATTCCCATCGTGCCGCTGTATTTCTCCGCGCCCCGCCCGGTGGTCGAGCGTGACGGCATGCAGATCATGGTCGACGACGAGCGTCTGCCGCTGGAACCCGGCGAGGTGCCCGAGGAAAAGTGGGTGCGTTTCCGTACGCTCGGCTGCTACCCGTTGACCGGCGCCGTGGAATCGCGAGCCGCGACACTGCCCGAGATCATTCAGGAAATGCTGCTTACCCGCACTTCCGAGCGCTCGGGCCGGGCCATCGACCGCGATCAGGTGGGTTCGATGGAAAAGAAAAAACGCGAGGGGTACTTCTAAATGTCTCACCAATCTACTCTGATCGCCGACGACATCGGACAGTATCTCAAAGAGCACGAGCAGAAAGATCTGCTGCGCTTCATTACCTGCGGTAGCGTCGACGACGGCAAGTCGACCCTGATCGGGCGACTGCTGCACGACTCCAAGATGATCTACGAAGATCAGCTCGCCGCGATCACCGCGGCGTCGAAGACCAGCGGCACCACCGGCGACAAGGTCGACCTGGCGCTGCTGGTCGATGGTCTGCAGTCGGAGCGTGAGCAGGGCATCACCATCGATGTCGCTTACCGCTTCTTCTCTACCGACAAGCGCAAGTTCATCATCGCCGATACGCCGGGGCACGAGCAGTACACCCGCAACATGGCCACCGGCGCCTCCACCGCGAGTCTGGCGGTGATCCTGATCGACGCCCGTTACGGGGTGCAGGTGCAGACCCGTCGTCACAGCTTCATCGCCGATCTGCTGGGAATCCAGCATCTGGTGATCGCGGTCAACAAGATGGACCTGGTCGATTACTCCCAGGCGCGCTTCGACGAGATCGTCGCCGACTATCGCGAATTCGCCGAAAAGCTCGACGCCAGCGATATTCGCTTCGTGCCGCTGTCGGCGCTGGACGGCGACAACGTCGTCAATCGCAGCGAGCACATGCCCTGGTACCGCGTCGGCGGCGCGCCCGGCCCGGCGATGCTCGAACTGCTCGAGAGCGTCGAGGTCATTCACGACAGCAACCTCTCCGATCTGCGCCTGCCGGTACAGTACGTCAACCGACCCAATCTCGATTTTCGCGGCTACTGTGGAACGCTCGAGGCGGGCATCCTGCGCCCAGGGCAGGCGGTCAAGGCGCTGCCGTCGGGCAAGCTTTCCACCATTGATCGCATCGTTACCTTCGACGGTGATCTGGAAGAGGCCTATCCCGGTCAGGCAATTACCGTCACCCTGACGGACGAGATCGACATTTCCCGCGGCGACTGGCTGGTGGCGGCCGATGCCGAGGTCGCCCAGTCCAGCGCTCTGGCTGCCGATATCGTGTGGATGCATGATGCCGCTCTGGAGCCAGGCCGGCTCTACGATTTCAAGATCGGTACCCAGGAGATCGCCGGCAGGATCGCGGCGATCGACTATCAGATCGACGTCAATACACTCGAGCATCATGATGCCGCGAGCTTGCCGCTCAATGCGATTGGCCGTTGCCGCGTCGAACTGACCGCCAGCGTGCCGCTGGACGATTACCGCAAGAGCCCCGGCACCGGGAGTTTCGTGGTCATCGACCGGCTGAGCAACATCACGGTGGGTGCCGGTCTGATTCGAGGCGCTGTCGACAGCGCGACGCAGGCATCGCCGGCCGGCGACGTCGACTGGCAGGCGTTCGAAATCGAATTCAATGCGCTGATCCGCAAACACTTCCCGCATTGGGAAGCCAAGGATATGGGTGAGCTGTTGAAAGGCGTTTCACGCGCGGCTCGCTAAGCGGCAAGCGGCGAGCGAAAGAATACGCAGGCAAAGACGCGCCGGGTTCTTGGCGATTGCGACGGCAAGCCGGCGCCGCGGTAACGTTTGGCCCGGGCGCCGCCAGGTGTATCATGTCGCTCCGGCCCGACGCTTGCGTCCGCGATTGAAAGGAAACTTCCATGCAACACGTCAACTGGCAGCTCGACGGTATCGTCTCCCAGCTGCGTGCCACCCGTGAACAGTGGCGCGCTCAGAACGGCCGGGAAAAAGAGAAGGGCTGTCGCGAGTTGCCGTCGCGGCATCGCATCAGGGAAACGCTGGAGTCGCTGAGCGGCGCCATCTTCCCGATGCGTCTGGGGCCATCCGATCTGCGCAAGGAGAGCGAGGACTTCTACGTCGGCCACACGCTGGACCGTGCGCTCAATGCGCTGCACGAGGAAGTGCTGCTCGAGCTGCGCTACATGGCCCGGCTCAACGGCGACAAGGCTTCCGAGCATCAGGCGGTGGCGACGCAGATCATTCAGGGTTTCGCGGATAGCCTGCCCAGTCTGCGTCGGCGCCTCGACGACGATGTGATGGCCGCGTTCTATGGCGATCCGGCGGCACGTAGCGTCGACGAGGTGCTGCTCTGCTACCCCGGCGTCCACGCCGTGATCTACCATCGTATTGCCCACTATTTTTATCAGGCGGGCGCCGGGCTGGTGGCGCGGATCATCGCCGAGCTGGCCCACTCCGATACCGGCATCGACATTCATCCCGGTGCCCGGATCGGCGAAGGCTTCTTCATCGATCACGGCACCGGGGTGGTGATCGGCGAGACAGCGATCATCGGCAACCGCGTGCGGCTCTATCAGGCCGTCACGCTCGGCGCCAAGCGCTTCCCGGCGGACGAGAAAGGCCATCTCGAGAAAGGCCTGCCGCGTCACCCCATCGTCGAGGACGACGTGGTGATCTACGCGGGTGCGACCATCCTGGGGCGTATCACGGTGGGTCAGGGGTCGATCATCGGCGGCAATGTCTGGCTGACCTGCAGCGTACCCGCCGAGAGCAACATCACTCAGGCCAATATCCAGAGCGGACCGTGCCCCTGACGCCAGGCAAGCGATGAGGTTCCACGACGCGCGGCTCATGCCGCGCGTTTTCGTGTACGGGGCGTCTGCCGCTTTCCGCGAGTCCGCCAAGACATCGTCAGCGTCGACCGGGGCCGGTATAGTGTGCCCGCCTATCCGGTCGAGATGACATATGCCCAACGAACCCATGACGACGACGCGCTGGCAGCACTGGCGTGAAATGAACCGCCAGCTCTGGCGGTTGGGTCTCATCGCGGTCGTCACGCTGGCCCTGATGCGCTTCGCGTTGTGGCAACTCGAGGCGCCGCCTTCGCTGGATGTACCGGCCAGCGAGATCGCCAGGGCGTTCTGGATGGGTTTGCGCTTCGATGCCAAGATCATGGCGACGCTGCTCGGCCCCTGGCTGCTGGTGGCGACGGCGCTACTGCCGTTGCCGCGGGTCGTCATCGCCAGCTGGCGTCGCCTGTGGCTGGTCTGGGCCATCGTGATCATGGTGCTGGTCAATCTGCTGGCATTGATCAACCATTTCTACTTCAGCTTTTATCAGGGCCCGATCAACTCGCTGATCTTCGGCCTGTTCGAGGACGATACCCGAGCGGTACTGCAGACCATCTGGAGTGACTATCCGTTTATCCCCCTGGTGATCGCGCTGATCGGCATGACGGGGACGCAGATCGTGTTGATGCGCCATGGCCACCGACGTTCGCGGCGCGGACTCGGCTGGCGACGGACGGGTCTCCTCGCTGTGGTTTCCATCGTCGCCCTGGTAGGCCTGGGGCGGGGCAGTCTGGGCGCATTCCCGTTACGCGAGATGCATATGGCGGTCTCGTCGAATGCGTTCGTCAATGATCTGGTCCCCAGCGGGCCGCAGGCGTTCTACCTGGCCTGGGGCGAGCGCGAGGTGAGTCAGATCGATGACGATCCGCGTTCGGGATTGAAGCGTTATGGTTTCGCCACACCCATGGAAGCGGCAGCGGCGCTTGGCTGGTCCGGGGCAGAGACCCCCCAGGCGGTATCCGACCACATGAGCGACAAGACGCCGGCGGTCACCGCGGCCGAGCGCCGACCACCGCACGTCGTGGTCAGCCTGATGGAGAGCTGGGGCCGTCCCCCGCTGGATTTCGATGACCCCGAACGCAACGACCTGCTGGGCCGGCTGCGACCGTGGCTGGAAAAGAAAGCCGACTACTTTCCCCACTCCCTGTCCTCGGGTAACGGCACGCATCCCAGCCTGGAGGGATTGCTGTTCGACACGCCCATCACGCCGCTGACCCAGGGACGCTACGGCTATCGCCAGTACTCCACCTCGGTGGTGGCGCCTTACGAACGGGCGGGTTACCACACCGTCTTCCTGACCGCCGGTTCGGCGCATTGGCGCAATCTCGATGGCGCGCTCAAGCGTCAGGGCTTCGACGAGGTGCTTGGCGAGAACGCGATCCGGGAACGATTCCCCGAGGCGCAAGGCAGTACCTGGGGGCTCTTCGATGAGTGGATGTTCCGCTACGGCGAGGCGCTGCTGAAGGAGGCCGATGCCAAGGGCGAGAAAGTGCTGCTGGTGATGCTGTCGATCACCAACCACCCGCCTTACGAGATTCCCGAGAGTTACGAGCCCGGGCCGCTGGATGTCTCGAGCCTGGGCGATGCGCTTGCCGTCTCGTCCGAGCTCGGCAGCTCGATCCTCGAAACCTACCAGTACGCCAACGACAGCATGGGCGGTTTCCTCGACGATCTCGAGGCGGCGGGCCTGATGGACCATACCCTGTTCGCGGCCACCGGCGATCACAATACCCGTTCGTTGATGAGCTATCCCGACGCCGAGAATCTGTTCGACCAGTTCGGTGTGCCGATCCTGATGTGGGTGCCGCCAGCCTATCGGCAGGGCGATGAAGCGCAGATCGACGATTGGACCAGCCATCGCGACATCTTCCCCACGCTCTGGGCGCATTCGCTGTCGGAATCGCGGATACCCTGGGTCGGGCGTGATCTCTACACGCCGATGACGTCACCCGCGGCGCTGACCTTCAACGATCAGGATGGCGGGGAAGGCGTGATGGTGAGCAAGGCTGGTGCGGTGACGAATCTCGCCGACCCGACCTACTATCGCTGGTCGAATGGGCTATTGGAGTCCGAAGCGACGCCCTCCGACGCGCTGCGCGAACAGGCACGCCGCGCGCAAGCTCGCGTGGGCCTGGAAGATTGGCGAATTCGGCGCGAGGCGGTTGCCCCGAAAGAGTCGCCCAAGCCCTGAGCTGGCCGATCCATTATCCGGGCTTGCGGGCGATCAATGTCGCCCGGCGCGGCGCGGGATAACCCTCGATCGTCTTCGTACGGTCGACGGGGTCCAGGAAATCGGCCAGTGAATGGAACGTCATCCACTCGGTCGAACGCTGCTCTTCGAGGGTGGTGATCGTCTCATCGACGCAACGAATGGCTTCGAAGCCGCAGCGCTCGAGCCAATGTGCCAGCGCGCTCGAAGAGGGCAGGAAATAGACGTTGGGCATGCTGGCATAGCGCTCGCCGGGCATGAAGACCGTCTGTGCTTCACCCTCGACCACCAGGGTTTCCAATACCAGCTCGCCACCGGGTACCAGCGCGTCTTTCAACTGCAGCAGATGCTCCAGCGGTGAAGGCCGATGATAGAGCACGCCCATCGAGAACACGGTGTCGAAGGCGGCGAGCCTGTCCGGGACATCTTCGATGCCGACCGGCAGAAAGTGGGTGCGGCCGTCATCGGCGTCTCCGACGAAGTGACGCACGGCGTGGAACTGGTAGTAGAAGCGCGGCGAGGGGTCGATCACCAGCACGAAAGCCGCGCCGGCCCCCGCCATACGCCAGGCGTGATAGCCGTTGCCGCCGCCGACATCCAGAATTCGCCGGCCGTCGAGTGACGAAAGGTGTGGCGCGACACGTTGCCACTTCCAGTCCGAACGCCACTCGGTATCGATGTCGATGTCGCCGAGCCGATAAGGGCCCTTGCGCCACGGCATCAGGATCTTCAGCAGGTTCTCGCAGCGTCGGCGCTCGGCATCGCTCAGTGCGAGTTCCACCGTGACGCTGTCAGCCTGCAGGTCGACCTGGCGTATGGCCGGCAACGCCGGCAGCTTGGCCACCGCCTTCTCCCACGCCGGCAGATCGCCGTGGCGGCGGCGATCGAGCCCACGTGCCAGCTGCTCGGGCAGCAGCGCCAGCCAGCGAGTCAATCCGATTTCCAGAAAAGCGAGATAGAGTCGGCGTTCGGCGTCCTCGAGCGTGGTCGTCGGGGTGTCAGGCATCCTTGTCCTTGAAAGCAATGAGGGACGCAAAGTTAAGGTACTGAAACCAGGTGGTGACCCGGGAGAAACCGGCCTGAGTCAGGCGCTGGTGGTGCGCGGCCAGCGAGTCCGGTACCAGCACGTTCTCCAGGGCGGTACGTTTCTGACTGATCTCCATGTCGCTGTAGCCGTTGGCGCGCTTGAAATCGTGGTAGCGCTCGACCAGCCAGGCGTTCTCCTGCTCGTCCTCGGCAACAATCTTTTCCGACAGCACCAGGATGCCGCCGGGCTCCAGTGCCGCGTACAGCCGGGCGATCACGGCGTCACGGTCCGCTGGCGGCAGGAACTGCAACGTGAAGTTGAGCACGATCATCCCGCTGGAGCAGTAGTCGACGTGGCGAATGTCGCCTTCGACAAACGTGATCGGGTGATCGGGGCACTCTGTCGCGGCGATCTCGCGAGCTCGCGCGATCATCGTCGGGGAAAGATCGACGCCGGTCAGTGCGAAGGCGTCAGCGGGCAGACGCCCCGCCAGCGCCAGCCCAACGGCACCCAGCGAACAGCCGAGATCGTAGACATGCGCGCCGTGGCGCAGGTGGCGCTCGGCGATGACGCCGAACATGCCGAGTATCTGGCCGTAGCCGGGAATCGAACGCCGGACCATATCCGGAAAGCAGGCCACCACCCGTTCGTCGAACGAGAAGCTCGCCACGCGATCGAGGGGTGTCGAAAAGATGGCGTCACGGTAAGATGCGTCAATCATTGCCGAAAGATATTCTTAATTGGGAGAGCGTGAAGCGAACGGAACGCGTGGGATACGCCCGCTGAGGCGACAGTGTACGTTTTGCGTCTCTTCGCTGCACGTGACAAGGAGAGCCATAGATGTCGATTCGTGAAACCCAGGCATGGAAAGCGCTCGAGCAGCAGCTCGACGGGGGCATGCGGGATGTCCATCTGAAGACCCTGTTCCAGCAGGCGCCGCGCTTCGACGAGTTCCATCTCGAGGCCGCGGGCATTCAGATGGATCTGTCCAAGCAGCGGTGGACGACGGAGGTCCGGGAGCAGTTGCAGTCGCTGGCGCGAGAGGCTGACGTACCTGACGCCATCCAGAGGCTGCTGTCGGGAGAGCGGGTCAATCGCACCGAAGATCGCCCGGCACTCCACACCGCCCTGCGCCTGCCGCGTGATGCCGAACTCGAGGTCGAAGGCGTCGAAGTGGTCAGCGACGTCCACGCCACCCTCGACAAGATGGAAACGCTGGTCGAGAAGCTGTTGAACGGCCAATGGCGCGGTGCGACCGGCAAGCCGATCACCGACGTGGTCAATCTCGGCGTCGGCGGCTCGGATCTGGGGCCGCTGATGGTGACGTCGGCGCTGACCGATTTCGAGCCCGACGACGTCTTCGAGGTGTCGACGCACTTCGCCTCGACCATGGACGGCTCGCAGCTGGCAGATTTCCTGAGCTGGCTCAATCCCGAGACAACGCTGTTCATTCTCTCGTCGAAGTCCTTCGGCACCATCGATACGCTATCGAATGCCTCGACCGCGCTCGACTGGATCGCGACCCGTCTAGGCTGCGGCGAGTCGTTGATCAAGCGCTTTCACTTCGTCGGCGTCTCCACCAAGCCGGAAAAGATGACCGAGTGGGGCATCGATCCCGCCAATCAGCTGCTGTTCTGGGACTGGGTCGGCGGTCGCTATTCGTTCTGGAGCGCGATCGGGCTGCCGATCGCGATCCGTGTGGGTATGGACAACTTCCGCCAGCTGCTGGCGGGCGCCCATGCCATGGACGAGCACTTCCGTACCGCCGATCTGGCGGAAAACCTGCCGGTACAGCTGGCGTTGATCGGTATCTGGAACGTCAACTTTCTCGATATTCGCTCCCATGCGGTGCTGCCCTACGATGGGCGTCTCAAGCACCTGCCCGGGTATTTCCAGCAACTGGAGATGGAGTCCAACGGCAAGTCGGTGACCAACGACGACGCCGTGGTCGATTATTCCACCTGCCCGGTGATCTGGGGCGAGATCGGCCCCAACGGTCAGCACGCGTTCTATCAGCTGCTGCACCAGGGTACCCAGCCGGTGGCCTGCGATTTCATCGCCCCGGTCAACCGCTACAACGACGTCGAGGACGAGCGCTTCCGTGATGATCTGATGGCTCAGCATCGCCTGGCGCTAGCCAACTGCTTTGCGCAATCCCGGGTCCTGATGCTCGGCGACGATGCGGTGAAGACCGAGGGCACGCCGCCCAGCTACAAGCGGTATCGCGGCAACCAGCCCTCGTCGACGCTGATGTTCGACAGCCTCAATCCGGCCACGTTGGGGGCGTTGATCGCACTCTACGAGCACAAGGTATTCGTGCAGGGCGTGATCTGGGATATCGATTCCTTCGATCAGTGGGGCGTCGAACTGGGCAAGCAGATCGCTACCGAAACCGAAGAGATCATCGCGACCCAGAATGGGTTGGACTCGCTGGACGATTCCAGTCGTGGCTTGATCGAGGCGATCTGGCAGGGACAGAAGGCCCGGTGACGGACGAAAGCGACGGAGCGACCAATGCCGAATGATCCGCAGGCTGGCGTTCGGCCGGCCAGGGCGCTGCTGTATCTGCACGGCTTCAACAGCAGCAGCGCTTCGCCCAAGGCGCAGCTGGTCAAGCGCGCCTGCGAAGCGTTGGCGCGGCACGAAGGGCGTCCGTTCGAGTGTCTGATCCCGGATCTGTCACATCGCCCGAATGTGGCGTGGCAGCAGGCGGAAGCGGCCCTCGAACAGCTGGGGCATGACGATACGCTGCTGGTCGGAAGCTCCATGGGGGGCTTCCTGGCGACGATTCTGGCGGAGCGTCACGGCCTTCGCGCCGTGCTGATCAACCCCGCGGTTCAGCCCGCCCGGTTCGTGGCCGATTATATGGGGCAGACGCTGGTCAACGACGACTCCGGTGAGCGTTTCACGATCGACAATAGCTATTTCGACCAATTGACCGCGCTGCAATGGGACCGCATCGTGCACCCGGCACGCTATCTGCTGCTGCTGGGCGGCGCGGACGAAACGCTGGACTGTCGGGACGCGCTGCGCGCCTATGCCGGCAGTCGAACGCTGATTCATCCGGGCGGCGATCACAGCTTCAATGTTCTGCCCGACTACCTGCCCGCGCTTTTCGCCCACGGCGGCTGGCACGTGCCGGATTCCCTCGAGTTCTCTTGAGGGAGCTCTGCTGATCTCCGGCGGCAAAACCATTACTGTATGCCTGTCCAGTAATGTATCATCGTCGCCAATCCTGCTCGGGGTAGAGAAATCTTGATATCGGTTGTTGTTCGATCATCACGCCTTGCCGGTGTCAGGGCTGCCGCGACGATTTGATGGCGCGGCGATTTCGATCCAGTGACTTTGACGCGGCAACTTTGACCCAGTGACTTTGACCCAGTGATTCTGACCTTACAAACGTGGCGAGACCCTGCATGACACAATACAGTGCCAGCTCCATCGAGGTGCTTTCCGGCCTCGATCCGGTCCGCAAGCGGCCGGGCATGTATACCGACACGACCCGCCCCAACCATATGGTGCAGGAAGTCATCGACAACAGCGTCGATGAGGCGCTGGCCGGACACGCCCGGACGGTTCGTGTCGTCCTGCTCGACGACGGCGGCATCGAGGTCTCCGACGACGGCCGCGGCATGCCGATCGATATCCATCCGGAACATGGCGTCACCGGGGTGGAGCTGATCCTCACCCGGCTGCACGCCGGCGGCAAGTTCTCCCAGTCGAGCTATCGCTTTTCCGGCGGTCTGCACGGGGTCGGCGTCTCGGTGGTCAACGCGCTGTCGACGCGCCTCGAGGTCGAGGTGTGTCGCGAGGGCAATCGCTACGGCATCGCGTTCGAGAAGGGCGAGAAGGTCGAGGAGCTGTCGATCATCGGCAGCTGCGCCAAGCGGGCGACCGGCACCGTGGTGCGCTTCTGGCCGGAAGCCGACTATTTCGACAGCGCCAAGCTCTCTCTGCCACGGTTGAAGCATCTGATGCGCGCCAAGGCGGTGCTGTGCCCTGGGCTCACGGTCGTGCTCAAGGAGACCGACGGCGCCGAAAACGTGTGGCAGTACGAAGACGGTCTGCGTGACTACCTCGCCCAGGCGACGGATGGCTTCGAGGTGCTGCCGCCGTCACCTTTCACCGGCCATTTCGAGGACGAGGAACAGGGCGTCGACTGGGCCATCCAGTGGCTGCCGGAGGGCGGCGAGCCGGTGCTCGAGTCCTACGTCAACCTGATCCCGACGCCGCTCGGTGGAACCCACGTCAACGGCTTCCGCAGCGGTCTGCTCGAGGCGGTGCGGGAGTTCTGCGAATACCGCAGTCTGCTGCCGCGCGGCGTCAAGCTGTCACCGGAGGACCTGTGGGAGAAGGTGTCGTTCGTGCTCTCGATCAAGATGCTCGATCCGCAATTCGCCGGCCAGACCAAGGAGCGGCTGTCGTCGCGCACGGTGGCGGGCTTCGTCTCCGGCGTGGTCAAGGATGCCTTCTCGCTGTGGCTCAATCACCACGTTGACCAGGCCGAACAGCTGGCCGAACTGGTGATCAACGCCGCCCAGCGGCGCCAGAAGAGCGCCAAGAAGGTGGCGCGCAAGAAGATCACCTCCGGGCCGGCACTGCCCGGCAAGCTGGCCGACTGCTCCGGCCAGGATCCGGTCTCGAGTGAGCTGTTCCTGGTCGAGGGGGACTCCGCCGGCGGCAGCGCCAAGCAGGCGCGCAATCGCGAGACCCAGGCAATCCTGCCGTTGCGCGGCAAGATCCTCAACACCTGGGAAGTCGAATCCGCCGATATCTACAGCTCGCAGGAAGTCCACGACATCGCCGTGGCGATCGGCCTCGATCCGGGCAGCGACGATCTCTCCAAGCTTCGCTACCACAAGGTCTGCATTCTCGCCGATGCCGACTCCGACGGCCTGCACATCGCCACACTCCTGTGCGCGCTGTTCGTGCGCCACTTCCCGGCGCTGGTCGATGCCGGTCACGCCTTCGTCGCCATGCCGCCGCTCTACCGCATCGATCTGGGCAAGGAAGTCTTCTATGCGCTCGACGAAAGCGAAAAGGCGGCCACGCTCAAACGCCTCGAAGGCAAGCGCGGCACGCCCAACGTTCAGCGCTTCAAGGGCCTGGGCGAGATGAGTCCGCTACAGCTGCGCGAGACCACCATGGCCGTCGACACCCGGCGGCTGGTCCAGCTGACCCGTGAGCGCGACGACGGCACGCTGGAAATGATGGATATGCTGCTGGCGCGCAAGCGGGCGGGCGACAGGAAAAGTTGGCTGGAAGACTACGGCAACATGGCCGAGATCGAAGTCTGAGCCTTTCTGCGCTCGAATGGGCTCCGCGACGTGATTGAGCGGCAAAAAAAGACTCGCCATTACAGTGTTGCTCGTAGCTCGTAGCTCGTAGCTCGAAGCTTGAAGCTCGAAGCTCGCGGCCCGTAGCTCGCGGCGGCTAACAGGTTTAACGAGGGCGCTGCCCTCAACGATTCCACAATCGTGAACAAGGTCAAAATCGTATGACCATGGATATTCAGATAGCGGAAGGCGACGTCGAACGCCTTTCGCTCAAGGAGTACACCGAAAAGGCGTATCTCGATTATTCGATGTACGTGATTCTCGACCGCGCGTTGCCGCATATCGGCGACGGCATGAAGCCGGTGCAGCGCCGTATCGTCTACGCCATGCGCGAGCTGGCATTGACCGCCAACGCCAAGTACAAGAAGTCGGCGCGTACCGTCGGCGACGTGCTGGGTAAATTCCACCCCCACGGCGATAGCGCCTGCTACGAAGCGATGGTGCTGATGGCGCAGCCGTTCAGCTATCGCTATCCGCTGGTCGACGGTCAGGGCAACTGGGGTAGCCCGGACGATCCCAAGTCTTTCGCCGCCATGCGCTATACCGAGGCGCGGCTGTCGCGTTTCTCCGAGACGCTGCTGGCGGAGCTGGGGCAGGGCACCGTCGACTGGACGCCCAACTTCGACGGCACCATGAACGAGCCGGCCGTGCTGCCGTCGCGCCTGCCGCACGTGCTGCTCAACGGTGGCACCGGCATCGCCGTGGGGATGGCCACCGATATTCCGCCGCATAACGTGGTGGAAGTGGTCGAGGCGACCTGCCATCTGTTGCGCCAGCCCGAGGCCAGCGTCGCGGATCTGATGCAGTATCTGCCGGCGCCGGATTTCCCCACCGACGCCGAGATCATTTCGCCGCCGGCCGACCTGCGCAAGCTCTACGAGACCGGTCGCGGCTCGGTCAAGCTGCGCGCCCGCTACGAGCGTGAAGACGGCAACATCGTGATCACCGCGGTGCCGTATCAGGTCAGCGGGGCCAAGGTACTCGAACAGATCGCGGCCCAGATGCAGGCCAAGAAGCTGCCGATGGTGGCGGATCTGCGCGACGAGTCGACCCACGAGACGCCGACGCGGCTGGTGATCGAGCCGCGCTCCAATCGCATCGACGCCGACGGACTGATGGCGCACCTATTCGCCACCACCGATCTCGAGAAAAGCATCCGCGTCAATCTCAACGTGATCGCGCTCGACGGCCGGCCTCGGGTCCTGGCACTGAACGCCATGCTCGGCGAGTGGCTGACGTTCCGCCGCACCACGGTGCGTCGTCGCCTGGAGCATCGCCTCGGCAAGGTCGAGGATCGTCTGCACCTGCTCGAAGGGTTGCTGATCGCGTATCTCAACATCGACGAAGTGATCCGTATCATTCGCGAGGAGGACGAGCCCAAGCCGGCGCTGATGAGCGCGTTCGGCATCACCGAGCGTCAGGCGGAAGCGATCCTGGAACTGCGTCTGCGTCACCTCGCCAAGCTCGAGGAGATGAAGATTCGCGGCGAGCAGGACGAGCTCGAGGCTGAACGCAAACGTCTCAACAAGCTGCTCGGGTCCGAGTCGGCGATGACCGACCTGGTCGAGAAGGAGCTGCGGGAAGCGGCCGAGGCCTACGGCGATCCTCGCCGTTCGCCGCTGGTCGAACGCAGCGAGGCCAGAGCGCTCTCCGAGGTGGAACTGGTAGGCGCCGATCCGGTCACAGTAGTGCTGTCCGATAAAGGCTGGATTCGTGCGGCGCGGGGTCACGATATCGATCCCGCGGGACTTTCCTACAAGGCCGGCGACAGTTTTCATCTGGCGGCACGAGGCAAGACCAACCAGCCGCTGGTGCTGCTCGACGATAGCGGGCGCAGCTATACGCTGAGCGCGCACAACCTGCCCTCGGCACGCGGTCAGGGCGAGCCGGTGACCGGGCGGATCAATCCCCCGGCCGGGGCGACCATGACCGGGCTGATGCTCGACGTGCCCAGCGCCCGCTATCTGCTGGCGTCCGACGGCGGCTACGGTTTCGTGGTCAGGCTCGAAGACCTGCTGGGCAAGAACAAGGCCGGCAAATCGGTGCTTTCGGTGCCCAAGGGTTGCAATGTCATGCCGCCCAAGGCGATACCGGCGGGCGACGGGGTAAGGGTCGCCGCGGTTTCCAATGAGGGGCGGCTGCTGGTCTTTGCGCTGTCCCAGTTGCCGGAGATGTCGAAAGGCAAGGGCAACAAGATGATCGACATCCCAGGCGCCAAAGCGGCGAGACGTGAAGAGTTCGTCCGCGATCTGGTGTTGCTGCCGGAGGGCGCTTCGCTGATCGTGCATGCCGGCAAGCGCAAGCAGACCCTGAAGACGGCAGACCTCGAGTACTACACCGGCGAGCGCGGCCGCCGCGGCAGCAAGCTGGCGCGGGGATTCCAGAAAGTCGACCGACTGGAGATCGAGTCCTGAAAGCACGAGTTGATGATGAATATCTGGTAACGAGTATTTGATAACGAGCATTTGATAAAGAGAGAAAGCGCATTGCGGCGCTTCGTGGGGAAAAGATGTCACAACGTTTTGTGGTGCGAGCCACCGGGCCTGCACGGCCCGGTCAGACGGCTGCACTGGGTACGGCACTGGTCAGCGCCAACTGCCGTCTGCTGGACCTGAGCCAGCACGTCGCCTTCGGTGAAGTCACGCTGGAAGCGCTGGTCGAGACCGCCGATGATCTCGGCGCGATGCTGCCGACGGCCGGTGACGTGTTCGGTCTGGATTGTCGAGTCGAAGCGGTGTCCGCCAAAAGCGAAACGCTATGGGCGGATGTTGCCAAGGATCCTGTCTGGGTACTGACCTTGATGGCACCCGCGCTGTCGGCGGAGGTCATGGCGGAAGTCGGTGCGCTGACGGCCGAGCAGGGATTGACCATCCAGCAGGTCAGACGTCTTTCCGCCGAGAGCCGGCTCGATGCGGCCAACTCGCCGGGCGATGCAGGTGCCTGTCTGGAGTGGCGGCTCAGTGGTGCGGTACGTGACTCGACGCTGCTGCGCGAAAAGATCCTCGCCCTGAGCGAGCGTTTCGCCGTCGATCTGGCATTGCAGCCTGCCGATCTCTGGCGACGGCATCGCCGACTGATCTGCTTCGACATGGATTCGACGCTGATTCAGGCCGAGGTCATCGATGAATTGGCCCGACGCCACGGTGTCTACGACGAAGTCGCTGCCATAACCGAGCGCGCGATGCGGGGCGAACTCGACTTTCAGCAGAGCTTTCGCGAACGCATGAGCAAGCTCGAGGGCCTCGATGAGTCGGTACTGGCCGACATCGCCGAGTCGTTACCGCTGATGCCGGGGCTCGAGCGGCTGATGGGCTATCTCAAGCGGCTGGGTTATCGCACGGCGATTCTGTCCGGCGGTTTCACCTATTTTGCCCGCTATCTGCAGGCGAGGCTGGGTTTCGACGAGATCCATGCCAACGAACTGGTGATTCGCGATGGTAGGGTGACCGGCGAGGTACAGGAGCCGATCATCGACGCCGAGCGCAAGGCGATGATGCTCAAGCAGATCGTCGAACGCGAAGGCTGGGATCCGGGCCAGGCCGTGGCCGTGGGCGACGGCGCCAACGATCTCGAGATGCTGGCGGCCGCCGGCCTGGGCGTGGCCTTTCACGCCAAGCCGCTGGTGCGTCGACAGGCTGCGCTTTCCGTTTCGGTCATGGGGCTCGACGGGCTGCTTTATCTACTGGGCTACTCCGCCTCGGATCTGGCAACGCTCTCTCCAGAGCACTGAGGACATCACTGTACGCGGATCGGAGACGGAGAGCGGCTCAGGATCAAGAAGGTTTCGAAACGGTCGATAACGAATTGTTACATAATATCGGGAAACGGCGGTAAACTCGTCTCCTGAACCGTTCTTCGCGATCGCGCCACGTGTTTTCGGAGCCCTCATGTCCGACTCTGCCTCCACGGATATCTATCAAGCCCCTGCCCTGCGGGAGTGGCTGGAGCCGCTCTGTCTTCAGGGCAGCGTCAACCTGGCATTCGATGCCGCCGGTAGCGCCTTCTGGCCGGTGCTGCTGGACGACGTTCTCCATCCTCAGTCGCTGGTCGTGGATGTGACGACGGCGCCGGCTCTGGCCGAGCCGCTAACCCGGGGCGATCCGTTTCACCTCATCGGTCATGTCAGGGGCGCGTTGGTTCGCACCTCGGCGCTGACGATGATCCAACGCCTGGATGACACGCCGCGGATAAAATTTCTCTGCAGCTATCCGGAGTTCGTCAGCACGCTTCACCGGCGCGGTACATTTCGCGCCCCGCTACGTCCTGAGATGGGGGTCGAGACGCGTTTGACCCTGGCGGCCGACCTGCCCGTCATCGAGGCAGACGTTCGCAATTTGTCGTTGGGCGGATGTCTGCTGGCCATGCGGCTGGTGGACGCCGTCAAGCTGGCTCCCTCGCAGGCGTTTTCCGTCCTCGAGCTGATCTTTCCCAATCAACGGTATCTCGAGCTCAAGGGCCGGGTGCGGCATATCCGGACCGATGACGACTGGACCATGGCGCTGGTTGGCTGCGAGTTCGATGAGTTGTCGATCGATAGCGAGCGATTTCTGTGGTACTGCGTCAAGGAGATCGAGCGTGAGGGCGTGCGCAGGGCATCGGCCAGCGATCAGCCGCTGGAGCCTTCAGCGCTGTTTCGGTTTCCGAAGGGGCGTCGGCCATCATCGGCCAGATCGGCCGTCACCGCCGATAACGTCGCCGCGGGCGATGCCGGCGCGATCGTCCGGCGTCTGCGGAAAATCGCCGACTATCTCAATGCCCAGAGTCTACAGCTGCAAAATGGCACTGTGATCGCACCATCGCTGCTATCACGGCACGCCGATACGCTGCTGACGCTGGGCAGCCAGAGTCGGGAGTCATTGCTCTACGCGCTGGGTTATCTCGAATCCGAGCCCGCTGCCGTGCGACACGCGCTGTCGGTAGCGGTGCGCGCCGCCGATATGGCGCGCAGTCAGGGATATGATAACGACTCGCTGAAAGCGATCGTGGCCAGCGCGCTGGTGCACGATCTGGGCAAGGCGTCGTTGCCGAGCAGCCTGCTCGAGAGTCGCGCGCCCCTGAGCGATTCGCAGCGGGCACTGCTGCCGGGGCATGTCACGCAGATCAGCGAACGACTGGCCGAATGCCGCTGGTTATCGCCGGCCATCGCCTCGCCAGTGATCGAACAGGTCAACGAGCGCCTCGACGGCAGTGGTTATCCCCACGGGCTTCGCGGTGACGCTATCGACGATCTAGGCAGAATGCTCGCGGTGGTCGATGTCATCGATGCACTGACGCGCCCGCGCGCTGACCGCAAGGCCTGGCCGCTGGTCGATGCGTATCGGCATCTGCTGAGTCAGCCAGAGGTATTCGACAATGTGTGGGTACAACGCTACGTGCGTCTGTTCGGCATCGCCCCCGTAGGCTCATTGGTGCGATACGCCAGCGGAGCGCTGGCCTGGGTGCAGCGATTGGACGCCCAGGGCCGACCCTCGCAGGTCCATCTGGTTCTCAATGCCCACAGCCGCCAGGGCCGCCTTGATCGGATCCTGGCCGGCCAGGATCTCGAGCAGCTCGGCCGGCTGTCAGGCGTGGTAGAACCCACGGACTATGGCTTGTCGAGAGTGGCGGCTTGACTCGCTGGACTTTGGCTGAAAACTGCCTGCCCTCGGCCATACGTCGTTAAAAATTGGCTCAAAGTCCTCATTTACACCCCGTAAACTGGGACACCAGCCCGGTCCCTCTTCGCCGATTTTTGCCTTGTCCGACATTCGCTCGACGACTTTTCAGACAAACCCTAGGCTCTTGCGGGGAAGCGACCTTCAGTTCATTTCCTGACAAAACGGAACAATGACGCGGCAGCGACGGCCCGAAGATTGGACCACACTGTGAGCATTCACTCTGGCTCACAGGAGGTGATCGAATGGCAGGAACCACTGATTCCACCCGGTTTGCAGGCATCATGCCGCCTCATGTTCTCGAACGCATCATGTCTCACGGCAATGCGCGACTGCAGCAGTGTGCGCGGGCGACGCTGCAGACCGATGCCCAGTTTCGATTGCGTAACGCCACGGCGATCCAGGCGCGGCCCGCCGATAGCGGCAAACCCGGCGAGGCCGCGCGTTACATCTACTCCGCGAACAACCAGCAGACGCTGCCGGGCAATCTGGTTCGGGAAGAGGGTGATCCCGATAGCGGTGACGTGGCCGTCGATGAAGCGTATCGATGGCTTGGCGCCACGCATGTCTTCTACTGGCAGGTGTTCGAGCGCGCTTCCATCGATGGCGAAGGCATGGCCCTGCTGGGGACCGTCCACTATGGCGAAGACTACGACAACGCCTTCTGGAACGGCGCCCAGATGGTCTTCGGGGACGGTGACGGTGAACTGTTCAATCGTTTCACGGCGGCGCTCGATGTCGTTGCCCACGAATTGACCCACGGCGTCATCGAGCGTGAAGCCGGACTCGTCTATGCCGATCAGTCCGGAGCGCTCAACGAGTCGCTGGCGGATGTCTTCGGCGCCATGGTCAAGCAGCATCATTTCGAGCAGAGCGTCGATGAGGCCGACTGGCTGATCGGCGAGGGGCTACTCACCGATCGCGTCAATGGGCGCGCCCTGCGTTCAATGGCCAATCCTGGCAGCGCCTACGACGATCCGGTGCTGGGCAAGGATCCGCAACCCGGTCACATGGACGATTTCGTGCGGACTTCTTCGGACAACGGCGGCGTGCACATCAATTCGGGCATTCCCAATCGCGCGTTCTATCTGGCGGCAAAAGCGTTCGGCGGCTTTGCCTGGGAGCAGGCCGGTCCGGTCTGGTTCGACGCGTTGACCGACCCGCGACTGCAGCGCGACGGCAATTTCGCCGAGTTCGCTCGGCTGACCGTCGACTGTGCGGCCAAGCGGTTCGGCGCCGACAGCGATGCCACGCGCATCGTTCAGCGTGCCTGGGCGGATGTGGGCGTGCTGTCATGAACAGCAAGGGCCCCTTCTGGCTGGAGTCGACCAGCGTATTGCTGGTTAGCCGAGAGGGTGGTTTCGTGGTGACTCCCGGCCTGTCGGCACCCAGGCGAATCGACTGTCAGGAATTGAGCGAGCCGCAGCGCAACAAGCTGCAGCGGGTGCTGGAAGAGCTCGATCGGCAGGGTTCGATCCATCAAAGCGCTGACGCTAACGGCCCTGCCGATTCGCCATCGGACTCCCAGGGCGATGCTCGCCGAAACTCGGGTGCCGCTCCGGCCGGGGCCGACGGACGCTGGTTTCGCGTCACGCTGGAGATTTCGTCGAGTCTTCCTTCACGCGAATGGGAACTGGATGAACGCGCGGCGCCCAGCTCGTTGATTGGCCTGTGGAAACGGGGAGTCCAGATACTCGATGAGAGTGACGATTAACCCGGGAGGCGAGAGTTTACGGGTTTTTTTTCATCCAGCCGGAACTCTTTCGACAGTTCGTCCTCAGAGTAGGTAGCCCAGGACGGGCACACAGCGTAGGCCGAACCTCAATTGGGTTCGGCCTTTTTTTGTGCGTCTGTACGGCCGATTTCGACATCGGGCCAGTGCCGACCAATACAGCGTCGGCGAATATAGTGTCGGCGAATATAGCGTCGGCGAATATAGTATCCACGAAGATAATGTCGGCGAATTTGGTCGAGGGCGTGAGTCGTCGTTGTCGATTGGACGTCGAAGCGACGTAAAATCGAATCGACGTAAATCCAGGCGATCGAAAAGCGAGTTGGCATGCGACAAAGCGGTTTCAGGCGTTATCGATGGGTGCTGGTCGGGCTGTTGGTTCTGGCTGCGGTGGCGCCGCTGGTCAAGCAGCTGGGCGGGTCCGGAGGCCTATTTCCGTCGTCCGTGCCTGGCTCCGATACCGGTGATGGCGTTGCCTCCCAGAGCCGCGCCGAGACGACGCTCAAGCATGCGTTCGAGACGCACCGCGAGGCGTTCTCGATCGAAGCGGCGGGAAGGGTCGAGCGTGTCTTGCCGGATGACCGAGAGGGGAGTCGTCACCAGCGTATCATCGTCGCGCTCGCGACCGGGCAGACGCTGCTGATTGCGCACAACATCGACGTGGCGCCGCGCCTGGAGTCGATTGCGCCGGGCGATCGCTTACGTTTTCGCGGGGAGTATGTCTGGAATGCGCAGGGTGGCGTGATCCACTGGACTCATCATGACCCGGGCGGCGAACACCCTGGAGGCTGGCTGGAACTCGACGGGCGACGCTACCGTTAGCGTCGCTATCGTCGGCTGCGCCATCGTCAAAGGCGCTATCTTTAAAGGCACTTTCGTCGGAAGCCATTGCCCTCAGCGCGCGTAAACACGAACCCGGGGTTTGCCCGGCGTGCGCTGGGCGTGCCAGCGTCGGGAAAGCCACCACATGCCCATCCAGTCCCTAGCGTATCCCGCCACTCGCGCGGGCATCGACCAGTGTGAAGACCGCGGCATCGACGACACCTGACGCCGATTGACGCGGTAGCTGCCGATACGACCGCCGCTGCGGCGAATCAGCAACGGCAGGAAACGGTGCAGGCTTTCCACCGATGGCAGAGAGGTCAGCACCTCGCGCTGAATCAGGCGAAGGCCACAGCGTTCGCTGTCGGCCAGCTCGATACCGAGGATTCTCGCCACGCGAAACAGCGGCTTTCTCCACCGGCAGCGCGGGTCGAGAGGAATCCCTTCGACCAAGGTTAGCCCCTGATGCCGGGCCTCGCAGAGCATGTCGGGAATATCGTGCGGATCATCTCTGCCGTGAGCATCGAGCGTGACGATCCACTCTCCGCGTGCCAGGCTGCCGGCTTGCCACAGGGCGGCGTCCGCGCCAAGGGTGGCCGGCTGACGATAGAGCCGGATCCGGCTATCGGTGTCCGCTAGTTGCCTCAGGATGCCACGGTTGTTTCTGTCATCGCTCTCGCCCGAGCCGGCATCGATGACGATGAATTCGAGACTCGTCGCATGACGTAGCGCCTGGGAAGCCTCGTCGACAACGTTGCCGACGCGGTGCATGGCGTCCTGGACGATGATCACGAGTGATAGAGTGGGTAGTTCGAGCATGATGAAATCCTGTTGGTTTCCAAAGCGTCGACTTAGCTCGTCCCGTTCGGAACACTCACTATGACAGCCTAATCTTAAAATCGGCTTACACTCGCCGCCGGGTCTGTTGCCGATTGTCGGACGAATCCATGACGATGCCATGGCAGAAATGCCGCGACGGCTACGGTATCGCCACCGGCCGGGATCATTGCATGCCGCCATGGTAGTGAGGGGCCCAGATCGAAGAATGCGTGGTACCGAAAGAGTGCGTGGTACTGGAAGCGTGCACGGTGCTGGAAGCGTGGCGTGGTATTGAAAGGGTACGGGTGCTGGCCCGGGGCAGTGGACTGGGACAGTGGAATGGATAGTGCAATGAATCGGCGATCGAGTGGTCTGAACGATATCAATGACTTCGAAATTCCAGTTTCGCCCACGCTGGCGACCGTACGAAAACGATGGCGACAGTAAGAGAGAATGCCATGAGGGTAATGCTAGTTGAAGACGACCCGTTGTTGGGAGAGGGGGTCGTCGATGTACTGCGGCGTGAACAGATGGTGCCGGAGTGGCTGATGGAGGGTCGCGGGGTCTGCGAAGCGCTCGACGACTCCACTTTCGACGCATTGATACTGGACCTGGGACTGCCGGATATCGACGGTTTCGAGGTGCTGAAACAGCTGCGGGAGTCCCGCAGTCAGATTCCCGTACTGGTACTGACCGCCAGGGACGATGTCGTCAACCGAATTCGCGGGCTCGACAGTGGCGCCGACGACTATCTGATCAAGCCGTTCGACAATGGCGAACTGCTGGCGAGGCTGCGGGCGTTGGTACGTCGAAGCGCGGGGCGTGCTTCACCCACGGTAAACTGTGGTCGCCTGACGCTGGACCCGGCAGCCCATGAGATACGCTTCGATCACGCTGTGGTCGCGCTTGGGCGCCGCGAGCACGACCTGCTGGCCTACCTGATGACACATCCCGGCCAGGTCTTCACCCGGGATCAACTGGTCGAGGTGCTTTACGGCTGGGATGCCGAGGTCGAAAGTAACGTCATCGAGGTTCACGTTCATCACCTGCGACGGAAGTTCGGCAGCGATGTGGTGGCGACCGTGCGTAACGTCGGCTACCGGCTGGGAGCGACGGATTGATCTCGATTCGTCGCTATCTTCGCCGTGTTCTGCTGATTTCGGTGACGCTGATCACCTCGATCGCGGCACTCTGGAGCTATCACGACACCCGCGATCAGATCAACGAGCTGTTCGACGCCGAGCTGGCGCAGACCACGCGAACGATGGTGGCGCTCTACTTCGAGTATCGTGGCGATGGCGGCCGCGAGCCTCAGCAGATGATCCGCGATCTTCAACTGCAACCGGTCCTGGTGCCTGACAGCGCCACCGATGCGCCGACGCCGCTGGGCCATCCGTACGAGAAAAAACTGGGGTTCCAGATCTGGGACACCGACGGCCATGCGCTGCTGGGCATGAAAGCCCCCGGGCTGCTAGACACGCTGATACCCGCGCCGGGATATGCGCATGCCGAAGGTGGCGGTCACGACTGGCGCACTTTCACGCTCTACGATGAGGTCCACGGTGTCTGGGCCAGCGCCGCCCAACGGGATGACGTGCGCGACGAACTGACCTGGCAGATCGCGCTGCGCAATCTGATGCCGCCGGTCATCGGGGTGCTGTTGATCGCTCTGCTGATCCCCTTCGCCATCGCGCGCGGGTTCTTGCCGCTGCTGCGCGTCAGCCGCCAGATCACGGCGCGCCAACCGAGCTTTCTCGAGCCCATCGATGGCAGCCAAGTGCCGGAAGAGATCCGCGGCATGGTCAGCGCACTCAACGGGTTGTTCGGTCGGCTGGCCGAGACGCTGGAAAAGGAGCGGCGCTTCACCGCCAATGCCGCGCACGAGCTGCGCACGCCGCTGGCCGCCATCAAGGTGCACGCCCAGAACCTGCTGAACGATACCGTCGAGGAGCGCGCTCAACGCGGTGCTCGCTCGATCATCTACGGCGTCGATCGGATGACTCGCGTGGTCGAACAGCTGTTGACGCTATCGCGACTGGAGAGCGAGGGGGGCCTGAATCGCCAGAGGATCGATCTGACGCGACTGGGGCGAGAACTGCAGCGCGACATTCAGCCGCTGATCGAGAGCCGGGCGATTCGATTCACTCAGGACATCCCCGGGGCTCTGAGTGTGCTCAGTTACGAGAACGGGCTCTACGTGCTGCTGCGCAACCTGCTCGACAACGCCGTGCGCTATACGCCGGAGGGCGGCGTGGTGCGCCTGCGAATGTGGCAGGCCGAGATGCGATTGCATATCGAGATTGCCGACAGCGGGCCGGGCATCCCGGTCGCCGAGCGGGAGCGCGTGTTCGAACGCTTCGTGCGCCTGGCCGGGCAGCGCACCAGCGGATCGGGGCTCGGGCTGTCGATCGTTCAGGAGTTGGCCGAGCGGCTCGGGGGAGATATCCGTCTGGACGAGACTTCCTTGCCGGCCGCCAGTGGCCTGAGCGTTCAGGTGACGCTGCCGCTATCCTGAGTTCTTATAAAGCCTGTCAAACGGACTGCCACACAGGATGTTGCCGATGTTGCGTTTTCTCGTACCTCTGATGACGCTGATCGTGTTCATGGGATACACGATCTTCGCGATCACCACCAGCGACCAGACGCTGGGCCAATTCGCCAGCGGCTTGATGAGTCGTCCAACGACCGCAATGGTAGTGTTCGATGTCTACCTGGCGTTGATCATGATCGCGGTATGGATGTTCTTCGACGCACGCCGACGCGGCCACGGTATCGGCTATCTACTGGTGTTTTACGTCATCACCTTCTGCTTTGGCTCTGCCGGGCCGCTCGCCTATCTGACCCTGCGCGGCTGGCGAGACTATCGACATCTCTCCTCGTGACGGAACCGGGTTGAGTTCCTCATAGCGGTGTCTTGCTCAGCTCACCGGGTACTTCGCGTACCAGGCGCGGCATCAGGAAACCGGCGAGACGCTGGCGTAGCGCTTCTATCAACTGACGGGCCTCGTGATCGGGCACGTCGAAGTGAGCCGCTCCCGATACCGGATCGAGCACATGCAGGTAGTAGGGCAGGATGCCGGCCTCGAATAGGCGCTCCGAGAGTGCAGCCAGCGTGTCGACATCATCGTTGACCCTGCGCAGGAGCACACTCTGATTGAGCAGAGTGACACCGGCGGCCTTGAGCCGGGCGCAGGCGGCGATGACGGCTTCGTCGATCTCCTGAGCGTGATTGATATGCAGCACCATCACGGTCTGCAGTCGAGTCTTGCGCAACCAGTCGAGCAGCGCATCGTCGACCCGGTCGGGAATCACCACCGGCAGGCGGGTGTGGATGCGCAGCCGCTTGAGGTGCGGGATCGCATCCAGCCGCTCGACCAGCGTCGCCAGGCGACGGTCCGGGGAGGCGAGTGGATCGCCGCCGGAAAGGATCGCTTCCAGGATCGAGGCATCCTCGCGCAGGTAATCGAGCGTCTGCTCCCACTCGCGCATCGAGGGCGCGTTGTCGGCGTAAGGGAAATGCCGGCGAAAACAGTAACGGCAGTTGATGGCGCAGGTCGGGCTGGCGATCAGCAACGCCCGGCCGGGATACTTGTGGATCAAGGCCGGCTTGGGAGTGTGATCGCGCTCTTCCAGCGGGTCATCGACGAAGCCCTGCACGGCATCGCTTTCGACGTCCAGCGGCAGTACCTGGCGCAGCAGCGGATCATCGGGGTCGCCACGACGTATTCGGGAGAGATAGGCCTGCGGTACCCGCACGGGGAACAGTTCGTGGCCCGTCCGTGCGCCCAATACCCAGTTGGGGTCCAGGGCCAGGTGCTGACATAGCGCCACGGGATCGCGAACGACATCACGCAGCTGTTGCTGCCAGTCGCCAGCCGGGGTGTCGGATACGGGCGCCGTGTGTACGACCTCTTCGCAATGCACAGCGATCGGGGTTCGGGTTATCATGCTGACCACTTAAAATCAGAGCGCATGCCGCAGGGCATAGCGCGGAATTGGGATTTGTCGTCGCGGATGGCCCGCGATCGTTCATTTGTGAGGAATCATGGCGAACTATTCTACCAACGAATTCAAGGGCGGCCTGAAGGTGATGCTGGATGGCGACCCGTGCAACATTCTCGAGAACGAATTCGTCAAGCCGGGTAAAGGCCAGGCTTTCAGTCGCGTCAAGCTGCGCAACCTGAACACCGGGCGGGTCTGGGAGCGCACGTTCAAATCCGGCGAATCGCTGGAAGGCGCCGACGTCATGGATCTGGACATGGAGTATGTCTACTCCGATGGCGACATGTGGCACTTCATGAAGACCGACGGCTCTTTCGAGCAGTATGCGGTCGACAAGAAAGCCATTGGCGACGTCGAGAAGTGGCTCAAGGAACAGGCGGTCTACACCGTGACGCTGTGGAACGATAACGCGATTGCCGTCTCTCCGCCCAACTTCCTCGAGCTCGAAG
Source organism: Salinicola sp. V024 (assembly GCF_052645315.1). Taxonomy (NCBI): domain Bacteria; kingdom Pseudomonadati; phylum Pseudomonadota; class Gammaproteobacteria; order Oceanospirillales; family Halomonadaceae; genus Salinicola; species Salinicola sp. V024. Next base: position 206,302 of record NZ_JBQXYB010000004.1, read on the forward strand.
TGGTCGAGACCGACCCCGGCCTCAAGGGCGACACCGCCCAGGGTGGTTCCAAGCCGGCGAAACTCTCCTCGGGGGCGACGGTGCGCGTGCCGCTGTTTATCAACCAGGGCGAAATTCTCAAGATCGATACGCGCAGCGGCGAGTACGTCTCCCGAGCTTGAAAAGTTCTTCCTGCGAGCGCTCGGAGAGCACACGGCGTTCGCGGAAGAAACTTGATATTGATCCTTCGAAAGCCACGCCTGCGCGTGGCTTTCGTCGTTAGGGCGACCTCTGGCTGGCCGGCGGGACATCGACTGCCGTTCGCCGATCGCATTATGCTTGCCAGAGTGTTTGCCGAATAGCGCCGGACAGTGGGTGAGGAGACATGAGATGGCCAGACTAGCGGGGCGCAAGGCGTTGATCACCGGCGGTGCCAGCGGTATCGGCCTGGCAACGGCGGAACGGTTTCTCGCCGAAGGGGCCGATGTCGTCGTGCTGGATCGCGATACGGTTGCTCTCGAGCGCGAATCGACAAGGCTCGCTGCCCGCTTTGCCTCGCGCTGTGTGGGGGTCGAGGCCGACGTCGCCGATGTCGACAGCATTGCTGCCGGCGTCGAGCAGGCACTCTCGACGACGGGGCGCATCGATATCCTGGTCAACGCCGCCGGCGTCAACGTCTTCGGCGATCCGCTCGAACTCGATCGGGAAACCTGGCGGCGCTGCCTGGCGATCAATCTGGAGGGCGCCTGGCACATGATTCAGGCACTGTTGCCGGGCATGCTGGCGGCGCGATACGGCCATATCGTCAATATCGCTTCGGTTCACGGCCACAAGATCGTTCCCGGTGCCTTTCCGTATCCCGTTGCCAAGCACGGACTGATCGGGCTGACCCGGTCGCTGGGGATCGAGTACGCGGATCGCGGAATTCGGGTCAACTCGATCTCGCCGGGGCTGATCCGCACGCCCGCCGCCGAGGCCTGGCTGGCGCAGTGCGACGAGCAGGAGCGTCAGCGCCAGGTCGAGCTGCTGCCCTGCAAACGGCTGGGCGAAGCCGACGAAGTCGCCAATACGGCGCTATTCCTGGCCAGTGACGAAGCCCGTTTCATCAACGCCACCGATATTCTGATCGACGGTGGCCGCAGTCAGGTCTACCACCTGTGACGGATATTCGCGGCGCCGATGACTGGCAGCCCACGGCCACGATCGAGACGCTGCGCGCGCGGGCGCAGCTGATGGCGAAAATCCGGGCGTTCTTCGCGGCGCGGGACGTGCTGGAAGTGGAAACGCCGATTCTCGGTCATGGCGGCAGCACCGATCCGCATCTCGACTCGCTGGCGCTCGAAGCGATCACGCCGGATGGCCATGAACGCCTGTGGCTGCAGACGTCTCCCGAATTCCACATGAAGCGGCTGCTGGCCGTCGGCAGCGGTCCGATCTTCCAGCTGGCGCGCAGTTTTCGCGACGGCGAGGTCGGGCGGCGCCATAACATCGAGTTCACCATGCTCGAGTGGTATCGCCCGGGTCTGTCGCTGGCGGGGCTGATCGACGAGTGCGAGGCGCTGATTCGCCACGTACTGCCGATCGACCCGGGCCCGCTGCGTCAGCGGCGCTACCGTGATCTTTTCCGCGAGACGCTCGATGTCGATCCGTTCACCACGTCGCTCGCGATCTTGCGCCAGCGTGGTGCCGAGATCGGCGGGTTGTCTATGACCGACGCCGATCGTGACGGCTGTCTCGACCTGCTGATGAGCTTCGCTATTGAGCCGCTGCTGGGCCGAGAGGGGATCGATGTCGTCGTCGACTATCCGGCCAGCCAGGCGGCGCTGGCGCGTAAGCATCGAGATCCGGAGGACGGCGCGGAAGTGGCCTCGCGATTCGAGATCTATCTTCACGGCATCGAGCTCGCCAACGGGTACGACGAGTTGACCGATGCCGCGGAGCAGGCCGTGCGCTTCGCCGATGACAACCGCCAGCGCCAGGCGCTTGGCAAGCCAACGGTCGATATCGATCATCGTTTGGTGGCAGCGCTCGAATCCGGCATGCCGCCCGCCAGCGGCGTGGCACTCGGCGTCGATCGCCTGATTCAGCTGGCGTTGATGAAAGATTCGATCGCCGAGGTCATGGCGTTTCCCACGCCGCGGTGTTGAACCGCGCCTACCAATCGACCCGCTCGCGTTCACCGAATGGCCAGAGGTCGACGATCTCCCTCAGCAGCTGCTTGGCGGCCGGCGATAGCGGACGCTGACGACGCACGATGACGTGCGCTTCTGCTTCTTGAAAGACCGGATGATCGATCTCCAGCGCGACCAGTTGGCCGCGCCGCAGCTCGTGCAGCAGAGCCACGCGGCCGATGAAGGTCACGCCGTCGCCGGAACTCACGTACTGCTTCAGCGTAGCCAGTGAGTTGCTGACCAGGCTGGCATGGAAATGACGCTTGCTGATGACTGCCGCGGCGTCGATCAACTGCCGGATACCATAACCATGACCCACCAGACCCAGCGGCCATTCGAGGGTGGCATCCAGTGCGAGCGGTTGGGGCAGTCGAGTCAGCGGATGTCTCGGGTGAACGATAGCGCAGAGCGGCTGATGGACTGAGACGACCGACTCGATACCGGGAGTCAGCCTGGGCGCATAGGCGATGCCGATATGGGCCTGGCCCTCGTAGACCTGACGCACCACGTCGTTGACGTTGGCCAGGTTCATTTCGACGGTCAGTTGTGGATGACGAGCGCAGAAATCGTTCATCACACCACTCATCAAGCGGTCGCTGTACCCCTCGCTGATCGCCAGACTGATATGACCGCGTTGCAGCCCATCCAGTTCGGCTAGCTGTCCGAGCAGCGTCTGCTCGGCGACATCTCGCTCTCGATAGAAGTCGAGCAGAATGCCGCCAGCTTCGGTGGCGCGCACGCCGCGACCATGGCGTTCTACCAGCGTCATGCCGAGCGCCTGCTCGAGCTGTCGAATCTGGCGACTGATGACGGAGGGTTCGACATCGAGGCGGTCCGAAGCGGTGCGGATCGAGCCGGCGTCGAGCGCCTGCGAGAAATAGTGAAGCCAGCGGCTGTTCAGGTGGGCCGGGAACGGTTCTTTGTCATGGGCCACGGGGCGCGTCCGAATAGAAGGAGTTCCAAGAATGCTTCGGATGTTGCTTTTTAAGCAACACTAACCTGTCGACGAAAGTATTGTTTTCTTCACTGCGGGATCTACTCTCGGGGAAGAGCGACATGGGCCGGGCGGTCCTGCCAACGGCAGGAACAATAACAATCGCGTCCGTCCTTATCGTTAACGACAACCATAAGATCGACAACGAGGTTTCTCATGGCGACTCCTTTCTCGCGTCGTTTTTCCGTTGCACGCCGCCGTCTACTGGTCGGTATGACAATGGTGGCATTCCTCTCCACTTGCGGCGCGATTTCATCGCTTGCCGCTGCGCCGGCCGAGGCCAATACCCTTCGCGCGGTCATGCACTCCGGACTGCGCGTACTCGACCCGATCACCACGACCGCTCACATCACCCGCGACCATGGCTACATGATCTGGGACACGCTGCTGGGCATGGACGATAAATTTCAGCCGCAACCGCAGATGGCGGAATGGTCGGTTTCCGACGATGGCATGACCTACACCTTCACCCTGCGCGATGGACTGTCGTGGCACGATGGGGGAGAAGTGACCGCCAAGGACGTGGTGGCGTCGTTCAAACGCTGGACTGCTCGCGATGGCGGCGGTCAGATGCTGATGGATCATGTCGAAAGCGTCGAAGCGACGGATGCCCGCAACATGACGCTGACGCTATCATCGCCATTCGCCTATGTCCTCGAGCTGATGGCGAAGCCTTCATCGGTGCCGCTATTCGTGATGCCGGAGCGTATCGCCAGCAAATCGCCCGACGAAACGCTGACGGTCGAGGATCAAATCGGCTCAGGCCCCTTCACTTTTGTCGCCGACGAGTACGATCCCGGTAACCGGGTCGTCTATGAGAAATTCGAAGACTACGTGCCACGTAAGGAGCCGGCCAGCTGGACCGCCGGCGGCAAGGTGGTCAACGTCGATCGAGTCGAATGGATCAACATGAGTGACGCGCAGACCGCGCTCAATGCCCTCAACTCCGGCGAGATCGACTTTCTCGAATCGCCCTCCGTCGATCTGCTGCCAGTGCTGCAGGCCAATCCTGACCTGACTATCGAGAAGATCAACGAGCTGGGTAGCCAGACCATCGGTCGCTTCAATTTCCTCTACCCTCCTTTCGACGATCCCAAGATCCGGCAAGCGGCTCTGATGGCCATGGATCAGGAAGATGTCCTGGCTTCGCTGGTCGGCAATCCGGAGTTCTATTCCACCTGTGACTCGATGTATGGCTGTCAGACGCCGCTGGCGACGGATGCCGGCGCGCCGGATTCGCTGGCGACCGGTGGCGGGACCGAGGCGGCCAAGAAGCTGCTGGAGGAGGCTGGCTACGACGGTACGCCTGTCGTGATGATGCAGCCGACCGATGCGCCCACGGTCAGCCCGCAGCCGGTGATCGCCGCGCAGTTGCTGCGCCAGGCCGGGTTCACTGTCGATCTGCAGCCGATGGACTGGCAGACGCTGGTGACGCGCCGCGCCAGCCAGCAGCCACCGTCGGAAGGCGGCTGGAACATGTTCTTTACCAACTGGTATATCCCCGAGGTATGGAATCCGCTGGTCAACCCGATGCTCAACGGCCGCGGTAAGGACGGCGGCTGGTTCGGCTGGCCGGACGACGCCGAACTCGAGTCGATGCGCAACGAGTTCGCCAAGGCCACCAGTGACGATGACCGCAAGGCGATTGCCGAGCGCATTCAGCAGCATGCCTTCGAACAGGTGACCTATATCCCGCTGGGCGAGTACTCGATCCCCGCAGCCTGGAATAACGATCTCTCCGGCATTCTGCATTCGCCGGTGCCGGTGTTCTGGAACATCACCAAGTCCGAGTGATCGAGGAGGGGCGCGGCTGTCGTCGCGTCCCGTTCCTGCTGTGAACTGCAACGGAGTACGCTCATGTTCAGCTACTGTCTGCGTCGGACATTGGCGGCAGTACCGGTGATGGTAGTGGTTGCGCTGTTCGTCTTTCTGCTGCTGCGACTCTCGCCGGGTGACCCCGCCGCGATCATTGCCGGCGATATGGCCACGCCGGAGCAACTGGATCGCATCCGCGAAACCCTGGGGCTGAATCAGCCCATCTATATTCAGTTTTTCCACTGGTCCGGCGAGCTGTTGCGCGGCGATTTCGGCACGTCGTTGATGTCGAATCTTCCGGTGACGCAATTGATGGCGCAGCGTCTCGAGCCGACCGTCAGCCTGGCCCTATTGAGCATCGCGCTGTCGGTAGTCGTGGCAGTGCCGATGGGCGTCATCGCGGCCTGGAAACACGGCAGCCTGATCGATAACGCCATCATGTCGATGTCGGTGCTGGGGTTCTCGGTACCGGTGTTCGTGATCGGCTACATCCTGATCAAGATCTTTGCCATCGACCTCGGCTGGTTGCCGGTGCAGGGCTTCAAGCGAATTTCCCAGGATGGCTTCGGACCTTTCATCCAGCATGCGATTCTCCCGGCGCTGATGCTGTCGACGATCTATATTGCGCTGATTGCGCGCATGACCCGCGCCAGCATGCTCGACGTGCTGGGTGAAGACTACATCCGCACCGCGCACGCCAAGGGCGCCAGCGAGAAACGGGTCCTGTTCAAGCACGCGCTGCGCAACGCCGGCGTGCCGATACTCGAGGTGATCGGTACCGGCTTCGCGCTGATGATCACCGGTGTGGTCGTGACCGAGAGCGTATTCAACATTCCCGGACTCGGTCGTCTGACCGTCGATGCCATTCTCTCCCGCGATTATCCCGTCATTCAGGGCTTGATTCTGGTCACCAGCGGGGTCTACGTGCTGATCAATCTCGCTATCGATCTCTCCTATGCGCTGCTCGACCCGAGGATTCGTTACCAATGAGTCTATCAACGCCCGAATCCGTTGCCGCTGAGCGCTCCGAGGCCATGCCACCCCGACGGCGACTGCGATTGTGGCCACGTCGACGCCCCGGATGGACCGTCATCCTGGCCGCGATCTGTCTGACCCTGATCGTCGTCGTGGCCATCCTGGCACCCTGGCTGGCGCCTCACGATCCGCTCAACATGTCGCCGGCAAACCGCCTGAAGCCGGCTGACGACACCTACTGGCTGGGAACCGACGCCTACGGTCGAGACCTGCTGTCACGAGTGCTCTACGGGGCTCGAGTCTCGCTGACCGTGGGGATCGGCAGTGCCCTGATCAGCGTTGTCATCGGCCTGCCGCTGGGTATTCTTGCCGGCTTCTTTCGCGGTCTCGACGCGGTGATCATGCGCGTCATGGATGGTTTGATGGCGATTCCCAGCGTACTGCTGGCCATCGCCATCGTCTCCCTGATCAGTGCCAATCTGTGGACGGTCATGGCGGCGATCACCATCCCCGAAATTCCTCGGATCGTGCGCCTGGTCCGTTCGGTGGTGCTGTCCGCGCGGGAAGAGCCTTACGTCGAGGCAGCCGTGGCGCTGGGCAGCAGTCTTTTCACCATCATGTGGCGCCATCTGATGCCCAACACGCTGGCGCCGCTGATCGTGATGAGCACTTATATCTGTGCCTCGGCAATTCTGACCGAGGCCATTCTCTCCTTCCTGGGCGCTGGCCTCGGTACCGAGACGCCGACCTGGGGCAATATCATGGCGGAGGGCCGAACCTACTTCCTGATCAAGCCATCGCTGATTTTCTGGCCGGGCATCATGCTGTCGATCTGCATACTGTCGATCAATCTGCTCGGCGACGCCGCCCGTGACCGCCTCGATCCCCGATTGCAGAAACGTGGAGGTGCGCAATGACCCATGACGCCATCCATCCCGTGCGGGTGCCGGACCCGGTGCTGATTATCGAGGGGCTGAGGGTCGCGCCGCAATCAACGCCGACCAAGCCGATCCTCAAGGGCATCGACTTCACGATTGCCGCGGGCGAAACGCTCTGCCTGGTCGGCGAATCCGGATCCGGCAAGTCGGTCACCTCGCTGGCGGTCATGGGGCTTTTGCCCAAGGGCATTCTCAAGGCAACCGGGGGACGTATCGACCTGGAGGGGGATTCCCTGCTCGAGGCTTCGAGGGGGCGGCTGCGAGACCTTCGCGCCAGTCGCATGTCGATGATCTTCCAGGAGCCGATGACCGCGCTCAATCCGCTGATGCGGGTCGGCGAGCAGATCGAAGAGGTGCTGATCATGCACCAGAAGGGGCTCTCTTCGAAGCAGCGCCAGGACCGCGTGCTGGAGATGCTCGACCAGGTCCAGCTGCCGGACATCGCGCGCGTCTACGCCAGCTGGCCGCATCAGCTCTCGGGCGGCCAGCGCCAGCGAATCATGATCGCGATGGCGTTGATCCTCGAGCCCAAGCTGTTGATTGCCGACGAACCCACCACCGCGCTGGATGTCACCACGCAGAAGCAGATCCTCAAGTTGATCAAGGAACTGCAGAAGCGCCATGGCACCTCCGTGCTGTTCATCACGCACGACATGGGGGTGGTGGCCGACATTGCAGATCGTGTCTGCGTGATGCGTGACGGTGAAGTGGTAGAGACGCAGCCGATCGAGGATCTGCTGCGCTGGCCCAAGACGGAGTACACCCGCCAACTGCTGACGGCGGTGCCGAGTCTGCGGCCGAGAGCGGCACGCGCCGTGACCGACCGCGAAATCGTGCTGGAGGCGATCGAACTCGAGAAACGTTATGGCGAACGTTCGGCCTGGGCGCGCTGGACCGGTAAGGCGGCATTGCAGACGCCGGCGGCCAGCGACATCAACTTCGCGCTGACGCGCGGGCGGACGCTGGGCATCGTCGGTGAGAGCGGCTCCGGCAAGTCTACCGTCGCCCGCTGCGTGATGCGCATGATCGAACCGACCGGTGGCGGCGTGCGGGTCATGGGCAAGGATATTGCCAGCCTGGGGAGAGCAGCGCTGAAGCCCCATCGCAAGCGTATCCAGATGATCTTTCAGGATCCCTTCCGCTCGCTCAACCCGCGGCTGAAGATCGCCACCAGTCTGGTAGAAGGTCCGGTCAATTACGGTACGTCTCGGGAAGAGGCGCTGGCGAAAGCCGCCGAACTGCTGGCGCTGGTGGGGTTGCCGAAGGATGCGCTGGATCGCTATCCCCATCAGTTCTCCGGTGGACAGCGCCAGCGTATCGCCATTGCGCGGGCGCTGGCGATGGAGCCCGACGTGCTGGTCGCCGACGAAGCGGTCTCGGCGCTGGATGTCTCGGTCCAGGCCCAGGTGCTCGAGCTGCTCGACGAGCTTCAGCGACGGCTCGGCATCGCCGTGCTGTTCATTACCCACGATCTACGTGTCGCCGCCCAGATCTGTGACGAGGTGATGGTGATGCAGAAAGGCGTGGTCGTGGAATATGGACCGGCCGAGCGCGTACTGGGCTCGCCGGAACATCCCTACACGCGCTCGCTGATGCTGGCGGCGCCCGGACGGCACTGGGACTTTTCGGAATTCCGGCCTCTCGATCGCGTCTTCGAAGAGACTCCGACGGCCACATCGACCGCCAGCGTCTATCAGTGAACGGCCGGGGGCCACATGGCCGAGTCGCCGATTCTTCATGATCTACTGGATTCAAGGAATGCTTCATGTCACACCTCCGGATTGCCGTCGGTGGTTTTCTCCACGAAACCAATACTTTTGCGCCTAGTCAGGCGACCTATGAAGACTTCCTGCGCGGTGGTGGCGCGCCACCGCTGAGCGAGGGCGAAGCGGTCTTCGACGCGGTGGCCGCCAGTAATATTGGTCTGTGCGGTTTCATCGATGCCCCCGAAGCCCGGGCATGGCGCCTGATCCCTACGCTCTGGGCGGCGGCGAGTCCGTCGGCTCATGTCACGCAGGACGCCTTCGAGCGCATTGCCGCGCGGCTGTTGGCGGCCATCGACGAGGCGATGCCCCTCGATGGCGTCTATCTCGATCTGCACGGTGCCATGGTCACCCAACACTTCGATGACGGCGAAGGCGAGTTGCTGCGTCGCGTCAGGGCCCTGGTGGGTGAAGACGTACCGATCGTCGCCACGCTGGATCTGCACGGCAACGTCACGCCGACGATGGTCGAGCAGGCCGATATGCTGATTGCTTACCGTACATATCCGCACATCGACATGGCGGAAACCGGCGCCCGCTGCGCCACTGCCGTGGCGAGGCTGCTGTCGGGCAACAGCCGGCCGGCGAAGGCGTTTCGTCAGCTCGATTACCTGATGCCGATCGCCTGGCAGTGCACGGCGGAAGAACCATGCCGCTCGCTCTATGCCGAGGTGGCGGCGATGGAGAGCGAATCGCTACCCTCGGTATCATTCCTGACCGGCTTTCCGGCCGCCGATTTTCCCGACTGCGGCCCTTGCATCGTGGTGTACGGAACCGATCCGGATAGCGCGGATCAGGCCGCCGACCGGCTGGCGGCGAGGATAGCGGCGCAGGAGCCGGCGTTCGCGGGGCGAGTGTTCGAGCCGGAAGCGGGCGTGCGGGAGGCGATGCGGCTGGCGGAAAGTGCGACAAGGCCAGTGGTGATCGCCGATACCCAGGACAATCCGGGGGCGGGCGGGAATTCCGACACCATGGGCATGCTGAAAGCGCTCATCGCTTGCGGGGCGGAGCGCGCTGCGATCGGCAACGTGTTCGACTCGGCAGCGGCCAGGGCCGCGCACGAGGCGGGCGTCGGCGCGGTGGTCCGGCTGGCGCTCGGCGGGCATTCCGGCGTGGAAGGGGACTCGCCGCTGGAGGCTGAGTTCACGGTCGAAGCGCTCTCGGACGGTCGCTTTGTCGCGCCCGGCCCCTATTACGGCGGTGGGCGTCTCGACATGGGCCCATCCGCCTGCCTGCGAATCGGCGACGTACGTGTCGTGGTGGTCAGCCGCAAGGCGCAGATGGCGGATCAGGCGATGTACCGTTCGGTGGGTATCGAACCATTGGAGCAGGCCATTCTGGTCAACAAGAGTTCGGTGCATTTCCGCGCCGATTTCGCGCCGATCGCGGAGACGATTCTGGTCTGCGCCGCTCCGGGGCCAATGGCGGTGGATCCCGCCATGCTGCCCTGGAAACGGTTACGCGCCGGCCTTCGCACCGCCCCGTTGGGGCAGCCGTTCGTACCGGTTGCCGATCCTGCCTAAGAGACCATTCGCGAGCCGTTTCGCCACTGTCACTGCAAGGAGTTTTCATGACGACGTTACCCCGCATCGATGCCTTCACCGCTGAGCTGATCGAGATTCGTCACGACATTCACGCCCATCCGGAAATCGGTTTCGAAGAGCAGCGTACCTCCGCGATCGTCGCCGCCTATCTGCAAGCGCTGGGACTCGAGGTTCACACCGGCATCGGCAAGACCGGCGTCATCGGCCTGATCGACGGCCAGCGAGGGCCGGGCAAGACCGTAGGGCTGCGTGCCGATATGGATGCGCTGCCCATGAATGAAGAGACGGGGCTACCGTTTGCGTCGACAAATCCCGGCCGTTTTCATGGCTGTGGTCATGACGGTCACACCACGATGCTGCTGGGCGCGGCGCGCTATCTTGCCGAGACCCGGGACTTCGCCGGTCGCGCGATCCTCATCTTTCAACCGGCGGAGGAGGGGCTGGGCGGGGCGCGGCGGATGATCGCCGAAAAGCTGTTCGCGCGTTTTCCCTGTGACGAAATCTATGCGCTGCACAATGCGCCGCACCTCGATCACGGTCAGATTCGGGTGATGAGCGGCAAGGCGATGGCGGGCGCGGAATTCTTCGATATCGTCATTCGCGGCCGAGGCAGCCATGGTGCGCAGCCCAATAACGCACGGGATCCGATCGTGGTGGCGACCCAGCTTTCACAGGCCATGCAGAGCATCGTCAGCCGCAATACCGACCCGCTGGACGCTGCCGTGGTCTCGATCACGCAGTTGCACTCGGGCTCCGCCTACAACGTGATTCCGCAGTCGGCCACGCTCTCCGGCACCATTCGCACCTTCGATGACACCGTCGCCGCGCTGATCCACGGACGCATCCGTGAGCTGGCCACCGGGCTTGCGGACGCCTACGGCGTCGAGATCGATGTCGATATCCGCAACATCTTCTCGGTACTGGAGAACCATGCCGAGCAGACCGAGGCGCTGGAAGCGGCAGCCAGGGATATCGTCGGCGAGGCCAACGTGGGCGATCTCGGGCGTCCGGTGATGGGCAGCGAGGATTTCGCCGACATGCTCAGGATCGTGCCGGGCTCCTACTGCTGGGTGGGTCATGCCGGCGATATTCCGGTCCATAATCCGGCTTTCGTGCTCGATGACGGCATTCTGCCGGTCGGTGCGAGCCTGCTGGCACGGGTTGCCGAGCGCCGCCTCAACGAGCTGGCGGACCTGACCGAGTCCCGGGCGGTAAGCGCATGAGTCTTGCCCCGAGTCTCGTAAAGCTCGAATTCGATATCGATGACATGCTGGCCGGGCTACAGCGCTGGGTCGAATGCGAAAGCCCGACCTTCGATGTCGATGCCGTCAATCGCATGATGACGCTGGCGGCGGAGGACCTGCTCGAGCTGGGCGCTGAGGTCGAGCGCATTCCCGGCCCGACCGGGCTCGGCGACTGCCTCAAGGCGAGCTTTCCGCATCCTGCCAGCGAGGAGGGCGGTATCTTGATCATGGCGCATCTCGATACGGTGCATCCCGTCGGGACGCTGGAAACCTTGCCGTTCAGGCACGAGGGCGGTCGCTGTTACGGTCCCGGTATCTGCGACATGAAAGGCGGCACGTTCGCTGCGCTTCATGCCGTGGCCGCGCTGCGGAAAGCGGGCGTCGACACCGCTCTGCCGATTCATGTGCTGCTGACCTGCGACGAGGAGATCGGCAGCCCCGGTACCCGCGAACTGATCGAGCGCGAGGCGGCAAAGCATCACTACATTCTGGTGCCGGAACCGGCACGCGCGGGCAATGGTGTCGTCACCGGGCGCTACGCGATCGCGCGTTTCGATCTGCTGGCTCACGGTCGGCCTAGTCATGCCGGGGCGGCGTTGGCCGATGGCCACTCGGCGATTCGCGAGATGGTTGCGCGAATTCCCGAGATCGAGTCGATGACCGGCGATGATTGCACCTTCAGTGTCGGCGTGGTGCAGGGCGGCCAGTGGGTCAACTGCGTCTCGACGAGCTGCCGTGGCGAAGCGCTGAGCATGGCCAAGCGCCAGGCAGATCTCGATCGCGGCATCGAGCGCATGCTGGCGCTAAACCAGCGTGATGCCGACGGCGTCGGCTTCGAGGTCAAGCTCGGCGTTGTCCGGCCGGTGTGGGAAGCGGATGAGGCGACGCTATCGCTATATGCGCAGGCCAGGTTGATAGCTAATGCGCTGCAAATGCCGCTACCCCATGCCAGCAGTGGCGGCGGCTCCGATGGGAATTTCACGGGTGCGATGGGGTTACCGACGCTCGACGGATTAGGCGTTCGCGGTGCGGGCATTCATACCCTGAACGAGCATATCGAGATCAATAGCCTGGTGGATCGCGCCCGGTTGATGGCGGGATTGATGGCGACGCTGCCGGCCTGACATGATCGCGTTGGTGACGCCACGGCGCTGCGTGATGCGTAGTCGCCGTTGTTTGATACATAGTTGCCGTTGCGTCCTGCACAACGATGATATTCAGATTGGGGCGATTATCTCGAATCTGAACAGTGATAGTTTGATTCTCGTGCCTGGTTCATCGATCACGGAGCGAGAATCCCATGACCCTTCATATTCGCATTGCCTCTGATTTCATCTGCCCCTGGTGCTTTATCGGCGAGCGCCGCCTGATGGCAGCACTGCGCGATCTGCCGGAATCGACCGATGTCTCGATCGAGTGGCTACCGTTCGAACTCAACCCCGACATGCAGCCGGAAGGCATCGATCGCAAGATCTATCGTTCGCTGAAGTTCGGCAGCTGGGAGCGCAGCCAATTGCTCGACCAGCAGACCGAAGCGGCGGCGGACGGTGACGACCTCGCGTTCGACTACCCGGCGATCACCAAGACTCCGAATACCTTTCTTGCTCATCGGCTGATGCAGTTCGCGCAGCGCCGTGGTGGCGGTACCGCGCTCGCCAATGCGCTGTTCTCAGCTTACTTCGAGCGGGGCCAGGATATCGGCGACAGGGAGACCTTAATCTTATTGGCGGTGGGTGCCGGCCTGGGGCGTGCTGAAGTGGAAGCCTTTCTCGCCAGCGACGAGGGTATCGATGAATTGCGGGCGATTGAGCTGCAGCTGCGCAGCGGCGGTGTGCGTGGCGTGCCGAATTTTGAATTCGAAGGTCAAGTCGTCAGCGGTGCCCAGCCAATCGAGGTGCTGTCAGAGGCATTGAAGAATGCTGCCGCCCGCATTCGTCAGGAGGCGTGATCATGGCCACTCAAGTTAGCGGACGGAGCCAGCGTGCCATCGTCATCGGCGGCTCTTTAGGCGGGTTGTTTGCCGGCAACATGCTGCGCAAGGCGGGTTGGGAGGTCGATATTTTCGAGCGCTCCGAACAGGATCTCGATAGCCGTGGCGGTGGCATCGTGCTGCAACCGGAGGTGGTTGAGGTGTTCGAAGCGGCGGGCGTCGATCCGAGCAAGATAGACCTCGGCGTGCACTCCCGCTATCGCACGGTGTTTCGATCCGATGGAAGCGTGCTCAGTAAGCAACTTTCCCCCCAGACTCAGACGTCATGGTCACTGATCTACACCACCATGCGGCGGCAGTTCGGCGAAGCCCATTATCATCAGGGTAAACGGCTGATCGAGATCGCTCAGGACGAGGCTGCAGGAACGGTGACGGCGCGCTTCGAGGATGGCAGCGAGGTGACGGGTGATCTGCTGATCGGAGCCGATGGTAACGGGTCGACCGTTCGCCAGCTGCTATGGCCGGATAACCAGCCAAGCTATGCGGGCTATCTGGCGTGGCGTGGGCTGGTGCCGGAGAATGACATGCCGCCGACGGCGAAGGAATGGCTGCATGGCGATTTCGGCTTCGCCAATAGCGCGGGCTCTCACATGCTGGGATATCTGGTGCCGGGCGAAGGCAGCGACACCCGCGAGGGCCATCGTCTGTACAACTTCGTGTGGTATCGCGTTGCCGATGACGACATGTTGCGCGACATCATGACCGATCGCGACGGACGTGAGCGTGGCTTTTCCATGCCGGAAGGCAAACTGGCTGAACGCTGGATAGCGCATGTTCATGATGATGCTCGTCGTTTATTGCCACCGCCGTTCCGGGATTTGGTACTGGCCACCCAGGCGCCGTTTGCGCAGGCGATCCGGGATCTCACTGTCGACTCCATGGTCAAGGGCCGCGTAGCGCTGCTGGGTGATGCAGCCTTTATCCCGCGTCCGCATACCGCGGCGAGTACGTCCAAGGCGGCCGCCAATGCAATGTCGCTGAGTGAGGCTCTGCGCCGCTGGCCGGACGATATCGACCAGGCGCTCGCGAAATGGGAACCCGGACAGATCATGCTCGGCCGAAGTCTTTACTATCAGGGTACTCGTGCCGGTAACCATCTCATGTTCACAACCGCGCCCAGCCGGGTGGGCTAATAGCTGTGTGAGTTGAAAGCTACGTACGTTGAGAGCTACGTGATTTGATAGCCGTGTGGACTGATAACCGAATGGGCTGATGACCGGGAGGTGATGGAATGTCGGAACGAACAGTGGGCGAAGACGTAGCGGTGACGCTCTATGGTCTGGCGGGCAATGCCGAAGGTTATGACATTCGCGACTATCTGAGCCGTACGCTGGTACCGTTTGAGTGGGTCCGGCTCAGTAGCGAAGCCGAATGTGTCGAGCGGTTAGGGTTGTCCAATGTGGGTGAACTGCGCTTCCCCATCGTCGATATCGCCGGGCAAGAGAGGCTGTTCGCGCCTGATTTGAAGGCAATCGCCGCCGGCCTGGGACGAATCACTCTGCCGCGCTACCGCGAGTATGATGTCTCGATCTATGGCGCCGGGCCGGCCGGGTTGAGCGCTGCGGTTTATGCAGCGTCAGAAGGTCTCAGAACGGTGCTCATTGAGCGCCACGCCGCTGGTGGGCAGGCCGGCACGAGCTAGATGATTGAGAATTACCTGGGTTTTCCCGATGGTACCTCCGGCGCGGATCTTGCGGATCGCGCTCGGCAGCAGGCGGTTAAGTTCGGCGCTGAGCTGGTCATGATGAGCGAGGGCGTCAAGGCGCACTTCGATAACGATCACATCCACGTTCGGCTTGCCGATGGCGAGTCTCTAACGGCGAAATCGAACATCTGTGCGACCGGTGTCGAGTATCGGCGGCTGGGGGTTGCCGATGAAGCGCGCTATCTCGGTCGCGGGCTCTTCTACGGTGCCGGGGCGGCGGAGGCGCCTTACTGCTCGAACGAGCATGTATTCGTCGTCGGCGCGGGGAATTCGGCAGGGCAGGCGGTGATGCATTTTGCCAACTACGCCAGCCGCGTCACCATGCTGGTACGCGGCAGCCAGTTATCGGCAACGCTCTCGCAATATCTCGTCGAGCGCATCGAAGCGCGGGATAACGTGGATGTTATCTATGACACCGAGGTATCGGCGCTACACGGGGCATCGGCGCATCAATCGCCGGTGCTTCAGGGGCTGACGTTGTGCAACCGCAAGGACGGAAGCGAGCATCGACAGTCAGCGAGCCGGCTTTTCGTCTGTATCGGTGGAGAGCCCAACACCGACTGGGCGATGGACACCTCAATCGTGCGCGATGCGTCCAACTATCTGGTGACGGGGCCGGATCTACTGACCCATGGCCAGCCGCCGGCCGGCTGGCCACTCAAGCGCCAGCCTTTCTATCTGGAAACGAGCGTGCCAGGATCCTTCGCGGCCGGAGACGTTCGGCACGGCTCGATCAAGCGCGTGGCGTCGGCGGTCGGAGAGGGTGCCATGGCGGTATCCTTCGTTCATCGCTACCTGCAGGAGCATCACTGAAAGTAGCGTATCGCGCCGGTCATCACTCATCAGGGGTGATTTTGTACTGATATCGAACGAACCCACGTAAGGACAGCATGGATACGTTTGCAGCCTTGAAGGCATTCGTCGCGGTGGTCGACGCCGGTGGTTTCGCGCCGGCAGGGCGTCGTATGAACGTTGCCACCTCCTCGGTGACGCGACAGGTCGATGCGCTGGAAAGCAGTCTCGCGACACCGCTGCTGAACCGCTCGACGCGGCAAGTCACGCTGACAGGTGCCGGCGAGGCGTATTATGACCATGTCACGCGCATTCTCAGCGATCTGGAAAACGCCAATCTGGAAGTCAGCGAGCGTTCCGGACCGCCGCGAGGACAGCTGCGCCTTAGTCTGCCGGTGGCTTTTGGACGCCTGCATGTCGCACCGTTCGTGTCCGAGTTCACGCGTCGCTATCCGGATATCAGCCTGCAACTGATGCTCTCCGACGAAGTTGCCGATCTGGTCGGTCAGCGTCTGGATCTGGCGATTCGGCTCGGTCATGTCGAGGCGCCGAGCGTAGTCGCTCGGCGGATTTCGCCTCATCACCGCATGCTATGCGCGAGCCCGGATTATCTTGGCGAGCGCGGCGAACCTCGTGCCCCGGCGGATCTGTCGGCGCATAACTGTCTGACGTTCGCCTACGGTGCTGGCGGGCGTACCTGGTACTTCTCGGGGCCCAGCGAGACGAGTATCTGCGTCGATGGCAGTCTGCAGGCCAACAGCTCCGAGGTGTTGCGCGAAGCCGCCGTCGGCGGGCTGGGCATGATCCTAATGCCGTGCTGGCTGATCGGCGCCGATATCGAAGCCGGACGCTTGCGCTCAGTGCTGCCAGCCTGGAAGGCCGATGTGTCCGAGGTAGGGCAGGAGGGCGGCATCTACGCCGTCTATCACCCGACTCGGCGATCGTCGAGAAAGGTCCGTGTCTTTATCGATTTCCTGGTCGAGTGCTTTGGGTCGCCGCCCTACTGGGATCGCGACAGCGGCTTGTGAACGCCTCTCGTGAGGCTACGAAAACGGCCCACCTGGGCCGCTTCTATGGGGTTGGTGTTCAGCACGCCTGCCGAGTTCAGCGTCGAATAAACTCGAGCACGTCCTGATTGAACCGCTCCGCCTCGAGTTGGGCCAGGCCGTGGCTACCTCCCGGATACACCTTTAGCTCCGCATCGGCCACGATCTTGGCGGTTTTCTCGCCGGATGCGGCAATCGGCACGATCTGATCGCTGTCGCCGTGGATCACCAGCGTTGGCTTATCGATTCGCTCTAAGTCTTCGGTGTAGTCGATCTCAGAAAACTCGCGAATGCAGTCGTATTCGGCCTTGATGCCGCCTTGCATACCCATGCGCCAGAACGATTCGCGCAGGCCTTCGTTGGTTTCCACGCCGTCCTGATTGAATCCGTAGAAGGCCAGGGTGAGATCCTTGAAAAACTGGGAGCGATTGAGGGCGGTGCCCTGGCGAATGTCGTCGAAAACTTCCAGCGGAGTGCCTTCAGGGTTGCTATCCGTCTTCAGCATCAACGGCGGCACAGCGCCGACCAGCACGACCTTGGCAACGCGTCTGGAACCATGCCGACCGATGTAGTGGGCCACTTCACCGCCGCCGGTCGAGTGGCCGATCATGATCATCTCCTGCAGGTCGAGCTGGTCGATCAGTTCCGCCAGATCATCGGCGTACTGATCCATGTCGTTACCTTGCCATGGCTGATCCGAGAACCCATGGCCGCGTCGGTCGTGGGCGATGACACGGTAACCGTTGTGACCGAAGAACAGCATCTGGGCATCCCAGGCGTCTCCGGCGAGCGGCCAGCCGTGCGAGAAAACGATGGGTTGGCCCTCGCCCCAATCCTTGTAGGCGATGCGGGTGCCGTCTTGGGTGGTGATGAAACTCATGACCGTTCTCCTCTCTGGAATTCATGATGAAAAATTCAGCGGAACACACGCGACGAGCCGAGCTCGACACTTATCAAGATAGGCCAATCGAGTGGGAGCGATAATCCACGGTGAAGGAGGATCACCATTGCGCCGAGCGCAACGCTCAAGCGTCAACTCTCGGAAGACGGCGTTGGGACGGCAATGTTTTGGAAGAATTTGTTGGGAAGGAAACGTTGGGAAGTAATGCTCGGAAGGAGGAGGTTCTGAGCGGAGTGGAGCAGTGAACCGAGTACATCAGATGAAGCCAGTATCGACTGGCTTCTATCAGCCCACCGGCTCAATCATCCACGCGGCCACGCAGACGCTTTTTCTGACCCTGGCGGGTCTTGCTATCGGCGCGCTTGCGTTTGGCGTTACGGCTGGGCTTGGTTGCCTGCCGCGGCTTGTCGCCGTAGAGCACGGGTTTGATCAGCTGCTTGAGCCGGACCAGCGCGGCATCCCGGTTGAGCTCCTGGGTACGGTGCTCCTGTGACTTGATCACGACGACGCCGTCGCGGGTGATACGTCGGTCACTGAGCGCCAGCAGTTTTTCCTTGAAGCCGGGATGTAGACTCGAGGCACGGATGTCGAAGCGCAGGTGAATCGCCGAGGAGACCTTGTTGACGTTCTGGCCCCCGGCGCCTTGCGCGCGAACCGCGATGAGCTCGATCTCGTTGTCGGGGATCGACACGTTGCGGGAGATTTCCAGTGGCATTGCATGCTCCCTGAAGTGTCCATAGATTGAATGGGTGTTTTAGATGGCGCCGGGCAGTGCGCCCATCGTCTGGCCCATGCTGATCGGGTTGCCCTCGGGGTCGAAATTCCCAAACGCGGTTTCGCGGCCCAGGCACATCACTACGGTGGAGCCGAGCTTGAAGCGGCCCATCTCCTCGCCTTTCTCGATCACGATCGGCTCATCGAAACGGGTGGTCTGGACGCGTCCGCTCAACGGGGTGACCTGGCCGGCCCACGTCGTCTCGATCGCGGCGACGATCATCGCGCCGACCAGCACCATGGCCAACGGCCCGTGTTCGGTATCGAAGATACACACCAGCCGCTCGTTACGAGCGAACAGTCCGGGAACATGGTTGGCGGTGGCGCTGTTGACCGAAAACAGCCGTCCCGGCACGTAGGTCATCTCGCGCAGGGTGCCGGTCATCGGCATGTGGACGCGGTGATAGTCCTTCGGCGCGAGGTAGACCGTGGCGAAGCTGCCCTGACGGAACGGCGCCGCGCGCGAGACATCGCCGCCGAGCAGTGCGCTAAGCGAGTAGGTCTGGCCCTTGGCCTGGATCAGGGTGCCGTGTTCGATACGCCCGTAGCGCGAAAGCACGCCGTCGGCCGGCGATACCAGCCCTTCGCCGATGGGGCGAGCGTCGGGTTTGAGGGCGCGGGTGAAGAAATCGTTGAAGCAGGCGTAGCGGGTCGGATCCGGCTCCAAGGCCTGGCTCATGTCAACGCCGTAGGTGTCGATGAAGCGGCGAATGAACAGGTCCTTGACCGCGGCGATCCGGCAATCGGCGAGCTGGCCGATCAGTCGCGAGATCGCATGCTGGGGCAGCGGGTACTGAATTCTGGCGAAGAGTTCCTGGCGATCCACGATGACGACCCCGATATTGGAAGAGAGACCCGCTTGAAGACGGATAAGCTGAAAGGCGGACAAGGTAGCGAGAGTCCCCGGTCCGCGCAATAGACTGAGCTACGAGCTACGAGCTACGAGCTACGAGCTACGAGCGACTCGTACTATTTCTCGACGGGGGTATCGTCGCGATTGCCCCATTCCTTCCACGAGCCGGGGTAGGCGCGAACGTTGTCATAACCGAGCGCCTTGGCGGCGAGCCAGGTTAGCCCGCTGCGGTGATGGGTCTGACAGTGGGTGACGATCTCCTTGGCCTGGGTCAGGCCGCGAGCTTCCAGTTCGGTGACAAGCTCCGCATAGTCGCGAAGACGCAGGTCGCGATCTTTATCCATCACGTCCAGCCAGTCGAAATTGACCGCGCCGGGAATATGCCCAAGCTTACGATTATCGCCCTTCATGCCCCGGTACTCTTCATCGGAACGGGCGTCCCAGATCGCGAGATCTGGGTCGTCGAGACGCTCGATCAGCTCCTCGCGCCGGATCTGGGCTCGAGGGTTGAGATAGGCCGCTTCGTATTCGCTGGCGGTGGGTGTTGCCGGCGTCGTGGCAACCGGCTGACCGTCGGCACGCCAGGCGTGAATGCCGCCGTTGAGATACGAGTAACGACGATGCCCGATCAGTTCCAGCGTCCAGAGTAGACGCCCGGCCCAGCCGCCGCCCTCGTCGTCATAGGCGACGACATGGGTCTCCGGGGTCAGCCCAAGTTCGGAAAACAGCGCGCTCAGGGCGGCTTCGGAAGGCACATCGTTGGGCACTTCGCCCGAGCCGGCCAGTAGGCGACGGGACTCGAGGAAGATCGCACCCGGCACGTGACCCGATTCGTAGCTTTCGGCCTTGAGCGGAACATCGATGATCAGCAGGTGTGGATCTTCGAGATGTTGCGCAAGCGTGGCCGGATCCACAATCAGCGGCAACTGAGGAATTTCCGAGCTCATGAGCGGTGACTCCTGTCGTGATCGTTTGTGTCGTGATCGTCATGCGGCGATGGCTACGATGATGGCACACACGCTCCCTCCTCGGGTAGCGACCCGATAGCAGGCGGGTGGCGGCAACGGAAGGATTCGTTATACTGCGCGCCGCTCGATAGTGGTGCCAATACGCCGGTCCGGTTGGCCGTAAAATCGGGCGGGATGTATTTTTGAACGGAATGGCTCCCGGACCTTTTTATTGGAACCAGTTTCGTATACAAAATTTACCGACGCGACTCGCGTTACCAATAACAATCATGATTGCCAGGAGATTGCTGCGTGCTTGAAAAAATGTTCTCTCTGCGCTCGCTGGGAACGACGGTCAAAACCGAGGTGCTGGCGGGCATCGCGACCTTCCTGGCGGCGATGTACATCATCGTGGTCAACCCCTCGATCCTTTCCAGTGCGGGTGTACCGTTCGCCGGCGCGCTGACCGCCACCGTGCTGATCAGTTTCTTCGGCAGCGTGATGATGGGTCTCTATGCGCGCAACCCGATCCTGGTCGCACCGGGCATGGGCATCAATGCGCTGTTCACCTACACCATGGTGCTGGGCGCGGGTATCGAATGGCAGACGGCGCTGGGCTGCGTGTTCTGGTCCGGGGTGCTGTTCGGGATTCTGGCGCTGTTCAACGTGCGTCGCTACGTGGTCGATGCGATCCCGGCGACCCTGCGCCACGCCATCGCCTGCGGTATCGGGCTGTTCATCACCGTGATCGGGCTGGTCAATGCCGGCATGCTGGTCTCCAACCCGGCCACGGTGGTCGGCCTCGGCGAGATGACGCCGACCCTGGTCACCTTTCTGATCGGTCTCGGCATCACCGCGGTACTGGTGGCAAAACGCCTGCAGGGTGCGCTGATTCTGGGTATCGTCGTCACCACGATCATCGCCATTCCCATCGGTCGTCTGTGGGGCGACGCCAGCGCCATGTCGCCCACCGGTTCGCCGACACTGGTCAACTTCCACGGCATCTTCGCCTGGCCCGATTTCGGCGCCATGGGGCAGGTCGATTTCCTCGGCGCGCTGTCGATCGCCTACTGGCCGTTCATCTTCGTGATTCTGTTCACCACCTTCTTCGATGCGATGTCGACCTTCATCGGCGTGTGTCAGGCGGGCAACCTGCTCGACGCTGACGGCGAGCCGCGCAACATTCGCCGCTCGATGATGGTGGACGCGGCCTCGGCATTGATCTCCGCGCCGCTAGGCACCAGCCCGGCCAATGCCTACGTCGAATCCGCCGCGGGTATCAGCCAGGGCGGGCGTTCAGGCTTGGTCGCCGTAGTCGCGGGACTACTGTTCCTGCCGTTTTTGTTTCTGTCACCGTTGCTGGCGCTGGTTCCGGCCATCGCTACCGCGCCGGCGCTGATCATGGTCGGCGTATTCATGCTGTCACCGATCCGGACCATCGACTGGCAGCAGTACGACGATGCCATTCCGGCCTTCGTGGCGATGATGTTGATCCCGCTGACCTATTCGATCACCCACGGGGTGGTGTTCGGCTTTCTGACCTTCGTGGTGGTCAAGGTCGGCGTGGGCAAGTCGAAGGAAGTGCGCCCGGCGATGTGGGTGCTGTTCTTCCTGTCCATTTTGATGTTGTTCGAGGGCTGATCCAGACGGCCTGCGCTCAGGCCGCTCTTAAGCAATCGCCGCGTCTCAGGGCGCGGCGTTGCATTTATGAGCCTAGTTGATTTGCTCGAAGTCTCGCACCCTAGACGCCTTCCAGAACGGCGCTGAACGCAGAGCGTCGAGCCGGGTCTCGCGTCATGGATGACGCGAGAGGCGCGTTGGGCAGGATGCCCTTTCGCGCCGACCCGAGCGCAGACGCTCTAGCGTTCGGAGTCCGCCGTTCTGTGGCGTCAAAAAGGGGAGTTTGAGGGGCTTGCCCCTCAAGAGTAACGTGCAGGAGGACGGTAGCGGCTTCGTCAGTGGTGACCTGGTACTGTTTGAATGAGTCAGCTCAGGCATTTATGGATGATCAGATATCGCCGCGTCTCAGGACGCGGCGATGTCGTCTCTGATGCGCTGAAAACTGGCGAAACGTTGAGGATGGATATCGCCACGTTCGACGGCACCCAGCAGGGCGCAACCGGGTTCCTGCCGATGGCGGCAGTCACGGAATCGGCAGTGGCCGAGATAGGGTCGGAATTCGATAAAGCCTTCGGCCAGTTCGCGCTCGTCGAGATGCCACAGGCCGAACTCGCGGATCCCGGGGGAGTCGATCAGATCGCCTCGTCGACTGCCTTCGGCTTCGGTTACGTCGAGATTCTCCGCAGGAGGTAACGGATAGAGCCGGGCGGTGGTGGTGGTGTGCTTGCCCTTGCGGGTGTCCGTCGACAGCTCGCCGATCCGCAGCGTCTCCTCGGGAAGCAGCTTGTCGATCAACGACGATTTGCCGACGCCGCTCTGGCCGACGAATACCGAAGTGCGATTTGCCAGTTGACCGTGCAGGGCGTCGAGGCCGTGCTCGCCGCGTGCCGAGGCTTCGATCAGCGGGTAGCCCAGCGCATCGTAGCGTCTCAGCCAGTCGCGCAGCGCGCCGCCCTCGTCGGGTAGCAGGTCGCTCTTGTTGAGCACCAGCACCGGCGGAATGCCGGTGCTCTCGGCGGCGACCAGATAACGATCGATCAGGTTGGGATGCGGTTCCGGTTCGACCGCGACGACGATCAGGATCTGATCGATATTGGCGGCAACCGGGCGCAACTGGCCGTGGGTGTCGGGGCGCTCGAGCACGCTGTGGCGCTCGCCCCGGGCAACTACCACGCCGCTGCCATCGTTGGCCTGACGCCAGATCACCTGGTCGCCGGTCACCATCCCTTCGAGATTGGCGCGCAGGTGGCAGCGGTGGAGGCGAATCTGATCGTCTTCGACGGATTCGACCTCCAGCGAACGGCCGAAGTGCGCGGCGACCCGGCCGGGGCGCTCGCTGCCGTATTCGCCGGCATCGAGGCGGCCGCTGTCGCGCTCGTCCTTTTTTGACGCTCGTTCGCTGCGTTCTGCCTGGATCTTCTCCACACGCCAGCGCTGTTGGCGGGTCAGTTTGCGGCGGCTCATGGCTTATGATGACTCATGGTTGTCGTTGTCTGGCGGATGGGTTTGCTCTCCCGTTGTGCCCTGGGGGTAGAATGGCGGGCATTGTAGCCTTTACCGTCTTGCCGTGTCCGCCCGCGTTCCTTGCCGGGCGACACCAACCTGGAGTCGTTCATGTCTGACCCATCCACTTCAAGCGCCCGCCGTGACCTGCTGGTCTGGATCGATCTGGAAATGACCGGTCTCGATCCCGATCGAGAGCGCATCATCGAGGTGGCAACGTTGATCACCGATGGCGACCTGAACCTGATCGCCGAGGGGCCGGTACTGGCCGTGCACCAGCCGGCGTCGCTGCTCGAAGGCATGGATGCCTGGAACCAGAAGACCCACGGCGAATCCGGCCTGATCCAACGAGTTGGTGAAAGCACCGTCGATACCTCGGAAGCGGAGCGCCGTACGCTGGAATTTCTGGCGACCTACGTCGAGCCCGGCAGCTCGCCGGTATGCGGCAACAGCGTGCATCAGGATCGCCGCTTCATGGAGAGGGAGATGCCGGCGCTCAACAATTTCTTTCATTACCGCAATCTGGATGTTTCGACGTTGAAGGAGCTGGCCAAGCGCTGGAACCCGGCGGCGGCGAGCAGCTTCACCAAGCAGAACACGCATCAGGCGCTGGATGACATTCGCGAATCGTTGGCGGAACTCAAGCACTATCGCGAGACTTTCCTCAAGTTGCCGAGCTGAACGCTGGCCCCGGCATCGTCGCAAGACATCAGGCGCTGGCGATCCGTGCCTCGCGCTTGGTGCGTTGCTCTTCCAGCGCCCAGCGCACATGTTCGCGCACCAGATCGGACGGGTAGGCGAGACGCGCCCGGAGCGCGCTCTCGACGCGCTCGCTCCAGGGCGCATTACCCAGCCCGATGGCGAGATTGCGCAGCCAGCGCTGATAGCCGATGCGTCGGATCGGACTACCTTGGGTGCGCTTGAGAAATTCGATCTCACTCCAGGCGAACAGGTCGATCAGCTCGGCCCGGTCGAGGTCGTGGCGCGGGGCGAAATCCGGCTCGGTGCTGGCGCGGGTGAAGCGGGTGAAAGGACAGAACAGCTGGCAGTCGTCGCAGCCGTAGACACGATTGCCCATGGCCCGGCGAAACTCGGTGGGGATGCTGCCGTGGAGCTCGATGGTCAGATACGAGATGCAGCGACGGGCGTCGATCACTTTGTCGTCGATGATGGCGTTCGTCGGGCAGGCCGTCTGACAGCTGGAGCAGGAACCGCAGTGATCGCGTTCGAAGGGCGGGTCCACCGGTAGCGGCAGATCGGTATACAGCTCGCCGAGAAAGAACAGCGAACCTGCCTGGGGGTTGAGCAGCATGGCGTTCTTGCCGAACCAGCCGAGCCCGGCCTTTTGGGCCAAAGCGCGCTCCATCACCGGCGCCGAGTCGACAAAGGCGCGGTAGCCGATCTCGCCGACTTTGTCCTCGATTCTGCGGGCCAGTTGATCGAGACGCTTGCGGATCAGTTTGTGATAGTCGCGGCCGAGGGCGTAGCGTGAAACATACGCTTTCTGCGGTTGTCCGAGTATCTTGGTGGTTTCGACCTCGGGCGGCAGATAATCCATGCGCGCGCTGATCACGCGTAACGTTCCGGGCACGAGCTCCTGAGGCCGCGTGCGTTTGTTGCCGTGCTTGGCCATGTAGTGCATCTCGCCGTGATGCCCGGCTTCCAGCCAGCGCTGCAGGTAGCGCTCATGGTTCGACAGATCGGTATCCGTGATACCGGTCGCCTGGAAGCCGAGTTCTCGTCCCCACTGCTTGATGCGTGAGGCGAGCTCATTGAGATCGATGCTGGGTGGCTGTGACATACCGCCGAAACGCTGATGGGGATGGGGCGCTACCCTACACCACTCTTCAGTTTGACGTCAGCCGAACGTCGTCCGCATTGGCGTTCGGCAGCACCGTTCATCACGGGTTGCGTTTATCCATGGCCTCCGGGGTCATCTGCAATTTTTGGAAGACGACAGGAGTCACGATGTCCGCCTCTTTCTCTCAGCGCCCGCTTTATCTTGCCGATCAGGTGCGCGAACTGGATCGCCGAGCCCTCGAAGCCGAGGGCGACAGCTTCGCGTTGATGCGGCGTGCCGGTGAATCGGCCTACGACACGCTGCGCGCCCGATGGCCTCAGCTACGTTGTCTCTGCGTGCTGTGCGGCGGTGGCAACAATGGTGGCGACGGTTATGTCATCGCGGCGCTGGCCGTCGCCGATGGTCTGATGGTCGATCTGGTGGCTCTCAAGCCGGTTGCCGAGCTCGAGGGCAGCGCGCGGAAAGCGGCAGCGCTGGCAGCAGAGGCCGGTGTCGTGCCGGTAGCGTGGGAAAATGGGCTGACCCTCGACGGCGAGCTGATGATCGACGCGATGCTGGGTACCGGCGCTCAAGGCGCTCCTCGCGAGCCCTATGCCGCCGCGATCGTCGAGGTTAATGCCAGCGGCTGCCCGGTGCTGGCCATCGATGTGCCGTCCGGCGTCGATGTCGATACCGGCCATGTCGAAGCCGAGGCGATCAAGGCGACGCTGACGATCACCTTCATCGGCGACAAGTTCGGGCTGCATACCGGCGCGGCGCTCGACGTGGTCGGGGAGGTCATCCATGCCACGCTCGGCGTGGATCCGCTGCGGCATGGCGATATCGTGCCGGTCGCCTGGCGGCAGAATCGCCAGGATCTGGTCGCAGCGTTGCCACCGCGATCACCCAATAGCCACAAGGGCAGTCACGGCCACGTGCTGGTGGTAGCCGGGGCGCCGGGCATGGGCGGCGCCGCGCTGATGACCAGCGAGATGGCGGCGCGGGTCGGAGCGGGCAAGGTCAGCCTGGCCACCGATGCCGCGCATGTCTCGGCCAGCCTGACCCGGTTTCCCGAAATCATGGCGCGAGGCGTGCGCGGTGCGCCGGACCTCGAACCGCTGGTCGAGGGCGCTGATATTCTCGCCGTTGGCCCGGGAATCGGCAGCGATGCCTGGGGCCAAGCGGCGCTGCAGAGCGTGCTCGCGGCAGGCAAACCTTGCGTGGTCGACGCCGACGCGCTCAATCTGCTGGCGCGCGATGCGACCCAGCGCCGCCGCGACGACTGGATCCTGACGCCGCATCCCGGCGAGGCAGGGCGGCTGTTGGGGATTTCCACCGCCGAGGTTCAGCAGGATCGGCGTCGCGTCGTCGTTGCCCTGCAGCGGCGATGGGGCGGGACGATCGTACTCAAGGGCGCGGGCACGCTGGTCTACGACGGCGAACGGCTCACGCTTTGCCCGTTCGGCAACCCCGGCATGGCCAGTGGTGGCATGGGCGATGCGCTGACCGGCATCATTGCCGGGCTCGTTGTTCAGCTCTCCTCGCTCGGCGAGGCGGCGAGGGTCGGGGTGCTGCTGCATGCGTTGGCGGCCGACGCTGCCGCCCTGGATGGCGGCGAGCGTGGTTTGCTGGCGACCGATCTGGCATCCTATGCGCGAACTTTGGCCAACCCTCAACCATTTCCGAGTCATGCCGATCATTCTCAACGATGAAGCCGCCCAGGTAGCCTTGGGAGAATCCCTGGGCCGGGCGCTGGCCGGTCGCGGCCAGGTTCACCTGATCGGTGATCTCGGCGCCGGCAAGACCACGCTGGCGCGGGGCATACTGCGTGCCTGTGGTCATGCCGGCGCCGTCAAGAGCCCGACCTATACACTCGTCGAGCCCTACGAGACCGCCACAGGCTGCGTCTACCATTTCGATCTCTATCGCCTGGGCGATCCCGAGGAGCTGGAGTTCATCGGTGCGCGCGACATGCTTGGCGGCGACGCGTTGTGTCTGATCGAATGGCCCAGCCGCGGCGCTGGCTGGTTGCCGGTGCCGGACCTGGAGCTCCATCTCGAGGTGGTGGCTGGTGGCCGCCAAGCGCTGGCAAGGGCGCGGAGCCCGCGTGGGCACGCCGTGCTGGCCAGCCTGCCGGTGGATTTGCGCGATTCGATGAGCGGTGAAGTACCCGTCAGTCACAAGGAAGATGAATGCTGAAAGATGTTCGAGAGATATCGCCCACGACCGCGACTTTCCCGTGCGATGTCTCGACGCGATACCGTGTTGGCGTTTTGAGGGCGCTGCTGCCACTGACGCTGCTGCTGGTGACCTGCGTGACGGGGTGGATTCGACGCGGCGGCGATCGGATCAGGAATTTCGAAATCGGTCGTCGGTTGATGGTCGCACTGGCCTCGCTGTGCTGTCTTGGGGTTGTCGGCCAGGCCCAGGCGGTCAACGTGGATAACCTGCGCTTGTGGTCGGCACCGGATCACGTGAGGCTGGTGTTCGACATGTCGGGGCCGGTCAACGCCAATGTCTTTACTCTCGATAATCCCGATCGAGTCGTCATCGATCTCGACCGCACCGATCTGAACTTCGACATCGACAAGCTCGAGCTGGACGACAGCGCCATTTCCAAGGTGCGCACCGGCGTGCGCGAAAGTGGCGGGTTGCGTGTCGTCCTCGATGTCGACCGCGCCGTCGTTCCCAAGAGTTTCACCCTGCCGCCCAACGAGCAGTACAGCGATCGCCTGGTGGTCGATCTCGATTATCCTGGCGCCAGCGCGGTCAAGGATCCCATCGATCCCATCGAGGCGATGATCCGCGATCAGGAGATTGCCGCGAAGCGGGCACAGACCGAAGCGGTTGCCGAGGGTAACCCGCAGAAGGCCGAAGCGGTGGCATCGACCGCCGAAGCGCAGCCCCACCCCAAGCGCGACATCATCGTTGCCGTCGATCCCGGTCATGGGGGCGAGGATCCCGGCGCCTCGGGGCCGGACGGTACGCACGAGAAAGATATCGTGCTGCAGATCGCCCGCAAGGTTAAGCAGCGCTTCGACCAGACGCCGGGGTTCAAGGCGTTTCTGACCCGGGACAGTGACTATTACGTTGGCTTGCGTCAGCGCACTCTGATCGCCCGCCAGCAGAAAGCGGATTTCTTCGTCTCGATTCACGCCGACGCGGTGCGCAGCAGGCAGCCTTATGGCAGCTCGGTCTATGCCCTGTCTCAAGGTGGCGCGACCTCGGAGAACGCGCGTTGGCTGGCGGCCAGCGAGAACCAGTCCGACTTGATCGGCGGCGTCGACGGCAGTCTCAGCCTCGATGACAAGGACGAGGTGCTACGCGGCGTGCTGCTCGACCTGACCATGACCGCGACGATGAACGACTCGCTGGCGACGGGCGGTCAGGTGCTCGACCAGCTCGGGCGAATCAACAAGCTGCACAAGTCCAGCGTCGAGCAGGCGGGCTTCGTGGTGCTGAAATCGCCGGATATTCCGTCACTGCTGGTCGAAACCGGCTTCATCTCCAATCCGCGCGAAGAGGCACAGCTCAAGTCGTCGGCGCACCAGGCCAAGCTGGCCCAGGCCATCTACGAGGGTATCGTGGCGCACTTCAAGCAGCATCCGCCGCCCTCGAGCCTGCTGGCGTGGCAGCGCGATCAGGGTCGCGGCAGCGCCAGTAACGAGTATCGCGTCAAGGGCGGCGATACGCTGTCCCAGGTGGCGTCCAGTCATCGCATCAGCATGAAGGCGCTGAAGCAGGCCAACGGGCTGGACAGCGATATTCTTCGGGTGGGTCAGGTGTTGACCATTCCATGAGGCCGAGTTCTGCTCGGGAGCGTAGTAACGGACGGGAGTTTGCCGATGGCTGAGTCATCACGCATCCGCATTCTCGATCCCCGGCTGGCCAACCAGATTGCCGCCGGGGAGGTGGTCGAGCGGCCGGCCTCGGTGGTCAAGGAGATCGTCGAGAACGCCATCGACGCCGGTAGCCGACGCATCGAGGTCGAGCTCGAGGCGGGCGGTTCGCGATTGATCCGGGTGCGCGACGACGGCATCGGCATCGGCGCGGACGATCTGCCACTGGCGCTATCCCGCCACGCCACCAGCAAGATCGCCTCGCTCGACGATCTGGAAGACGTTGCCAGTCTGGGCTTTCGCGGCGAAGCGCTGGCATCGATCAGCTCGGTATCGCGTCTGGAGTTGATCTCCAATGCTGCCGATGATCCGTCGGGGGGCTGGCGTGTCGTCGCCGAAGGCCGGCAGATGGAGCCCCGGGTCACGCCGGCGCCGCATCCCCGCGGCACCTCGGTACTGATTCGCGACCTGTTTTTCAATACGCCGGCACGGCGCAAGTTCCTGCGTACCGAAAAGACCGAATTCGGCCACGTCGAAGAGGCCTTTCGGCGCCTGGCGCTATCGCGTTTCGACATCACCTGGCTGCTGCGTCACAACCAGAAAGTGGTGCATCAGCTGCCCGGCGTGGCGGTGGATCAGGCCGGACGCGAGCGTCGCATCAGCGCGATGCTGGGCAAACGCTTTCTGAACGAAGCGTTGTTCGTCGACCTGGAAGCGACGGGGCTCCGGCTGTGGGGCTGGGTTGGCCAGCCGACCTATTCGCGGGCGCAGGCCGATCAGCAGTACTTCTTCGTCAACGGCCGTATCGTCAGGGACCGCCTGGTCGCACACGCCATTCGTCAGGCCTATCGTGACGTGATGTTCCATGGGCGCCACCCGGTGTTCGTGCTGTATCTGGAGCTCGACCCGCGGGTGGTGGACGTCAACGTGCATCCGACCAAGCATGAAGTGCGCTTTCGCGATGGCCGTCTGGTTCACGACTTCCTGTTTTCGAGCCTGCATCGCGCCTTGGCTTCGGTAAAGCCCAACGACAGCGAGGCGGGCGCCGGCGACGAGTCGGCGAGCGTCGACCAAGGGCAGGCGAATAGCCCGCTGGTCGGCCCGGATGGCGCTACCCAAGGCAGTTCGGACTGGCAGCAGCAACGCATGTCCCTGGCCGGGCAACACCGAGAAGGGGCGGGAGGGTCGTATTCGTCCGGCTCGGAGGCGCAGCGGGCGGATCGTCCTGCCGCCCAGCGAATCCGCGAATTCATGGCCGGCTACCACGCGCTGCATCCGGATCACGAATCGTCGTTGCTCACTCCACGTGCCGATGGTGCAGGTGCGCCCGGCGGTGAGGCCGCCGATGTGGCGCTCGGGGAGCGGCCGGCAGCGGCGGTGACGACGCTTGCGCAAACCGATGATACCCAGGCACCCCCGCTGGGCTACGCGGTGGCCCAGCTGCACGGCGTGTACATTCTGGCGCAGACCGAGCGGGGTATGGTGATCGTCGATATGCACGCCGCCCACGAGCGCATCGTCTACGAACGCATGAAACAACAGATTCACGCCGGTGCACTCGACGCGCAACCGCTGCTGGTGCCGGTATCGATGGCGGTCAGTGCCGGCGAGGCCGAAGTCGCCGAACAGGAACGCGAGGCGTTTGCCCGGCTGGGAGTGTCGCTCGATGCCGCCGGTCCCGAAACGCTGTTGATCCGCCAGGTGCCGGCGCTGCTGGCAGACGCCGATATCGAACCGCTGATCCGCGACATGCTCGGCGATCTCGAGCGCTATGGCCGCTCTGACCGGCTCGAGACGCGCATCAACGAGCTGCTCAGTACCATGGCCTGCCACGGCAGCGTCCGCGCCAATCGACTGCTGACGCTGCCCGAAATGAACGCGCTGCTGCGCGACATGGAGCGCACCGAGCGCAGCGGTCAGTGCAATCATGGCCGGCCCACCTGGACCGAAATGTCGATGACGCAGCTCGACAAGCTGTTTCTCCGTGGCCAGTGATCTAAGGCGCCCGTGCGCACGAGGATGGTGATCGCGTGAACGACGAGACCCCTGATAATTCGGCGCCAACCGGCTCGGGACGCGATAATCGGCCGCCGGCGATTCTGCTGCTCGGCCCCACGGCCTCCGGCAAGACCGATAACGCGATCGCGCTGCATCAGCGCTTCGGCGCCGAGCTGATCAGCGTCGACTCGGCGATGGTCTATCGCGGCATGGATATCGGTACGGCCAAGCCTTCTGCCGACGAGCTGGCACGAGCGCCACATCGGCTGATCGATATTCGCGATCCTGCCGAGATCTATACGGCCGCGGATTTCCGTGTCGATGCACTTCACGAGATGGAGGCGATAACCGCCTGCGGCAAAATGCCGCTGCTGGTGGGCGGGACGATGATGTACGCCAAGCGCCTGATCGAGGGCGTCGCCGCCATGCCGGGTGCGGATCCGGCGTTGCGCGAGCAGTTGCACCAGCGCGGCGAGCGCGAGGGCTTCGAGGCCCTCCATGAAGAGCTTTCCCGGGTCGATCCCCAGGCGGCGAAGGCCATCCACCCGCGCAATCGTCAGCGCCTGATCCGGGCGCTGGAAGTCTATCTCGTTAGCGGCGTGACGCTGTCCGAGCACTGGCAGCGTCAGCAGCGCGAAAACTTTCCCTGGCGTCTGTTGTCCATAGCTCTCGCACCGGCTGAGCGTCACGTACTGCATGAGCGTATCGCGACGCGCTTCGATGCCATGCTCGCCGATGGTTTTCTCGAGGAAGTGGCTACATTGAAGCAGCGAGGCGATCTTCACGCCGATTTACCGTCGATGCGCAGCGTCGGTTATCGTCAGGCCTGGCAGTATCTGGAAGGTGTTCATGATCGGGACACGCTGCGAGAGCAGGGAATCGCCGCCACTCGTCAGCTGGCTAAGCGGCAACTGACCTGGTTGCGGCGCTGGCCAGAGCTGCACTGGGTCGACAGCTGCGCGTCGGACGTGGGTGAGCAGATTGCGAAAATCGTGCGTGACCAAGGCAGTTAGCGTAAAATGGCGGGCTTCGTCGAGACGGATGCCGGAAGCATGCAATGCGTCCGGCGTGATGCCGAGTCAGAACGAAGCGCCGCGCAACTAAAACAGCACCACCCATAACAGCATTAGGGAGAGCAACATGTCCAAAGGACAGTCCCTTCAGGATCCGTACCTGAATATTCTGCGCAAGGAGCGCATCCCGGTGTCCATTTTTCTGGTCAACGGCATCAAGTTGCAGGGGCAGATCGAGTCTTTCGATCAGTTTGTCATCCTGTTGCGCAACACCGTCAGTCAGATGGTTTACAAACACGCCATTTCGACGGTCGTACCGTCCCGCAATGTCCGGTTGCCGCCGCAGGATCCCGCCGCTGCGCCCGGACTCGATAGCTAATCGAGAGGTAGTGATTGTTTTTCGAACGTCCCGACGCCGGCGAAACGGCGATTCTGGTCCATGTGGACTTCCAGGACGAGCAGGAACGCGAAGACTCGGGTGAACTCCTCGAGTTGGTGCGCTCTGCCGGGGCGGAGTCGGCTTCCCTGATTCAGGGGAGTCGGCGCCGCCCCGACCCTCGTTATTTCATCGGCAGTGGCAAGCTTGAGGAGGTCAAGACCGCTCTCAAGACTCACCAGGCCGAACTGGTCATTTTCAATCATGCCCTGTCTCCCTCCCAGCAGCGTAATATCGAGCGCACGCTCGAATGTCGCGTGCTCGATCGAACGGGGCTGATTCTCGATATCTTCGCGCAACGTGCGCGCACCCATGAAGGCAAGCTTCAGGTCGAACTGGCCCAGCTCGAATACATGTCCACGCGGCTGGTACGCGGCTGGACTCACCTCGAGCGTCAGAAGGGCGGTATCGGCCTGCGCGGCCCCGGTGAAACCCAGCTCGAGACCGACCGCCGGCTGCTGCGCGGCCGGATCAAGTCGATTAACAAGCGTCTCGAGAAGGTTCGCAAGCAGCGCGATCAGAATCGGCGTGCCCGGGCCCGGGCCGAAATACCGAGCGTATCGCTGGTCGGTTATACCAACGCTGGCAAATCGACGCTGTTCAATGCGATCACCTCGGCGGAGGTCTACGCCGCCGATCAGCTGTTCGCGACGCTTGATCCCACGCTGCGGCGCCTGGACGTGCCGGATGTCGGCGATGTCGTGCTGGCGGATACGGTGGGATTCATTCGCCATCTGCCGCACAAGCTGGTCGAGGCCTTCCGCGCCACGCTGCAGGAGGCCACCGAGGCCAGCCTGATCGTGCATGTGATCGATGCCGCCGATCCCGACCGTGAGCTCAATGTCGCCCAGGTCGACAGCGTGCTGTCCGAAATCGATGCCGACGACGTACCGCGGCTGCTGGTGATGAACAAGATCGATCGGCTGGGCTCTTCGCCGCGGATCGAGCGCGACGATCACGGATTTCCGCAGGTGGTCTGGCTGTCGGCGCGCGACGGTGAGGGCCTCGACCTGCTGCGCGAGGCGCTCGGCGAATGGCTGGCCGAGGATATTCTCGATATCCGCTTGACGCTGACGCCCGAGCAAGGTCGACTACGAGCGGCGCTGCACGAATCGCAAGCCGTACAAAACGAAACGTTCGACGAGCACGGCCGCTCGAATCTGGAGATTCGCTTGCCCCGGCGGGAGTTTATGCAGATGATGGCTCGCTTGGATGAACGCGCCGATGATTACTTGCCCGCCTCGGAAAAAACGCCGGTTGCCGATTGGGAACAGGTCTGAGGCGAGGAAAACTACGCGGGGGAGCTTCGTGGTCTGATGATCAGGCCCGAAGATGCAGGCCAAGAGCGATTCGACATCAGTTCGAACTGACCTTTTGCACGCCAGTGCACCGCCACGGCGGCTCCCGATGCCATGCGTAACGCTTTGGCCTGACGCAACGCTTTGACTGCATCATTGGAGACTAGGTATGGCTTGGAATGAGCCTGGTGGTGGCAACAACCAACAGGACCCCTGGGGTGGCGGTGGGGGCCGGCGCCCGAGCGGTAATGATGGCAAAAATGGCGGTGGCAACAACGGCGGAAAAAACCAGGGTCCGCCGGACCTCGATGAGGCCCTGAAAAAATTTCAGGACAAGATCAACCGCCTGCTGGGCGGCCGCGGCAAGCGTTCCGGTTCGGGCGGTGGTTCCGGTGGCGACGGGTCCGATGGCCGCAAGCGCAACCCTTTCATACTGCCGATTCTGGTGCTGATCGTCGCGCTGGTGATCTGGGCCGGATCCGGCTTCCATCTGATCGACCAGTCCGAGCGCGGTGTGGTATTCCGTCTCGGCAAGTACACCGATACTCTGAATCCGGGGCTGCACTGGAATCCGCCGATCATTGATCGCGTGGACAACGTCAACGTGACCAGCATTCGCTCGGCAACGCAGACGGATTCGATGCTGACCAGCGATGAGAACATCGTTCACGTCAGTGTCTCCGCGCAATATGTGGTCAGCGATTCGCATGCGTTTCTGGTCAACGTCAACGAGCCGGAGATGACGCTGCAGAATGCCATGGATTCCGCGTTGCGCCAGGAAGTCGGCAACATGCATCTTCAGGAGATCCTGACCACGGGTCGTGATCGCTTGGGGCAGCGGGTCTTCGAGCGCTTGACGGCCTATATGGAAGCCTACGGCACCGGCCTGCGACTGCAAACGGTCAACGTCGAGTCGACCGCGCCGCCGGATCAGGTTCAGAACGCTTTCGACGATGTCATTCGCGCCCGGGAAGAGCGCCAGCGCTCGATCAACCAGGCCAACGCCTACAGTCAGGCGGTGGTGCTCGAGGCCAAGGGTCAGCAGCGGCGTCTGATCGAGGAAGCCGACGGTTACAAGGCGGCTTCGGTCTCCGATGCCACGGGTCAGACCAATCGCTTCAACTCGTTGCTGGGCGAGTATCAGCAGGCGCCGGATGTGACGCGTGAGCGTCTCTATCTCGAAACCATGAGCCAGGTACTCAGCAAGACACCCAAGGCGCTCGTCGATCTCGGCGACGGCAACGGGGTGACCGTGCTGCCGCTCAACCAGATGCAGGCCGGTGGCAACAGCAGCAAGAGCGATTCCTCGTCGATGAACATGCAACAGCTCGAACAGATATCACGACAGGTAGTCGATCACATGAATAGTGGCTCGCAGCAGCCGACGCGTAGTTCCAGCCTGCGGGAGGGTCGCTAATGTTTAACAATCGCGCCCTGATTGGGGTCATCGTTCTGGCGCTGCTGGCATGGTTTGCCAGTGCCAGCTTCTACGTCGTCAACGAAACCGAGCGTGCCATCAAGCTGCGTTTCGGCGAAGTGATCGAGAACGATATCGGCCCCGGCCTGCACTTCAAGCTGCCGGTGTTCAACACCGTGCGGATCTTCGATGTGCGCGTGCAGACGGTCGACTCCAGCGCGACACGCTATCTGACGGCGGACTCCAAGGCGGTCATCGTCGACTCTTTCGTGAAGTGGAAGATCGCCGATCCGCAGCAGTTCTACGAAGCGACGCGGGGGGATATCCAGGTGGCCGAGAACCTGATCGCGCCGCGAACCGACGAAGCGTTGCGTAACAAGTTCGGCCAGACCGAAATGTCCTCGATCATTCAGGAGCGAATCGCCGCTGAGAGCGACGACACGGAACTGCCGGGCAAGGACAAGGGCCCCGACACTGTCGAGGGCGCCCGGGAAGAGCTGATGGTCGAGCCGGTGCAGCAGCTCGATCAGGCGATGCGTGACGAGCTGGGGGTCCATATCCTCGACATTCGCGTCAAGCGCATCGAGCTCCCGCCCGAGGTGACCCAGGCTGTCTACGAGCGGATGAACTCCGAGCGTGAACAGGCAGCGCGGACCTATCGTGCGGAAGGGTCCCAGCAGGCCGAGGCGATTCGTGCCGATGCCGATCGCCAGCGCCAGGAAATTCTGGCCGACGGTCGTCAGCAGGCGGAAACCACCCGTGGTGAAGGCGATGCACAGGCGGCGAAGATCTACGCCAGTGCCTATCAGCAGGCTCCGGACTTCTTCTCGTTCTATCGCTCCATGCAAGCCTATCGCGACAGCTTCAGCGGCGAAGGCAAGGACCTGCTGGTGCTGAGCCCGGATAGCAATGACTTCTTCCGGTATCTGAAAGACCCTACACCTGCGGCTTCGACTTCGCCTTGAGGGGGGAATTCGGAGTGTAGGAAATCGAACGCCCGCGGGATTTCCCCGCGGGCGTTTCGTGATATCATGATATAGCCGGGTTTCGCCCGGCTTTTTTGTGCGGCATGCATTGGCACGGCGCGCTCCTGGCGGCTTTTTTTGCCGCTCGGGAGCCGGCCGCGCGAGGGCTTGTGCCGCGACTATCATGGCATGGCGGGACGGATATTCACCGTCCAGTCATCCCCGAATTAGCTGGGCAGGATGGGCTCATGACGATCGCTGACCGCTGGTTGCTGCCCGACGGCATGGATGAAGTCCTGCCGCCGCAGGCGACCCGGATGGAGGAGTTGCGTCGGACGCTGCTCGACCTTTACGACCGCTGGGGCTATGACCTGGTCATGCCGCCGCCGGTCGAGTTCCTCGACTCGCTGCTGACCGGTACCGGCACCGATCTCGACTTGCAGACATTCAAGCTGACCGATCAGCTCACCGGCCGAATGATGGGCGCCAGTGCCGACGTGACCCCCCAGGTCTCGCGGATGGACGCGCACTCGCTGAAGCGTCAGGGGCCGGTACGTCTGTGCTACTGCACGACGGTATTGCGGGCTCAGGCTGACAAGCATCAGGGCGGTCGGAGTCCGATGCAGGTCGGTGTCGAACTGTTCGGACACGCCGGGCTGGAAGCCGATATCGAAGTGCTGCGGCTGGCGCTGTCGAGTCTCGAGGCGGCGGGCGCCAGCAAGGTTCATCTGGCGCTGAGCCATATCGCGATCTATCGCGAGCTGGTGCGGGCTGCCGACTGGCGTGCCGATGTCGAGCGGGCGCTGTTCGACGCCATCGAGCGCAAGGCGTTCACCGTCGTCGACGAACTGGTGGCGGCCAACGTCGAGGACGCCAATCTGGCGCGCATGCTCAGCGAGCTGCCGCGTCTTCACGGCGGGGCGGAGATCCTCGAGCACGCCCGCGTGGTACTGGCCGATGCGCCGAGTGCCGTGCAGGAGGCGCTGGAGCAGCTGGTACGGTTGCATCGCGGTGTCGCCGCCGAGCATCCAGAGGTGTCGCTCTACTTCGATCTGGCCGAGCTCAGAGGCTATCAGTATCACACCGGAATGGTGTTCGCCGCTTACGTGCCGGGTTACGGTCAGGCCTTGAGCAAGGGCGGTCGCTATGACGATACCGGGCAGGCTTTCGGCCGGGCCCGACCGGCCACCGGGTTCTCCATGGACCTCAAGCAGCTCGCGACGCTGGCCGAACGGGAGCCGCCGACGGATGGTATCTGGGCGCCCAGTGAGCAGGATGCCGCGCTCAATGACGCGGTCGGCCGTCTGCGGGCCCAGGGCGAGCGGGTCATCCAGGCGCTGCCCGGTCAGCGCACGGGTCCGGAGTCACATCGCTGCAATCGTCACTTGGTGCGCCAAGCGGACGAATGGCGTGTGGCGCCGCTGAACTAGGCTGACGTCGGCAGAGGCCGATGCCGGTACCGAAAACGGATCGCGAGGCATGACGAGTTCGCGACGGGTTGATCGAGAGACGAGAGCAATGGGCAAGAACGTAGTCGTATTGGGTACTCAGTGGGGCGACGAAGGCAAGGGCAAGGTCGTCGATCTGCTGACCGAGTCTGCCAGCGCCGTGGTGCGATTCCAGGGCGGGCACAACGCCGGTCATACCCTGGTGATCGACGGCCACAAGACCGTCCTGCATTTGATTCCCTCCGGCGTGTTGCGCGATGACAATATCTGCGTGATCGGCAATGGCGTGGTGCTGTCGCCGGAAGCGCTGATGGAGGAGATCAAGGAGCTCGAGGCCAAGGGCGTGCCGGTGCGCGAGCGCCTGCGGCTATCGCCGGCTTGTCCATTGATTCTGCCTTACCACGTGCGTCTCGATCAGGCGCGCGAGAAGGCGCGAGGCGTCGCCAAGATCGGCACGACCGGTCGCGGGATCGGCCCTGCCTATGAGGACAAGGTCGCGCGTCGGGGCCTGCGCCTGGGCGACATGCTGCACCGCGAGCGCTTCGCGTCAAAGCTGGGGGAAGTGCTCGATTATCACAATTTCGTGCTGACCCGCTATCACGGGGAGCCGGCCGTCGACTTCCAGGAAGTGCTCGACCAGGCGATGGCGTTTGCCGAAGAGCTGCGGCCGATGGTCTGCGACACGGTCTCGCTGGTCCACGATATACGCAAGGCCGGCGAGAACATCCTGTTCGAAGGCGCCCAGGGTTCGCTGCTGGATATCGATCACGGTACCTATCCTTACGTCACCAGCTCCAATACCACTGCTGGCGGTACGGCTACCGGTTCCGGCGTCGGTCCGCTCTATCTCGATTACGTACTGGGTATCACCAAGGCCTACACCACGCGTGTCGGATCCGGCCCGTTCCCCACCGAACTGTTCGACGAGTTCGGCCGCCATCTGGCCGAGAAAGGTCATGAGTTCGGTGCGACGACCGGGCGTGCGCGTCGCTGTGGCTGGTTCGACGCCGTAGCCCTTCGCCATGCCGTACAGATCAACTCGGTTTCCGGCATCTGTCTGACCAAGCTCGACGTGCTCGACGGTCTCGAGAACATCCGCGTCTGCGTGGGCTATCGCAGCAAGGATGGGGAGACCATCGACAACCCGGTGGACTCCGAAGGCTACGAAGTGATCGAGCCGCTCTATCACGATCTGCCGGGTTGGGCCGAATCGACCATCGGGATACGAAACATCGATGATCTTCCGGCCAACGCGCGCGCCTATATCGCCTTCCTCGAGAAAGAAGTGGGAACGCCGATCGACATCATTTCCACCGGCCCCGACCGTAACGAAACGATCGTGCTGCGCAATCCGTTCGATTGATCGTTCTCCGTGCCCGAACAGACGACCCGCTGCCCATGCAGCGGGTCGTCTCGTTTGGCGGCTGTCACCGAGTCTTGATCGCCGTCATTGACGCGTGCCGTTCGCTCTTCTGGCCCCGGCCGAGGGTTCACAGCGTCTGCAAAGAGGACTAAAATGGTCCTATATGGCGGCTGTCAGGATCGAGAGGGCATCACGGCGTGCTGAAACTATCGAAATTGACGGATTATGCGGCGGTCATCATGGCCCAGATCGCGCGGGACCCGGAGCAGGCACATACCGCCTCTGAGCTGGCAACGAGCGTGAACCTTCCCCAACCGACGGTAGGCAAGACGCTCAAGATGCTGGCCCGAAGCGGGTTGCTCGAGTCCCGCCGGGGTTCTCACGGGGGGTACGTGCTGTCGCGGTCTCCCGCGGAGATTACGGCCAGCGATATCATCGCCGCCATCGAAGGGCCGATCGGCATGACCGAATGCAGTCATGCCGACGGTGATTGCGAGCTGCTGAACACCTGCGGTGTTGCCGACAACTGGCAACGCGTGTCGCAGGCGATACGCACGCTGCTGGACTGTGTGACGTTGGCACACCTCGCGCAATCCAACCCGCTCAAGCTGCCCGTGCAGCTACCGATCCAGAGCGTGACGCTGCCGTCGACGGCGACGTCACGCGAACATTAAGAGGGCGTGGCAAGGGAGCGCCGAACGATGGCAGTGGTTTGCTTGATCGTCTCGGTGCCCGGGATCGCGTCTTCGTCATAAGACTCTCGGTGGAGAGGAGTGAAGACCATGGCTAGCGAAGAGATGGAGCAGTTGGTCCGTCGCGAATACAAGCAGGGATTCGTGACCGACATTGAAAGCGATACCGTGCCGCCTGGCCTGGATGAGAGCACGATCGCTTTCATTTCCCAGAAGAAGGGCGAGCCGGAGTGGATGCTCGAATGGCGCCTCGAGGCCTACCATCAGTGGCTCAAGATGACGCCGCCTTCCTGGGCGCATTTGGAGTATCCACCGATCGACTATCAGGCGATCTCCTATTTCAGTGCGCCGAAAAAGCCCGAGGATCGCCCTCAGAGTCTGGACGAAGTCGATCCCAAGCTGCTGGAGACCTATGAAAAACTGGGTATTCCGCTGCACGAACGGGCGGCGCTGGCCGGTGTCGCGGTCGACGCGGTGTTCGATTCGGTGTCGGTGACGACCACGTTCAAGGACAAGCTCCACGAAGCGGGCGTGATCTTCTGCTCCATTTCCGAAGCGATCCGCGAGTACCCGGAACTGGTTCGTCAATATCTGGGCACGGTCGTGCCGCAGGCGGACAACTACTTCGCGGCACTCAATTCGGCGGTATTCACCGACGGCTCGTTCGTCTATGTGCCGGAGGGCGTGAAATGCCCGATGGAGCTCTCCACCTATTTCCGGATCAACGCCGCCAACACCGGCCAGTTCGAGCGCACGCTGGTCATCTGTGACAAGCGGGCCCAGGTCTCCTACCTCGAAGGTTGCACCGCGCCGCAGCGCGATGAAAATCAGCTGCATGCGGCGGTCGTCGAGCTGGTCGCGTTGGAAGACGCCTACATCAAATACTCGACGGTACAGAACTGGTACCCCGGTGATGAAGACGGCAAGGGCGGTATCTACAACTTCGTCACCAAGCGTGGCGATTGCCGTGGTGACCGCTCGCGGATCAGCTGGACGCAGGTCGAGACCGGCTCGGCGATCACCTGGAAGTATCCTTCCTGCATGCTGCGCGGCAAGGAGAGTGTTGGCGAGTTCTATTCGGTCGCGGTCACCAACGGTCGTCAGCAGGCCGATACCGGCACCAAGATGATCCATATCGGCGAAAACACTCGCTCGACCATCGTCGCCAAGGGTATCGCCGCCGGCCGCAGCGACCAGGCCTATCGCGGTCTGGTCAAGATCGGCCCACGAGCCAAGGGCGCGCGCAACTACACCCAGTGCGATTCATTGCTGATCGGCGATCAGTGCGGGGCGCACACGTTTCCCTATCAGGAAATCGGCAACAGCACCGCGACCGTCGAGCACGAGGCGACGACCTCTAAGATCGCCGACGACCAGCTGTTCTACTGCCGTGCGCGCGGCATCGGTGAAGAAGACGCCGTCAGCATGATCGTCAACGGCTTCTGCAAGGACGTCTTCCAGGAGCTGCCGATGGAGTTTGCGGTCGAAGCGGAAGCGCTGCTCAACGTGACGCTGGAAGGTTCGGTAGGCTGATCCGCCGCCATTGTCGAATTTACACGCCAATCCGGGAGGCTGCGACGGCGGTCTCTCTTGTTTCAAGGGTTACACATGCTCGAAGTCAAAGATCTTCACGTCACCATCGAGGACAAAGTGATCCTCAAGGGTCTGAACCTGACCATCAATGCGGGTGAGGTTCACGCCATCATGGGCCCGAACGGCGCGGGCAAGTCGACGCTGTCGGCCGTGATCGCCGGCAAGGACGGTTACGAGGTCACCCAGGGCACGATTCTGTTCGAAGGCCAGGATGTGCTCGAGATGGAAATCGAGGAGCGTGCTCGCGCCGGCCTGCTGCTGGGCTTCCAGTACCCGATCGAAATCCCCGGGGTCAAGAATATCTACCTGCTCAAGGCCGCGCTCAATGCGCAGCGCGCCGCGCGGGGTGAGGGCGAAATTCCGGCGCCGGAGTTCATGAAGCTGGTGCGCGAGAAAAGCGCCGAGATGAAAATGGATCCCAGTTTTCTGCAGCGCGCGGTCAACGAAGGGTTTTCCGGCGGCGAGAAGAAGCGTAACGAGATTCTGCAGATGCTGATTCTGCAGCCGAAGCTCGCGATGCTCGACGAGATCGACTCCGGGCTCGATATCGATGCGATGAAGGTCGTCGCCGATGGCGTCAACTCGCTGCGCAACGCCGATCGCGCGATCCTGCTGGTGACCCACTATCAGCGTTTGCTCAATCATATCGTGCCGGATCACGTCCACGTGCTGGTCGACGGCCGCATCGTCAAGAGTGGTGGCAAGGAGCTGGCGCTCGAGCTCGAAGATCGGGGCTATGACTGGGTGCTCGAGGAGTCTGTCGCATGAGTGCAGCGGAACGCTTTCTTCAGCGTCTGACCGCACGCCGTGCCGACGATCCGAGCTGGGTCGCGGCACGTCGTCAGGCCGGCGCGGCGCGATTCGAGGCGATGGGCTTTCCGACCCGTCGTGACGAACACTGGAAATATACCGACGTGCGTCGTATCGCCGAGGGTGATTTCGCCCTGGCCACGGACGCCGCGTTCGATACCACCCGCTTCGACGAGCAGCGCCTGGCTATCGACGCCTACCGCCTGGTCCTGGTCGATGGCCGATTCAGCCCGGCGCTTTCCGAGCTCGACGGGCTCCCGGCCGGTGTTTCCATCGAGCCGCTGTCGCAGGCGCTCGAGGCCAATCATGAGGCCGTGGGCGGCTCGCTGGGCCGCCTTGCCGGGGTCGATTTCTCGCCCTTTACCGCGCTCAACACCGCGTTCGCCGACGAGGGTGCCGTCATTCGCCTGGCTCCCGGCACCGTCGTCGACAAGCCGATCTATCTGCTGATGCTGTCACGCGCGGACGCCCAGCCGGTGATGAGTCACCCGCGGGTGCTGATCGAAGCCGGGGCGCGCGCCGAAGCAACGGTCATCGAGCACTATTCGGGCGAGCCGGAAGCGGCGAACTTCACCAATGTGGTGACCGAGGTGCTGCTTGATCGGGGCGCGATCATCGATCATTACAAGCTGCAGGAAGCCGCACTGACGGATCTGCACGTGGCCAGCATTCATGTCGACCAAGGACGCGATAGCCACTTCAACTCGTACAACCTCAATCTCGGTGGGGCGCTGGTGCGCACGGATCTGGTGACCGATCTGAACGCCGAGGGGGCCGAGGCGGCCTACAACGGGCTGTTCTTCGTCCAGGGTCGTCAGCACGTCGATAACCACACGCTGGTCAATCACAATGCGCCGCGTACGTTCTCCAACGAGAACTACAAGGGCGTGCTCGATGATCGTTCTCGAGGTGTCTTCAACGGCAAGGTATTCGTCAAGAAGGACGCACAGCAGATCGAGGCGTATCAGAACAACGCCAACCTGCTGCTGTCCGAT
Organism: Salinicola sp. V024; assembly: GCF_052645315.1. Classification (NCBI taxonomy): domain Bacteria; kingdom Pseudomonadati; phylum Pseudomonadota; class Gammaproteobacteria; order Oceanospirillales; family Halomonadaceae; genus Salinicola; species Salinicola sp. V024. Next base: position 249,503 of record NZ_JBQXYB010000004.1, read on the forward strand.
CGTGCCGAAGTCGACACCAAGCCGGAGCTGGTGATTTATGCCGACGACGTCAAGTGCTCCCACGGCGCCACTACCGGTCAGCTCGACGAGGAAGCCGTCTATGCGCTGCGGAGTCGGGGTATCGACGAGCCGATGGCGCGGGCATTGCTGACCCTGGCATTCGTCGGCGAGGTCATGGACAAGGTGGGTCTCAACGTCATTGCCGAACGCGTCGAAAGAGCCGTCGCGGGTCGTCTGCCGGAGCGCTTCAATCTGGCGGATCTGGTCGAGACCGCCGAGGCCATTCAGGAGACTTGAAATGACGGCGCTCACTGATTTGAGGCTGGACCTGGCGGCGATTCGTCGGGATTTCCCGATTCTGGAGCGGGAAGTCCACGGCCAACCGCTGATCTATCTCGATAACGCAGCCACCAGCCAGACGCCGGTGGCGGTCATCGACAGCCTCAGCGATTACTATCGCCGTTACAACGCCAATATTCATCGCGGCCTGCACACATTGGCCGACGAGGCGACCGCGGCCTATGAAGGCGTGCGTTCCACTGTCCAGCGGCATATCAACGCGTTTGAGCCGCGCGAGATCGTGTTTACCCGAGGCACCACCGAAGCGATCAATCTGGTGGCGAACAGCTGGGGGCGCGCCAACCTGAAGGCGGGTGACGAAGTGATGGTCTCGCTGATGGAGCATCACTCCAACATCGTGCCGTGGCAGTTGCTCGAGCGCGAGCTGGGCATCGTGATCAGGGTCATCCCCGTCGATTCACGCGGCGTCCTCGATCTCGAGGCCTATCGTGAAATGCTCGGCGAGCGAACCCGGCTGGTCTGCGTCAATCATGTCTCCAATGCCCTGGGGACGATCAATCCGATCGCCGACATCGCCCGTGATGCGCATGCCAACGGCGCATTGATCCTGGTCGATGGCGCCCAGGCGGTGCCGCATCAGGCAGTCGATGTGCAGGCCCTGGATGCCGATTTCTACGCGTTCTCGGGCCACAAGGTTTACGGGCCGATGGGCGCGGGGGCGCTATACGTCAAGGCGTCCATACTCGAGGCGATGCCGCCATGGCAGGGCGGCGGGGAGATGATCTCGCGCGTCTCCTTCGATCGCGGCACCGAATTTGCCGCCATTCCCAACCGCTTCGAGGCGGGTACGCCGGCCGTGGCCGACGTCATCGCCATGGGTGCGGCGCTGGACTGGGTCAACGCGCTCGGTATCGAACGGCTGTCGGCGTGGGAGCATTGGCTGCTGGATCACGCCACCCAGAAGCTCGAACGGATCGATGGCCTGCGGATCATCGGCACGGCGCCGAACAAGGCCGGCGTGATTTCGTTCGTCGTCGACGGTGCCCACTCTCAGGATATCGGGCTGCTGATCGACCAGTTGGGCGTGGCGATTCGCACCGGGCATCATTGTGCCCAGCCGGTATTGAACCATTTCGGTGTCGAGGCGACTTGCCGGGCTTCTCTGGCCGTGTACAACACGCCCGAAGAAGTCGATGCTTTCGTCGAGGCGCTTCAGCGCGTGCTGGGCATGCTGCGCTGAGCCGGTCCCGGTACTGGGCGTGTCCGGGCCGGCCATTCTGTCAGGAGCGACGATGGATTCCCTAAACGAGGTCTACAAGGGCCAGGAAATGCCGCTGCAGCGGGACGTCGAGGTGATCTCGATCCCGTTCGGTAAGACCATCACGCTGTCTGAAGACAGTACGGTCGTGGTCATGCAGGCCAAGGGCAGCTCGATCAGTGTCAGTTTCGAAGGGCGTCTCTATTTGGTCGAAGGGCATGACTTCGACGCGCTGGGGCTCAAGTCACTCGAGCGGCCGACGCTGGATCCCGAGGCGACGGAAGCGGAGATGGAGCGCTTCGTCTGGGATCAGCTGCGGACCTGTTTCGATCCGGAGATACCGGTCAATATCGTCGATTTGGGTCTGGTCTACGGCTGCCGTCTCGAGCGCCTGCTCACTGGTGAACTCATGGTCACCATTCGCATGACGCTGACGGCGCCTGGCTGCGGGATGGGAGACGTCATCGCCGAGGATGCGCGGCGCAAGATACTGGGTGCCTCGCAGTTCTCCAAGGTTCACGTGGAAATCGTTTTCGATCCGCCGTGGAGCCGTGAGATGATGAGCGAAGAGGCACGCCTCGAGCTGGGCATGTTCTAGGCGCTTGGCAAAAAGCGCCTGACTGACCCTCGAACTGCACGAGCCGGTTTCTGGCAGAGCAACGAACGCAATATGTTGATCGATACCCCCACACGCTATTCGATTCCCGATGACGGCCCTCAGCGGCCGCTTTCCGCTCATCACCGTCACGTTGATTCATGCTTCGGTTACTGAAGGGGCTACTCAAGACCTTGGCAGCCTGCGCGCTGTTGCTAACGGTCGGGGTGGTGGTCATCAACCTGTGGATCCTGCAGAAGACCCACGCTCGCATCGAGCATGAGGTACCGCTGTGTGCCGCGCAGCCGGTCGGGCTGGTCTTTGGTACCGCCCAGTGGCTCCGGCAGGGCGGTTCTAACCCTTACTTCAAGGCCCGGATCGAGACCTCGGCGGAGTTGCTGCGACTTCATCGAATCCAGCATCTACTGCTGTCCGGCGACAATCGTACGCGTTATTACAACGAGCCCATCAACATGTGGCGCTCCCTGCGTCATCGCAATGTCGACGATGAATACATGACGCTCGACTATGCCGGTTTCAGTACGTTCGATAGCGTGGTGCGCGCCAAGGAAGTATTTGGCGCGGGTCGCCTGATGCTGATATCGCAGGACTGGCATCTACCGCGGGCCCTGTTCATCGCCGACGCCCTGGGAGTCGAGGCTTCCGGTTGTGCAGTACCCGACGACGGGGTCGAAGGCGAGTGGCGTCTACGGGTGCGTGAGTGGCTCGCCCGTGCCGCCACCTTTGGAGATCTCTACATCTGGGGGAGGGAGCCGTATTTCCTGGGGCCGCTGGAGCCGATCCGGTTATCGCCGCCTTAGGTCCTCGTCTTGCCCACCTGTTGATCGGTCGGGCGGATCGGATCGCCTGTCAGCGTTGGCGCTGCTGCAGCTTGTTGATCTCTCGAATCAGTGCGCGGCAGTTTTTCCAGCAGCGCTCCAGCGTCGGCTCCAGCACTTCCGGTAGCGGATGGGTGAAAGCGTTGCCCAGCGCCTGCATCAACACGCGTTCCTGCTCGAGGAGTTCTCCCAGCAGGACGGCGCTGTCGTTGCCGACGAAGCTCTTGATGCGGCTCCATAGCCACAGATAGTCATCGCGTTCGACGTCGGCATCGCGGGGCAGGATATCGAGATGTTCGCGAACCAGCTGCTGTAGTTCGCGCATGGCGACCCCACGTTCCTCGTAATGGGGTTTCAGGGCATTACGCAACGCCGGTCGCAGGCGATCGAGATTGTCCTGAAAATAATCGAGACTGTCGGCCAGCGCTTCGAGAACGCTGTCCATCGCCACTTGGCGATTGTCGAGAAACATGTGCGGCCACCTCCTGAAGTGACACAAATTGTGCGGCCGGAAACACTGTTTTGCTACCCCTCAAAGCAGAAAATTTAGCATTTTCGGCTATTTGTTCCATTTCTCCTCGATCTAGCCTTTGGGCTTCGGCGGCGCCTTGCGCGGCGTGCTGGCATTTTTCTGCAGATGCTCGATGATCAGGCCCGCAATGTCCTTGCCGGTTGCCGATTCGATGCCCTGCAGGCCGGGCGACGAATTGACTTCCATGATCACCGGGCCGTGGTTGGAACGCAGCAGATCGACGCCGGCGACACCCAGCCCCATCGCCTTGGCCGCGCGAATCGCGGTAGAGCGCTCTTCGGGGGTGATGCGAATGACGCTGGCGGTGCCGCCACGGTGCAGGTTCGAACGAAATTCGCCTTCAGCGGCCTGACGCTTCATCGAGGCAACGACCTTGTCGCCGATCACGAAACAGCGAATGTCGGCCCCCTTGGCTTCCTTGATGTACTCCTGAACCATGATGTTGGCTTTCATGCCCATGAACGCCTGGATCACCGACTCGGCGGCCTGATTGGTTTCCGCCAGCACCACGCCGATACCCTGCGTGCCCTCCAGCAACTTGATCACCAGCGGCGCGCCCTTGACCATGGTGATCAGGTCGGGAATGTCGTCAGGCGAATGGGCGAAGCCGGTAATCGGGAGGCCCAGCCCCTTGCGCGACAGCAGCTGTAGCGAGCGCAGCTTGTCGCGAGAGCGGGTAATGGCGACCGAGTCGTTGAGCACGTAGGTGCTCATCATCTCGAACTGACGCAGTACAGCGCAGCCATAGAACGTCACGGAGGCGCCGATACGCGGCACGATGGCGTCGAACGGCTCGATTTCTTCGCCCTTGTAGTGAATCGACGGCCGGTGTGAGGCGATATTCATGTAGCAGCGCAGCGTATCGACCACGCGGGCGGTGTGTCCGCGCGCTTCGGCAGCCTCGATCAGACGGCGCGTCGAGTAGAGGTTGCGATTGCGTGACAAGATGCCGATGTGCATGCGCGAAAGGCTCCGTAGCGTGGATGAGAGGGCGAAGTGGAAGGGGCGGTCAGGGGTCACCGTGCAGGAAGGCGGCACCCGGGGCAACCAGTAGCCGCCGCATGGCGCGTCTGCCCAGCAGCATGGGGTGACGCATGTCGCTGCGGTCGGTCAAAGTCAGTTCGATGGGAAATTCCAGCTCCCCCAGTATAAGGCGCGTGCGAATGACGTAACGCCATTCCTGATGGCCGTTGGAACTTCTGACTCGGCGGCGATCGTGCAACGGGAGCTGGCATTCGTGTTGCGCAATGGGCTGACCGCTCGAGCGGGTAATGAAGCGAACCCAGGGATGACCGCCTTCCTCGTAGGGTTCGATCTGCTCTGCATGCAGGGCGGACGTACGAGCACCGGTGTCCGCTTTGCAGCAGAGCGTCATGTGAAGATCCGGCAGCGTGACCATCTCGCGTCGGCCGATGATCGCCTGGGCCTGGTACGGCAATGCTTTCATGGATTCAGATGTTCCCTTCTCTGACGAGCCGACCCAGGGAGGAGTCCGCAGGCGCCTGACGCAACATCATCAATATGGGCAGCCGCAGGCGCGGGATCAATGCCAAATCGTGCACGACAGGACGAAAGTTGGCATCCGGGCAGTTCGCCAGCCGCTCGAGGAACCGCGCGAGACGAGATTCATGCTCGAGATGATGCCAGCCGCGTGCGGCGATGGCCGCCAGACAGTCGGCCGCCATGAGATCCTCGTCATCGAGAATGCGATCCAGCCAATCGCCGACTCGGGTATCGTCGCTACCCAGCATCGCTCTCAACAAGGCGCAGAACGTTTCGATATCCTGTCGTTGTCTTGCGTCGCCCATCGCTTCCCATAACGACGGCAGGAGATCGGCGGGCGTGTCGCCATGTTCCATCAGGTAGCACAGCGGGAGAACGACTTCTCTCGGCAGTGTGTCCAGGCGCGAGATCAGCGCGCGGGTAACGGCCGGGTCCTGGGCGACGACCTGATCGGCCAGCCCCTGAAGACCGAGCATCTGCCAGTTGAGCGTGTCGTCTCCCATCAGATAACGGCGTGCCATGTCCGAATGCGATGACGACGGTTGCTCGAACCGGCGAGACAGGCGAGCATGCAGCAGCGCGCGCTGGTGCAGTTCCGGCTCGAACGCCAGCGGGTTGTCCTGCATGAGATTGTCCTGCATCAGATTGCTCTGGGCCAGAATCCCTTGCGTCACATCGCCCGGTGGCTGGGCATCAGTAGATGCCGGTTGGGTGCTCAGCGTCAGCAGCAGGCGATCGAGAAACGCATCGCGTGCAGCAGGCACCAGCAGCCCTTGCTCGTCCAGCGGCAGCGACAGGAACCAGATCGCCGGGTCCCCTTGCAGCGCAGGCCAGTGCAGGGCACAGGCTACCTGGGCATGGCCATTCCAGGGTAACGGCCAGGGTTGGCGTTCCTGTTCGAAGGCGGTGAAAGTGTCACGGCTGATCGGTGTCACACGCCGGCCCAGGGCCGACAGCGCAAGCTCGGCGCGACTGGTCGTGAAAAAATCGCTCAGCGTCTGCATGGTAGAGAGCCGTCATGTCCATCGAGGCGCGCACTGTAACGTGCAGGGGTGACGCTGGATAGGGTATGGCCAAAAATTGAACAGCCTCTTCGATCGCATGTCTCATGCCGGATTGGCACAAGTGTCCCAAGTTTATCCACAGGCTCTTTCAAGGTTTCTGTGCGCAACCCGAAGACGGCGCTCAAGCGCTTTGGCAGCATCAAAGAACGACAGCACTAAAGAAAGACAGTACTAAAGAACGACAGCACCGAAGAACGAAAGCATCAGGAGAAAGCATGACGGTAACGGGAGAAGTGATCTCATCGAATGGCCCCGAGGCTAGCCACGATGAATTGGCGCGCGCGCTGCGCGAGCTGGAGGCCGAGCTGACAAGCGCCGGGCTGTGGGAAGAGCCCTGGCCGGAGCCTTTGGCATTCGAGAGTCAGCAGCCGTTTTGTGTCGATACGATGTCGATGCCGCAGTGGTTGCGCTACGTCTTCATTGCTCGCCTGTGGGCACTGGTCGATGCCCGAGCGGCCTTGCCGGCCAGTTGCGCCGTCGCGCCGGCGATGGAGGTATGGCTCAAGGAGGAGCCAGCAGCGCGGAAGGCGCCGCTGCTCGAGAAGCTCGCCGAAGTCGATCGGATCGTGACCCGAGCGTAATCGTCGCCGCGCAAATCAATGCCCGGCCCTGGACCCGGTTCTCGAGCCACAGACACAAAAAAACCGGGCCATGAAGGCCCGGTTTGACTATCGACTGACGATCGCTTAGAAGCGGCCAGTGACGCCGGCACCAACGGTGACCGGATTGACGTCGACATCTTTGCCGCCACTGATATCAGCGCTGACATCGGTGTACTGGGCGAAAGCGTTAAAGCCGAAGTTGTCGGTTACCATCAAGTCGACACCCAGCTGGCCAGCAGCACCCCATGAGTCGTCGATGCTACCTACGTTGCTCTCGTCGGAGAATGTAGTGTAGTTGACACCGACACCAGCATAAGGCTGAACGCGAGAATCCATGCCGCCGAGCGGGTAGTACTGAGCCATCAGGTTGATCGGAACCTGCTTGAACGAACCGCCTTCGGCGTGAACCTTGGTCTCGGTCATGGAGCTCAGTTCAACACCGATCTTGTCGTGGACCATATAGCCCAGACCCAGATAAGCGCCTTTGTCGTTGTCGCCAACGTAACCATCATCGCTATCGGTCTTGGCAACACCCAGACGGCCGTAGAAATCACCAGCGCCGTATGCGAATGCGGCTTGGGTCCCGAATGCGCAAGCGCCGGCAACTACCATTGCGGAAATCAGTTTGGTCTTGGTCATGATAAGTACTCCCTTTCTTTCATCATGAAGCCGTGTTACCGGCCTTCACATTCTATGAGACAACGTCCCTATGATAGGAAACGGTGTTTTTTATGTCCAGTAAAATTTTGAAACAGCGTTTTTTTACGTCAGGCCAGGCGTTAAGTCTGTTTGTGCGCGTTTCGCTCTGACCCGCTAGGATTACCGTAGTCATTGATCGTTCAGGTTGCCAACATCGCAGGGCCTTGATTCATTTCGTACGAGGAGCGCTCGTGGACAGACGTCGAACAGAGTGGATGTTGTCGCTCGTGGTGCCGGTAATGAACGAGGAGAGCGCCATCGACCGATTTCTCGAAGCGGTCGATGGCGCGCTGGGCGCCAGCGTCCCGCGGCTCGAGATTCTGTTCATAGACGATGGCTCCACCGATGCAACGCTTGTCAAGCTTCGTCAACGGGCTTCGGAGGATCTCCGGGTTCGGGTTCTGTCGCTGACCCGCAATTTTGGCAAGGAGGCCGCCATGAGCGCTGGCCTCGACCACGCTCGAGGTGAAGCGGTGGTACCCATGGATGTCGACTTGCAGGATCCACCCGAGGTTATCCTGGAGTTCATTGGGCTGTGGCAGGACCAGGGCTACGATATGGTTTATGGCATTCGTGGCTCCAGGGATGACGATACCCAGGCGAAACGTACCTCCGCAGAGCTCTTCTATCGCCTCTTCAACCGACTGGCGGAAGCACCGATCCCCAGCAACGCAGGGGACTTTCGGTTGATGGATCGCCGAGTCGTCGAGGCGGTCAAGCGACTGCCCGAACGTAATCGGTTCATGAAGGGGCTGTTCAGCTGGCCAGGGTATCGCTCCATCGGGGTCCACTATGACCGGCCGGCCAGAACGAGCGGCGTTAGCAAGTTCAATTTCTGGAAACTGTGGAATTTCGCCATCGACGGTCTGGTCAGTTTTTCGACCTGGCCTCTGCGCATCTGGATGTATTTTGGCGCCGTCGTTGCGGGGCTCGCGTTTCTCTATATTCTGCTGCTCGTCGGACGTGTCATCGTGGTGGGAAGTGACGTGCCCGGTTACGCGTCGCTGATGACGGCGATTCTGTTCTTTGGCGGCATGCAGCTGCTCTCTATCGGGATCCTGGGAGAGTACGTGGGACGACTGTTCATCGAAGCCAAGCGGCGGCCGCTGTACTTGGTGGCCGAGGATAGCCTGGTGATGAATGTCGAGGGAGAGGCGGCCGGCGCGGCCAGGACCGACACCGCATCCGGGCAGTTCGATGGAGCATCCGGTATTTCATGAAACGGCGACTCAAGCGCGAAGCGAAAACCGCCGCCCGTTTCGGTCTGGTAGGAGGCGTTGCAACGGCGGCCCATCTGTCGGTCGCTGCCATTCTCAGTGCCTTGTGGCCGACGCTATCCGAATTTTTCGTCAATCTCTGCGGTTTTCTGGTCGCCTTTCAGATTTCCCTCATTGGCCACCGGCGCCTGACGTTCCGTCGTCAGGGACGCGCTCGGCGTTTCTTTACCCTGGCGTTGCTGGGTTTTGCCCTCAATAACGGGGTGCTGGCCGCGTTGCTGGCGTCGACAGAGATCTCCGGTTTCTGGGCAATCGGCATCGCCACGCTCACCGTACCGCTGATTACCTACGTTGGTTCGAGGCTGTGGGCGTTTCGAGAGCATCAAGGGTGACAAGCGGGCAGTAGAGGGCACCGCACGTGGCTGGCTTTACGTTTGACTAGCGTTGCGTTTGACTAGCGTTGCGCGTGCCTGGCGTGGTGCGGCTCGGTGTGGCGGGCAACTTCGACCGGGGTCGAGTGTGTATCGGCATCCATGGAAAAGGGCTCCTGCAGGAGCCCTTTGTCGGTTTTGGATCGATTTCGCATTGCAGACGCGCGCGCTTTCAACAGCGCTCTTAACTGGAAATCTGCTTATATTCGCCAGCGTCCTTGGTCATGCTGCTCACCACCAGGATGGCAATGAAGGAAGCGATGAAGCCGGGAATGATCTCGTAGACACCCGGTCCGCCCAGGAACGCATTGCTCCAGCCCAACGAGATCCAGATGATGACGGTGAGGGCGCCCACGACCATGCCCGCGATGGCGCCAGCGCCGTTGGTGCGCGACCACATCAGCGACAGAATGATCAGTGGGCCGAAAGCTGCCCCGAAGCCTGCCCAGGCGTTACTGACCAGCCCCAGAACCTGAGAGTTCGGATCCGATGCGATGACGGCTGCCACCAGACCCACCAGCACGACGCTGATTCGGCCCACGCCGACGGTTTCTTTCTCCGAAGCTTCCTTGCGCAGGAACAGGCGATAAAAATCCTCGGTCAGGGAGGAAGACGCCACCAGCAGCTGACTGGAGATGGTGCTCATGATGGCCGCGAGCAGGGCCGCATAGAGGAAACCGGTGATCAGCGGATGGAACAGCAGGTTCGCCAGAATGATGAAGATCGTTTCCGGATCCTCGACATCCAATCCATTGCGGATCGCATAGGCCCGGCCGAAGATACCCAGAGAGACCGCGCCGATCAGCGAGATGAGCATCCAGCTCATGCCGATGTTACGGGCCACGGGCACGTCCTTCAGCGATCGGATGGCCATGAAGCGCACGATGATGTGCGGCTGGCCGAAATAGCCCAGCCCCCAGGTCACGGCAGACAGCCAACCGATGAAGGTCAGCCCATCCGTCCAGGAAAGCAGCGTGGGGTCGACTTCATTGAGCGTCTGCGAGGCCTGGGAAAACCCGCCACCACCTTCGCCGAAGATCACCACCGCCGGCATGATCACCAGTGCCAGCATCATGATGCAGCCCTGCACGAAGTCGGTCATGCTCACGGCCAGGAAGCCGCCGACCACCGTATAGACCAGTACCACGCCCAACGTGATGATGATGCCGGTGGCGTAATCGCTCAGGCCCCCGATGTTGATCACGCCGGAAAAGGCGCTTTCGAACAGCTTGCCGCCTGCTACCAGGCCCGAGGCCGTGTAGATCGCGAAGAAGACGACGATGACGATGGCGGAGATCGTCCTCAGCGACAGAGCCCGAGTCGGAAACCGGTTTGCCAGAAAGGCGGGAATGGTTATCGCATTGCCATAGTGGACCGTCTGCTCACGCAGGCGCGGGGCGACCAGAACCCAGTTGAAGAATGCACCCACGAACAGGCCGATACCGATCCAGGCCGAACCCAGGCCGGATACGAACATCGCCCCGGGCAGGCCCAGCAGTAGCCAGCCGCTCATGTCCGACGCCCCGGCCGACAGGGCAGCCACTTGCGGGCTGAGAGTCCGGCCACCCAACATGTAATCTTCGGAGGTGGAGGTGGACGTGCGCATGGCATAGAGGCCGATGGCGATCATGAGCACGAAGTAGGCGAAAAGACTGATCCAAACACCGATAGCCATAGAGGCGTCTCCTGTTTCTTAGTTATTAGGCCGGAGTTTGCTCCGACGAGCTTTTACGCACGCGAACCTGAGCGTTGGCGAGGAGTATCCCGCTCGGGAAGAGTACGAACGGGAAGCCCATGTCGGCATTGTTATTGGCCATTGTGAGCCTCCCGTGATCTGCGGTCGTCTATGACGCGTCGTGAATTAGTCGCCCATGGCGAGCAGTGAAGCGTTGCCACCCAGCGCGGCCGTATTGACGGTGCGCGTTTTTTCGGTGGCGAAGCGTAGCAGGTAATGCGGTCCACCGGCCTTCGGGCCCGTGCCCGAGAAGCCCTGGCCACCGAACGGCTGCACGCCGACGACCGCGCCGATGATGTCGCGATTGACGTAGACGTTGCCGACGCGAATGCGGCTGGCTACGTGATTGGTGAAGTTCTCGTTGCGGCTGTGGACGCCGAACGTCAGGCCGTAGCCCTTGGCATTGATGGAATCGATGACGTCTTCGAGCTGGTCGGCTCGATAGCGCGCGATATGCAGCAGCGGTCCGAACTGTTCGGTCTGCATCGATTCGATGCCATCGATACGGAAGGCCATCGGCGCGACGAAGGTGCCATTGTCGGTCTGGGCCGGATCGAGTCTGGCCTCGGCGATCAAACGGCCTTCGGCCTTCATGGTTTCGATATGCTCGAGCAGCCCCTTGCGTGCCTCTTCGTCGATGACCGGGCCGACGTCGGTGCCCAGGTCGCGCGGGTCACCAATACGCAGTTCGTCCATCGCCCCGCGCAGGATCTCGATCACGCGATCGGCGATATCCTCCTGCAGATAGAGCACGCGAAGGGCGGAACAGCGCTGGCCGGCGCTCTGGAAGGCCGAGTGGACGACGTCGGCAACGACTTGCTCGGGCAGGGCGGTGGAGTCGACGATCATCGCGTTCATGCCGCCGGTCTCGGCGATCAGCGTCGGCAGGGCGGCGTTCTCCCTGGCGGCCAGCGCCCGGTTGATGATCTGTGCGGTATCGGTGGAGCCGGTGAAGACGACACCGGTAATCCGGGGATCGCTGCTCAGTACGCTACCCACGGTCGGGCCGTCGCCGGGCAAGAGCTGTACGACATCCCGGGGCATGCCGGCTTCGTACAGCAGCTCGATGACGCGGTTGGCGACCAGCGAGGTCTGCTCGGCGGGCTTGGCGAGCACGGTGTTGCCGGCCACGGCAGCGGCGACCAGCTGGCCGGTGAAGATCGCGACCGGGAAGTTCCACGGGCTGATTGCGGCGAAGACGCCCTTGCCGCTCATCACCAGCTCGTTGGATTCGCCGGTGGGTCCCGGCAGGGCGATGGGCTCGGCGAAGAGCTCACGAGCGCGCGCCGCGTAGTAGCGGCAGAAATCCACCGCCTCGCGAATCTCATCGACGCCGTCGGTGAGCAGCTTGCCGCCCTCGCGGGAGCACAGCGTCATCAGCTCGGCGAGGTGCGTTTCCATCAGCTCGGCGTGTCGCTCGAGGATGGCCGCGCGCTCTTCGACCGGGGTTTCGCTCCAGCGCGGAAAGGCCTGCCAGGCGATGTCCACCGCCTGCTCGGCCTGCTCGTGTGTCGCCCACTGCACGCTACCCACGGGCTGGCGGCGGTCATAGGGGCTGGTGACCCGCTGGCGCTGACTGTCGTCATCGGCGACGTCGACGCCCAGCAGCGGCTTGGCGTGATATTCCCGATCCATGAACGCCGCCATGCAATCGACGAGCGGCTGATACTCACTGTTGATGTTCAAGTTGACGCCTTGGGAGTTCTTGCGTGCCGTACCGTAGATGTCCTTGGGCAGCGGAATCCGGGGATTGGCGAAGGTCGGATAGGGCTTGAGCGTGGCCACCGGATGGACGCAAAGCGACTCCACGGGGATGCGGGGATCGACCAGCTGATGGACGAACGATGAGTTGGCGCCATTCTCCAGCAGTCGTCGAACCAGGTAGGGCAGCAGGTCCTTGTGCGCGCCCACGGGCGCATAGATTCGACAATAGGTCCCCTGTGGCGCCCGCGTCAGTGCCGCATCATAGAGGGCTTCGCCCATGCCGTGCAGGCGCTGGAATTCGAAGGCGCGATCCGCGTGGTTGGCTAGCTCGAGAATATTGGTGATGGTGTGCGCATTGTGGGTCGCGAACTGCGGAAAGATGCGCCCGCGGGTGTTGTCCGATAGCAGGAATTGGGCGCAGACCAAGTAGGCAACGTCGGTACACGCCTTGCGGGTATAGACAGGATAACCGTCGACGCCGAGTTTCTGGGATTCCTTGATCTCGGTATCCCAGTAGGCGCCCTTGACCAGGCGCAGCGGAATTTCGTCGCCCTGCTGATCGGCCAGTCGGTTGATGTAGTGAAGCACCGGCAGGGCGCGTTTGGCATAGGCCTGGACCACCAGGCCGAAGTGGCCCCAGCCGCGGCAGGCGTCGCTCTCGAAAACGGCGCGAAAGACCTCGAGAGAGAGTTCGAGGCGATCGACTTCCTCGGCATCGATGGTCAGCGCAACATGGCGTTCTCGAGCCAGCTTGACGAGCTGCTTGACGGTGCCGACCAGCTCTTCGAGAACCTGGCTGCGGCGGCCGAATTCGTAGCGCGGGTGAAGCGCCGACAGCTTGATCGATACCGATGGGGCCGGGGTTTTGGCATCGAGCTTGACGCTGGTCTCACCGACCTGGCGAATCGCCGAGGCGTAGTCGTCGAAGTAGCGCTGTGCATCCTGACGCGTGCGAGCGGCTTCGCCCAGCATGTCGTAGGAGTAGGTGTAGCCTTTATTGAACAACGGTCTGGAACGCTTGAGCGCTTCGTCGATCGTTCGCCCCAGCACGAACTGCTGGCCCATGACCTTCATCGCCTGATACATCGCGCTGCGGATGACCGGCTCGCCCATGCGATTGACCATCTTGTTGATGAAGTTGGCCGGTTTGCCTTCGCGGGGCTTGTCCATCTGAATCACGTTGCCGGTCATCAGCAGGCCCCAGGTCGAGGCGTTGACGAACCAGGATTCGCTCTGGCCCAGATAGCGCTTCCAGTCGGCGACGCCCAGCTTGTCTTCGATCAGCGCATCGGCGGTGGTCTTGTCGGGGATGCGTAGCAGCGCCTCGGCCAGACACATCAGCAGCACGCCTTCCTGGGTATCGAGGCTGTACTGCTGGAGCAGTTCGTCGATGGAGTCGACGGCCGTGTCCATGGCACGAACGTCGCGCACCAGCTGCGCGGTGTTGTCGCCGATGCGGGCGAAATCGGCCTCGCCGGCACCCAGCAGTTCGCATAACTCGGCGAGATAGGCATCTTCATCGACGATGTAGTGTTCGCTGATCCTCGTGAACAGGGTTTCCAGCGAGGTCCGCCAGGTGGCAGCGTCCAGCATTTGTTCGGCTTTCAGCATCGTTCAGCCCCTTCGGCATGATTGAATCATAGTGATCAGCGTTGGCGTGGACGGCTTCCGCGACGGGATGCCACAGCGACACCGATAAAAGGAAGTGGTAGCTGACTCTAGCGTGAAACAGGGCGCGGGTTCTTGCCAATTATCCGGGGAGATTTGCAAGAAAAGCCGGATTATCTGGCTGAAGAAGGGCGGCGTAGCTGCACGGGAGAATGGCCGTAGCGGCGTCGAAAGGCGTTGCTCAGGGCGCTCTGGTTGGCGAATCCGGTGCGTTCCGCGATGTCGGCGAGCGGCAGGTCGGTCAGATCCGTGAGGTCGCGAGCCGTGGCCAGCCGCAACCGCATCACGAATTGATAGGGCGTGATCCCGGTTTGATCCCGGAAGCGCTCGCTGAAATGGGCCTCGCTGAGACAGACGAGATTGGCCAGATCCGACACGCTCAGGCGTTGATCCAGCCGCTCCAGCACGAACTGCTCGAGGCGCTGGATATCCAGCGATCGGCTGGGGCGTTTGGTCACCGCGGGAGGGCAAAGCGTCGCCCCGAGGCGAGCGTGAAGCGAACTGAGCAGCGTCGTGACCAACAGGTCACCCGGTGCGTGGCGGGCCTGCGCCATTTCCTGTACCAGAAACTGCAGGTAGTGCTGCAACGATTCATCGATCGCGAAATAGCCGGGGCGGTCGAACAGGGCTCTCAGCTGACGGTGAATGCCCGTCAATGCGGCCGCATCGTCCGGGAGGTCGATGATCAGCTGGCGGTTATCGCCGATCCCTTCGTAGTAGTGTTCGATATTGGCCGGTACCAGACAGCCGGAGAGCGGTGCCACGACACCGCCCTGGCCCGCGATTTCGAATTCAGCGTAACCCGACAGACCGATCACGATCTGGTGATAGTCGTGGTGGTGGTGCTGAATCGCGTTGTCGAGCGGCGCGAGCCGTATGATATCGGTCATGGTGATCGTCGCAGCCGGACCGGATCAGGCACGATATTCGCCTCCCTGAAGCGCCTGGTGCGCTGCTAGATGATCGCGCAGTGCCGCCAGCTCTTCACGACCGCTGCGGGAGAAGAGCGATCCTCCCTGGGCGGCCTGCCACGGTCGACCGTAGGCTTCCATCAGATGCTGGCTGCGCCGGCGCAGATTTTCCAGATAGGTATCGTGGCGGATCGGATAGCCGATCAGCGTATGCCAGCGCGCTTCACTGGCGCGATTTTCCAGCACGGCATCGAACAGATCGAGCAGATCCTGCGCCTGGGTACGATAGCGTGGGGTGCGGGACAGCATCAGCGCAGTCACGGTCGCCAGACTGACCAGCAGACAGACGGCGAAAACCAGAAGAAAGAGTGACATCGGAAGGCTCCCCGGCGCGCGGCAACCGACACAGTCTACCATGTCGGTTGCCGTGACTCTCAAGCGGTTGAGATAGGCGGACGAGGCGGTCGGGATAGGTGGACAAGGCGGCCGGGATAGGCGGGCGCCCGTCGCCGTAAGGGCTAGTGCGTCATGCCCAGTTCGGCGCCGATCTCCTGGATATCGCTGATCTGTCTAGCAACGAACTGATTCAGTTCGTCACCGGATTTGTGGAATGGCAGGAGTCCATTCTGGGTCATGATCTGTTGCCACTGCGGGGTGTCGTAGAGCCCGTTCAGGGTCTTTTTCCACCAGGCATAGCTCTCTTCGGAGGCTCCGACGGGGGTGTAGAAACCCCGCCAGTTGGGGGCAACCACGTCGATGCCCTGTTCCTTGGCCGTGGGGATGTCGGCGAACTGCCCGGGCAGCCGTTCATCGGAAAACACGGCCAGAATGCGCAGATCGCCGCTGTCGACGAAACTCTTGGCTTCGCTGATATCACCGGTGAACGCGTCGATGTGGCCGCCCAGCAGCTGGCTAATGGCCACCGAGCCGGAATCGAAAGCGAGGTACTTGATATCGCGAATGGGTTTGACGCCGGCTTTGCGTGCCGCCATCAGCACCTTGATGTGGTCGAAGCCGCCCGCCACATCGCCGCCGGAGAACGTCACGCTACCCGCATCGGCCTTGAGGGCGTCGAGCAGCTGCGTCAGTGACTGATAAGGCGAGTCCTTGGCGACGGCGATCACGCCGTAGTCGGCGCCCAGCGTCGCGACCCAGCGTACCTGGTCGGCACGCCCGCCAGGGTAGTTGCCCAGCGCCAGTTGAGTCGTGGTGGCGGTCGATGCCGCGACGATCAGGTCGTCGTCGCTGGCACGCTTGGCCTGTACATGGCTGAAAGCGACGCCCCCGCTGGCGCCTGGAACGTTGATCGTCTGCATGGCGGCAGGGATCATCGACAGATCCTGCAACGCCCGTGCCACTGAGCGACAGGTGAAATCCCAGCCGCCGCCGGGTTGTGCCGGTGCAATGCAGTCGACCTTGCCTTGTGGCGCGGCATGGGCGGGAACCGCAAGGATCAACGCCAGCAACGGCAGGGCCTGGCAGAGCCGCTTGAGGGAGCGTTTCGGCGAGCAGTGATCGGTAGAGAAACTCATGGTCATGAATCCGTAATAGAGGGAGCGACCGCGCGACAGTAGCGGATTGACCGTGAGTTCGCTATTGCCCTTTGGCAAGGACGAGGCGGGTGGTTAGCGCAGATCTGGCCGGCAGTGACCGATGGGAAAATAGCTGGGTACACGGCTATGGCGCAGGCAAAAAAAACGCCGCGCAGGGCGCGGCGATAACGATCATTGCAGTAAGCTCGAGAAACCGCATAGCGACAGCTGTGTTGAATCTCTTGGCTACTCAGAGCGGCTATCGTTAAAAAAGTTCCTTGACGAAATCCCCAAGGGCTGAAAATAGGCCTGAGCTACAGCATGGCCCTGAGAATCGCTGTGGATTGCGCCGTTTCAGTTTCCATTTGACGACAAGCTGTGAATAATTGCGCTCTACGCAATTAGACTAAAGTTGGAGAGTGTTGTGGCTCACACAGCTGAAACCGGCGCCGCGAAACCGTCGCGGCGGTTTACGTTATTGATCGAATTCGCGTTGGCGGTCGGCGGATTTGCCATCGGCGTGGGCGAGTTCACGATCATGGGCCTGATGCCCAACGTGGCCGAGGCGCTGAACATCACGGAGCCGCAAGTGGGCAACGTGATCAGTGCTTACGCCCTGGGCGTGGTGGTGGGCGCGCCGCTGATTGCGGTGCTGGGGTCACATTTCTATCGGCGCCACCTGCTGCTCATGCTGATGGCCTTTTTCGCGCTCGGGAATATCGCCAGTGCCCTGGCGCCCAATTACCCCACGCTGATGGTCTTTCGATTCATTTCCGGACTGCCTCACGGGGCCTATTTCGGCGTCGCTTCGCTGGTCGCGGCCTCGCTGGTTCCCTCGCACAAGCGTGCCCAGGCGGTCAGTCGAGTCATGTCGGGCCTGACCATTGCGATGCTGGTGGGTAACCCTTTCGCGACCTGGCTGAGCCAGCTATTGAGCTGGCGCTTCGCTTTCGTGCTGGTCGGCGGCATTGCCGTCCTTACCGTGATTCTGGTGTTTCTCTATCTACCGCTCAATCGGCAGGAGGTGCGTAACAGCCCCTCCCAGGAGCTGACAGCGCTCAAGCGGCCTCAGATCTGGCTGACGTTGGGGGTCGGTGCGATTGGCTTTGCCGGCATGTTCTGCGTCTTCAGCTATCTGGCGCCGGTGCTGATCAACGTGACCCAAGTGTCGCCCCATTGGATACCGGTGGCGCAGGCGGCGTTTGGTGCCGGGGCGATTATCGGCAATATCGCCGGCGGTAAACTCTACGATCGGATGCAACTCAAGGGCGTGGGTTGGCTGCTGGTGTGGTGTATCGCGATCCTGCTGCTGTTCCCGCTGGCGGCGCAGTCGCTGTGGTCGATCCTGCTGATCTGCGTGGCCATCGGCACCATGGTGTCGTTATCACCGGCGTTGCAGACACGCCTGATGGATGTGGCGGCAGACGCCCAGACGCTGGCGGCTGCGTCCAATCACGCGGCCTTCAATGTCGCCAACGCTCTGGGGCCGTGGCTGGGTGGCGTGGCGATTGGCGCGGGTTTCGGCTGGACCGCTACCGGCTACGTCGGGGCAGCGACGGCAGTAGGGGGGCTGATCGTGTTCTTCTTCGCCTATCGCCAGCAGCAACGCCACGGTTGAGCGGGCGCAGGCTTAGGTTCTGAGTCAGGCTCGTAGGAAGGTGTGATTCAAAGTGCTCCGTTCCCGCGAGCGGGGCGCTCGAAGAAGCGACGCGTTCCCTCCGGCGCAGCGCCGAGGCCGGCCTCGGCGCTAAGCGCAGGCCGGGGTTGCCCCGGGCTACTGACGGCTCCAGCGGGCACGGAGATAGCCGATGATGCGAAACGGTGGATGACGAACGCTCTCGACGGTCACGCCATGCAGCTGCTCGCCGCTGACCCGCATTCTGCCGGAAGCGAGATGCTCCAGATACTGGATCTGCAGCTTGTCGTCGCGCTCCAGCAGATAGAGACCGTCCTGCTGGAATCTATCGCAAGGTGCGATGGCGGCGATATCCCCCTCGAACAGGAAATCGAAGGACTCGTTGTCCGCGGGCGTGACCAGGTGGCAATCCCGAGTCAGCATCTGCAGCGTGGACATCTCCTCGGCGCCGCCATCCCGCCGCTCCCACGGCGCTGCCAGATGGGCCTGCAAACTGAACACGGCCATGCTCGACGTCCGGGAGGTAGACGCCATCGCGTTCAACGAGTCATCGTCGAGCAGTTGCTTGATCGAACAGTCCAGCGCCGACGTGAGTGCCACCAGGCGTTCGTGTCCGATCTGCTTGATGGTGCCTGACTCCCAATAGGAAATCGTGACGTCAGAGACGCCCACCCGTCTTGCCAGTGCAGCCTTGCTCATGCCTGCCTGGAGGCGGAGCTGTTTGATTCGTGGTCCTAACCCGTCCATCCATGAATCTCGCCTGCGTATTGGTGCTGTGAGGATATCCACTCATTGCCGAAGTATGTTTCGGGTTACAGAGTTGTGAAGTGTTATGGCGATAAATTTTTTTATCGTGCCCAAAGCCTTGGCCTCGGGGTGTCTGCTGTCAAGCGAAAACCCCGGAGCAGTGGTCCCGTGCAGCCGGGGCTGACGGTCGTTATCGACGTCCTGGGCGCCAGCGCGACCCGCCAGAGCCTCGAAGACCCAAACTTGGACATGAGGAGACACTGCAGTCGCGCCCGATGGGGGCGTATAATCTGGCGGCTCGTTCATCAACGGAATGGATTTCATGACGGTACGCACGCGTATTGCGCCTTCGCCCACCGGCGATCCGCACGTCGGCACGGCTTATATCGCTCTCTTCAATCTCTGCTTCGCTCGTCAGCATGGCGGGCAGTTCGTTTTGCGCATCGAGGACACCGACCGTCAGCGCTCCACTGCCGAATCGGAGCAGATGATTCTCGATTCGCTGCGCTGGCTGGGGCTGGATTGGGACGAGGGGCCGGATGTCGGCGGCCCCCACGGCCCTTATCGGCAAAGTGAGCGTGGCGAAATCTATGCCAGACACGCCGAGGAGCTGCTCGAGCGTGGGCACGCTTTCAAATGCTATCGCACCGGTGAAGAGCTCGACGCCCTGCGCGATGAACGCAAGGCGGCGGGGCTGCATCTTGCCCTGAAGCCTCAGGATCTGGCGCTGGACCCGGAAGAGCAGCGACGGCGGGAGGCGGAAGATTATCCCTATGTCATCCGCATGAACGTGCCTTCCGAGGGGGTATGTGAAGTCGACGACATGCTGCGAGGTCGGATCGAGGTCGACTGGGCGCAGGTCGATGCCCAGATATTGATGAAGTCGGACGGCATGCCGACCTACCATCTGGCCAACGTGGTCGACGACCATCTGATGGGTATCACTCATGTCCTGAGGGGTGAGGAGTGGATCAATTCGGCGCCCAAGCACAAGCTGCTCTATGAATATTTCGGCTGGCCAATGCCTGAGCTGTGCCATATGCCGCTGTTGCGCAATCCGGACAAGTCGAAGCTGTCCAAGCGCAAGAACCCGACCTCGATCCACTATTATCGTCGCATGGGATTTCTGCCGCAGGCTGTGACCAACTATCTCGGACGAATGGGATGGTCGATGCCGGATGAGCGAGAAAAGTTCAGTCTCGATGAGATGATGGCTCACTTCGATATCCAGCGCGTTTCACTCGGTGGCCCGGTGTTCGATCTCGATAAGCTGACCTGGCTCAACGGCGTCTATATTCGAGAAGATCTCGATGATGCAGCCTTGCTGAAGGCGCTACGGGACTGGGCGTTCAACGAAGCGTATGTCGGTCAGATCCTGCCGCAGATCCGTCCACGTATCTCGACGCTATCGGATGCCATGCCGCTGGCCGGGCATTTCTTCGCCGGTCTGCCTGATATCGACGAGTCCAGCTTCGAGGATGTCGATCTCGAGAAGGAGACCTTGCTGGCGCTGCTGCAGTTCCTGGTATGGCGGCTGGAAGTCGTGCCGCGTTGGGAGAAAGACGATATGCTCGGCGAGGTCAAGCACCTTGCCGCCTACTTCGAGTTGAAGATGAAGGTGTTCCTGGCGCCGGTGTTCGTTGCCGTAACGGGCAGTACCCATTCGACCTCGGTGCTCGACGCCATGGCGATTCTCGGCTCCGACATGACGCGCGCGCGTCTGCGGCATGCCATCGACGTATTGGGCGGAATTTCCAAGAAGCAGGCGAAGCGGCTGGAAAAGACCTTCCGCGAAGTGTGACGTGGCAGGGTGCCGGCTTATCGAGAAAGTCATTTTTATCGCGATAAAACGTTGACTTATCAGTGGTGTGAACGTATATTTCGCCCCGTTCTTGGGACGGGGCCTTAGCTCAGCTGGGAGAGCGCAACACTGGCAGTGTTGAGGTCAGCGGTTCGATCCCGCTAGGCTCCACCACAAGAACCGGCATCAGCCGTTGTCCGCGTCCCATTCGTCTAGTGGTCCAGGACACCGCCCTTTCACGGCGGTAACAGGGGTTCGAACCCCCTATGGGACGCCACTTTCTCGTCTAAAGTCTCTCCTCTCTTCCCTGTATGTCGTCTTCGATATCCCTGTTCGCGGATTCTTGCGGCTGTTGATAACCCTTCCAGATTCGTCATCTTCAGGCTTGACATCGCGTCGGCTTTTCCACTGCTTGATCCTGTCTCTCCTGCATCGCCGCTAACTTGCTGAAAGTACGCGCAAGAAATTTTTTGCTATTAAAATCAATGCCTTATTGTTGGTCAAAAATTACTCAATTTGCTGGCGGGGCGCCTCTGGAGGCGGTTTGGTGACATTATCGAGTGGTTTTTAACAGGGTTATCCACAGTAAGTGTGGAAATCTTCCGGGCGACCCGTCCGCATAAAAAAACCGCCGACCCAGGGTCGGCGGTTTTGACGGTGCTAGCTATTCGCTGTCCGGATCATCTTACTTGTCGTTCGGGTAGTCGCGCTTGTCGTATCCGGTGTAGAGCTGGCGAGGACGGCTGATGCGATAGCCGTTGGTGATCATCTCGTTCCAGTGGGAAATCCAGCCAACGGTACGCGCCATCGCGAAGATGACGGTAAACATGTTGGTGGGAATGCCGATGGCCTTGAGAATGATCCCCGAGTAGAAGTCGACGTTGGGGTAGAGCTTGCGCTCGATGAAATACTCGTCCTCGAGGGCGATCTGTTCCAGGCGCTTGGCGATCTGCAGCTGGGCATCGTCCCCGACCCCCAGTTCGCCCAGGACCTCGTCGCAGGTTTCCTTCATCACCTTGGCGCGTGGATCAAAGTTGCGATACACACGATGACCGAAGCCCATCAGCTTGAACGGGTCGTCCTTGTCCTTGGCCTTGTCGATGAAGCGCTGGATGTTCTCTTCCGAGTCATCCCCGATCTCGTCGAGCATGGCCAGTACCGCTTCATTGGCACCGCCGTGTGCCGGTCCCCAAAGTGCTGCGATCCCGGCGCTGATGCAGGCGAACGGGTTGGCGCCGGTCGAGCCCGCCAGACGAACGGTGGACGTCGAGGCGTTCTGCTCATGATCGGCATGCAGCATGAAGATGCGATCCATGGCCTTGGCGATGACCGGATTGACCTCATAGCTCTCGCACGGATTGCCGAACATCATGTGCAGGAAATTTTCGGAGTAGTTGAGGTCGTTGCGCGGATACATGAACGGCTGGCCGATGTTGTACTTGTGACACATCGCCGCCAGGGTCGGCATCTTGGCAATCAGGCGTATGGCGCTGACATGGCGCTGATCGGCCTGAGTGATGTCGAGGTTGTCATGATAGAACGCGGCAAGACCGCCAACGACACCGCAGAGGACTGCCATGGGGTGGGCGTCGCGGCGGAAGCCCTTGTAGAAGTTGACGATCTGCTCGTGAACCATGGTGTGGCGAGCGATCGTGCTTCTGAACGTTTCATATTCATCGGAAGAGGGGAGCTCGCCGAACATCAACAGATAGGAGAGCTCGACGTAGTCTGAGTTCTCGGCCAGCTGTTCGATGGGGTAGCCGCGATGAAGCAGGGTGCCGGCAGCGCCATCGATATAGGTGATGCCAGATTCGCACGAAGCAGTAGCGACGAAGCCAGGGTCGTAGGTAAACAGGCCTTCTGCGGTCAGGCTGCGGACGTCGATGACATCGGGGCCGACGGTGCCGGAGTAGACCGGCAGTTCGATGGCATTGTCGACACCATCGACCGATAATTTCGCTTTTCTGTCAGCCATGTAGGCCTCCTTTAACGTGACATAAGCCTTTGTCTTTACTGCCGTGCGGGCGAAAAATCGTTCGCCCACTATAGGTTTCCGCGGGGGATTGTCAATTCGCCAGAGGGGCCCCGGCGCCGCGGTTGCGGCGCCGGTCCCCATGCGCGAGATGATGGCGGGTGCCGGGCTGGTTGGAAGTGTGCCCGTTCCTGTACTGGTCAGAGCACCATCATACCAACTGAAGGGGGCGGGCTGACAATAACGAAAGAATTCGAAATGAGTGTCGACAACCTTAAGTCTTCACCGGAGCTGGAATTTTTCGCTGTTTTGCCGTCAAGGGAACGATGTGGCGATTTGTCATACCGCTACCCAAACCCTATAATCTGCTACCGCACGATTTGGCATCGTCAGCCGGTTTGGGCCGCATCGGAACTGCTCTTGCGACCGTGATCCTGCTTCTAAAAACCACCGCCCCTGAACGGGCATGACCCGTCAGGGTTAAGAGAGTGTTTAAGCGCCGTGAATAGCAAACGTCCAGTAAACCTCGACCTATCCACCATTCATTTTCCACTTCCCGCACTCACTTCCATCGCACATCGCATTACCGGCGTGATTCTCTTCGTCGGCCTGATCTTCGGCTTCTGGGCACTGGATGCGTCACTGTCCTCGCCCGAGGGGTTCGAATCGGTGCGTAATGCGCTGGCTCACAATGTGCTGGCGAAGCTGATTACCTGGGGCCTGCTATCGGCACTCGGTTTTCACTTTGTCGCGGGGATCAAGCACCTGCTCATGGATACCGGCTACGGTGTCGATCTCGAGGGTGGCAATCGCAAGGCGCAGATCACGGTCGTGATCAGTGCTGTCTTGGTGGTTCTGGCGGGAGTCTGGGTATGGTAACCAATATTACGAATCTGGGTCGCAGCGGGCTCTCCGATTGGCTCATCCAGCGGGTGTCGGCCGTCGTTCTGGCGCTTTATGCGCTGTTCGTCGTGGCCTATCTGCTGTTCCATCCCAATCTGGACTATGCCACCTGGAGTGGCCTGTTCGCCCAGACCTGGATGCGCATCTTCTCCTTGCTGGCCTTCATATCCATGGCCGCTCACGCCTGGGTCGGTCTGTGGACGGTTTCCACCGACTATCTCAAACACACCGGTGTTCGCTTCGGTTTCCAGGCCGTGGTGATTCTCGCCATCTTCGTTTTTCTGGTGTGGGGCGTTCAAGTCCTCTGGGGAGCCTGATTCATGTCTACCATGCGTAACCTGTCATTCGACGCCATCATCATCGGTGGTGGCGGTTCTGGCCTGCGAGCGGCGCTCGAACTGGCCAAGTCCGGCAAGAAGACCGCCGTGCTGTCCAAGGTCTTCCCGACCCGCTCCCATACCGTGTCTGCTCAGGGTGGCATCACCTGTGCCATCGCTTCCGCCGATCCCGATGACGATTGGCGCTGGCACATGTACGACACCGTCAAGGGTGGCGACTACATCGCCGATCAGGACGCCGCCGAGTACCTCTGCTCCGAAGGCCCCAAGGCCGTGTTCGAGCTCGAGCACATGGGGTTGCCGTTCTCGCGTTTTGACAACGGCCGTATCTACCAGCGTCCGTTCGGCGGCCAGTCCAAGGACTTCGGCAAGGGCGGCCAGGCGGCGCGTACCTGTGCCGCGGCTGACCGTACCGGCCATGCGCTGCTGCACACGCTCTATCAGAATAACCTGAAGAACAACACCGTCTTCCTGGACGAGTGGTACGCCATCGATCTGGTGAAGAATGCCAATGGCGATGTCGTGGGCTGCATTGCGCTGTGCATCGAGACCGGTGAAATCGTTCACGTCACCTCCAAGGCGACCGTGCTGGCCACCGGCGGGGCGGGACGTATCTTCGCCTCGACCACCAACGCGCTGATCAATACCGGCGACGGTATCGGCATGGCGCTGCGGGCCGGTTTCCCGATGCAGGATATGGAAATGTGGCAGTTCCACCCGACCGGGATCTATGGCGCGGGTACCCTGGTGACGGAAGGCTGTCGTGGCGAGGGCGGCTATCTGATCAACAAGGATGGCGAACGCTTCATGGAGCGCTACGCGCCCAACGCCAAGGATCTGGCCGGCCGCGACGTGGTCGCCCGCTCGATGGTCATGGAAGTGCTGGAAGGTCGCGGCTGCGGCGAGAACGGCGACCACGTGATGCTCAAGCTGGACCACCTCGGCGAAGAGGTGCTGATGAAGCGCCTGCCGGGTATCGTCGAGCTCTCCAAGACCTTCGCCCACGTGGATCCGGTCAAGGAACCGATCCCGGTGACGCCGACCTGCCACTACATGATGGGCGGTATTCCGACCAACGTGCATGGCCAGGCCATCACCCAGGACAGCGATGGCAACGACCACATCATCAACGGCCTGTTCGCCTGCGGTGAAGCGGCCTGCGTGTCGGTTCATGGCGCCAACCGTCTGGGCGGCAACTCGCTGCTCGACCTGGTGGTCTTCGGTCGTGCCGCCGGCATCTACATCGACAAGGCGCTGAGCGAAGGGATCGACTATCTCGATGCGTCCGCTTCCGACATCGAGCGCGCCACCAGCCGTCTGGCGCGCTGGAACGAGTCCAGCGGTGGCGAGTCGGTTTCGGAGCTCAAGACCGAGCTGCAGAACACCATGCAGAATGCTTTCGGCGTGTTCCGTCAGGAAGACAACATGCAGGAAGGCGTCAAGAAGCTGGGCGAGCTGCGCGAGCGTATCGCGCAGGCACATCTTGGCGACAAGTCAGACGTCTTCAATACCGCCCGTGTCGAAGCACTCGAGCTCGACAATCTGCTGGAAGTCGCCGAAGCGACCGCGATCGCGGCGCTGGAGCGTAAGGAAAGCCGCGGCGCTCACTCGCGCTACGACTATCCGGATCGCGACGACGTCAACTGGCTCAAGCACTCGATCTTCAATCCGGGCAACAAGACCGTCACTCAGCGTGACGTCAACTTCACGCCCAAGACGGTCGATACTTTCGAGCCGAAGATCCGTACCTACTAAGGGGGTTGTCAACGATGTCCAGTCTTCAGGTTTCCGTCTATCGCTACAACCCTGAGACCGACTCCGCGCCGTACATGCAGGAGTTCCAGATCGATACTCAAGGTCGCGATCTGATGGTTCTCAACATCCTGACCATGATCAAGGATCAGGATAGCTCGATGGCGTTTCGCCGCAGCTGTCGCGAAGGTGTCTGTGGCTCCGATGGGATGAACATGAACGGTACCAACGGTCTGGCCTGCATTACGCCGCTATCCGGCGTGGTGAAGGACAACAAGCTGGTGCTGCGTCCGTTGCCGGGGCTGCCGGTCATGCGCGACCTGGTGGTCGACATGGGGCTGTTCTACAAGCAGTACGAGCGGATGCAGCCATATCTGCAGAACGATACCGCCGAACCGGCGATCGAGCGTCTGCAGTCGCCGGAAGAGCGCGACAAGCTCGACGGTCTGTACGAGTGCATTCTGTGCGCGTGCTGCTCGACCTCTTGCCCGTCGTTCTGGTGGAATCCGGACAAGTTCGTCGGTCCCGCGGGTCTGCTGCAGGCGTATCGCTTCCTGGCAGACTCTCGTGATAACGCGACCCAGGCCCGTCTGGCCGAACTGGAAGATCCGTTCAGCCTGTTCCGGTGTCGCGGCATCATGAACTGCGTGGCGGTGTGCCCGAAAGGCCTCAATCCGACTCGGGCGATCGGCAAGATTCGCGAAATGTTGCTGTCCAACGCCACCTAACTCGTCGAAGGCGGCATCTACGACTTAAATCGTAGCGCTTGGCTTGTTATCATGTCGCCACGCTGTCGACTGCGGCGCGATGTCGCAGTCGAATTCAGCTCAAGATGTTGGCCGGTGCCTTGTGCATCGGCTTTTAACGATCATGACGTAGCTCTGAAGGCATGTTCGTTGGCCGTCTCGCGACGGTTCCGGAGTGACGCCGAGGCGCAACCGCGACCGGCGCCGACAACACCCCATCAGTGTAGGGTGAACAAGAGATGCAAGAAGGCATAATGGAGTTGATGTGGCGCACTTCTCACATGAGCGGCGGCAACGCTCACTATGTGGAAGCGCTCTACGAGCAGTATCTGAATGACCCCGCGACTGTCCCCGACGAGTGGCGCCAAGCGTTTGATCAGCTACCGCGACTGGAAGGCACTCCCGCCCACGATGTTCCTCTCAGCCCCATTCGAGAGCAGTTCTACCAGCTGGCGCGCGAACGGCGTCCTGCCGCAACGGCCGCCACCGGCAGCAGCGAGAACCGTAAGCAGGTCAAGGTTCTTCAGCTGATCAACGCCTATCGATTCCGTGGCCATCAGCGCGCCGAAATCGACCCGCTCGGTCTGCGCAAGCCGGACACCGTCCCCGATCTCGACCTCTCCTTTCACGACCTGACCCAGGCCGACATGAACACCGCGTTCCAGACCGGCTCGTTCTTTCTGGGCAAGGAAGAGGCACCGCTCAAGGAGATCGTCGAGGCACTGGACCAGACTTACTGCCGTTCGATCGGCTGCGAGTTCATGCACATCGTCAACACCGAAGAGAAGCGCTGGCTGCAGCAGCGGTTCGAATCGGTGCGCTCCAAGCCGAAGTACAGCCAGAGCGAGCGTGAACATCTGCTCGAACGCCTGACGGCGGCCGAGGGGTTGGAAAGCTATCTCGCCTCCAAGTACCCCGGCACCAAGCGTTTCGGTCTGGAGGGCGGCGAGTCGTTCATTCCGATGATGGACGAGATCATCCAGCGCAGCGGCAACTATGGCGTCAAGGAAGTGGTCATCGGCATGGCCCACCGCGGGCGTCTCAACCTGCTGGTCAATATCCTCGGCAAGAGCCCTTCGGAGCTGATCGACGAGTTCGACGGCAAGAAACAGATCGAGCACGGTTCCGGCGACGTCAAGTATCACCAGGGTTTCAGCTCCAACGTGATGACGCCCGGTGGCGAGGTTCATCTGGCGCTGGCGTTCAACCCTTCGCACCTGGAGATCGTTTCGCCGGTGGTCGAGGGTTCGGTTCGCGCCCGCCAGGATCGCCGCCAGGATGACGACGGCAAGCAGGTGCTGCCGGTCGTCGTGCATGGCGACGCGGCGTTCGCCGGTCAGGGCGTGGTGATGGAAACCTTCCAGATGTCGCAGACTCGCGGTTACAAGACCGGCGGTACGCTGCACATCGTGATCAACAATCAGGTCGGTTTCACCACGTCGCGTGCCGACGATGCGCGCTCGACCGAGTACTGCACCGACATCGCCAAGATGGTTCAGGCGCCGATTCTGCACGTCAACGGCGACGATCCGGAAGCGGTGCTGCATGCAACTCAGGTTGCCGTCGACTATCGCAAGGAGTTCCAGCGCGATGTCGTCATCGATCTGGTCTGCTATCGCCGTCGGGGCCACAACGAAGCGGATGAGCCCTCCGGCACCCAGCCGCTGATGTACTCCAAGATCAAGTCGCACAAGTCGACGCGCACGCTCTACGTCGAACAGCTGATCAAGGAAGGCGTGCTGGACGAGGACCAGGCCAAGCAGCTGGGCGAGCAGTATCGTGACGACCTGCTGGCCGGCAATCATGTTGCCAACGCGCTGGTCAAACAGCCCAACACCGGACTGTTCGTCGACTGGACGCCCTATCTCGGCCACGAGTGGAGCGGCGATACCGATACCAGCTGCGACCTCGAACATCTGACGCAGCTGGCGCAGAAGATGAGCGAGATCCCCAACGGTATCGACGTTCAACGTCAGGTATCTCGGGTCTACGAGGAGCGTCGCAAGATGCTCGCCGGCAACCAGCCGCTCAACTGGGGCTTCGCCGAGACGCTGGCCTACGCCACCCTGGTCGACGCCGGTCATCCGGTCCGTCTGACCGGCCAGGACACCGGCCGAGGCACGTTCTCGCATCGTCACGCCGTGGTCCACAATCAGGCCGACGCGTCGACCTATGTGCCGCTTCAGCACATCAAGGACGATCAGCCGGCTTTCGCCATCTACGACTCGTTCCTGTCGGAGGAGGCCGTGCTGGCGTTCGAATATGGCTACGCCACCACGGCGCCCAACTCGCTGATCGTGTGGGAAGCGCAGTTCGGTGACTTCTTCAACGGTGCCCAGGTCGTGGTCGATCAGTTCATCTCGTCGGGTGAGTCGAAGTGGGCGCGATTCTGTGGTCTGACCCTGCTGTTGCCGCACGGCTACGAAGGGCAGGGGCCGGAGCACTCCTCCGCTCGCCTCGAGCGTTTCCTGCAGCTTTGTGCCGAGCACAACATGCAGGTCTGCGTGCCCACCACGCCGGCGCAGATCTTTCACTTGCTGCGCCGCCAGGTGATTCGTCCGCTGCGCAAGCCGTTGATCGTGATGTCGCCGAAGAGTCTGCTGCGTCACAAGGACGCGACTTCGACCATGGAAGAGCTGTCCGATGGCCGCTTCCAGATGGTCATTCCCGATATCGGCGAGCGAGATCCCCAGCAGGTCAAGCGGGCCGTGCTCTGTTCGGGCAAGGTCTACTATGACCTCGCGACGTACCGCTCCGAAAACGAGCGTGACGATACGGCGATCATTCGTGTCGAGCAGCTCTATCCGTTCCCCAAGGACGAGCTGCTGGAAGCGCTGAAGACCTATCCGAATCTGGAGCAGGTCGTCTGGTGTCAGGAAGAACCGCTCAACCAGGGTGCCTGGTATCAGAGCCAACATCATCTGCGCCTGGTGGCAAGCATGGTGCGCGAGGGGCTGGATCACGGCCTCAAGTTCGCCGGTCGTCCGGCGTCTGCCGCCCCGGCCGCAGGCTATATGTCTGTCCATGTGGCCCAACAGAGCCAACTGGTCGACGACGCTTTCAACGCGTAAGGCGCCTTGCCGCTGAGACAGGCGCGAGAGAAAAGAGACTAAGGATACGACATGGCTACTGATATCAAAGCGCCGACTTTTCCCGAATCCGTTGCCGAGGGAACGGTTGCCACCTGGCACAAGAAAGTGGGTGATAGCGTCGAGCGCGATGAACTGATCGTCGAGATCGAGACCGACAAGGTCGTTCTCGAAGTGGTGGCGCCCGAAGCGGGCACGCTCTCCGAAATCAAGATCGAGGAAGGCAACACCTGTGAGTCCGAACAGGTGCTGGGCGTTCTCGGCGCGGCTTCCGAGGGCGGCAAGAGCGAGGACAAGCCCTCAGCCGATGCCAAGGGCGAAGCCGAGTCGGAAGACAAGGGCCAATCGGCGAATGAAGAGAAGCCGGCTGCCAAGGATAAGCCTGCGGCCTCCGGCAAGAGTCATGAGGTCAAGGCGCCGAGCTTCCCTGAATCCGTTCAGGAAGGCACCGTCGCCAGCTGGAACAAGAAGGTCGGCGAAGCGGTCAAGCGCGATGAAGTGCTGGCCGAAATCGAGACCGATAAGGTCGTGCTCGAAGTCGTTGCACCGGCTGACGGCGCGCTCGCCGAGATCAAGGTCGAAGAAGGCGAGGTCGTCGAATCCGAAGCGCTGCTGGCCGTGTTCTCCGAAGGTGCCGGTGGAGAAGGTGCCGGTGGTGACAACGACAGCAGTGCTTCCGCCGAATCCGCCGGCGACCAGGACCAGGCATCAGCCGCCGAAGGCGAGCAGGACGCCAAGGTCGACGGCAAGATTCTGGCCCCGGCCGCGCGCAAGATGGCGGCCGAGAACGATCTCGACGTCAGCAAGCTCGAGGGGACCGGCAAGGGCGGTCGCGTGCTGAAGGAAGACGTGCAGAAGGCGATCGACGACGGCTCGGCGAAGAAATCCGCCAAGCCGGCAGCGTCTGCTCCGAAAGCGGCGGCTGCGCCGGCGGTCGAGGGCGAGCGTCCCGAACAGCGCGTGCCGATGAGCCGTCTGCGCCAGACCATCGCCAAGCGTCTGGTCCAGGCTCAGCAGACCGCCGCCATGCTCACTACCTACAACGAGGTGGACATGAGCGCGGTGATGGCGCTGCGCAGCGAATACAAGGACACCTTCCTCAAGGCGCACGACGTCAAGCTCGGCTTCATGGGCTTTTTCGTCAAGGCGGCGACCGAGGCGCTCAAGCGCTTCCCGGACGTCAACGCCTCCATCGACGGCACCGATATCGTCTATCACGGCTATCAGGATATCGGCGTTGCCGTTTCCACGCCGCGAGGTCTGGTCGTGCCGGTGCTGCGTGACACCGACAGCATGAAGCTGGCCGATGTCGAGAAGGCTATCGGCGATTTCGGTCAGCGTGGCAAGCAAGGCAAGCTCGGCATCGAAGACATGCAGGGTGGCACGTTCACCATCACCAACGGCGGCATCTTCGGTTCGCTGATGTCGACGCCGATCCTGAATCCGCCGCAGACCGCGATCCTGGGCATGCACAAGATCCAGGAACGTCCGATGGTAGTGAACGGCAAGGTCGAGATCCGTCCGATGATGTATCTCGCCGTCTCCTACGATCACCGCATGATCGATGGCAAGGACGCGGTCCAGTTCCTGGTGGCCATCAAGTCGTTGCTGGAAGATCCGGCGCGTCTGCTGCTGGACATCTAAGCGTCTTCGACTCAACCATCCGACTGTCGATTCGCCGGGCTCGCCCGGCGAATGGCAAACGAAGCGAACAGGATATTTTTCATGGCCGATAAATTCGATGTAATCGTCATTGGTGCGGGTCCTGGAGGCTACGTCGCCGCGATCCACGCCGCTCAGCTGGGCCTCAAGACGGCCTGTGTCGAGAAGTGGGTCAACAAGGAAGGCAAGACGGTTCACGGCGGCACCTGTCTGAACGTGGGTTGCATCCCTTCCAAGGCATTGCTCGAAACCTCGCACAAGTTCGTCGAGACGCGCGATCACTATGCCGAGATCGGGATCAACGTCGGCGATGTCTCGACCGATGTAGCCAAGATGATGGAGTTCAAGAACAGCGTCATCGCCAAGAACACCGGCGGTATCAGCATGCTGTTCAAGTCCAATGGCGTCACTGCGCTGGAAGGCACCGGCAAGCTGCTCGATGGTAAGAAGGTCGAAGTGACCGGCCACGACGGCAAGACGGAAACCTATGAAGCCGATAACGTTGTCATCGCCTCCGGTTCCGTACCGGTGAACATTCCGCCGGCACCGATGACCGACGACGTCATCGTCGACTCTGCCGGTGCGCTGGAGTTCACCGAGGCGCCCAAGCGTCTCGGCGTGATCGGCGCCGGCGTCATCGGGCTCGAGCTGGGCAGCGTGTGGAGCCGCCTGGGCAGCGAAGTTACCGTTCTCGAAGCGCTCGATACCTTCCTGCCGATGGTCGACCAGGCGGTTGCCAAGGATGCCCAGAAGCTGTTCAAGAAGCAGGGTCTGGACATCAAGATGGGCGCCCGGGTGACCGGTTCCGACATCAAGGGCAAGGGCAAGTCGCGCGAAGTCGTGGTCAAGTACACCGACGGCGACGGCGAGCAGGAACAGACCTTCGACAAGCTGATCGTCTGTGTCGGGCGCAAGCCGTACACCGACAAGCTGCTCGACGAGTCGGCGGGCATCAAGCTCGATGAGCGCGGATTCGTGTTCGTCGACGACCAGTGCCGTACCAATGTTTCGGGCGTCTACGCCATCGGCGACGTGGTGCGTGGGCCGATGCTGGCGCACAAGGCCTCCGAAGAGGGCGTCATGGTGGCCGACATCATCGCTGGTCAGAAGCCGGAAATGAACTACGATGCCATTCCCAGCGTCATCTACACGGCGCCGGAAGTGGCGTGGGTCGGCATCAACGAGCAGCAGGCCAAGGAACAGGGCATCGAAGTCAAGACCGGTGCTTTCCCGTTCTCGGCCAGTGGACGCGCGCTCGCCAACAACGCGCCGGAAGGTATGGTTAAGGTCATTGCCGACGCCAACACCGACCGTGTTCTCGGCGTTCATATTCTGGGTCAGCACGCCGGCGAATTGATCGCCCAGGGCGTGATCGCGATGGAATTCGGCTCCAGTGCCGAAGACCTGGCGCTGACCTGCTTCGCGCATCCGACGCTGTCGGAAGCGGTACACGAAGCGGCGCTGGCGGTCGATGGGCACGCCATCCACATGGCCAATCGCAAGAAGCGAAAGTAAGTCGTTCTCTCGCGCTTCTTGCACTAGGTGCCATTCCACCGGGATGGCACGGGGGTGACGAGCCGGCTTCCGGCTCGTTGCCATTCGAGTCACATGCAACCTAATGGCATGAATCGATGAACCTTCACGAGTATCAGGGCAAACAGCTGTTTGCCGATTACGGTCTTCCAGTGTCCAAGGGCTTTGCCGTCGACACGCCGGATGAAGCCGCAAAGGCCTGCAAGAAAATCGGTGGCGACAAGTGGGTCGTCAAGGCACAGGTTCACGCAGGCGGTCGCGGCAAGGCCGGTGGCGTCAAGCTGGTCGAAAGTCCGGAAGCCGCCAAGGCGTTCGCCGAGCAGTGGCTGGGCAAGAATCTGGTGACCTACCAGACCGACGAAAAAGGTCAGCCGGTTGCCAAGATTCTGGTCGAGAACTGCACCGATATCGCCAGCGAGCTGTATCTGGGCGCGGTAGTCGATCGCGCCACACGCCGCGTCGTGTTCATGGCCTCCACCGAAGGTGGTGTCGAAATCGAGAAAGTGGCCGAGGAAACGCCCGAGAAGATCCTCAAGGCCGAGATCGATCCGCTGGTCGGCGCACAGCCGTACCAGGCGCGCGAACTGGCGTTCCAGCTGGGCCTGAACAAGGATCAGATCAAGCAGTTCACCAAGATCTTCCTGGGCCTCTCCAAGCTGTTCCTGGACAAGGACCTGGCGCTGCTGGAAGTCAACCCGCTGGTGATCACCGACGAAGGCAACCTTCACTGCCTCGACGCCAAGATCAACCTCGACGCCAACGCCATGTATCGTCATCCCGACCTGCAGGCGATGCGCGATCCGTCGCAGGAAGACGAGCGCGAAGCGCATGCCCAGGAATGGGAGCTCAACTACGTTGCGCTCGACGGTAACATCGGTTGCATGGTCAACGGCGCAGGCCTGGCCATGGGTACCATGGATATCGTCAACCTCAACGGTGGCAGCCCGGCCAACTTCCTCGATGTCGGTGGCGGTGCGACCAAGGAGCGCGTGGCGGAAGCGTTCAAGATCATTCTCTCCGACACCAACGTCAAGGCCGTTCTGGTCAATATCTTCGGCGGCATCGTACGTTGCGACATGATCGCCGAGGGCATCATCGGTGCCGTCGAGCAGGTCGGCGTCAACGTACCGGTCGTGGTGCGTCTGGAAGGTAACAACGCCGAGCTGGGCGCCGAGAAACTGGCTTCCAGCGGACTCAACATCATCGCTGCTACCAGCCTGACTGACGCGGCTCAGCAGGTCGTCAAAGCGGCGGAGGGCAAGTAATGAGTATCCTGATCGACAAGAGCACCAAGGTCATTTGCCAGGGTTTCACTGGCGGCCAGGGCACCTTCCACTCCGAGCAGGCGATTGCCTACGGCACCAACATGGTCGGTGGTGTCACGCCGGGCAAGGGTGGCCAGGAACATCTCGGTCTGCCGGTGTTCAACACCGTCAAGGAAGCGGTCGAGAAGACTGGCGCCGAAGCGTCCGTCATCTACGTGCCGGCGCCGTTCTGCAAGGACTCGATCCTCGAAGCTGCCAATGCTGGCATCAAGCTGATCGTCTGCATTACCGAAGGCATTCCGACGCTGGACATGCTCGACGTCAAGGTCAAGTGCGACGAGCTGGGTGTGCGTCTGATCGGCCCGAACTGCCCGGGCGTGATCACGCCGGGCGAGACCAAGATCGGCATCATGCCGGGTCATATCCACAAGCCGGGCCGCGTCGGTATCGTTTCGCGCTCGGGGACTTTGACCTATGAAGCGGTCAAGCAGACCACCGATCATGGCTTCGGTCAGTCCACCTGCGTGGGCATCGGCGGCGATCCGATCCCGGGCTCGACGTTCATCGACATCCTCGAGATGTTCGAAAAGGATCCGCAGACCGAAGCGATCGTGATGATCGGTGAAATCGGCGGTACCGCCGAAGAGGAAGCGGCAGCCTACATCAAGGCCAACGTGACCAAGCCGGTGGTGTCCTACATCGCGGGTGTCACGGCGCCTCCGGGTAAGCGCATGGGCCATGCCGGTGCGATCATTTCCGGCGGCAAGGGCACTGCGGACGAGAAGTTCGCGGCGCTGGAAGATGCCGGCGTCAAGACCGTGCGTTCACTCGCCGAAATCGGCGATGCACTGAAAGCTGCCACCGGCTGGTAAGTCAGTGATGCGCTAGGCAGTGCGAGACGTCATGTCTCTTCGACGGCCCGCCAGGTTTTCCTGGCGGGCCGTTGTCGTTTTAGGCGGCGTTTTAGGCGTCGCTTTGGACGGCCGTTTCGGGCGGTCATTTCGTGACCTTCGAATGAAGGAGGGGATGTGCCGGAAACGACCATGCGCCGACCGTCGGCACCGGGCTATCGGCACCGGGCTATCGGCAACGAGCTATTGGCAACAACGACCAGGCACGCCGGCTACGCGCGTTTGCGTTTGTTGATCATGCGCAGGAATGCCTTTCCGGCGGTAGCGAGGAAGATCGGGAAGCCGGCCAGCAGGTAGAAATAGTAGGTGACGAAACGCCAGATCAGCACGGCGGCAGCGGCGCTTTGTGCACCGATCAGCGGCGTCAGCAGAGCGGATGACGTTAACTCGGCGCCCCCGGCGCCCCCGGGCAGGAAACTCAACTGCCCGGCGGCCATCGATACCATCTGGACCAGAAAGGTCCAGGCCCAGTCGATGTGCTGCCCTAGCCCTTGAACGACGAGATAGAGAATGCTGTAGCGGATCAGCCAATGAGCGCAGCAGAGCAGGAATACACTCAGCAACAGCCAGCGCGGTAGCCGCAGGGTTTCGATCAGTGAGTTGCGAAAATGTAGAAGCCGGCGGGCGAAGCCGAAGCGCGATCGGCGCTTGACGTTGAGTTTCTCCAGCCAGCGGCCGGTGATATGCATGACGCGGGTGTAATGGGTCAGCGTCAGCCATAATACGACGAGCGCGCTGAGCAGCAGCAGCGTGGGTAAACCCACCAGCCAGCCGAGTTTCAAGTCGACGGCCTCGATCAGAACGTAGAGTGCGACGCCGATCAGGCCCGACAGGAAGAACAGCAGGTCGGTGAGCTGATCGACGGCAAAAATGGCCGATGCCTGAGCCGGTCTGATGCCGCGCCGGGCCAGCAGGCCGAGCAGGGTTAACGGGCCACCGGTGCCGCCCGGTGTCGCGCAGATCGCGAATTCCGTCGCCATCACGATCGAAAAGGCGCGGATCTGGGAGAGTTTCCCCGCCCGTCCGGCCAACAGCAGTCTTAGACGCAGCGCGTTGAGATTCCAGCAGACCACGATCATGCCCATCATCAGCAGCAGTTGCGAAGTCGGGAAGCCTCGCAGTTCGGCAACGATGCCGCCGCCACCGATCAGAATCGGGATCGCCAGCGCCGCTACCAGACCCAGTGCCAGCAGCCACAGAATACGTTTCATGCCGCTGGACGATCCTTGTTCGCTTGTCTGGCGAGATCGTCAGTCGCGAGGTCGGGCGCCTCATGATCGAGCCAGGTCCGTTTGGTCAACGGTTGGCGACCGTTTTCCAGCAAGTGCTCGACCAGCTGCAGCCAGTAGTCGTAGGAGGGCTTGTAGCGCATGTCGACAGGATGCAGCGCCAGCCGCAGCAGCGGCGCGTGCTGGAAGCGACGATACTGAATGGCGCTGACCACACGCGACATGCCGCGTCGCCAGGCGCTGCGCGCGCTCCATACGATGCTCGGCGCTTCCAGCGGGGCGAAGCCGGGTAGGCGATACAGCTGTTGCGGATCGCTGGTGTAGCTGAACGGACGAGCCTGCAGGGCTTGGCGCGTGCCCTGGCTCATCAGCCAGGCGGGCGCCACGAAGCCGCCATGGGGCCAACCGCAGGCGTCGAACTGCGCCAACCCCTCATCGAGCAGGGCGCCCGCCTGGTCACGGTCGAGCGCGTAGAACTCGCCTTCCCAGGTGTAGATCCGGCGCATGTAGTAATCGCGCAGCGAACGCGGCGCCGGCGCATCGTCACGGTGGTAATAGCCATGCAGTGTCAGCTCGTCGCCGAGCGCCAGGCGGGCATCGAGCACTCGGCGCAGGGTATCGCTCTCCCGGCATTCGCCACGGCCATGAAAATTGGGCACGACGAGCCAGGTGATCGGGATGCGTTGCCCCAGTCGTTCGCCCAGACGGTCGATCGCTTCGACGAAACCGCGATAGTCCGGCCAGGTTTCGGGGGCGATATCGTGGAGCACCAGCGAGAAATGCCGTTTATCCATGCTGAGAGCCCTGCTGGGTTTCCCCCGCACCTTCGGTGGCGCTGGTCAGCCGGCGGTAGTGAGAAAGCAGCCCGTCGATGACGACGTCCCAGTCGTGGTTGCGCTCGACGTAACGGCGCGCGCGACGTCCGGCTTGCGGGGCGTCGTGATTGGCGAACAGCTCTTTCACGGCGCGCGCCATGTCCGCCGGCGAGTGCGGCTCGCTCAACAGACCACAGCCCAGCGGCACGTTTTCGGCCAGCGCGCCCGCCCGGGCGGCGACCACGGGAATACCGCTGGCCATGGCTTCCAGAGCGACCAGGCCGAAGGTCTCCTGGGTGCCGGCGTGGACCAGTGCATCGCTGGACGCCAGCCAGCTCGCGACTTCCTCGGTCGGCGTATAGCGATCGATCACGCTGACGTTGTCGGGAACCTGGGTAGGCATGCTGGGGCCGACCAGCAGTAGGTGATAGCCCTTGCCGAGCAGGCGGGCGGTTTCCAGCAGATCGTGCAGATTCTTTTCGCGCGAGCCACGGCCGACGAAGATCAACAGTTTGGTGTCGTCGTCGAGATTCAGTCGCTGGCGCATGGCGGCGTTCTGGCGGCTGGGGTGGAACGTCTCCAGATCGACGCCCAGCGGCTGGATGGCGACTCGCTCGATTCCGAGCCGTGTCAGCCGCTCGGCCATCACACGGCTGGGTGCCAGCACCTGATCGAAGCGACGGTAGAGCTGATAGACGTAGCGCTCCACCAGTTTGTCGGTGCCGCTACCCAGCCGATTGCTGATCAGCCTGGGCAGATCGGAGTGATAGAACCCGACGACCGGTACGTCGAGCTTGCGTCCGGCACGCAGCGCCGCCCAACCGGTCACGTAGGGATCGCCCGCTTCGATGATATCCGGCGACAGGCGAACTAGCTCGCGCTCCCAGCCGCGTCGGCGCAGCGGAAACCGATAGCCCTGGCTGAACGGCAGCGGCGGTGACGGAATTTCGTGAATGCCGTTATGGGTGAAGAGCTGCGAGCCAGGAATCAGCAGGCTGCAGGTGACGCCGGGCAGCTTGGCAAGGCGCCGGTGCTTGGCATCGAGATAGGTACGGACCCCGCCACTGGCGGGGGCATAGAACATCGTGACGTCGGCAATATGCAACGCGCCGCTCCTCTTAAAAACATCCCTGTCGGTACGGCCCATTCGGAGAATGGCGACGACTGATTGAATCGATGACCGGCGATACCAATGACCGACGATATCCATGACCGACTACATTGCAGTATATCGTCTTACCGCTTCAGGGCGTTCACACCATAGTGGTAGTCCGTCCGCGCGGCTGTCGGCAATGCGGACGGACCTGCATACCGCTCAATCGGCAGGCGTTGCCACCAGCGAGCGGGTCGCCTCACGGGCCTCGACGAGCTTGACGCGCGTACTGCCGCCTAGCTGGTAGCGCAACTCGCCGGCGATCTGGATACGGCCTTCCTTGTCGTCGATAGCCACCTGGGTGCGGTCGCTATGAATCATCGGCGCCGGCACGAACGCCGTGGCACCGTTGGCTGTCAGGCGAACGCGCATGCCCCCACGGCGGATGTCGATGATGTCGGCATCGAAAATCTCACCCTGCTCGAGGGTGGCGCCCAGATAGCGCACGTAAAGCCAGTCTTTGACGTCGCGTTCGGCCATTCGGTTCAGTCGGCGGCGCTCGGTCAGTTGTTCGGTCAGTTGCTGGCTGGCCTCGGCGGGAGCCGCTTCCGACTTCAGGAAGCGCTTGATCAGGCGATGGTTGACCATATCGCCGTACTTGCGGATCGGTGATGTCCAGGTCGCGTAGGCGGGCAACCCCAGGCCGAAATGCGGTCCGGGACGAGCCGACATGTTGGTGTAGCCCTGGAAGCGGCGCAGGCGGACGTCCAGCCAGGCGTCTTCGCGAGCATCCAGCGCCCGGCGAAATTCGCGATAGCGGGGGAGTTCGGAAAGCTGCTCGCGCTCTGCCGGGATCTCCTGGGCGGCCAGAAACTCCAGTGCCTGGTCGATTTTCTCCGGCTCGAAGGCGTGATGCACGTTGAAGATGCCGTGGCCGACTTCCTTGGCCAGCAGATCGGCGCAGCAGGCGTTGGCGACGATCATCGCTTCTTCGATCATGCGCTGGGCGATGCGGCGCTCCTCGACCCGGATACCGAGCACGTTACCGGCATCGTCGAGATCGAACGCGTAATCCGGACGATCCTTGAATACCAGCGTGTTGGCCTCGCGCCAGGCGGCGCGGGCGCGGGATAGCTCGGCCAGCACCGTCAACTGCTCGGCGATCGGTGCTGCCGGTGCCTCGGCGTTCGGCTCGCCGTCGATCCAGTCGGAAACCGCGTCGTACACCAGCCTCGCGTGGGAGCGAATCGTGGCGGCGAAGAAGCGATACTCGCCCAGGGTACCGTCGCGACCGACGTGCAGCCGGCAGGCCAGTACCGGACGCTCGACGTCCGGTTTCAGCGAACACAGGTCATCGGCCAACGCTTCCGGCAGCATGGTGATGTTCTGGCCCGGCAGATAGACCGTGAAGGCCCGCGTGCGGGCTTCCTTGTCCGCCGGGTGGGACTCGTCCACGTAGGCGGTGGGATCGGCGATCGCCACCGTCATTGTCCAGCCGTCGTCGGTCGCTTCGACGCGCAGCGCGTCGTCCATGTCGCGAGTCTTCTCGCCATCGATGGTGAAGAACGGCTCGGCGGTGAGGTCTTCGCGGACCAGACCTTCTTCCTGCAGCGGCCAGGTGTCGGCAGCCGGCGGGCACTCCTGTTCGAGCGCGTGGCGTGCCAGCGTGACCCGCCAGGGCACGGAAGGATCCTCACTCTTGACCACCAGCTCGTCGATCTGGGTAAAGAACGCGCGATCGTCCGGGCGCAGCGGATGGCGGATCAGCCGCGCGACAACCCAGTCGCCGTCGGCGATGTCGGATTCTTCCAGCGAGCGCTTGAGACGCGCCTTGAGTGAAAGATTGATCGAAGGATGATCGGGAACCACGGCCAGCCGGCCGTCGCGTTTCTGAACGCGTGCCACGAAGCGGTCCAGCGAGGCTTCGATCAAGCTTTCCGGATCGGCCTGTTTCTTGTCGCCATCCTCCTTGATCACCGCTTCGATGCGATCACCATGGACGACCTGCTTCATGGCGGGAGGCGGAATGAAATAGGACGTGCCATCTTCGGCTTCGAGGAAACCGAATCCCTTGTCGGTGGCCTTGACGGTGCCCTGGACACGGGGAGTGTTGGCCCGGATATTTTGCTTCAGCTGGGCTAGAAGAGAGTTGTTCTGCAGCATCGGATCGGATCGAATCGGTCGGTGGACGAGAGCGACACTATACGGATTCCTCCCGAGCCACGCCAATCGTCCCCGCCGGGAGCGCTCGCCGACGTCGGGCAAGCGAGAGGTTCGCCGAATTCGACCAAAGTTGGCGGCTGAAAGTCTGGCAGATTGGTATGCGACTGGTTATGTTGGTGGTATTGAAGTGGTATTCATCACGATGCCCCTAAAACGGATCCGCCATGCAACCGACGCTGTCCCGTCTCAAGCTCGATGCCGCCCAGTCGACACCGCTCTATCGCCAGTTGGCCCAACAGCTGGTCGAGGCGATCGAAGCGGGTGACTGGGAGACCGGCGAGGCGCTGCCCTCGGAGCGGGTGCTTGCGGAATCGCTCAATGTTTCCCGTATCACCGCCCGCAAGGCGCTGGACCGGCTGGTGGCACTGGGGCTGATTCAGCGCACTCACGGCTCCGGTACCTTTATCGCGCCGCGGCTCAATCA
Organism: Salinicola sp. V024; assembly: GCF_052645315.1. Taxonomy (NCBI): domain Bacteria; kingdom Pseudomonadati; phylum Pseudomonadota; class Gammaproteobacteria; order Oceanospirillales; family Halomonadaceae; genus Salinicola; species Salinicola sp. V024. The sequence continues at coordinate 290,232 of NZ_JBQXYB010000004.1, forward strand.
GTCGCTGACCCGGCTGACCAGCTTCACCGAGTTGCTGGTCCAGCGCGGCCATCGCCCCAGTTCGCGCTGGTTGAGTCGCCAGCTCGGCACGCCGACGGTGGAAGAGAGCCTGCGGCTCGGGGTGAGCGCGGACCATCAGGTCTCGAGGCTCAAGCGGCTGCGGCTGGCCGACGACGTGGTGGTCGCCGTCGAGGAGAGCTGCCTGCCTCATCGCGTCCTCCCCGATCCCGAGGCCGTCACCCATTCGCTCTATCGCCACCTCGAAAGCCTGGGAACGCCCATCGTTCGTGCCCTGCAGCATGTCTCGGCGGTCAATGCCGATGCCGAACTGGCGCGGCTGGCGCAGGTGCCGGAATCCCAGGCGCTGCTGATGATGACCCGGCTCGGCTATCTTGCGGACGGCCGCCCCGGGGAGCTCACGGTGACTTACTGTCGCACCGACTACTACGACTTCATGGTGGAACTGACTCAATGATGAGGCGCAATTGACTGCCATCGCCCACGCAGGAGACGAGATGCTGTACGGCAATATTCTGACTGCCGAGGGCTGGCGGCTTGGCACGCTCGAATGGCGCGACGGACGAATCGTCGCCACCGAGGGCGAGCCGGTCGATCCCGATGCCAACGATCATCCTCGGCTGTTGCCGGGCTTCGTCGATCTGCACGTGCATGGCGGCGGCGGGGCGGATGCCATGGAAGGGGGCGATGCCGCCGCGACCATGGCCCGAACCCACGTGCGTTTCGGTACCACCAGTCTGCTGGTGACCACCATGACGGCGCCCATGGCCGACATTCGCCAGGCATTACAGGATATCGCCCGGTTGATGAAGGTCCCGCTGCCTCAGGCATCGCGGCTGCTGGGCGTGCATCTTGAAGGGCCTTATCTCAACCCTGGCAAGCTGGGCGCCCAGCCGCCGCATGCCCGCCCCGGCGTGGCCGAGGAGGTCGATGCGCTGCTGGCGCTCGCCCCGATCCGGCTGTTGACGCTGGCACCGGAGCTCTCGGGACATGCCGAGCTCATCGGTCAACTGCGCGAGCGCGGTGTGCGGGTGCAGATGGGCCATACCCTGGGCAGCTACGAAGAGGGCGTGGCCGGGCTCGAACACGGTGCCCACGGCTTCACCCATCTGTTCAACGCCATGACAGGGTTGCACCACCGCAAGCCGGGCATGGTCGGCGCAGCGCTGGCGCATGCTGACTACGCCGAGATCATCCCCGACCTGCTCCATGTTCATCCCGGCGCCATTCTGACGGCGCTGCGCTGCATTCCTCATCTCTATGGCGTGACCGATTCCACCGCCGCCGCCGGCATGCCCGACGGGGAGTATCGTCTCGGCGAGCAGCATGTCACCAAATGCCTGGGCGGCGTGCGGCTGGCCGACGGCACGCTGGCCGGCAGTACGCTGACCATGGATCAGGCGCTGCGTAACCTGGTCCGGATCGGTCTCGATCTCGATGATGCCAGCCGGCGGCTATCGCAGTATCCCGCCGATTTTCTCGGTGAGAGCGACATTGGTCGGCTCGAGATCGGCTGCCGGGCCGACATCGTGGTGATGAATGAGCGACTCGAGATCGATGCCGTCTACGTGGGCGGCGAACTGGCCCATCACGTCTCGTCGGCTGGGCAGGGACATACGGCCGCGCAACAACGGACGACACCACAGGCGGCCGGCGCGCCGCGGGAGACCCACTGATGTCACTGATGCTGGAAGAAGCCCGGAGCGCGCCTGCCTGTCTGCGGACGCAATGGCGGGCCAATCGGGAAGCAATGGCCGAGTTCGGCAAGGCACTGCGAGCGGCCGACCTGCACGGGGCACTGACGGTGGCGCGCGGCAGCTCCGACCATGCCGCGGCCTATTTCGCCTATCTGGGGATGAAACATCTCGGCTTGCCGATGGCCTCGGTGCCGCCGTCATTGACCACCGTTGCCGATACGCCGTGGCGGGTTCGGGGCCAGCTGACGGTGGCCATCTCGCAGTCCGGCGCCAGCCCCGATCTGGTGGCAACGCAAAAGGCGCTGGCCGCCGGCGGGGCGCGCAGCGTGGCGCTGGTCAATACGCCCGATTCACCGCTGGGGCGCGTCTCGGAGCGCGAGATCGCGCTGCACGCCGGCGTCGAGAAGAGCGTCGCGGCGACCAAGAGCTATCTTGCCACCTTGGCCGCCTGCGCTCATCTGATCGGCGCCTGGGCCGAAGACGAAGCGCTGCTGGCCGCTCTGGAAGCGCTGCCGCCGAAACTCGAGGCGGCAGCGCAGCAGGAGTGGCAACAGGCGGTGGATGCGCTGGTCGACGTCGATAGGCTGCTGGTGATCGGGCGCGGCGTCGGGCTCGCCATCGCCCAGGAAGTCGCGCTCAAGTTCAAGGAAACCTGCGCCATCCAGGCCGAACCATTCAGTGCCGCTGAGGTTCGTCATGGGCCGATGGCGCTGATCGAACCGGGCTACCCGGTGCTGGTACTGGCGCCGCCGGGACCGGATCAGGCCGGGCTGCTGGAACTGGCTGAATGGTTGGAGAGCATCGGTGCCAAGGTGCTGCTGGCCGCCGATGACAGTGTTCCCGCACGCCAGTTGCCGTTGATCGATGCCGGTCACGACGATCTGCAGCCGCTATCGGTGGTCCAGAGTTTTTACGTCATGGCGGCCAGACTCGCGGTCGCTCGCGGTGGCGATCCGGATCGGCCGCGCCATCTGCAGAAGGTGACTCGAACGCTCTGAGCGCGAACCACGAGCCACGAGCCACGAGCCACGAGCCGCCTCAGACGATGTGACGGGACGCCGCCAGGTCCAGATCTTCAAAACTGGCGCGCCGAATGAAACAGGATCGAAACAACAACAAGTTGGGAGTCTTCATGTCATCCACATCACGATTTCTCAGAGCCCCGATGCGCGGGGTGGTGGTTCCGCTGGCGGAAGTGCCCGATCCGGTCTTTGCCGAAGGCACCATGGGGCCCGGTATTGCCATCGATCCGTTGGGGGAGACCCTGCATGCGCCCTGCAACTGCGAGATCATCCATTGCGCGCGAACCGCACACGCCATCACGCTGCGCGACGACGGCGGCCATGAATGGCTTTTGCATATCGGGCTCGACACCGTCGATCTGGACGGTGACGGGCTCGAGCTGCTGGTCGCGACCGGCGAGCGTGTCTCCGCCGGTGATCCGCTGTGTCGGTTCGACGCCGATCGTCTGGCGCAGCGAGTCAAGGCGCTGGTGACCCCCGTCGTGCTGACCAACGGCCCCGATACCGACCTGGAAACGCTGATCGCGCCAGGCACGATCGTCGAGATGGGCGAGAATCTGCTGCAGTGGCAGGCCGCGGCGGATCGTCGCGACGAAGCCGGCCGAGCAGACTCGGCTCCGGATGCCAGCGCCAGCAGAGACGCCACCATCGCGGCGGCCAGCGGCCTCCATGCGCGTCCTGCGGCGCGGCTGCGGGCCATCGCTCGAGAGCACGCGGTCGAGCTGACGCTGACACGAATCGGCGAGAAGGCCGGCGGCAGCCGCGATGCCGCCACCGCGAACGTCGCCAGTCTGAGCGCGCTGCTGAATCTGGGCCTGGTTCAGGGCGGCCGGGTCACTGTCTCGGCGCATGGCGCCGGGGCGCAGGCCGCGATCGAGGCGGCAACGACATTGCTCGAAACGCCCGAGCCGGGGGCTGACCGGCCCCGCGAAACGCCGCCCGAGGCGCAGGCGAGCGGGCTGCCCTTAGCGTCACGGATGCCCGCTGCCGAGCCCGGCCGGTTGAACGGTCTGGCGGCAAGTCCGGGATTGGCGGTGGGGTCGCTGGTTCGCTACGAAGTGGCGTTGCCCAGTGTTGCCGACACCGCGAGCGATCCCGAGCAGGAGAAGCGGGCCTTGGCAGCCGCCATCGCCGAGGTCGATGCCGAGCTGGAACGATCGACTCAGGCGGCGAAAGCGCGCGGCCAGCAGGCCGAGGCGGACATCTTCGAAGCCCATCGGGCGTGGTTGGACGACCCCGATCTTCGTGCGGCGGCCGAGACGGAAATTGCCGCCGGGCGTAGCGCCGGGCGTGGCTGGTACCTGGCGCTGGAGCGCGAGATTCAACGTCTGCGTGGCGGGGGCAATACGCTGCTGGCGGCGCGGGCGGACGATCTGCGCGATCTGCAGCGCCAGGTGATGCAGCCTTTCGCGGTTGAGGCGGCAGCGACCCTCTCAGGGCTCGACGGGGCAATACTGATCGCGCAGGAACTCACACCCTCGCAGTTCGTCGAGGTGGCGGATCGAGTTGCCGGGCTATGTCTGGCCGCCGGCGGGCTGACCTCGCATGTCTCGATTCTGGCGCGAGCGCGGGGGTTGCCGTGTCTGGTGGCCATGGGCGATGCGCTGATGGAAGCCGCCAGTGACAAGGCGTGTCTCGATATCGGCCCGGACGAGCCTTACGGGGCGCTGGAGCTGGCACCCGACGATCGACGCCTGACGAGGATCGACGAAGAAAGGACGCGACGGCATCGGCAGGCGGTGGCGGAGCATGCGCAAGCCCAGAATCCCGCAGTGACCCGAGACGGTCATCATCTCCACGTCGGGGCCAACATCGCCTCGAGCGCAGAGGCACGGGCGGCTGCCCAAGCGGGCGCCGACGGCGTCGGGCTGATGCGCAGTGAATTCCTGTTTCTGGAGCGACAGTCGGCGCCATCGCTCGACGAACAGCAGGCCGAGTATCGTGCCGCGGTCGAAGCGATGGGGGGCAAGCCGGTCATCGTCCGTCTACTGGATATCGGTGGCGACAAGCAGCTTCCCTATCTATCGCTACCGGCATCGCCCAACCCGGCGCTGGGGGAGCGCGGCGTGAGGTTGTGGCAGACGCACCCGGCGCTTTTTGAAACGCAGCTCGATGCGCTGCTCGAAGCGGGCCGCGAGCTGCCGCTCGGCGAAGACGGCCTGTCGACGTTGCGGCTGATGGTGCCGATGGTCGCCGATGTCGGCGAGTTGCGCTGGGTGCGGGAGCGGCTCGAGGCGCGCGCTGGCGCGCTGGGTATCGAGCGGCTGCCGGCGCTGGGGGTGATGATCGAGGTGCCGACGGCGGCGGTGTGTGTCGACAGCCTCGCTCGCGAGGCCGATTTTCTCTCCATCGGCACCAACGATCTGACCCAGTACGCTCTGGCCATGGACCGTGAAGTGGCGTCGCTGGCGTTGCGCAGCGACGTGCTCCATCCCGGCGTGCTGCGGCTCATCGCCGCCTGTCTCCAGGGGGCTGCCGGTCACTGTCCGGTGGCCGTCTGTGGCGCGGCGGCGGGGGATCCGCTGGCCGGGGCCCTGTTCGCGGCCATGGGCGTCGACGAACTTTCCGTCGAATCCGGACGTATCGCCGCCGTCAAGGCGGGCCTGCGTCGGCTTGATGCCGGGGCGCTTGCGGCGCAGTTGCCATCGCTGCTGGCGCTGTCCGACGGCGCCGCCGTGAGGCAGGCCCTGAAGACAATGCTGGAACCTGAACGTGGACATGAACCCGGCGTGGCGGACTCGAGCGCAGAAGGCATCGAGCAAGCCGTCGAGCTAGACATCGAGAGAGGCATCGAGCTAGACATCGAGAGAGGCATCGAGCAAGACATCGGGAAAGGCGCCGATACCCTCGGCCGCACGACTTCGGGTCCCTCCAATACGACAACAAGATCTTGAGGAGCGTGTCATGACCACGACCTTCGGTTCCCGGCTCATGGCCGGTATTCAGAAACTCGGGCGCTCACTGATGCTGCCCATTGCGGTACTGCCGGTCGCAGGCCTGTTGCTGCGGCTGGGCCAGCCGGATCTGCTCGATATCGCCTTCATCGCCAATGCCGGCAACGCGGTCTTTTCCAACCTGGCATTGATCTTCGCCATTGGCGTGGCGGTCGGTTTCGCCGATGACGACAACGGCGCTGCCGGTTTGGCCGGGGTGATCGGCTATCTCGTGCTCACCGCGGTACTGGAGACGTTGAATCCCGACATCAATATGGGGGTACTGGCGGGCATCATCATCGGCAGCGTGGCCGGGATACTCTACAACCGTTATAAATCGATCAAGCTGCCGGACTATCTGGCCTTCTTCGGCGGGCGCCGCTTCATCCCCATCGTCACCGGGCTCTCCGCGGTGGTACTTGGCGGTATTTTCGGGCTGATCTGGCCACCGGTCCAGCAGGGCATCGACCAGTTGGGGCAGTGGCTGATCGACGCCGGTGATCTCGGCCTGTTCGTCTATGGCGTGCTCAATCGGATTCTGATCGTGACCGGGCTGCACCACGTGCTCAACAGTTTCGTATGGTTCGTATTCGGCACCTACGACGGCGCCACCGGCGATCTCAATCGCTTCTTCGCCGGCGATCCGTCGGCTGGCTCGTTCATGGCCGGCTTCTTCCCGGTGATGATGTTCGGGCTGCCGGCAGCGGCGTTGGCGATGTATCGCGCCGCGCCGCCGTCACGTCGTGCCCAGGTCGGCGGCCTGTTGCTGTCGCTGGCGCTGACTGCGTTTCTGACCGGCGTCACCGAGCCGATCGAGTTCACGTTCATGTTCCTGGCACCGGCGCTGTATGCCGTTCACGCGGTGCTCACCGGCATCTCGATGGCGGTGATGAACATGCTCGGCGTCAAGCTTGGGTTCACCTTCTCCGCCGGCGCATTCGACTACGCGCTCTCCTACGGTCTCTCGACCAATGGCTGGATGATGATCCCGGTAGGGCTCTGCTACTTCGTGCTCTACTACGGCATCTTTCGCTGGGCGATCGTGCGCTTCGACCTGCCGACGCCGGGCCGCGAACCGGAAGTGGCAGCGCCAAACGTCAATCGCGATCCCGGTGAACGGGGGCCTGCCTTCGTGACCGCCCTGGGTGGCGTGGCCAATCTGGTCAGCGTCGGTGCCTGTACCACGCGCTTGCGTCTGGTGATGAACGATGACACGGCGATCGACGAGCCGTCGCTCAAGGCGCTCGGGGCCCGTGGGATCCTGCATCTGCGCGGCGGCGGCCTGCAGGTGATCGTGGGGCCGATCGCCGACGCGGTGGCCGACGACATTCGGGTGGCGGTGCGCGATCACGGCAAGACGCTGGAAGTACCGGTAGCGGTCGAGAGCGATGCGGCCCTGAGCGATGCCTCACTAGCTAATGCCAGGCTCGACGATGAATCCCGTCAGGCGTGGCTGGCGGCGTTGGGCGGTGCCGACAACATTCGCACCCTCGCTGCCGTGGCGGCGACCCGGCTGCGCGTGGAGCTGGGCGATCGCGGCCGGGTCGATGAATCCGCACTTCAGGCGCTGGGCGCTGCCGGCATTCAGGACTTGGGCGACAGGGTCGTTCACCTGGTCGTCGGGCGCCAGGCCGGCGCGGTGGCCAACAGTCTCGAAGCCTGAGCGTTGGCTCCTGAGGCAGGAGCTAGCCATAGGCCACTGATGACGAGCGCAGGATCCGGTGCGGAGAAGCGGGCGATTGACGCCCGCGGGTCCCCGCCCGACACTGTCTACTTCTAAACAAGCTCTTTGAAACAAGCTCTTTGAAACAAGCTCTTTGAAACAAGCTCGTCGAAACAAGCCGTCCAGCTAATCCCCTCGAAGCAAGCCGTCCAGCCAAGGTGACTCCATGCCCCAGTATCTGATTGCCAGCGATCTCGACAGCACTCTGCTGAATGCCGAGCATCGTGTCGACGCCTTGACCCGCGAAACGCTGCGGACGTTGTCTGGCCAGGGGCATGTGATCGTGCTGGCCTCCGGGCGGCACTATCACGACATCGCGGCCATTCGTCGACAATTGGAGATTCCAGCCTGGATCATCAGCAGCAATGGGGCCCACGTTCACGATCCCGACGATCGGCTCGTCAGTGAAACATTGGTACCGACCGATCAGGTTCAGGCACTGGTCGCGTTGCCGCGCCCGGCTTCGGTAAGACTCAATATCTATACTCATGACCGCTGGCTGATCGATGCCGAAGCGCCCGAGCTGTTGCCGCTGCATGCGATGAGCGGCTTCGCCTATCAGGTCGACGACATGCGCGATCTCGAGAGTGAACGCGTCGGAAAAGTGCTCTACATCGGCGAACCGGCGCTGCTCGAACCGCTGGAGCGAACCCTGCGGGAGCACCATGGCGATGCGCTGCATATCACCTACTCGGCGGCCAACTCGCTGGAGCTCATGCAGCGCGGTGTGAACAAGGGCACCGCGCTGAGTCGCGCGCTCAAGGCGCTCGATCTCCCCATCGAGCGGGCGCTGGCATTCGGCGACAACTTCAATGACGTCGAGATGCTGACGCTGGCGGGCAACGCCTACGTGGTCTCCAACGCTCACCCGGAAGTCATCGAGCAGCTGCCCCGCGCCAACAGGATCGGCGCTCATCACGAATCGGCCGTAGCGCATACGCTGCGAACGTTCTTCGCGCTCGATTAATCTCGGCGCGGCCTCATTCGAGCTACGGTGGTACGGTTCACGCCAAGACGGATTCTATTTCACTGAGTCTGTTCCGCTGACTCAGTCTTGCTGAGCCTGTACTGATGACGCAATCTTGAGAGCGCTCAGCGCTTTTCCGCGGAATCGTCCAGCCTGCGCAGCTGCTGCCAGACTTCGCGGCGCAGGTCGGCGAGCTTGGGCTGTTCGTCGCGTTCGAAGGCCACCGGCCGGGTGGTGCGCATGGCACGCAGCCCCAGGCGAGCCGTCAGCAGTCCGGCGCCCAGGCCCTGTCCGGCGCGAGTCGACAACTTGGCGGCCAGGTTCATCGACAGCAGGTCCATGCCCGCGTCGCTGACCATTTCGCTGGCGCCGGCGAACGCCATGTTGCGCAACACTTCCCGAAACAGGCGCAGGCGACTGGCATAGCCGAGCTGCAGACCATAAAGCGCGGCGATGCGATCGAGCATGGCGATGTTGCGCCACGCCATCAGTGCCATGTCGACCAGCGTCAACGGGCTGACAGCGACCATGACCGCGGTTTCTCCCGACATCCGCGTGACCAGCCGACGGGCGGCCTGGTCGCGCGGGTGTAGAAGATAGTGCGCGATCAGCTCGCGGGTCTCCTGCGCGGTGTGATGCGTCTGATGGGCGTGGAGAAAGGACTGCCAGTGCGGATGATCCTTGGAGAGTCCCATCTGGCTGCGCAGCTCATCGGCCAGGGTCATCGGGTTCGAGTCCATTGCGGCTTCGCCACCGATCCATTCGTCATCGAGCTGCTGACGCAGTCGCGCGTGACGTCGCAGCTTTCTCAGTCGCCATAGCTCTCGGCACAGCGCCTTGGCGCCCAGGCCGACGGCAAGCAGCCCGACCAGGCTCCAGGCACCGGCGAGCCAGTCGCCGCCGAGCGTGGAGGTATAAAGCGACTGTGCCGCCTCGATCGTTCCCAGGCCCAGCGTGCCGCCCAGGACCGCCATCAGCCCCCAGCGGCGCTTGCGCGGCGGTTTGATCGCGGCGTCGAGCGCCGGCGAGTCGTGATCGTCGGCGGCGGTGTAGGGATCGCTGGCCTGGGTCGGCAGATAGGCCCGTGCTGCCTGTAGCGAAGCATCCTCAGCGGGCGTGGGCGGTTCATCGAACGTGAAACGTTGTCCGGGGCGAGGGTCGCTCATCGAAGTTTGTCTCCCATCAGCCACTCCAGTGCGGCGTCCATGCGGATGTGGGGTAGCGCCGCCGGGCCTGCGGGTGCCGGTCGGAAAGGCGTGAAGGCGAAGCCCTGGCGTCGCCAGAACCCGGGTTCCGGCAGCTTGGCCGGTACGTCGCCGGGATAGACCAGCAGTGGCTCACCGTCGAGACCGTGACCCCGCAGGGCGGCCTGGCGCTTGCCATCACTTTCGACCTCGCGCGGTTCGGTCGCTCGAATCGATGCCAACGAGAAGGCACGTACCGGAACGTTGGCAAAGCGCAGATCCTTGATCGGTTCGGCCAGTAGCGACTCCAGCAGGGTCACCAGGTTGGCGTGCTGATCCGGGGTGACGTGATCGGCCTTGGTGGCGGCGATCGCCAGACGATCGATGCGTGGCGAAAACAGCCGATTCATCAGGCTCCGTTTGCCGTAGTCGAAGCTCCTCATCAACGTGGCGAGGGCCTGAGACAGATCCTCGAAGCGTTCGGGACCGGCGTTGAGCGCACCGAGCACATCGACCAGTACGATCTGCCGATCGAAGCGGCGGAAATACTCGCGGTAGAAGGGTTTGACCACGTGCTGCTGATAGAAGCGAAAGCGCTTCTTGAGCACCTGATAGAGGCTCGAGGCAGGCAGCGCTTCCAGCGCTTGGCGGTCGTCTTCGCCGACGCCGGGTAGCGGAAAGAACTGCAGGACCGGCGCGCCCTGAAGTTCGCCGGGCAACAGGAATCGGCCCGGCTGCAGATGAGAGAATCCGGCTTCCCGCGCCTGGCGCAGAGAGTCGGCGTAGAGCTCCGCGAGTTCGGCCAGCCGAGATTCTTCCACCGTCTCGTCGGCTGAATGCTTGGCGACGGCGTCCTGCCAGGCCTGGGCGTACTGCTGGCGTGCCGGCCCCATGCCTTTGAGCTGGTTTTCGCTCCAGCTGAGGAAATCATGTTCGAGCAAGGGCAAATCCAGCAGCCACTCGCCGGGATAGTCGATCAGATCCAGCGTCAGTGTGGCGGTATCGCCCAGCAGACCACGAGCACGGCGTGTCTTGTAACGCAGCTGCAGGCGCAGTTCGCTGATGCCGCGTGTCGGCTCCGGCCACTGGGGCGGTGACGCCTCGAGCGAGGTCATCGCCTCGTCGTAAGGAAACCGCGGGATGCCGAGGTCGGGCTGGGAGACGCGCTGTGCGCCGAGCAGGCGCTCTTCGCGGGCGGACTTGAGCAGATCCAGGCGCGCATCGATGCCGGCGTGTCGCAGCTGATTGACCAGCGAGGTCAGAAACGCCGTCTTGCCGGCGCGGGAAAGCCCGGTGACGGCCAGGCGTAGCTGGCGATCCCGGCCGCGATCGATCAGATTCTGGAATTCATGAGTCAGTTGTCGGCGCATCGCCTCTTTTCCGAAGAAAGCCTACGCGCATGGTAAACGATATGAGCGGGTGTGAGGGCGGTGAGACAGCGCGCGAGCGTTAAAAGGGAGGGGTCGAGAAACGAAGACGCCTCGCACGGTGGCGAGGCGTCGTCAGGGTCGCGTCGAGTCGCGTCGTTCTCGATGAGTGATGCTGTGGTCGACTCAGCCTCAGCCCGCGAAGGCGAAGTAGATCGCGAAGACCAGGATCAGCAGCACGATACCCACCGGCACGGCACCTTTCCACGGCGTCAGGTCGACCGCCTTGACGTCTTCGTGGACCCAGGCTTCGCGGCGCGGCGCGATCTTGCCGATCAGCAGCATGACCACCACGAGCAGCACGAACACGCCGGCAACGAAGTGATACTGGTTGGTGATTTCCAGAATACCGTTGAACGGCGGTACGAAGTAGCCGGCAGCGATCAGCACGATCCCACCGACAAGACCGAAGATGGCGGCCGATTCCGGCACCCGCTTGGTCAACAGGCCGACGATTACCACCGCCAGGATCGGGATGAAGTAGATCGCGTTCATGGTCTGGAGGTAGTCGAACAGGCTGTCCTGGCCGGCCAGCAGCGGGGCGATCGTCATGGCTGCCACCGCCATGATCCAGCCGAAGATCTTGCCGGCGTTGACGACCTGCTGCTCGCTGGCCTCCTTTTTGAATATGCCTTTGTAGATGCCCAGGCTGAAGAGCGTCGTGGTGCTGTTCAGTGCCGAGTTGAAGGACGAGAGGATCGCGCCGACCATGACGGCGGCGAAGAAGCCGGTCAGCCACGGCGGCAGCAGATGGAATACCAGATAGCCGTAGGCCTGGTCGCCGGCAATGCCGTCATCGGCATAGAGCTGATAGGCGATGATGCCCGGCAGTACCAGGTAAAGCGGCCCCAGCAGTTTCAGGAAGCCGGTCAGAAGCACGCCTTTCTGGCCTTCGGAGAGGCTCTTGGCGGCGAAAGTACGCTGGATGATCTGCTGATTGGTAGACCAGTAGAACAGATTGATCAGGAACACGCCGGTGAACAGCGCCGGCCACGGCACTTGCTGATCCGGACGGCCCAGCGAGTTGAGGCGATCGGGTTGCGCTTCCTGAATGGCATGCCAGCCGGCAGCCATGCCGTTGCCGTCACCTACGGCATCGAGCCCCAGGTAGACGATCAGGAAACCACCGACCAACAGGCCGATGGCGTTGATGGTATCGGACACGGCGACCGTGCGCAGACCGCCGAACAGGGCGTAGATAGCGCCGATGATGCCGACGATCCACACCGTCATCCACAGCAGCGTGGTGCTGGATTCGATCCCCGTGAGCACGGGCAGGTCGAGCATGCCCTGAAGCCCCACGGCGCCGGAGTAGAGAATGATCGGCAGCAGGATGACGGCGTAGGCGACCAGGAAGATGACGTTGCAGATCAGCTGGGTGGTCGGGCCGAAGCGTTCCTGCAGCAGCTGCGGCACGGTGGCGATACCGCTGCGCAAAAATCGCGGCAGAAAGAACAGCGCCAGCAGCACCAGAGCGACGACGGCAACGACTTCCCAGGCCATGACGCTCAAGCCGTCGGAGAAGGCTGCGCCATTCAGCCCGACCATCTGTTCCGTCGAGAGGTTGGTCATCAGCAGAGAGCCCGCGATCAGCGGGAAACTGAGGCTGCGCCCGGCGAGAAAGTAGCCGCGAGTGTTGCTGAGATCGTCACGATGGGTAATGCGCCAGGTGATCAAGGCGACCAACCCCGTGAAGAACAGAAACGAGATTAGAGTCCATGCATGCATAGAGAGTGTCCTAGTTGAATGCATCCCAGTGGCGGCCACTGTGTGGGGTTGCGCCACATTACCCGCGCAGTTTCAGACAACTCGGATCAAACCGCTATTCGCCATTTGTCTGACATAGCTAAACCAATGTGTAGGCGTTTGGACAATGTCGACGCCGATCGGCAGTTCAAAAACGGACAAATAGCCCCGGATGGCGCACCGGCGGCGTTTCAGTCGTCTATCGGAAGTTCGCTCGCGGTCAGGCCGCGATGGCACTCGGCGTTGAACGAGGCAACGTAGTTCCCCTCGAACGCGTAGAGCGTGTACCAGGCGTGGCGGGCCAAAGGCTGGAGCTGTCGGCACCGAGCCTTGAATCGTTGGCGCAGCCTTGGATCGTCGTTGAGCTCGAAGGCCGACGACAGCCCCTGGCGATAGAGGTCCTGATAACCCCACCAATAGCCGTTGTCGAGATAGGGCGAGATCAGTTCACCGATAAAAGGATGGATGGCAATCGCGTTGCGGGTGGGTCGGGAGTAGGGAAGGGCGCCATCGATCATCAACGGTGCGGCGATCGGTTGGGTGGCGAGATCGTCGATCAGCGTCATGGAGACGTTATCGGTTAGCAGTGCCTGCTGACGCTGGGCGTTGCCGTAGGCGTAGGCCAGGCTCAATGGTGTGCCGAGCGCCACGGCGATCAGCGGCCAACTGAAGCAGCGCCTGCCGATTGGCGAAAGAGGCAGCCGCCCCAGCCCGGTTAGGGCGCAGAACAGCAGGCCGGCGTACAGCGCGCCGAATCCCGTCATGACTCGGGGTTGCCAGATCGGATTCGCCAGCGCGGACAGAAACCCCAGCCCGCTCATCGGCAGGCAGAGCAGTATCACGATCATCAGAGCCAGCCCCGCGGGATTGCGCTGACGGCAGGCTGCGACCGTCAGCCCGACCGGCGTCACCACCGCCAGCCCGATCACGAGCCACCAGGTCGGCTTGTCCAGGTTCGCTGCCGCGTAATGCCAGAATTGTCTCGTCTGTTCGATCAAGTGGCCGGGCAACTGGTCCAGCGGGGCCAGGCTGCTGTGCTGCATGCTGTAGGCGCCATCGATCAACCCGGAAGAGACGATCTTCGATATCACCAGCGCCAGACTCCCGATCGCCAGCGCCCCCAGGTGGAGGGGCCAGTTCGGGCGTCCGCGGTGCGCTATGCTCAAGGCGACGTGAAAGGCAAGCAGCACGAAGTAGACGTTGGCGGCCGGCTGGTAGAAAAACAGCGAAGCCAGCATCGCTCCGCCACCCGCCAGCCAGCGAAATCCGGTTTGCCACCGGTGGTTTTCACGTGGATCCAGCGCGCAGGCAATACCGGTGACGGCGCAGGCCAGCGCCAGACTCATGGGCAGGGCATCGAAATGATAGGAGAGGTTCTGTAGGAAAAACGGCTGTACGACCAGAATCAGCATCGCCAACCAGGCGTAACCCGGGTCGAATGGCCGCAGGCGACGCCGCCATGGCAGAAGCGAGAACGCGATGGCGGCGAGGCCCAACCATAATGGCAGTGGCGAGAGATCGGCCAGGCGCGGGCCGCCGTTGACGAGCAGAACGAGCAGACTGGAGAGCGGACGACCGTTGGAAACCCAGCCCATTTCTCCGTGAAAGGCTCGCCAGATATCGTCGCGATACAGCTGGTCGGCCTGGACCAGGGGGTAGCTGAAAATCGCCAGATACGCCATTATGCCCAGCCAACGGGGCAAGTCGGCTGGCATGATCATCCGATCGGGGTGCGATTCGATACGCATTCATCGGCCTCATCCAACGATGATTCAGATGGCAAGCGTCGATACGGCGCGGGCCGGCCAGGAGGACTTTCCGTGCCTCAGTGTAGCGTATGCTAGACTTACGGAGTACGAAGCATGGAGGCTTCGCTATCCCGTCATTATTCATCGCAAGTTGTGTCGTTGCGCCGTCATACGGTGGCGCTTTTTCAGCTTGGCTTGGCTTACCGTTTACAGTATGGCGTGCATGGCCTTGAACGATTCGGGCCCTTGGTTATTGGGCAAGATAGCTATGACAGGAGTATGAGTGTGAGTGCATTGATCCGGCGGAGTAACCTTGAAAAACGCAAGGCGCTTCTTCCGGTGGTAGCCCTGACCGGGCTGCTACTCAGCGGTATCGCCCAAAATGTGTTGGCTTTTGGTTTCGATGATGTCGCGAAGAAAGCCGAAGACCTTTCAAAGCAGGGTTACAGCGAACCTGAGAGAAATTTGCCGGAGGCGCTGCGCAATCTGGATTATGGTCAGTACGAGCAGATCCAGTACAAGCGTGACCGTGATGTCTGGAGTGGAGATGAAGGAGTCCCTTTCACTCTCAGCTTCTTCCATGAAGGCATGCATTACGACAGCGCGATTCAGCTGCATAGCGTCGACGACCAAGGCGTCCACGATTTCGCGTTCAACGCCGACGATTTCACCTATGGCAATCTGGATCTGGCGGATGACGTCAAGAACAACGATGGCCTGGGCATCGCCGGGTTCAAGGTCAATTACGCGCTCAATCAGTCCGATCGCAAGGACGAAACTATGGTCTTCCTCGGGGCGAGCTACTTTCGCGTCATTGGTAAAGATCAGGTTTACGGCGTTTCCGGCCGTGGTCTCGCGGTGGATACCGGCTTGCCCTCCGGCGAAGAGTTCCCCCGCTTCAAGGAGTTCTGGATCGTCAAGCCAAGCAAGGCGAGTCAGTATCTGACGATCTTTGCCCTGCTGGATTCGCCCAGCCTCACGGGCGCCTACCGTTTCGTGCTGCGTCCGGGCGATGACACTGTGGTTGACGTCAAATCGAGCTTGTTCCTGCGCCGCCCTGTCGAGAAGCTGGGTGTGGCACCGCTGACCAGCATGTACCTGTACGGCCCGGAACAGCCGTCTTCGACGCTGAACTATCGGCCGGCTATCCACGATTCCAACGGCTTGCTGATCAGTGATTCTCAGAACGGCTGGACCTGGCGGCCGCTGGCCAACCCGGCGAAGTTGATGATGAACGAGCAGGCCACGCCGCGACTACGGGGCTACGGTCTGATGCAGCGCGATCATGATTTCGACAACTACCAGGACATCGATAGTCGTTATGACTTACGTCCCAGCGCCTGGATCGAACCCCAGAACGAATGGGGCGCGGGCAAGGTAGAGCTGATCCAGATTCCGACTCCCAACGAGACCAACGACAATATCG
Organism: Salinicola sp. V024; assembly: GCF_052645315.1. Lineage (NCBI taxonomy): Bacteria > Pseudomonadati > Pseudomonadota > Gammaproteobacteria > Oceanospirillales > Halomonadaceae > Salinicola > Salinicola sp. V024. The sequence continues at coordinate 306,123 of NZ_JBQXYB010000004.1, forward strand.
TCTCCATGTGGTTGCCGGAAACTGCGCCCGAACCCCAGCCCGACAAGACGTTGGACTACGACTACCGACTCACCGTAACCAAGGACGAGAGCCGCTACCTCGATTCCTCGCTCGCCTGGGTCGATCAGACGCGGCGTTCGCGCGGGGAAGTTCGCAAGGACGACCTGGTTCGGGAAGCCGACGGCTCGACGGCCTTCGTGCTGGACTTCGTCGGACCTTCGCTATCCGGTCTGGGCGACGATGCCAACATCAGTGTTCAAGCCAGTGTCGGTGACAACGGTGAACTGGTGGACAGTCATGCCGAACGTAACCCGGCGACCGGCGGCTGGCGCGTGTTCGTCAAGATCAAGCGCAGCGACAAGAATCAGCCGCTGGATATTCGCGCCCATCTGAACCAGGGCGACAAGCGAGTCTCCGAGACCTGGTATTACCGGCTGCCGGCCAATGGCTGAAGCGACGTCCACTTCCAGGATGACGTCAGCCGATCACTACCTGGAACGGCTGGCGCTCGAGACCCAGGATCGCGAGGAGCGGCGCAGGCTGCTGGCCAGTGATCTGGACACGCATGACATGGCATCTCTGCATGCCGCGCTGGGCGGCGGCGAGGTCGAAGGCGACGACCCGGCGGCCAGTTCGGTGGGCCGTCGCCTGGCCCTGGCATATGCCCAGCCGCCGTTGGCGCCGCCCGAGTTTCTGAGCAGCGACGAGCGCGGTGTCACGCGACTGCGGACCGCGCCGCCGATGCAGCGTACGGCGCTGGCCCCCGAGCAGTGGTCGACCAATCCTTTCGTGCGTTACGGGCAACGCTTCAAGAACTGGGCGGGTCGCGGTTTCCGCCGCAGGCGGCGGGAAACCAGGCCGGCGCCGCGATGGCAGCGGGTGGCGTCCGTTCGCCGCTGGGTGCTGCTGGTGCTGATCTTCGGTCAGAGCTTCGTTGCGGCCAACCAGATGCGCACGGTATTGCCTTATCAGGGGCAGCAGTGGCTGGAAATCGCCATTCTCGCGCTGTTCGTGCTGTTGTTCGCGTGGGTGTCGGCTGGTTTCTGGACCGCCTTGATGGGGTTCTTCCAGCTGCTACGGGGCAAGGATCGTTACGCCATCGATTCCGAGGTGGGTGACGAACCGATTCCGGACGACGCGCGCACCGCGCTGCTGGTGCCGATCTGCAACGAGGATGTGCCACGGGTTTTCGCCGGCGTGCGGGCAACGATCGAATCGCTGCGCCAGAGCGGTAACGATCGTCATTTCGACGTTTTCATCCTGAGTGATACCTTCGATCCCGATATCGCGATCGAGGAAACCCACGCGTGGTTGGCGCTGTGTCGGGATCTCGATGTCTTCGGCCAGGTCTTCTATCGCCGTCGTCAGCGACGCGTCAAGCGCAAGAGCGGCAATCTCGACGACTTCTGTCGACGCTGGGGAGCGCTTTACCGCTACATGCTCGTGCTCGATGCCGATAGCGTGATGACGGGGAGCTGCCTGACTCGCCTGGTTCAGATGATGGAAGCGCATTCGGAGGCCGGCATCGTGCAAACGGCGCCGCGGGCTTCCGGGCGCCTGAACCTCTACGCGCGTATGCAGCAGTTCGCCACGCGCGTCTACGGTCCACTGTTTACCGCCGGGCTGCACTTCTGGCAGTTGGGGGAGTCGCATTACTGGGGGCACAACGCCATCATCCGCATGGCGCCGTTCATGCGCCACTGCATGCTGGCGCCGCTACCCGGCAAGGGATCGATGTCCGGCGAGATCCTGTCCCACGATTTCGTCGAGGCCGCGTTGATGCGCCGCGCTGGTTGGGGTGTATGGATCGCCTACGAGCTGGAAGGCAGCTACGAGGAAATGCCGCCCAACCTGCTGGAAGAGCTCGGTCGCGACCGGCGCTGGTGTCACGGCAACCTGATGAACTTCCGGCTGTTCTTGTCCAAAGGGATCCACCCGGTACACCGGGCCGTGTTCCTGACCGGGCTGATGTCCTACATCTCGGCGCCGCTCTGGTTCCTCTTCCTGGTGTTGTCGACCGCGCTACTGGCGGTGCACACCCTGAGTACGCCCAATTACTTCCCCGAACCGGGAATGATGTTTCCGGTATGGCCCCAGTGGAACCCGACGCTTGCCGTGGGTCTGTTCGGCGCCACGGCGACACTGCTGTTTCTGCCCAAGGTATTGAGCGTGATCCTGGTATGGGTTCAGGGCAGTCGTCAGTTCGGCGGGCCGCTCAAGGTGCTGCTGAGCATGGTGCTGGAGTCACTTTTCTCGATGGCGCTGGCGCCGGTGCGCATGCTGTTCCACACGCGTTTCGTGTTGACGTCGGTCATGGGCTGGGCAATTCAATGGCGATCGCCATCGCGTGAGAACAGCGATACCACTTGGGGAGATGCGGTCCGCAACCACTGGAGTCAGACGCTGATCGGTGCTGTCTGGGCAGTGGGGGTCTATCGCATGGAGCCGACTTTCCTGTGGTGGCTGTCGCCGATCGTGGGGGCCATGATGATATCGATTCCGGTGTCGACGCTATCGAGTCGGGTCTCGCTCGGCAGAGCCTGCTTCCGGGCGCGCCTGTTCCGGATCCCCGAAGAGACGCATCCACCACGAGTGCTGCGTCGGATGGTGCGTCATCTGGGCCGGATGAACGCCGCGGCGCCCGCGCCGACTTTCGTCCAGGTGGTTCTGGATCCGGTTTCCAATGCATTGGCGACGGCACTGGGTACCTCGCGCCATGCTCGCGCCGAGCCGCTCGAGCGCCGCCGCCACGAGCGGGTGACCCAGGCCGTCAGGCAGGGGCCGTCATCAATGAGTAACCTGGAGCGATTAGCGTTTCTGGACGATCCGGTGATGTTGTCCCAGCTGCATTGGCGAGTCTGGGAAGAAGCTGATGCCCATGCGGCGTGGCATCAGCACGGGTTGCCGACCAGGGCCTCTTTCCGAGTACCGGCATTCGCCTGATCGAGGCGGCAGGTCGGCCCGCGATAAAAACTTGCCACGATGGACGTCGTTCACGTGTTCGGGGGCTTCGAAGATTGTTCGATTGGAGTCTATGCTTAGAGGGGGATGACGATACGTTATCCCCGCGCTATCCATGCAGAAGGGAATCAAGGAGTAACACTATGGGCTTTATCTTGTGGCTGATCATTGGCGGGATCGCTGGCTGGATCGCCGGGAAGGTCATGCGCGGCGGCGGTTTCGGCGTTCTGGGAAATATCGTAGTCGGTATCATCGGTGCCGTGCTCGGCGGCTTCCTCTTCAGCCTGCTGGGGCTGTCCTCCAACGGATTTATCGGTTCACTGGTCGTTGCGACCATTGGCGCGATTATCCTGTTGTGGATCGTTGCCAAGGTCAAGAAAGCCTAGGCGCGTCTCGTGGCGCCAGGTTCTGAAACGGAAAGCCGCGCTGATGCGCGGCTTTCCTGTATGGGGCTTTGACAAGCAAGCCCTCAAAACGGATCCCAGAAAAGTAAGCCGCCGAAAAGAATGTCGTAAAAAGCGAGGCCGCTGGGTGCCGAGTCTCGGAGAAGCCGTTTTTGGGAAACAGCGCGCGAATAAGACGGCGGCAAGCGAGAATATTGCGGGCAAGAATCGGGTACACTAGCGCCTTTTGACGGCCAGAGATCTGCAACGGATGCCTGATTCAACGACCGCCATGCGCAAAGAACGCTTTATCGGGCTCGAGTGGTTACGTTTCCTGCTCGGCCTGTACATCGTCATTTTCCACACGCTGCATAACTACCCGTCGATTCGTGACTGGTCGCACTATGTGACCGATATCGGATTCTTCTCGACCAGCGCCTTCTTCGCGTTATCGGGCTTTTTGCTGACGCACGTCTACCTCGATGCGTCACATCAGATGCGCGAGCCACCCCGAAGCTTCTGGCTCAAACGCTTCTCCAATCTCTATCCCATTCACATCGGTTCGCTGGTTCTCGCCATGGCGGTGTCGGCTCTGGTCGGCTATCTCGCGATAGCGCCGGGGGACAGCGATATCTCGCTGCAGTTCGTGGTCTACGACGTCAACAACGATGTCGGACAGCTGGACTGGGAGAGTTTGAACCACACCATGGGGTCAGTGGAGACGGGCATCAATTTGCTGCTCAATCTGACATTGCTGCACGCCTGGAACCCGCTTTATCTGACGTTCAATCCGCCGTCCTGGTCGATTTCCGCGCTATTCTTCTTCTACCTGACGTTCCCGTGGCTGGCGCCGCGATTACGTCGCGTATTGCACCCGCGTCGCGCGATCCTGCTGGTCAATATCCTCTATCTGATTCCACCGCTCTACGTCATTCTGACCACTGACTATGGCGTGCCGGAAACCGGTATCCTGCATCGCAATCCGCTCATCCGCTTACCGGAGTTCGCCTCCGGGATCCTGCTGTATGTCTTCTATGCCCAGCGCAAGGCTCAGGGACGATTGATGTCGCTTCCTCAATGCTGCCTGACGCTATTGATCGTGGCGCTCAGCGTGGTTGTCGCGGTCTATCTGCTGGGGTTGGGGCACGCCTGGTACTACGCGCTGCACAACGGTTTGCTGCTCTGGGCGCAGCTGGCACTGATCTATGTCGCCGCGCATTGGGGTGAGCCTCGGAGCCCTCGGTTGATGCGGTGGGCGACCAGGCTAGGGGGCGCGTCGTTGCCGATGTTCGCTTTGCACGTGCCGCTATACGCCGTGTTCTCGCGGATCGAACGAGTATTGTCCGGCGATCCCGGTCTGTGTTCCACGAACTTCAAGGGCTGTCTGGCCGCGGCGGGCGAGCTGCATCTGTGGCTATATCCGCTGTTTCTGACCATGACCGTGCTCCTCTGCGTTCTGTTCCAGGAACAGTTCGTGGTCCGAGTCAGAAAATTCCTGCTGCGCCATCTGCTGGGGCAAGCCACGCGCTCCCACACCGAGAAATTGAGCTAGCCTCGGTTCGATCGGTTGTCTCTCGCCGGGGCGGTCGGTCCTCGGGCCATCGGCGTGAGGTCGGCTTTCCGGTATACTGTGCCGCCGCGTCTGCTGTCTGCGGCGCGATTCAAGCCGACCGGCGCTAGCCGCTTCCGTGTCACGAGGTCTTTCTTGAGCGAACTTCTTTTCCCGTGGTGGGCCCAGCAACTGACGCTCCGAGGTTGGCCCTTTGCCAGCGACGCTCGTCAGGCGCTCGGCGCGGACGAGGTATTTGTGCGCCTGCAGTCCCTGGGGATCGGTGATCGGGATGAGTTCGCGTGGCGACTCTGGGACAGTGCGACTAATATCCAAGAGGTGGCATCGTCGCGTCTCGAGGCCCTGGAGCTGCTGGCACTCGGCAGTCGAGCCGGGTGGACCGATCCCCAGTCCGATGACACCTGGCTGTGCTTGCTGGCTCGCGACATCGTGACGACTTTTCCGACGCTCAGAGGCTGGGTGACGGCATTGGCGCGCGCGGGTGAGCCGATTCCGGACGAGGCGGGCCGCGAACTGTTGAGCCGCGAGCGCCAGCAGCGGGGCGTTTCCTGGTCCCGGCTTCGACATGACCTGCGACCGATCGAGTCGTCCACGCCGTCGGGGTCGGAAAATTTCTGGTCGGCTGGGCCTTGGCGGGCGAGAGCCGCGATTGCGCCAGTGCTGGCATGGCCTTTCGAGTGCTCCGCCGATGAACGTCGTCAGCGCCAGGCGCTGCTGCGTGAGCAGGGCGAGGTCGGGGGGCGCGATGAGCTGCTCTCGCTGCTGTTCTGGCTTGCCGGTCAAGGACATCGATATGGATGGGACATGGATGCGACCCGGGTTGGCCGTCAGGGGCCGGCGGCGCAGGTCGAGTGGCTTGAGTCACTCAATGATCAGCGGGATTACGGTCAGGTTCTGCTGCGCTTGCTGGCTGACGGCGAGCCGCTGGAATGGGCGGCGTGGGACTGGTTGCGGCTTGTCGACCAAGCCTTTCTCGGCTATTGCGCCGGTTGGCTTTCGGCATCCGAGGCGGAGACTTTCGCCGCCCACGCCGTCGATCTTCTGCAGCAGCGCTACGCGGACTGGCGGGAGGTCGCCCAGGCCTATCAGCGAGGGCGCAGCCTCTATGAGGGCAGGGATCTTCGCGACTCGTTCGAGGACGATTGGGAACCTCTGCTGGCTGGCAGCGCGAGTCCGTGGCAGGTATCGCTCCGAGATACGCTCGAGCCGCCTCAGCGTGACTCGGCACGAGCGTTCGTCCAGCAACACCGGGCCGCGGCCGATAGCTGGGTGTTGGCCATAGCCGCGATCCGGGATCCGGATCTGGTTCACCGTCGACATCTTGCCGAACCGATAGGCCAATCCAGGCTCGAAGACGCGGAACGCTATCTCAGCGAGGTGCTGGGGCTCCATCGGGAAGAGGGCGTCGCCGGGCTGTCGCGCTTCTGGATGCCCGCCCAGGTTCATCACCTCAACCAGTTGGCGGCGGATGCCCGTCATTCGTCGAGCCGCCGAGCCGCCGGACGCTCCAGGCGTCAGCTGGCCGCTTGTGCGGAGCATGCGGCGACGATCACGATGGCGGAGAAGTATGCCTTCTATCTCGTTATGGCGGCGGACAGCGGTCGTTATCCGCCGGCAGAGATCGAGGCGCTGGCGCGCTCGCTGTGCGATGTTCTGAGCCGCTTTTACAGTAGCCCGCTGAGGCTGCTGGCCGCCTGGCATGCCTGGGAAACGGTCTTGAGCCAGGATGAGGCGCCGGAGGAAGTATCACTGGCCGATGACATCGCCTGGCACCTTGCCGACCCCGGTTCGCCATTCCGCTGGTTGTCGCCTTCACGGTCAATCACCTGGCGAGAGCCTGGCGTCAGGCCGACATTGACGCGTTTCACCGCGATGTCGCTGGCGGGGCCGCTCAATGAAGCGTTGTGGCAGGCGCCGCAGCCGTTGTCGCCGCAGGATCGGGCCGATCTGGGTGAGTGGGTAGAACACCAGTATGCGCTGCAGGGCGCTGCCGGACTTGTGGATTTTCTCGATTTTCTGGTCGGGTCGGGCGATCGACAGGACTATCTGATCAACTACGCGCCCTACACGCTCAATCGAGCAAGACTCGATGCCGAGATCGCGATCCTCGAATCGGGCGACTGCGCCGACGAGGAGCGAATTCATCTCCTGCGGCTGAAACACGTTCGGGATAATGCCTGCCATTGCAACGATCAGGACATGACCGCCTGGGACGTCGCGCAACTGGTCGATCTGGCGCTGGCCGGGCGTCAGCTCGACTGGCTGGATGAAAACCGACTCTCGTACTATCTCGACGCCGCGCTGCGTCTGGCCGAACGTCACTACAGTAGTTGGCAGGATTATGCCGAGGGGCTGTACAGTGGCTTCGGATTTTTCATGGACGATACGCCGGAGCGAGACGCGTTTCTGGCTCGCTTCCGGCAGGCGCTCGACGCCTGGCTCGAGGCCTCGCCGCTGCTGGCCGGCGCCTGGGCAAGCCTCGATTTCCCCGGTAGCGCCATGGGTCATTGGACCTCGCTTCACATCGATATACTTCCCGGTGAGCCGCAGCATTTACATTAACGCTGTTCAATAACACGATGGGCTCGCCAAACACTATTCGATGACATATGATCTCCGCTGTGCTACGCCGGCCGTTGGGACGGGCGTGGCTTTTTTCTGTCCATCTAGTCGATAATTCGAGCCGAAAACTGGCCGTTATGGCGGTGACACCTTAAGTCGGTAGTGTCACCACCACAGCGACTCATTTCGCCGGGCGACCGCAGTTTCGTCGTCGGGAGAGGCGTGCCCGTGATGGCTCACAGGCGAAAGAGGTTGCGCTGAATGCTAAGACGCACGGCCATGGGGCTGGCACTGGTAATGGCCATATCCGGCTGTACCGCCCCCGTAAAACAACAACAGGTTAACGCGCAGTATTCACTTCCACTGGTCAATTCGCGTTCCGTGGCAGTCGATATTCCTCGGAACGCGCCCCCGGCCCCGCAGACCATCCGCGATTTCAAGCCGCTGCCCGTGTCGCCGACGGTGATTCGCCGGGCGCTGCTGAACGAGCACCAACGTTGGGTGGGAACGCCCTACGTGCTGGGCGGGACTACGCATCACGGTATCGATTGCTCGGCGTTGATGCAGCACGTATACGGGGAAGCCTTTGCTCTCGAGCTCCCGCGCACGACCGAAGAACAGGTGCTGGAGGGAAACCGGGTTGACGAGTCGAATCTCAAGGCCGGAGATCTGGTCTTCTTTCGCCCGCCCGGCCCGTACAACCATGTCGGTGTCTATGTGGGAGAAGGTTATTTCCTGCATGCCTCGTCGTCTCAGGGCGTGAAACTGTCGCGTCTGGATAACGTCTTCTGGAAGCGATACTACTGGCAGGCGCGCAGGCCCGTCGAGCGCACCCAGCTTGCCCAGCGGGTGATGCTGGCGAGCGAGGGTTGAAGGTAGCCGAAATCGAGCCGGAACCGCTGATGGGAGCTTGATGCTGCTTGCAGACTTTTCAGTATCGACAGCGTCGAGGCTGTGAAGCGAGGGGCAGAGTCAGTCCATTGATGATGGGTCGTGGGACCAACAAGTGGTACTGAGAGTGGCACTAAAAAGTGGCACTGAAAAGTGGCACTGAAAAGTGGCACTGAAAATGGTACAAAAAAGGGCAGCCGAGAGGCTGCCCTTTTTGCGTATCGACGAACGATCTCGCCGGACAAGGCCCGGAGATCAGTGCTCGTGACCGCCTTCGCCGTGGACATGACCGTGAGAGACTTCTTCTTCGGTCGCTTCGCGAACTTCAGCGATTTCGACGTCGAAATTCAGCTTCTCGCCAGCCAGCGGATGGTTGCCGTCTACGGTCACGGTATCACCTTCGACCTTGGTGATCGTGACCATGAGCGGTCCTTCCTGAGTCTGGGCCTGGAACTGCATGCCGGGCTGCACTTCGTCGACACCCTGAAAGGCGTCCCGGGGCACTTCCTGCACCAGTGCCGGCTGCACTTCACCGTAACCTTCTTCCGGAGCGACCGCGACCTGGAGCTTGTCTCCGCTACCGTGACCCTCGAGCTCTTTCTCGAGACCCGGGATGATGTTGCCCGAACCGTGTAGATAGGTCAGGGGATCCCGACCTTCTGAACTGTCCAGTACCTCTCCCGCATCATTGGTCAATGTATAGTGGAACGCGACCACGGAGTTCTGGGCAATTTGCATCTCGAAACCTTTGCGTTTGTGCATGTCTCCCATATCCTAACGTGCCAAGACGATTCTGTCAGGTCGCAATGCGGCAGAAGTTCGACTGACACGAGGTTATCTGCTGCCGGAAACGCCGGGTGCGGCGGTTGCGAAGCCCTTCGGGTGTGGTTAACCTTCCTTGAGGATAACCCCTCTTTTCTGCGGTTGAGGAGAAGTTCGTCATGACCGTTTTTATCGTTTGGCTGATTGCCTTTATCGTCTTGTCGTTTCTGGCGCTCAAGGCCTGGGATGGCGCGCTCGGCGGCGCGATCATGCGTTGGCTGCCGGTCCAGCTGCGCGGTGATCCCGCTCAGGATCGCTGGGTGATGGCCGTTGCCCTGGGCGTATTGGGCGCCACTTTCATCATCAACCCGGTTTCCATGCTGCTGACGCTCATTCTGCTGGCGCTGGGGGTGTGGGTCGGCAAGCGCCTTGCCTGCTGGGGTATGCGCAAAGCCAAGCTGCACTGAAGGTAGTGCTGGGCCCTCGCGGTTAGCTCGATACGGCAGCGGGCGGTGCTTCAGGCACCGCCCGCTGCTGTTTTCATGGCCTCGATCATTCGATTCGGAATGAAGGAGACGGCCGACGAAGTGTCAGAGCCAGGTCGAGAGGGTGAGAGAACCGAACTGATCGCCGTTGTCCTGGCTTTCGAACTCATGGGTGCGCCAGACCGAGCTGTAGGTCAGCTGCCAGCGGTTCCAGGATAGCGCCAGGCCGAGCTGAGCGTCCCCCACCCAAGGACGGCGATCGACCGAATGGCTGTCTTCGAACGTATTGCCATCGAGCAGCATGTTGTAAGCCATGAGGCGCCCTTCGACGTTGGCGAAGAGATACCAGTTGAAGCCGCTGTTCTTCTCGAAAAAGATCCGACTGCCTTGGGAGGGCGCCACCGCAGGGATGCCGAAACTCTTGTCGAGTCCCTGGCCCAGGCGCAGACCGAGCCCCGTTGCACCGTAGGTATAGAGGTTACCGACCGCGACACCGACGGAAGGGCCGTACTCCGCTTCCAGAGCGCCCAACTGACCCTGCTTCCACCATGCCGTCTGATAGGCGACATTCACGAATGGCTCGTTGCGAAGCTGATTGTGCCAGCCTTTGGGCTCGTCGCTGTCGATCAAGTGATGGAAATTCTGCTGCACCGTATGACCGCCGGCACCCGGGCCGACGAGACCCACGTCGAAGAAAAGTCCACTGGTTCGTCTCCATCCCGTCAGCTGCTGATCGTCGAACAGCGATAGCCCTGCGTAGAGTACGCCGGCATAGGGGCGATCATCCTCGATCAGACCACGCTCACTGATGTCTTCCGGCGTGTAGATCTGCTGGCCTACGCGGTAGGCGGCTCCGTCGAGCGCGGATGCGCTCCATCCGGGAATGACGCCGGCCAGCTCCCGTGTCCAGTGATCAGGGCCAGGTCTGAAAGACCAGTCTCCCTCGAAGCCGTTGGTGTAATGGCCGTCGTCACCGCTGGCGAATATGTCGTTTTCCGATTTCAGGGTCAGAATGCCGTCTGCCCAGACAGAGCTGGAGATCGCGGCCATGACAATGGCCAACCCGGTGTGCGTCCAAAGGTTCCCTTTCATGAATCGTTCTGTTCCCTTAAACGAATGATGTGACACTTGAAACATACAATAACGTACGTAAAGTGTCGATGCATCCGAAATTGGTAACGCGCTAACAAAAAAACGGCGCCCGATGGGCGCCGTTCGAAGGTGATACCGTTGCAGTGACTCTGGGATCGTCATTTCCGTCGCCGTGTCGCAGCTCCGGAAACGTCGCAGCCGACTCAGTAAGGCGCGACGCTGACGCTGGAGCCGCTCGCGACCAGCTTGACGCGCTGGCCCACCTGCCAGTTGCGATCGGCCTTCTGAACCACGACCACGCTCTGACCACTGTCCTGACGAATCTCCAGCTCGTAGCCATCGACGCGATCGGTAGCCTGCTGAACCTTGCTGCCCGCGATAGTGCCGCCGAGGGCGCCAGCGGCCGTGGCGATGGTGCGTCCGGAGCCGCCACCGACCTGATTGCCCAGCAGACCACCGATAACGGCGCCGCCCAGGCTGCCCAGAACGCTCTCACCGTTACCGCCCTGAATTTGTACCGGGCGCACCGACTGGATCGTGCCGTAGCTGACGGATTGCGCGGTGCCAGCCTGATCCCCGCGATAGACATCTCCTGAGTACGTGGAGGTGTTGGTACAACCGGCCAGGGCCAGCAGGCTCATGACGAGTGCGGGGGCAACGAGTCTTTTCATCATCGAATTCTCCTTAACATCCAGGTAGGCGTTGATAGCCAGCATACTAAAACGGTGTTTTAAAACCAATCCAGCGTTTTTGGCTCATCGGGAACGGAATCACGTCCGGTTATCTTGCCCGTCTAGAGTGTAGGGGGCGCCGGCAGATTTTGCTTTACCATCCCGCGAGTCATTCCTCGTCATCGATGCCGCTCAGGCTGCCGCTGTCGAGAAGTGCGGCGAGCACGCGCTCGCTGTCGGGATAATCCAGCACGTCGGCATCGATGAGAGACTTCGCCGCCAGATACCGGGCCAGCGCTGGATCGCAGACGACCGCGTCGCCGTCGACGAACAGCGTGGCCCGGGCGTCGTCCTGGCGCCGCCAGGCGAAGCGCGAGCCCGGGCTGCGAACCAGCTGCTCACCGCGTTCGAGCGAAGCGCGCAAAGCCTCCGGCGTCGTCGCGGACTCCGCCGGTACGACCTGATCCAGATACTTGGGCTGAGTCATCGCGCGGCCGAACCACTGGGCCATCTGCTCCGGACGATCAATGGCGCTAAGCAGCAGATCTCGGACTCGTGCGATGGCCTGATCGTCCAGTTCGCCGACATCGAGGGGCGGCTGCAGATCGGCGTCGCCGTAGCGCTGACTATCGCCGAGCTGCTCCCCGATATAGTCCGCGTAAGAGGTTACGACCTCGTCGGCGGACGGAGCGCGAAAGCCGATGGAGAAGGTCATGCAGTCTTCGGATTCGCTGACGCCGTGATGGGCGACGCCGGGGGGGAGATAGAGCATATCTCCCGGTTCCAGCACCCACTCCTGACCGGCTTCGACACTGAAGTTTTCCAGGATACGCAGATCGATTCCGGGGATCAGGCTGGCCTCGTCGCCGGGGCTCCCCCCTAGCTGCCAACGGCGCTTGCCGCTGACCTGCAGTAGAAAGACATCGTATTGATCGACGTGGGCACCGACGCTGCCGCCGGGCGGCGCGTAACTGACCATGACGTCATCGAGCCGCCAGCTCGGCACGAAATCGAAAGCTTCCAGCAGTTCGGCGACTTCCGGGACATAGTGATCCACCGCCTGCACCAGCAACGACCAGCCGCTGGTGGGCAGGCGCGAGAACGTCTCGTCGTCGAACGGGCCATGGCTGACCTGCCACGCCTTATCCGGGCCGTTCTCTTCCACCAGTCTGGCCTCGATCCCTTCCTCGCAGGCCAGCCCGGCGAGATCGTCCGGCTCCAGCGGCGAGCTGAAATCGGGGAGGGCACCGCGAATCAACAGCGGTGATTTCTGCCAGTGCTGGCTGAGAAACTGGGCGGGCGTGAGGCCGCCGAGCAGCGTGCGGGGCGTATTGGCCGACGTCATGTCCGTTCTCCTGCCTGGAAGGTTCGTGTAAGAGGAATCAGAGCGCCCTGGCCTGATCGACGGCGTTGCCGATGTAGGTGGCCGGGGTCAGCGTCTTGAGTTCGGCCTTGACCTCGTCCGGCAGCGCCAGGGTCTCGATGAAGGCGGCAAAGCCGGCCTGATCGACGCGCTTGCCGCGGGTCAGCTCCTTGAGCTTCTCGTAGGGCTTTTCGATGCCGTAACGCCGCATCACGGTCTGAATCGGCTCGGCCAGCACTTCCCAGTTCTGATCCAGATCGTCGGCGAGGCGCTGCGGGTTGGCCTCCAGCTTGCCGATGCCCTTGAGTGCGGCTTCATAGGCGATCAGGCCGTACGCCAGACCGACGCCCAGATTGCGCAGTACGGTGGAATCGGTCAGGTCGCGTTGCCAGCGAGAGATCGGCAGCTTGCGCGCCAGATGATCCAGCAGCGCATTGGCCAGCCCCAGGTTGCCCTCGGAGTTCTCGAAATCGATCGGGTTGACCTTGTGCGGCATCGTGGAGGAGCCGATCTCGCCCGCGACGGTGCGCTGCTTGAAGTAGCCCAGCGAGATATAGCCCCACACATCGCGGTCGAAGTCGATCAGGATGGTGTTGAAGCGGCTGATCGCATCGAACAGCTCGGCGACATAGTCGTGAGGTTCGATCTGGGTAGTATAAGGATTGAAGGTGAGCCCCAGGGATTCGACGAACACCGCGGCGTTTTCGGCCCAGTCGATTTCCGGGTAGGTAGCGAGATGCGCGTTGTAGTTACCCACGGCGCCGTTTATCTTGCCCAGCAGTTCGACCGATTCGATCTGCTTCAACTGACGCTGCAGGCGATAAGCGACGTTGGCCATCTCCTTGCCCAGCGTGGTGGGGCTGGCGGTCTGGCCGTGAGTTCGCGACAGCATCGGCTGTTCGGCATGCTCGTGGGCCAGCCTGGAAACGGCGTCATGCACCTGGCGCATCGTTGGCAGCAGGGTGGTCAGGCCGTCGCGCATCATCAGCGCGTAGGAAAGGTTATTGATGTCTTCGCTGGTGCAGGCGAAGTGCACGAATTCGGTGATGGCGTGCAGCTCGGGTTGATCGGCGATCGCTTCCTTGATGAAGTACTCGACCGCCTTGACGTCATGGTTGGTGGTGCGCTCGATGGTCTTGATCCGCTCGGCGTCGGCGATCGAGAAATCCTTGACCAGCGCATCCAGAAACGCCTGCGACGACGCGGAGAGCGGCGGCACTTCGGCGATGCCCGGGTGAGCCGCCAGCCGTTCCAGCCAGCGCACCTCAACGGTCACACGGGCGCGGATCAGGCCGAACTCGCTGAAATGTTCACGCAGCGGCGCGGCTTTGGCGGCATAGCGACCGTCAACGGGTGAGAGGGCGGTCAGTGCAGAGAGTTCGATCATCGTGGGTTCCCGAAACGTCGCGCGAGCAGAGAGTTCGCGGTGAAGAAAGTCGTGCGGCTCGAAGTCAATGGGTGTCGAGCTGGCGAAGGGTGCGCTTGATCGCGCCGCGCTGGAATATCAGCCGCCAGCGGCGGCCACCTTGCTGGTGCCACAGCAGCGCGAAGCGAACCCCGGCGAGCAGCGCGGTGCGGATACGTTCCGGCATGCCGGGGCTCTGCAGCAGGCTCGGTTCGCCCTGCACCACGATCCGGTAGCGGAAAGTGGAAAGGGTCTCCTGATAGAGCTCGCCCAGGCTGGCGATGACGTTCTCGTGGCTTTCGCCGAAATGTTCGGCCTGGCCCTGCACGCGGCCGAGGCGCTGCCCGAGGGTACTCATCATGGCATCGTCCTGGCGCAGTTTCTGCATCAGCAGAACCATCGAGAAGCCGTAGCGCATTACCGCCGGTTGGGCATTCTGTCGTGACATCACCGTCAACAGAGTGTCGATGCCCTGTCGCAGGTTGTTGTGATGACCGCCATAGATCGACTCGAAGCTAGGTGGATCGGTATCCAGCGTGGCATGGATCAAGGTGCTCCAGGCGCGTTCGTCGCAGTGTCCCGTACGGGCGAGCTGATCGACCACAGCAGCGGCCTGGAAAACGCCGGCCAGGGCAAGTGCCTGGCGACTGGTGCTGTCGAGCGGTGCCGATTGGATGGGCGTCGGGTTCATGCCGGGCGCTGGCTCCCTGTCGTTGCGGTCGTCGCTGCGCTAGCCGTAGTGGCAAATGAAGTGGCAAAGGAAGCGACAAAGGTGGACGTGCCGGTCAGCTCGGCAACGGCCGCCGTGTCGGCCGTGGTCGTGGCACGTATGACCGCGCCGCCAAGACAGACCTCACCATCGTAGAGCACCAGTGATTGCCCCGGGGTGACGGCGCGCTGCGGGTCGTCGAAGCGAACTTCGAGTTCGCCGTCGTCCAGCAGCGTTACTTCGCAAGCGACATCCTGCTGGCGATAACGGGTCTTGGCGCTCAGGCGGCGCTTCGCTGGCGCTTCGCCGGCAATCCAGGCCGCCGGTTCGCAGTAGACGACATCGCTGTAGAGCAGCGGATGCTCACCCTGAACCACGATCAGCACGTTGCGTTCGAGATCCTTGGCGGCAACGAACCAGGGATCCTCGCTGTGATCCTTGAGGCCGCCGATGCCCAGCCCACGGCGTTGCCCCAGGGTGTAGTACATCAGCCCCATGTGCTCGCCGACCACGTCGCCTTCCGGGGTTTCGATGCGGCCGGGTTGCGCCGGCAGATACTGGCGCAGGAAATCACTGAAGCGGCGCTCGCCGATGAAGCAGATCCCCGTGGAGTCTTTCTTGCGCGCCGTGGCCAGACCGTGACGCTCGGCCAGCGCCCTGACGGCCGGCTTTTCCAGCTCGCCCACGGGGAAAAGCGTACGGGCGATCGCGGTTCCCGGGACGGCGTGCAGGAAGTAGCTCTGATCCTTGTTGCCATCGAGCCCCTTGAGCAGCCGAGCCTGGCCATTGCCGTCGTCGTCCTTGCGAACGTAATGTCCTGTCGCGATGAGGTCCGCGCCGAGCATCTCGGCGTAATCGAGGAAGACCTTGAACTTGATTTCGCGGTTGCACAGGATGTCCGGATTGGGCGTCCGACCTGCCTGGTACTCGGCCAGAAAATGTTCGAAGACGTTGTCCCAGTATTCGGCGGCGAAGTTGGCCGTATGCAGTTTGATGCCGAGCGTGGCGCAGACTGCTTCGGCGTCTGCCAGATCGGCCATCGCGGTACAGTAGTCGGTGCCGTCGTCCTCGTCCCAGTTCTTCATGAACAGGCCTTCGACGTGATAGCCCTGCTGGATCAGCAGTAACGCCGTTACGGAGGAGTCGACGCCGCCCGACATGCCGACGATGACTTTTCGGGCGTCCTGGCAGGGAGCCGGCGACGCAGAGCCTTCGCTGGGTAAGCGCACGGTATCGCTGGATGAGCTGGCTGTGGTCATGGCACTTCCCCGACGACAATGAGCAGGCAGCGCCGGAATCGGCGCCCGGCGCATTTCTGCTGCCTGAATAAATGACCGGCGATTATAGCCGAAAGCGGGCTGTCGCATCGAGTCCATCCGATGGAGTGCGACGAGCCAATTGGTGGGAGCGGTCTGCCCGGACGACATCGCCGTTCTCAGCGCTCGCGAATGACCTCGAGGGGATAGCGGCGGCCATCGCGGGCATCGCGCAACCGCTGCATCACGACGGGAGTGCGCAGCCGGCGGCCGCGGTCGAGATCGTCGATCTCGTCGAAGGTCAGCCAGTGTGCGCTGATGATGCCTTTGTCGAGGGTGTTGCCCAGATGAGCCAGCGGCAGGCTGAGAAAGGCGTGGCTGTGAAAGGTGAGCCCATCGGGCGTCTGGTGAACATACAGGCCCAGGTAGTCGGTGATGGCGACCTGCCAGGCCGACTCTTCGCGGACCTCTCGTTCGGCAGCCGCGATCAGGCGCTCTCCGCGCTCCAGGTGTCCGGCAGGCTGGTTGAACAGACTGAACGGCCCGCCGCGATCCTCTTCCACCATCAGGTAACGACCGGCCCGTTCCACGACCACGGCGACGGTCACGCGGGGTGTCCAGCGATTCATGTGATTTCTCCCAACTCGGTACGCCCAACTCGATACGCGGCCCTCGACACCGGGCCGCGGGGCTCACGCCGATCATACCCGGTCTGCGCCAATTCGAAAGTCCGCCAGCGGATATGCCGTTGCCGGATCGAATATGATCAGCGTCTTCGACCCGGCCTCGAGCGTCCGGTCGGGGGCTGACGTGGCGAGCTCCGAGGAACGTTGACGGTTTCCCAGCGCGACTCACCGGGCTGCAGGCCGTCCAGACGCCATGGGCCGATCGCGACACGAATCAGACGCAGCGTAGGGTGCCCCACGTGGGCCGTCATCCGGCGAACCTGACGATTGCGCCCCTCGCGTAGCTCGATCGCCAGCCAGGTGGTGGGGATCGATTCACGATAACGTACCGGCGGATCGCGCGGTGCCGGCTCCGGCTCGGCCAGGCGCCTGACTCGGGCAGGCCGGGTCGGGCCATCCTTCAGAGTGACGCCCTCGCGCAGTGCCTTGAGGGCGGCCTCGTCCGGCTCGCCCTCGACCTGGATCCAGTAATGTTTCGGCAACTTGTGGCGCGGATCGCTGATGCGGTGTATCAGGGCGCCGTCATCGGTCAGCAGCAACAGGCCTTCGGAATCGTAATCGAGGCGTCCGGCGGGATAGACGTCTCGCACATCCAGATGGTCGGCCAGGGTGGGGCGGCCCTGGCCGTCAGTGAACTGACAGAGAACGTGATAGGGCTTGTGCAGTAGATAAATTCGACTCATGCCGGTCGCCGACGCGCCTCTGAGCGGATGGGTTAATGACTTTCGACAGAGCGACATCGTGGCGGTCGAGGGCTGTCGTGACTATTTTGAACAAGGACTTGTTTGAACGAGGGCTTGCATACGAACCCCGCCGGCCGCATCTTCAAGGAACCTCCGGGCTCCGATGGTATCCAATACCTGACCTCAGTCCCAACTCGTACCCGAGCCGATGCATCCAGGGCTTCATCCAGATTGTGCCAAGAACCGTATGTCAGAGATCGTAGAAAAACTATCGTCCTATCCGTTTCGGAGGTCATCGATTATGGGTATGACGCGGCCCCCTGATCCCGACCATCAGGAGCAGGGCGACGTCGCCGAGCAGGTTTCCGACCCGCAGCTGGCGCCACCGCCCATGTACAAGGTCGTGCTTTATAACGACGACTACACACCCATGGAGTTCGTGGTCGAGATCCTGCAGCGATTCTTCGTCATGGACAGCGAGAAAGCGGTGCAGATCATGCTTGCCGTTCACACCCAGGGCAAGGCGACCTGCGGCATCTTCACCCGCGACATCGCGGAGACCAAGTGTCATCAGGTCAACGAATATGCCAGAGAGTGTGAGCATCCCCTCATGTGTGATGTGGATGCCGCAGAGTAGAGAAACCGATAGCGGTCACATATCGTCGACGCATTTGTCCCAGAGGACTTGCGAAACCGCCCATTGTGCCCGATTGTGAAAGTGCCGACCGACGCCCTCAGTGGCTAAAAGGGGACTGCCATGTTGAGTAAAGAACTTGAACTCACCCTGAACACGGCCTTCACCGTGGCGCGCTCGAAGCGACACGAGTTTATGACCGTGGAGCACCTGTTGCTGGCGCTTCTCGATAATGCCTCGGCAGCCGATGTGCTGAACGCCTGCGGCGCGAACCTGGAAAAGCTTCGTGCCGATCTGCAGGACTTCATCAATTCCACGACCCCGCTGATTCCCGAAGAGCAGGAAGATCGGGAAACGCAGCCGACGCTGGGCTTCCAGCGTGTGCTTCAGCGTGCGGTCTTTCATGTGCAATCCTCCGGCAAGAGCGAAGTGACCGGTGCCAATGTGCTGGTGGCGATCTTCTCCGAGCAGGAGAGCCAGGCGGTCTATTTCCTCAAGCAGCAGAGCGTGGCGCGCGTGGATGCGGTGAACTACATCGCCCACGGCATCTCCAAGGTGGCCGGCCATGGCCAGTCACAGCAGCCGTCGCCGGAGTCCGAAGAGGGCGAGGAAGCGGCCGGCGAGAACGGTCAGAGCCCGCTCTCCAACTACGCCACCAATCTCAATGATCAGGCGCGCTTGGGCAAGATCGATCCGCTGATCGGCCGCGATCACGAGCTCGAGCGAGTGGTGCAGATCCTGGCGCGGCGACGCAAGAACAACCCGTTGCTGGTAGGTGAGGCCGGCGTCGGCAAGACCGCCATCGCCGAAGGTCTGGCTAAGCGCATCGTCGAGGAAGACGTACCGGACGTTATCGCCGACGCAGTGGTCTACTCGCTCGATATGGGCGCATTGCTCGCCGGCACCAAGTATCGCGGCGATTTCGAGAAGCGGCTCAAGGGTTTGCTTGCCGATCTGCGTAAGCAGGACAACTCGATTCTGTTCATCGACGAAATCCACACGGTGATCGGCGCCGGCGCCGCTTCCGGCGGAGTCATGGACGCCTCGAATCTGCTCAAGCCGTTGCTCTCCTCGGGTGAGCTGCGCTGTATCGGTTCGACCACGTTCCAGGAATTCCGCGGCATCTTCGAGAAGGACCGCGCGTTGGCACGGCGTTTTCAGAAGGTGGACGTGCCGGAGCCGACCGTCGAGGACACTATCCATATTCTCAAGGGGCTACGCGGGCGCTTCGAGGAGCACCACCAGCTGAAGTACACCGATGCGGCGCTGGAGAGCGCCGCGCGGCTGGCGGATCGCTACATCAACGATCGCCATCTGCCCGACAAGGCGATCGACGTCATCGACGAGGCCGGTGCGCACCAGCGTCTGCTGCCGCCGGAAGCGCGCATTGCCACGATCGATGTCGATCAGGTCGAGGCCGTGGTGGCCTCCATCGCGCGCATTCCACCGAAGAGCGTCTCCAGCTCGGATCGCAAACTGCTCTCCAATCTGGAGCGCGATCTGAAAATGCTGGTGTTCGGTCAAGACGAGGCGATCACCAGTCTTTCCGCCGCGATCAAGCTGTCACGCGCCGGGCTCAAGTCTCCGGACAAGCCGGTGGGCAGCTTCCTGTTCTCCGGCCCGACCGGCGTCGGCAAGACCGAAGTGGCGCGGCAGCTGTCGCTGCTGATGGGCATCGAGCTGGTGCGGTTCGACATGTCGGAATACATGGAGCGCCACACGGTATCGCGGCTGATCGGTGCGCCTCCGGGCTATGTCGGCTACGACCAGGGCGGGCTGTTGACCGAGGCGATCACCAAGCAGCCTCACTGCGTACTGCTACTGGACGAAATCGAGAAGGCGCATCCGGAAGTCTTCAACCTGCTGCTGCAGGTAATGGACCATGGTCGTCTGACCGACAACAACGGCCGTGAAGCGGATTTCCGTCACGTGATCGTGATCATGACGTCGAACGCCGGGGCCGAGCAGATCTCGCGTCGCTCGATCGGTTTCCAGACTCAGGATCATTCGACCGATGGCATGGAAGTGATCCGTCGCACGTTCACGCCGGAGTTCCGCAACCGTCTCGACGGGATCATTCAGTTCCATGGTCTCGAGCCGTCCATCGTGCGCAATGTCGTCGACAAGTTCCTGGTCGAACTGCAGGCGCAGCTGGACGAGAAGCGGGTGCAGCTGGATGTCGACGACGACGCTCGTGCCTGGCTTGCCGAGAAGGGCTATGACCCGGAGATGGGGGCGCGTCCGATGGCCCGCGTCATCCAGGAGAAGCTCAAGAAGCCGCTGGCCGAGATGATCCTGTTCGGCGAGCTGGCCGAGAACGGCGGCCTGGTGCATGTGCGCGTCGAAAACGACGAGCTGCAGCTCGAGACCGAAGCCGAAATCGCCTGACGCAGCAGCGGCAAACGACAACGCCTCGCCATGGTCGACATGGCGAGGCGTTTTTGATTCTGTCGTCGTTTGCGTCGCCTGCCTGACGTGGAACCAGCGTGTCAGATGCGTTCAGGGAGGCGAGCGGCCGCTGGCGCGATGGGCCGAGCGAGTCGCGATATCAGCGAGAGCGGTAGACGATGCGGCCTTTGGAGAGGTCGTAAGGAGTCAGTTCCACTTTGACCTTGTCACCGGTCAGTATACGAATGTAGTTCTTGCGCATCTTGCCGGAAATATGGGCGGTCACGACATGACCGTTTTCCAGTTCGACGCGGAACATGGTGTTGGGAAGCGTGTCGACGACGACGCCTTCCATTTCGATGTGATCTTCTCGTGCCATATAGGCGATCCCTCTTGACGTTTTGAGCTAGGGCTTGGTGAGGGCCTGGCATGGCGCCTCGCGGTCGGCAATCGACGTAATATGACGCGAACAGCAGTGTCGCCGTCCACGTTATCATCGTGCCAGCCCGCCATTGGGCCTCTGAAGTGCGCGATATTATGGGCCATCTCGCCGGGGAAGGCAAAAATACGCTTGAAATCGAGCCGGAAGTCCCTGGCGAATGCCAGACCGGACCGCTTTTTCATCATGGCCGAGCCCGGTTTCGCTGGGGCGCTTTTGATAGGAGAGCGCTACTGTCGGATCAGGAGAGCGCTGCTGTCGGAACCATGCGCTGCCAGCGTCCGCCGTTGAGGTACTCGAGCGGCTGGTAATCCTGCTTGTAACGCATTTTCTGGCTCTCCCGGATCCAATAGCCCAGGTAGACGTGGGGCAGATGGCGTTCACGCGCGAGTTCGAGCTGGCTGAGGATGGCGAAGCTACCCAGCGAGCGTCGTTCGAATATCGGATCGGGGTCGAAGAAAGTATAGATCGCCGAAAGTCCATGACTCAAGATATCGGTGGCGGCCACCGCCATCAGATGACCGCCGAGTCGAAACTCCAGCAGCTTGGCGAACGGATGCGCCTGGGTCAGAAACATCCGGTACTGCTCCCGACTGGGCGGGAACATATCGCCATCGGCATGGCGGGCGCCGATATAGCGGGCGTAGAGCGCGTAGTGCTGCTCGTCGAACTCGGTCGGCCGCAGTCTCAGCGTCAGGTCCCGGTTGCGGTTGATCAGCTTGCGCTGCGTTCGAGACGGGGCGAAGTCATCCACCGGTATCCTGACCGACGTGCAGGCGCTGCAGGCCTCACAGTGGGGGCGGTAGAGATTGCTACCGCTGCGCCGGAAGCCCAGCAGGGTGAGCGCGTCGTAGACTTCCGGGGCTACGGTCTCCTGGGGATCGAGAAACAGCGTCGTTGCCTCTCGTCCCGGCAGATAACTGCAGGGATGTGGCACCGTCAGGAAGAAACGAAGGTCACGTGTCTGATGCTGCGGGCCATTCGCGTTGTCGCTGCTCACGTTGGCTCCGTTGGCCAGAGATCGGCCGGGTTGGGTGCGTTGACGTTTTTCTCAAGATAGTTGATGAACGTGTCGCGGGCGATGTCTCTCGCCCCCATGCTGGCCAGGTGCGGCGTGTGCATCTGGCAGTCGATCAACGCGAAGTCGCGCTGATGGAGTTCGTGTGCCAGATGAACCAGCGCGATCTTCGAGGCATCGGCGGCGCGGCTGAACATCGATTCACCGAAGAAGATCCGACCGATCGACAGCCCGTAGAGCCCACCGACCAGCGCCTCTTCTTGCCAGACTTCCACGCTATGCGCGTGTCCCAGCCGGTGCAGGTCCTCGTAGGCTCGACGCATGGCATCGTCGATCCAGGTGCCACCGGCGTCGGCGCGAGTCTCGGCGCAGGCGGCGATGACGCGTTCGAAGGCGCCGTCGAACGTCACGCTGAAACCCACGTTGCGTAGCCGCTTGGATAGACTTCTCCGGATCCGAATCTCTTCGGGGAACAGCACCATGCGCGGATTGGGCGACCACCACAAAATCGGCTGGCCTTCGGCGTACCAGGGGAAGATGCCATGACGGTAGGCGTTCAGCAGCCACTCGGGCGTCAACGCGCCGCCGACGGCGAGCAGCCCATCGGGATCATCGAGAGCGTGAGTGACCGGAGGAAAAGCGACGATATGGGGCGGTAGCCAGGGGAGCATGCATCACGACCGAATGAGAAAGCGGCTGAAAACGCCGGCCAGCATATCAATGCTGGTCGCATCTTGCGCGATGCGGATTTTTTCTCGTGGGCATTATCAAGATTGTCATTGTCGCCGCCGATAGATTGTCCGACTACTCAACTCGCGGAAAGACTCATGGCTGCACTCCGACAGCGTCTTCGCCATGCCAGTATCGGTATCAAGCTGGCTTCCATCGTTGCCTTGTTACAGGTCGCCGTGCTGATGGGGCTGGCTTTCGCCATGGCCCAGTCAAGCACGACGCAGCTGCGTGCGGCCACCCAGCACGAACTGCAGACCCAGCAGGACTCCATCACCGACATGCTGTCGCTGTTCGATTACAGCCTGCAGCAGCAGGCCGATCGCTTCCTGAATATCTTTTCCGATCAGTATTCGGGCCGGTTCTCGTTGAGTCCGGATCAGCAGGTGGAGGTCTCCGGACGCCAGACTCCGACGTTGAAAGATGGGCTGGAGGTGCTCAACGACAACACCTGGAAGCTCGATCGCTTTACCGCCCAGACCGGGACGCCGGCGACGATCTTCGCCCGCGACGGGGACGATTTCGTGCGGATCTCCACCTCTCTTAAGAATGAGGCGGGCGAGAGGGCGATGGGAACGTTGCTCAAGCGTGACTCGAAGAGCTACGCCAAACTGATGGCGAATGAGCCCTATATCGGCCTGGCTAATCTATTCGGGACCTCCTACATCACCAAGTACCAGCCGATTCAGGACAGCGATGGCAACGTAGTCGGGGCGCTTTTCGTCGGGGTCGATGTCAGCGCAGAGATGGCACAGGTGCAGAATCGCATTCGCGAAATGGGCATCGGCGATGCCGGCTACACCATGCTGATCTCGGCCGTAGACGATGCGCGGGGCCAGGTCATCGCCGGTGGGCCTTACGAGGGGCAGAATCTGCTGGACGGCGAGCTGGCCGATACCTATGCGCCGCTCTTCGACCAGACAACCGGTGAGATCGACTACCAGGCCAGCGACGGTGACGAGCGCCTGGTCTCCTACTCCCGCTATCCGGAGTGGCAGTGGATCGTGGCCGGCTCGGTCTCGGTGGACGAGATCCAGGCCGGGGTCATTGCCGCGCGGGATCGCTTCCTGTTGATCGCGCTGGGCTTGGCCGCGGCGCTGGGTCTGACGCTCTACTGGATCGTCAAGCAGCTGGTGACCCGACCGATGAACCGTGCGGTGGGTCTGGCACAGGCGCTGGCGCAGGGGGACCTGTCGCAGCGTATCGATACGCGCCGACGTGACGAGATCGGCCAACTGATCGCCGCCATGAACGGCATCGGCGACGGGCTCGAACGTATCGTTGGCCAGGTGCGCGGTGCGGTCGCCTTGACGGAAAATCATACTCGGGAACTGGCATCCGGGAATGCCGAACTGGCATCGCGCACCGAATCCCAGGCGGCCAGCCTCGAAGAGACCGCGGCCAGTACCGAAGAGATCAATGCCACGGTGCGCCAGAACGCGCAGCGAGCGCAGGAAAGTGACGAGCAGGCGCGACGCACGGCGCAGGCTGCCGGCGAGGCGCAGAGTACGGTCGAGGCCACGGCCGACGCCATGCAGCGTATCGTCGCCATGGCTCGTCAGATCTCCGAGGTCGTCGGAGTGATCGATGGCATCGCGTTTCAGACCAATCTGCTGGCTTTGAACGCTTCCGTCGAGGCCGCTCGGGCCGGCGAGCAGGGCAGAGGATTTGCCGTGGTTGCCCAGGAGGTGCGGAGTCTGGCGGAGCGTTGCGCGACCTCGGCGCAGGAGATCAAGGCGCTGATCGGCCGCACCGTCGACGAGGTCGATAGCGGCAATCTGCGAGCCGTCGAAGCAGGCGAGCGTGTCGCCGAAATCGTCTCCCAGGTGGAGCGCATCAGTACGCTGATCTCGGAAATCCGTCTGGCCTCCGATGAGCAGTCCCACGGCATCGAGCAGATCAACGTGGCGATTTCACAGATCGACGAGAGTACGCAGAGTAACGCGGCGCTGGTGCGCCAGTCCCACGCCTCGACCCAGCAGCTTAGCGAGCAGAGTCGCGGGCTGGCCGATACCGTCGCCCTGTTTCGTCTGCGTCACGCGCCTCAGGTCGGTTCCGACGAATCCGAGACGGCTCCGCGGGTATCCGGCACCGGGCAGCGAACGGTGGTCGAGGATTCGCTGCCGGCCTGAATCGATAGGTTGCGAGATAGGGTTACGAGATAAGGCTGCAAGATAGGGCGACAATCGTAACGCCGCGAGCTAGCGGCGCCCCCTGTGATGTCGGCCCCGCCCCCGGTATGATGGCGAATCGAAAGAGCCGGACCCGCCAGTGGGTTCGGCCGCTGATCGCCAATGCCGCGAGCGGAATGGAATGCCGCCAGCGGCGTGGCAGTTGATTGTGCTACGCCACGCCAGATCTGGCGCGAGGGGGTTGATCATTTGAGTGCCAAGAGTTCGGCTAAGAAGAGCCGTCGTTCATCAACGCAAGCGCAAGCCAGGGAGCAGGCCCGCCACGTGATCATGCGCCTCCAGGGTGTGACTCGCGAGGGCGCGGTGATCCTGCTGCTCGCCATCTGCGTCTTTTTGCTGTTGGCGCTGTTCAGCTACACGCCGACGGATCCGGGGTGGTCGCACAGCGGACCGGATCAATCCGTCTCCAACTGGATGGGCCCGATCGGCGCCTGGCTATCCGACGTTCTCTACTCCCTGTTCGGTGCCAGCGCGCTGTGGTGGCCGGGCATGTTCGGCCTCGGCGCATGGCGCCTGATGCGTCAGGCGCAGGTTCAGATCGCCTGGGATCCGGTCGCCCTAGCCGTTCACACCGGCGGTCTGCTGCTGCTGTTGATGAGCACCACGACGCTTGGCGATCTGCACTTCTACAGTGCGGCCAGCGAACTCCCCAATCAGGCCGGCGGTATTCTGGGCCGGGGTATCGCCGGTTCTCTCACATCGCTGGTGGGGGTGAGAGGGACCACGCTGATCGCCATTGCTGCTTTCATGTCGGGCTTCACGCTGTTTTCCGGGATGTCCTGGTTGACGGTGATGGACGAACTCGGCAGTTCGCTCAGCCGCCTGTTCCATTGGTCGAAAGCGCGCGCTGGCGAGCGACGTGAGGTTCGCGAGACCCGCCGGATCGACAGGGCCGAGGCGCGTCGCGAAGCGTCCATCGAGCCTGCGGGGGTCGAACGTGACGATGAGGAAGATTCGGTCAGCGAAGATGACACGCCACGTAAGACGGCGTGGTGGGCGCGCTGGTTGCCCTGGCACTGGTTATCCTGGAACAGGGCGCCGGATCTGGAGCAGTGGGACGACGACGCCGGCTATGCCCGGCAGAGCCGTCAGGAACCCGCCTGGGAAAACGCCGTCGGCGCGACCGACGGCGGCGAGCGTCGTGAATCCTCCCTTTGGCGCAACGACGGTCGCACGGACATTCCGTGGGACATTCCGGCGCGCACGCCGTCGGCCAAACGGCCGGAAGCGTCCTATACCGCTCGCCAGCAGCGCGACGAGAGCCGTGAGCCGACCCTGGGCTCCGTACCGCTGGATGCCACCCCGGCGCAAGATGGCGAGCCGACGCCGCGGCGCGCTTCGGCGGCAACGCGTCCGGTCACTGACGCTGGCGTACGTTCGTCCGGTGTCGAGCCGGCGTCGAGTCGCATCTCCGCCCACGATCCGGTTCCAGGTATTGCTGCGAGTTCGGTGAAAACGGCAGGCGCCAGGAACGAAGCCGATGCCAACGATAAAGCGTCGTCCGAGCCTCAGTCGGACAGTTCAGCATTCCGTGCCGACGTTACACGGCGACGTATTCCGGACGCCTTTCAGGCTCCTGCTGGTGCGCCTTCTGGCTTTGCCGGCAGAGTCGATCCTGAGATTTCCTCGCAAGGCGACGATAGTCGCGGTGTCGATGAGAAGAATGTCGATGAGAGGAATGTCGATGGCAGGAGCATCGATAAAAGGGGCGTTGATGAAAGGGGCGTTGATGAAAGGCAAGGCGCTGAAGCGACCTTCGACACGACTTCAGGTATCGACAGACGCTCTGACACCGACCGGCATCCGGCGCCTGAAGCAGGCCGCAGTTCGGTAGCGACGTCGTGGCCGTCTCGGGATGACGAGCGCCAGGCATCACCGGCAGACGAACCGCACCTCTCCGGCCTCGCGGCAGACGATGACGACGCACCCACGCAGCAGTGGGGCATTAGCGCCGATCGGCACGAGCCCGCGTCGACCTGGCAGCCAGAGGACGACGCCGATGACGAATCGGTCGCCGGCCCCCTCGAGACGTCGCCTTCCCGGCAGCAGGATGCTTCGCGAGATCGTTCCGGCATCGATTGGCGCAAGGCCGAAGCCGAGGGTGGCGATATACCGGCGGATCCGACGCTTTCGGCCTTCCCGGATAACGAGCCGGTCGATGAGCCGGTTCGACCCACCGTCGAAGCCCCGACCCGACGTCAGGAGCCGCGTTTCGATATCGAGGATGACGCCGAGGCTGTGGACGACAACGATAGCGAGCTCGCCGGAGGGGCGCGACCGTTTCAGCATGCGCCGGCACCTCAGCATTCGCCATCAGCGTCAGAATCGGCATCCGTGCCCAACGTGGCCACCGCCGCGCAGGCAAGGGCCGCGGCCGGCGACCAGCCGACGCTGTGGACGGTCGAACATCTGCAGAGCCAGCGCCCGGTGATGGACGACATGCCGGAGCCGAGTGGCAATCTGCCGTCGATTCGTCTGACTACGCCCGCCGATCCCGAGCAGCCCAACTACACCCCCGAGCAACTGGAGGACATGGCGGAACTGCTCGAGATGCGTCTGCGTGAATATGGCGTCAAGGCGGAAGTGGTCGAGACCTGGCCCGGCCCGGTCATCACCCGCTTCGAGATCCGTCCGGCGGCGGGCGTGAAAGTCTCCAAGATCAGCAACCTGGCCAAGGATCTGGCGCGTTCGTTGATGGTCAAGAGCGTCCGTGTGGTCGAGATCATTCCCGGCAAGCCCACGGTGGGCATCGAAATTCCCAATCCCAACCGGGCGATGATTCGCATTCGCCAGGTGCTGGATTCCGACGTCTATCAGAACGCTGAGTCTCCGGTCACCTTGGCTCTGGGCCAGGATATCGGCGGCAACCCGGTGGTCGCCAATCTCAACAAGATGCCTCATCTCCTGGTGGCCGGCACCACCGGCTCGGGCAAGTCGGTGGGTATCAACACCATGCTGGTGTCGATGTTGCTCAAGGCGACGCCGGACGAAGTTCGCATGATCATGGTCGATCCCAAGATGCTCGAGCTCTCCGTCTACGACGGCATTCCGCATCTGTTGGCGCCGGTCGTCACCGACATGAAAGAAGCGGCCAACGCGCTGCGCTGGTGTGTCGCCGAGATGGAGCGGCGCTACAAGCTGATGGCGGCGATGGGCGTGCGCAACATTGCCGGCTTCAACGCCAAGCTCGATGAAGCCGAGAGCCACGGGGCGCAGGTTCAGGACCCGATGTGGGAACCGCAGCCGTGGGAGATGCACCAGCCGCCGCCGACGCTTGCGAAGCTGCCCTACATCGTGGTGGTGATCGACGAATTCGCCGACATGTTCATGATCGTCGGCAAGAAGGTCGAAGAGCTGATCGCGCGTCTGGCCCAGAAGGCGCGAGCGGCGGGTATCCACCTGATCCTGGCGACCCAGCGGCCTTCGGTCGACGTGGTCACCGGCTTGATCAAGGCCAACATTCCCACGCGCATGGCGTTTCAGGTCTCGTCCAAGATCGATTCGCGCACGATCCTCGATCAGGGGGGCGCCGAGAACCTGCTGGGCCACGGTGACATGCTCTATCTGCCGGCCGGTGCCGGCATGCCGCAGCGGGTCCACGGTGCGTTCGTCGACGACGATGAAGTGCATCGTATCGTCGAGGACTGGAAACGCCGCGGCGAGCCGGAGTATATCGAGGAGATTCTGTCGGGCGGCGTTTCCGCCGACGCACTGGCAGGGCTCGAAGCCGACGGCGGCGATGGCGACGATGCCGAGCAGGATGCGCTCTACGACGAGGCCGTGCAGTTCGTCACCGAGACGCGGCGGGCCTCGATTTCCGCCGTGCAGCGTCGTTTCAAGATCGGCTACAACCGCGCCGCGCGACTGGTCGAGGCGATGGAACAGGCCGGCGTCGTGACCTCGATGGGTAACAACGGCTCACGCGAAGTGCTGGCCCCGCCCCCCGTCGGCCATTGAACGATCGCTTACGGCCACGGGGCAGCGTTAAACCCCGTGGCCGTTTTGCTGTCCAACGCTTCAACACGCCGAATGAAAGCTACTGGGAATGAAGGCCACTGGTAGATGATCGTCGGCCGAGATTCGCCAATTCACGACTCATCGTTTCAAGACTCGCCGTTCGAGGCTCGTCGTTTCAAGACTCGCTGTTTCAAGAAAGGAATATCCATGCGCAAGATGAAGACGTTGGCTATCGCCGGAGCCGTGTTGCTGGCGCCGGCATTGATGACCCAGGCGGCAGTGGCCGATCAGGCCTCTGCGGATCGCCTGACACATCTGCTGGAGCCGCTGAAGACTTATTCGGCGGATTTCGAGCAGCAGATTCTGGATGCGTCGGGGTCGAGCCTGCAGGACACCAGCGGACACATGTGGCTGTCGCGGCCGGGGCATTTCCGTTGGGAAGTGAACGAGCCCTATCGCCAGCTGGTCGTTTCCGACGGCGATGAAGTCTCGCTGTACGATCCGGATCTGGAGCAGGTCACCATCCAGCCGCTGGATGACCGCGTCACGCACACGCCGGCACTACTGTTGTCGGGAAGCGCTTCGGAGCTGGCCGATAACTACGACGTGTCACGCCAGCAGCAGGGCGCCAGCGAAACCTTCACCCTGGTGCCACAGGCTAATGACACCCTGTTCGAGCAGCTCAAGCTGACCTTCTACAGCGAGCAGCTCGACGCGCTGCAGATGACCGACAGCACCGGGCAGCGCACGGCGATCGACTTCGACAATGCCGAGACCAATACCGATATCGATCCGGCGCAGTTCCAGTTCCAGCCTCCCGAAGGCGCCGACGTGATCCGCGAGCAGTCGCCCGCGACACCGTAAGCGGTTCGTTCGTCGATTGATTCGCCCCCGCCGTGGTTCTCACGTCGGGGGCGATTTTTTTCTGCAGCGGCAGCGGGCTCGGCCGAGCGGGCCGAGGGAGTTGGTTCCGCCAGGCAAGGGCGTCAATCAGAGTTCGGTAACCGGAACTCGTTGATTAGGGCCGGCGATCAGGCCTCGCCATCGGCCTGTCGATCCAGCTCCTCGCGCCACTCTTGCATCTGCTGGAAACGCTTTTCGTGGCCGAACTCGCTGGCGGCGTAGAAGTACGTTCTGGGCAGGTTCGGTGGCCAGCAGTCGTGGGCACTACCGGCCGGATAGCCGTTGGGCTCGCCATGAGCGTAGCGGTAGCCGTCACCATAGCCCAGCGACGCCATCAGCTTGGTAGGGGCGTTGCGCAGGTAGACCGGCACTTCGAGGTTGGGGTGTTCGGCGACGAACGCCTTGGCCTGGCTCCAGGCCTGATCGATGCGGTTGCTCTTCGGCGCGATCGCCAGGTGGATCGCGGCGTGGGCAATGGCGCGCTGGCCTTCGTAATCGCCGAGTCGCAGGTAGGCATCCCACGCCGCTATCACCAGCGGCAACGCGCGCGGGTCGGCATTGCCCACGTCTTCCGAGGCGATCGCCGCCAGACGTCTGACGACATCCAGCGGGTCGCCGCCACCGCTGATGAACTGGGCCATGTACAGAAGGGCGGCGTCGGGGCGCGAGGAGCGAATCGATTTGTGGATGGCCGACAGCAGGTCGTAATAGTGCTCCCCCTGCTTGTCGAAGGCGGCGGCCTGGTGGCCGATGACTTCGATCACCGCGTCGCGATCGAGATGCTCGCCGTGTTCGTCGGTCTTGACGAAATCGCAGGCGGTTTCGAGCAGGCCCAGGGCGCGCCGGGCGTCGCCGGAGGCCGCTCGCGCCAGGATCGAGAGCGTCTCGTCGCTGGCGCGGATGTTGCGCTGTCCAAGGCCCAGCGTCTCGTTGGCGAGGGCGCGCTTCAGCACCGTGATCAGCTCGTTGTCGTCGAGCGTCTTGAGCACGTAGACCCGTGCGCGGGAGAGCAGCGCCGAGTTGACCTCGAAGGAGGGATTTTCGGTGGTCGCGCCGATCAGCGTCAGCAAGCCCGATTCGACGTGCGGCAGCAGGGCGTCCTGCTGGCTCTTGTTGAGACGGTGAATCTCGTCGAGAAAGAGCAGGGTCTGGCGCTCGCGCATCTGTCCTTCTCGGGCGCGTTCGACCGCCGCGCGGATATCCTTGACCCCGGCCATGACAGCGGAGAGCTGCTCGAGCCGGGCGCCGGAGGCCTCGGCGAGGATTTCGGCCAGCGTCGTCTTGCCGACACCCGGCGGCCCCCACAGGATCATAGAGCGAACGCTCGCCGTCTCGGCCATGCGGCGTAGCGGTTTGCCGGGGCCGACCAGGGCCTGCTGGCCGACGTAGTCCTCCAGTCGGCGCGGTCGCATGCGGTAGGCGAGAGGCGCGCTATCCGGCTGGTTGTCGCCTCGCGAGGCATCGTCGGTGAAGAGATCCATGGCATCATCCAGGCTGGCTGAGGGCAACGAAACCGTACATTTCGCTACAGCGATTCAGACGTTAGGCGTAGAGCGTTTATTCGGAAAACCGCTAGGGTAGGAAATTCTAGCGTGCCGTTGGCGATAGGCCCAATGGCCCGTCGATCGAATTCGTTTCACGTGGGCTCCATGGCGCCGCCACGCTACTCTAGTCTGATATCTGGTTATTCTGGTATCACGCTATTGTTCTGACACCCAACGAGTCTGGAACTACACTTGGCTGGCAGTACGCTATTCTGGCATTGCGCCAACCTGGTGTTACATCAGGCTGACAAGGCAGCGTGATCAAGATCGCGCTTCCCGGACAGGAGTCTCACCATGCCCATGCTGACCCAATTGCGTCAGGACCATGCCAACATGGCGCGCCTGCTGCATGTGTTGCAACTCAAACACAAGACACTGGCCGCTGGAGATCGTCCCGATTTTCGGCTGATTCGGGAAGTGGTCGATTACATCCTCGACTACATGAATGGATTCACGATTCCCCTGGAGCGCATCTGCAGCGAACAGCTGGTGGCCAAGGAGTCGCACATCCATGAGCTGAGCAGTCGGCTGGCCGATGACTACCAGCATCTCCATCAGCAGTTGATGCAGCTGTCTCAGGATATCGACATGATCCTGATGGATGGCGTCATGCCGATGGACAAGTTTGCCGAAGATCTCCGCTCCTATCTCGAGGCGCATCGCGCCTATCTGCGCGCCGAACGCGAAGAGCTGTTCCCGCTGATCCGTGAGCACTTCGACGAGGAAGACCTGGCGCGCCTGGCCGAGGAGATGCCTGCCCAGGCCGGTGCCGAACTGGCGCGGCTGCAGGAGGCCTATCCGGAGCTGTACACCGAATTTCGCGAGGCTCCCTCTCCGCTGTAGTCGTTTTCGCTCCAGTCGTTTTCGCTTCAGTCGTGTTCGTTATAGTTGTTTTGGCTACAGTCGTTTTCGATGCTGCGCCCCGGGGTGGCAATCGCCCCGGCCGTCTGCCAGCACGAACGCACGATCTCCAGCCTCTCCTCACGACGACGATCGCCACTGCGCGATCGTCGTCGTTTGCGTAGAATATGGCGCTGATTCGACGCGCGAGGGCGGAATGGATCGATCGCATGAGACGCCGATTTCCCCGGCGATGGACAGGATTGATGCACTGATCTTCGACTCGGGCGTCGGCGGTATCTCCGTCAGCGCCGAGATTCGCCGACATCTGCCGCAGCTCTCGCTCGGCTACGTTTGTGACAACGCGGCGCTGCCGTACGGTACCCGTGAAGACGCCTGGCTGGTGGCGCGAATCGTCAGCGTCTGCGAACGCGCCTGCGAACATGCCCGGCCGCGCGCGCTGGTCATCGCCTGCAACACGGCCAGTACGCTGGCGCTGGACGCACTTCGCCAACGCCTGTCGATTCCGGTGATCGGTACCGTGCCGGCGATCAAGCCGGCCGCTGCAATGAGCGAGCATCGGATCATCGGATTACTGGCCACCAGCGCTACCGTTCATCGGCCTTATCTTGATCGGCTGATCGAGGAGTTCGCCGGCGATTGCCAGGTCGTGCGCGTGGCGGCGGACCCGCTGGTAATCGAGGCGGAGCGTCTGCTGCGGGGGCTGCCCATCGACGCCTCGGCACTGGCGGCCGCGATCGCGCCTTTGAGGGCCGAGGTGGGTCTCGACGTAGTGGTGCTGGGGTGCACCCATTTTCCGCTGTTGCGCGAGCCGCTCGAGGCTCTGTTGCCGAGGGGCGTTCGCTGGATCGACTCGGGCCAGGCCATTGCCAGACGCCTGAGTGCGGTGCTGTACGAACCTGGCGTCGCGGGCGATCGTGGCGGACTCCCGTGGCCCCCGGAGGTCTCAGGGCTCCCGGAGGCATCCGTCGCCGAGCCATCCGTCGCCGAGCCCGCGTCGGCCAGCTGGGCCACGGCTGCTTCGGCGGCGGGATTGGCCTTGGCGTTGGCACGATTCGGCTACGCGCCGCCGACGATGCTCGAGGTCGATTCACCGCCGTCAGGGTAGATTGCTCCAGATTTCATGTCTCGGTTTAGGCGCTCGTCTTTTCCGATACTGGGTTCGGGAATCGATTTTCGAGGGTTTCAAAGGCTTCTTTTTAAGAACGTATTTCCAAGAGCTTATTTTCAAGGACCTATCTTCAAGGACCTATCTTCCAAGGACTTATGGTGTGGTGATTTTCGATATAGACCCTTCCCGCTACGAGGCACAGCTCGAAGCCAAGCGCGAGCGAATCGAACGGCAGTTCGCCCGGTTCTCGCCGCCGACTCTGGAAGTCTTCGCGTCGCCGCCATCGCACTATCGCATGCGCGCCGAGTTTCGGATCTGGCACGAGGGAGATGATCTCTACTACGCCATGTTCGAGGCCGACCCCGATGCGCCCTTGCAGCGAGGCCGGGTCGCCCAGCGCGTCGTGCGGGTCGATCGCTTCCCGGTCGCCAGCGAGCGGATCAACGCCCTGATGCCGCAACTGCTGGACGCGATTCGCGACGAGCCGCTGATGCGTCGCAAGCTGTTCCAGGTCGAATTTCTCACCACGCTGAGCGGCGAGGCGCTGGTCACCATGATCTACCACAAGCCGCTGACCGAGAAGTGGGAGGCGCGCGCCCGCGAACTGCAGGCCCAGCTCGGCGTGTCGTTGATCGGGCGTTCCCGCAAGCAGCGTCTGGTGCTGGATCGGGACCACGTCTGGGAGCGACTGGAGGTGGATGGTCGCGAGTTTCGCTATCAGCAGGTCGAGAACAGCTTCACCCAGCCCAATGCCGAGATCTGCCGTTCGATGCTGCACTGGGCGCGAGACGTGACTCGTGAAGTGACACAGGAAAGCCAGGGCGATCTGGTCGAGCTCTACTGTGGCAACGGCAACTTCACGGTGGCGCTTGCAGAGAACTTTCGCCGCGTGGTCGCCACCGAAATTTCGCGGACCTCGGTCGCCTCCGCCCAGGCGAACCTCGAGGCCAATGCGATCGACAACGTGCACGTCGCCCGGATGCCGGCAGAGGAGTTCGCCCAGGCGCTGAGCGGGGAAAAGCAGGGTCGCCGAGTCACCGCCATGCAGCTCGACGAATGCCATTTCTCCACCGTGCTGGTCGACCCGCCGCGGGCCGGGCTTGACGCCGAAAGCTGCGAGCCGCTGATGCGTTATCAGCGTATCGTCTATATTTCCTGTAATCCCGATACACTGGCCGCCAATCTCGAACAGCTGAGCCAGACCCATCGCGTGACGCGAATGGCACTGTTTGACCAATTCCCGTGGACGGACCACTGTGAGTGCGGGGTGCTGCTCGAGCGTCGATAGCCGCCAAACCCGGCAATCAAACCTCGACGGCCGATATTGTCAATCGTTAGTGCTGTCGAGCAGGGTCGCCGCCGATGCATAACCGACATGCGTCATGACGAAGCTTCAATTGAGTGGGGCGCCGTGTGACGCTGACGTAAGCTCCCATCCTATTGAATGCGGCCGCCATATTGACGGTCGATGCCAGCCGAGGTGATAGATGCAACACGTCGCGATCGAGGGAAAAACGGAATTTCTGGAACAGCTGAAAGAAAAGCTGTCCAAGCGCCTCCCTGAAGACAAGGTCAAGCGGATCACGGCGTTCGCCGAGGATCTCTACGCCACTGCGCCCTTCGAGGAGGCCGCGGATCGGCAGCTCGATGACATCTACGGCGCCACACTGGCAGCCTGGCACTTCATGCGTACCTTCGATCCCGACGAGGCCAAGGTGCGGGTCTTCAACCCCAATTTCGAAGCGCATGGCTGGCAGTCGCCACACACCGTCGTCGCCGTGCTTCATCGCGACATGCCGTTTTTGGTCGACTCGGTGCGCATGGAGCTCAACCGCCGCGGGCTGACCCTGCACGCGATCCATAACGCGGTGCTGGCGGTCGAACGAGACGCGCGCCACCACGCCACGCGGATTACCGGCACTCGGGCTGAAAAGGCGCCGGAAGCGCGCGAGTCGATCATCCTGATCGAAGTCGACCGCCATACCGACAGCGATACGCTGATCGATCTGGAGCAGGGCCTGCGCGACGTGCTGCTCGACGTACGCACGGCCGTCGTCGACTTCGATCCGATGCGCGACAAGGCTCGCGAGATCATCGCCGAGCTGGAAAAACAGCGTTCGGAAAGGGTTGCCGAGGACGATCAGCAGGAGACCGTGGCGTTTCTCAAGTGGCTGCTGGACGAACACTTCACCTTTCTGGGCTATGCCGAGAGCCGTCAGGTCGGCAGTGGCAAGAAGGCCCATGGCGAGCGTGTCAGCGGTAGCGAGCTGGGTGTGCTGAAGCTCGACCAGCCGCGCTACCGGGAGCCGGTGCGCTTCGAGCAGGACAAGGGTTCCGCGCTGCTGCACTTCGCCAAGAGCGCCTATCATGCGCGCGTCCATCGTCCGACCTACCCGGACTACATTGCCATCACCCGGCATGACGCCAAGGGCAAGGCGATCGGCGAATGGCGTTTCTTCGGTCTCTTCACCTCGCTGGTCTACAACGAGTCGCCGCGCACGGTTCCGGTTCTGCGACGCAAGGTACAAGCGGTGATCGACGCCGCTGGCGTCAATCCCAAGGGCCACAACGGCAAGCTGCTGCTGCAGGTGCTGGAAGTGCACCCGCGCGACGACCTGTTCCAGAGCTCCACCGAGGAGCTCAGCCGGACCGCATTCGGCATCCTCAATATTCGTGAGCGCCGCCGCGTGCGTCTGTTCGTCCGCGAAGATCGTGCCGGTCAGTTCTACTCCTGCCTGGTCTTCGTGCCGCGTGATATCTTTTCCACCGATCTGCGCCTGCGCATTCAGAATCTGCTGTGCGAAGAGCTCGACGCGACCTTCGCCGACTTCAACCCGTACCTCTCCGAGTCGATTCTGGCGCGGATCCAGTTCACGTTGCGCTTCAATGGCGACAAGCCTGTGGCCTTCGACGGCCGCGCGCTGGAGAAAAAGATCATCAATCTGGCGCGCAACTGGCGCGAGGAGCTGCACGGCGCGCTGATCGAAAGCCTCGGCGAGGAGGCCGGCAACCGCCGGGTCCAGACCTTCCGTGACGCCTTCCCCGGCAGCTATCGCGACGACTTCGCGGCACGCACCGCCGCCAATGACATCCGTCATCTCGAGGCGCTCGACGACGGCGCGCCGATCGGCGTCAGCCTCTATCATCTGGCCGAGAGTGCGGCGGAGAGCGTCAATCTCAAGCTCTACCATCTCGAGACGCCGATTCCGCTCTCGGACATGCTGCCGGTGCTCGAGAATCTGGGGCTGCGCGTCATCAGCGAGCGGCCCTATCGCATCGCCACCGAACACCAGACCTACTGGATCCACGATTTCACCTTTGAATATCGTGGCGTGGGCGAGGTCGATCTGCGCGACATGCGCGACAACTTCATCGATGCGTTCACCCGGATCTGGGTCGGCGATGCCGAGAACGATCGTTACAACCGGCTGATCATCGGCGCCGATCTGGACTGGCGCCAGGTGGCGGTGCTGCGCGCCTATGCGCACTACATGAAGCAGCTGCGGATCGGGCTGTCGCAGGCCTACATCGCCAGCACGCTGGCTGCCCATGCCGATATCACCCGGGGTCTGACGCGGCTGTTCTCGCTGCGGTTCTCGCCGGAAACGACCAAGCAGCGCGACGAACAGTGCCAGGCCTGCATCGACGAGCTCAACGCGATGCTCGATCAGGTGGCCAGCCTCAACGACGACCTGCTGCTGCGCCGCTACGTCGATCTGATCCAGGCGACCGTGCGGACCAACTTCTTCCAGCCGGGCGAAGACGGCAGTACCAAGGCCTACATCTCGTTCAAGCTGGAGCCGAGCAAGGTGCCGGGCATGCCCAAGCCGCGGCCGATGTTCGAAGTCTTCGTCTACTCGCCGCGGATGGAAGGCGTACACCTGCGCGGCGGCAAGGTCGCTCGCGGGGGCTTGCGCTGGTCGGATCGCAACGAGGATTTCCGCACCGAGATTCTGGGGCTGATGAAAGCGCAGCAGGTCAAGAACTCGGTCATCGTTCCGGTCGGCGCCAAGGGTGGGTTCATCTGCAAGCGGATGCCGGAAAATGCCGACCGCGATGCTATCCAGGCCGAAGGAATCGAATGCTACCGGACGCTGATCCGGGGCCTACTGGATCTCACCGACAATCTCGACGGCACCACCGTGGTACCGCCGCTTAGCGTCGTCCGTCACGATCCGGATGACCCGTATCTGGTGGTGGCGGCCGACAAGGGCACGGCGACGTTTTCCGACTATGCCAACGCGATCTCGATCGAGTATGACTTCTGGCTGCGCGACGCCTTCGCCTCCGGCGGGGCCCAGGGTTATGACCACAAGGGCATGGCGATCACCGCGCGCGGTGCCTGGGAGTCGGTCAAGCGCCATTTCCGGGAGATGGGCCTGAACACCCAGGAAGATACCTTCAGCGTACTGGGTATCGGCGACATGGCCGGCGATGTCTTCGGTAACGGCATGCTGCTGTCCGACAAGATTCAGCTGGTCGGGGCCTTCAACCACCGCCATATCTTCGTCGACCCCAAGCCGGATGCCGCCAAGTCCTTTGCCGAGCGCAAGCGCCTGTTCGCATTGCCGCGGTCGAGCTGGTCGGATTACGACGACAAGACGATCTCCGAAGGTGGCGGCATCTTCTCCCGCGATGCCAAGTCGATTCCTGTCTCCGCGGCAATGAAAAAGGTCTTCGGCATCAAGGCCGACAAGCTGTCGCCGAACGATCTGATCAACGCGATGCTCAAGTCGAAGGTCGACCTGGTCTGGAACGGCGGCATCGGCACCTACGTCAAGGCAGCCAGCGAGAGCCATGCGGATGTCGGCGACAAGGCCAACGACGGGTTGCGGA
Organism: Salinicola sp. V024; assembly: GCF_052645315.1. Taxonomy (NCBI): domain Bacteria; kingdom Pseudomonadati; phylum Pseudomonadota; class Gammaproteobacteria; order Oceanospirillales; family Halomonadaceae; genus Salinicola; species Salinicola sp. V024. Next base: position 344,214 of record NZ_JBQXYB010000004.1, read on the forward strand.
TCGATGGCCGGGATCTCAACTGCCGTGTGGTCGGCGAGGGTGGCAACCTGGGTCTGACCCAGCGTGGACGCATGGAAGCGGCGGAGAAGGGCATCCGCGTCAATACCGATTTCATCGACAATGCCGGCGGCGTCAACTGCTCGGACCACGAGGTCAACATCAAGATCCTGCTGGACGGTATCGTTCAGCGCGGCGACATGACCGAGAAACAGCGCAACCAGCTGCTGGTCGAGATGACCGAGGAGGTCGGCGAGCTGGTCGTGCGCGACAACTATCGCCAGACCCAGGCGCTGTCGCTCTCCGAACTGCAGTCCAAGGAGGGGCTTGGCCCGTATCGTCGCTTCATCAACGAGCTCGAAGCGGCCGGCAGTCTCGATCGTGAACTTGAGTTCCTGCCCAGCGACGAACAGCTGATCGAGCGCAGCAATGCGGATGGCGGCTTGACCCTGCCGGAGCTCAGCGTGCTGATCTCCTACGCCAAGAGTACGCTCAAGAGCGATCTGATCGCCGCCGAGCTGCCGGCGGACCCGCAGTTGCAGCAGCACGTGACGAAGGCGTTTCCCGCCACCCTGTCGGAGCGCTACCCGGACGATCTCTACCAGCACCGCCTCAAGCGCGAGATCGTCGCGACCCAGATCGCCAACGACCTGGTCGACCACATGGGTATCACTTTCGTGCGCCAGCTGCGCGACTCCACCGGCGCCTCGCGAGTGGAGATCGCTCAGGCCTACGTGATTGCGCGCGACAGCTTCGGGTTCAATCAGCTGTGGGAGCAGATCGAAGCGCTGGATCATCGTGTCGAGAGTCAGACGCAGTACGCCATGATGCTCGACCTGATGCGCCTGCTGCGCCGCGCGACGCGCTGGTTTCTGCGTCACCGAGGCTCGCTCAGCATCAAGGAGTGTGTCGAGCAGTACGCGCCCCAGCTGGCACAGTTGCAGGAAGATATCGGCAATCGCCTCAATGGCGACGAGCGGGAAGCCTGGGCCAAGCGCTGCGAAGCGCTGGTCGAGGCCAAGGTGCCGGAAGCGTTGGCGTCGATCGTTGCCGCGGCGTCCAATCTGTACGCCGGACTCGGGATCATTCGCGCCGCCCGCACCAGTGGCGATAAAATCCAGCGGGTTGCCGAGACCTATTACGCCATCGGTCAGCGTCTGGAGCTGCCGTGGGTGATGCAGCAGATCAATAGCCTCGAGGTGCGCGATAGCTGGCAGGCCCAGGCGCGGGAGACCTTCCGAGACGATCTGGATCGTCAGCAGTTGGCATTGACGGTGAAAGTGCTGGGCATGACGGATGCGCCGCGTGAGGTCGAGCCGCGTGTCGAACATTGGCAGGAACAGCACTCGCCGCTGCTCGAGCGCTGGAATGCGTTGCTGGCCGAGATCGGAACGGGCGCATCGATCAGCTTCCCGCTGGTGGCAGTGGCGATCCGCGAGCTGGTCGACCTTGCCGAGAGTGAAAGCGAGGGATAAGGTGGCGACAGGCAGGCGGGCGGCAAGGCCGCCCGCTCTGGATGATCGTGACGAGCAACAGCGATGTTGCTCGCTGCGCGTCAGGCCACAGGTTTTCTGGTAGCAAGACGACAAGACGTCTGTCGGCAGCCTTTTAAGGTGCGTCGGTAGGCGTCTCTGTTATGCTTTGCTCCGATTCGGTCGCAGAATGCAGAGAGGCCCCATGAAGTATCGCGTATTGTCCACTTTATTCGTGGCGTTGAGCCTGGCGGGCGCCAGCACTCAGGTTCTGGCTCAGAGCGAAGCATTGAAGGATGCTCAGGAAGCGGCCAGCAAGGTCGATCTGACCCACTTTTTTAAATCCGATTCCGATGCGCGCAGCCGCAGCTTCTTCTTCGGGGGTCTCCACCAGCATCCGTTCACGGTCGACGAGGCGGGACGCTATCGGTTCACCAGTTCGACGCTGCCGGGGGAGTCCGACGATTACAAGATCTCGGCCAAACTTGTGGACAGCAACGGCAAGGTGTTGACCAGCGGTTCGGGATTGGGCTCCACCGGGGGGCTCGAGCTGACGCAGGAACTCGAGCCGGGTGATTACTCGCTGCAGGTTTCCGGACAGAAGTTCGGGACCACCAAGACGGGCGGGAACAGTTTCAACGTCGACGTCGCGAGACTGGATGCCAGCGGCAACGTGGTCGGCAGCGATGATGGCGGGGTCGACAACGGCGGCGGCATCATGTTCGGCGGGCCTGGCCCCAGCGGCCGGACCACGGCGTTCGTCGACGAAGGCGACCAGGTTGCGACCTTGAGCGCGCCGGGACGTAAGGCGGCCAGCAGCGTCAGCGCCAGCGGCGCGGCTTCCCAAGGCGCTTCGACAGGGCAGCGCAGTTCGACTGGGCAGGGTGGTTCGGTAGGACAGGATGACGCCACCTTCGGCACCACCAACACCGGCACGGCGGCAAAACCGAGCTCTGCGACAGATGCCTCAAGCGCCTCCGAGAGCAGTAGGGCCCGCAACAACCAGCCGGACTTGCCCGATGCTTTCGACGAGATCGTGGCTGATATCGAGATTCGCCAGGAAGGCCAAGTGTTGAGCTTTGATGTCGTCGACCGGGGCACAGTCTCGATCGCCAGCTCGACGTTCCCTGGCAACGAAGGCACGTATCGCCTCCAGGCCAAGGTTCTCGATGCCGACGGTAATACGGTGGCTAGCGACGAGGGCTCTCTTGCCGACGGCGATTTCGATATCGAGAGCGTACTGCAGCCGGGTCGCTATCGCGTCTGGGTCAAGGGACAGCGGTTCGGTTCAGCCATGAACGGCGCCAACAACTACACCTTGCGCGTTCAGCAACTCGACACGCAATAACGGCTCGCGCCATGACACGGCCCGGTGCATCGTCGCCGGGCCTTGTCGTTGCTGGGCGTCGAATTCGTGTCGCCGCGTCGAGTTGGGATATACTCGCCCGCCGCTACTGCCCCCTTTTGTTACCGACGAGATTTTTCCATGTACGCCCTCGTTCGCTCCCTGTTGTTTCGGTTAGAACCCGAGACCGCTCATCGACTCACGCTGACCGCGCTGGATACCGCGCATCGGGCGCGTCTGACCAGTATGCTGGGCGATGCCTACGTGGCGTCGGCCTCCACCGAGCTGATGGGGCTGGCGTTTCCGAATCGGGTCGGACTGGCAGCGGGCCTGGACAAGAATGCCGACCATCTGGACGCCCTCGGGGCGCTGGGCTTCGGTTTTGTCGAAGTCGGTACGGTGACCCCCAAGCCGCAGCAGGGCAATCCCAGGCCGCGTCTGTTTCGATTGGCCGGGCCGCAGGCGATCATCAACCGGATGGGGTTCAACAACGCCGGCGTCGACCATCTGGTCGCCAATGTGCGGAAGAGCCGCTACAACGGTGTCATCGGCATCAACATCGGCAAGAATCTGACGACACCGGTCGAGCGCGCAGTGGATGACTACGTGACCTGCCTGCGCAAGGCCCATGGCGCTGCGCACTACGTGACAGTGAATATCTCCTCACCCAACACGCCGGGGCTGCGCAATCTTCAGTTCGGTGATCATCTCGACGGCCTGCTCGGGGCGCTGAAGACCGAGGCGTCCAGGCTCGATGCTGAAACCGGCCGTCGCGTGCCGCTGGCGGTCAAGATTGCCCCGGACATGACCCGAGACGAGATCGCCCTGGTGGCGGAGACGCTCCAGGCCAACGACATCGACGGCGTCATCGCGACCAATACCACGGTGTCGCGGGAGCACGTGACGGGCATGCCGCACGCCCACGAGGCGGGAGGATTGTCGGGCGCGCCGCTGTTCGCGAGTTCGACGGCGGTGGTCCGGGAATTGAGGCGCCTGTTGCCGACGATGCCGATCATCGGTGCGGGCGGTATCGACAGCGGCGTTCGGGCGAGCGAAAAATGTCAGGCCGGGGCCGATCTGGTCCAGCTCTATACCGGTTTCATCTATCGCGGTCCCGAATTGATCGGCGAGTGCGTACGGGCGACCCAGAAAGACGACCGCCAGCCAGCGTGAGCCCCGGGCGAATACGTTCGACGGCAAGCGCACTGCGATGATGAGAGCGTTTTAAGAGCGAGACGGGTAGGAGTACGCGGTAAGGCGGTGAATGAGACGACCGACTCGAGCCAAAAAGCGGGCAATAAAAAGGCCCGCCAGTAGCGAGCCTTGATCATGCCGAGGTAAGCGGCAGCTACGTCATCACCGCGGGGTTCTTGTGGATACCCGAAACGCCTGTCATTCCGGCCCACTGGTCTCCGCGACCCTCACGCCATCCGCTCATCCAGTTTTCACGCAGATTCACTTCCTGGCTGGGACACTCATCGCGTGAGCGACCGACGATGCCAGCCTTGTAGCCGTGGAGAAATGCCCGCTGGTTGCGATCACGTTTCTGTCGTTTCATCGTGTAGTAGCCTCTTGTCTGAACAAGTGCATCTCCTGGGAAAAACCACAGCCAGTCGATCGGCACAAGGCCAAATTCGACAGGCTGCCCGCGAAAACGTCCGGACAGGCAAACCGCATGCGTTGTTTCGTAGCTACGACTGTCATCTTTAGTCGAAATGAGAAACGATGTCGATAGGCGTTTTGTCATAAAGCCTTTTCTTTACTGCCTCCAAGGGAATATGACCGCTATACACGGGTCCGATGATGCCGCCATGAAGGACGATAACTTGCTGTTAAATCTCTACATCACCTGCCCTTGGGGTATCGAGTCCCTGCTGGCCGACGAAGTCGCGACTCTGGGAGCCGAGATACAAAAAACTACGGTCGCCGGTCTCCACGCGAGCGCCGACCGGGCCACTGCCTATCGCATCTGCCTGTGGTCACGCCTGGCCAATCGGGTGATCGTGACATTGGGGCGGGAAACCGGTTGCGAGGAGCCCGCGGCGATCGTCGAAGCGGTCAGATCCCAGCCGTGGGCCAAGATGCTGAAGCCCGGGCAGACCCTGGCCGTGGATTTTCATGGTCAGTCTGCCGCCATTCGCCATACACGCTTCGGCGCGCAGGTAGTCAAGGATGGCCTGGTGGAAGCACTGCTCGCGGCGGGCTGGGAGAGGCCCTCCATCGATCCGCGAGAGGCGGACGTGCGCCTTTATGCCCATCTGCACAAGGGCCAGCTGCTGGTCGGTATCGATCTGGTGGGTGCGAGCCTTCACCAGCGCGGCTACCGGCGCGACGCCGGGCACGCTCCGCTGAAGGAGAACCTGGCGGCGGCGCTGCTGGTCCGGGCCGACTGGCCAGCGCGTGCCAAGCGCGGAGAGCCGTTGCTCGACCCAATGTGCGGGGCAGGTACGCTGTTGATCGAAGCGGCGATGATGGCCGCAGACATAGCCCCCCAGTTGAGCCGTGAACGCTTCGCTCTGGAAACGCTGGCTGATTTCGACGCCGAAATCTGGCATACGCTGCGTCGCGAGGCCCAGGCACGCGCCGATGTCGGCCGGCGTGGGGCACGCTCGCATCTGTTCGGTCTGGACCAGAGCCCGCAGGCGATCGGTGCCGCCAGAAGCAACGCCATGCGTGCCGGCATCCCGGCGTTGATCACGCTGAATGGCGGCTCGGTGAAGTCGCTCGAGCGCCCGCAAGCGGCGGATGGCAGTGAAACCTTGCAGACGGGGCTGATCGTGACCAATCCGCCCTACGGCGAACGCCTGGGGGAGCTCCCCGAACTGGTCGCTCTTTACAGCGATCTGGGCGAACGCATGCGCCAGCAGTTCCCGGGCTGGCAGTTGGCGCTGTTCACCGGCAATCCGGATCTGGGCCATCGGCTCGGGCTGCGAGCCCACAAGCAGTATGCGTTCAAGAATGGCCCGCTCGACTGCAAGCTGCTGCTGATCGACATCGACGAACGGGATCCCGCCGAAGCCGAGGAGTCGCGATCTCGGCCGGTGCCCAAGGAAGCGCCGCTGAGCGAGGGCGCGCAGATGTTCGCCAATCGGCTGCAGAAGAACCGCAAGCGGTTGAACAAGTGGCTCAAGAAGTCCGGCGAATCCTGCTACCGGCTTTATGACGCCGACATGCCGGAATATGCCTTGGCCATCGATGTCTATGGCCACCAGATCCACGTGCAGGAGTACGCGGCACCCAAATCGGTCGACCCGAGCAAGGCGCAGCGTCGTCTGATGGACGCGTTGAGCGCCATCCCCGTGGCCATGGACGTGCGGCCCGAGCAGATTCACTACAAGCAGCGCGAGCGTCAGAGCGGCAAGGCGCAGTATCGCAAGCAGGCCAATAGCGGCGACCGCTTCGTGGTCGAGGAGGGCGGCGCCAGACTGTGGGTCAATCTCAAGGACTATCTGGATACCGGGCTGTTTCTGGATCACCGCCCGGTGCGTCGTCTGCTCGGCGAGAAGGCCAAAGGCAAACGCTTCCTCAACCTGTTCTGCTATACCGCCACGGCCAGCGTTCACGCGGCGCTGGGCGGGGCCAGCGACAGTATCAGCGTCGATCTGTCGAACACCTACCTGGAGTGGGCGCGAGACAACTTCACGCTTAACAAGCTCGATCCGAGCCGTCACCGGGTCGTGCGCGACGACTGCCTGCGCTGGCTCGAGACTGCCGGCAGCGAGTTCGACCTGATCTTCATGGATCCGCCGACGTTCTCGAACTCCAAGAAGATGGAGGGGACGCTGGATATCCAGCGCGACCATGCCCGACTGATCGAACTGGCCATGGCCCGTCTGGCGCCGGCCGGGGAGCTGATCTTCTCCAACAACCAGCAGCGTTTCCGGCTGGACGACGAAGTGGTATCACGCTATCGCGTCGAGGAGATCACCGCCCAGACCTACGATCCGGACTTCACCCGACGTGCCAATCTGCATCACTGTTTTCGCATTCGGCACGCCGGCTAGCCGACGAATCCGACCTCCGCGGCGACGGAGGTCGCGCGAGGTCTAGTCCAGTGCGAGGTCTAATCCAGTGCGAGGTCTAATCCAGTAGCGAGAGCTGGGCCACGGCCTGGCGGCCTTCGGGGCTGTCGTCGTCGGCCTCGAGCACCTTGCGATAGCCCCGCGCGGTCTGAATGTGGGAAAGATCGTCGATCCACATCATCGCCTGGGCGTAGCTCTCGGCGACGGCATGCTTGAGACCGCCATACTGGGTGCCGATCTGGCCCCAGGCGCGACTGTAGATCCAGTCGCCAAACATGTCCTGGTGCAGATGGACCAGAACGTAGTCATGTTCACTTTCCCAACGGACGATCACACGGTCTCCTGCTGCGTTGGCGCTCATCGCTTGTTCATCGCGAATGGCGGGCCTAATATGGCTGCGCCAAGCGTTGCGGTGCTTCGACCCCGCGGCGCAGCTGACGTCAGGCGCCATTGTAAAGCAAGCGCTGCAGAAATCGACGCCGCTTTCGAGGCCCATGACCGGCACTTGATCGGTCGTTACCATGGCCTGGGGTCGGGATTGAACGAGACAACCGTCGGGGCGGAACCAATCAAGAGGAAAGTCATGCGTATCCTGGTGGATGAGAACATTCCGCTGGCGGAAGAGTTTTTTGGCGAGCTGGGCGAAGTCACTCGTCAGCCCGGCCGCGAGATGACGGCAGACAGTCTTCGCGGGCACGATGTGTTGGTGGTGCGATCGATCACACCGGTAAACGCCACGCTGCTGGAAGGCGCCGACAAGCTGAGGTTCGTCGGCACCTGTACCATCGGCACCGACCATATCGATACGAACCTGCTCGCCGAACGGGGTATCGGTTTTGCCAGCGCGCCGGGCAGCAATGCCGATTCGGTGGTCGACTATGTGCTTTCCAGTCTGTTGCTACTGGCCGAAGAAGACGGCTTCTCGCTATCCGGCAAGACGGTGGGAATCGTGGGTGCCGGCAACGTCGGCGGGCGGCTGGCGGCACGTCTGGACAATCTCGATGTCGACTGTCTGATCTGTGATCCCCCGCGTGCCGAGGCCGAGAATCGGGAAGATTTTCTGGATCTGGATACGCTGATCGAGCGTGCCGACATCGTCTGTCTGCACACGCCGCTGGTGGCCGACGGCAAACACGCCACGCACCACCTCATGAATCGCGACCGTATCCAGGCACTCAAACCCGGCACCGTGCTGATCAATGCCGGCCGCGGCGACTGTCTCGACGGTGTTGCGTTGCGCGAGCGGCTCGAACGCAAGGTCGACCTGCGTACGGTGCTTGATGTCTGGGAGCACGAACCGGGGATCGACGAGGCGCTGTTCGAGCTGGTCGATATCGGTACGCCGCATATCGCCGGCTACAGCGTCGACGGCAAGATGCTGGGCACCGAGATGATCTATCAGGCCGCCATGCGCCACTTCGGGTTGCCGTCACGCAAGAAACTCGGCCAGCTCAAGCCGGACCCGTGGCTGCGCAAGATCGTGCTGCACAGCTGGACGCCACCGCTGGAAGCGCTGTCGCTGTGCGCGCGGGCCTGCTACGACGTGCGCCGGGACATGCTGGCGTTCGATCGCTATCGTCGTCGACTGGGCATGGCCGCGGGGTTCGATGCCTACCGCCGCGAATACCCCTCACGGCGGGAATTCCAGACGCTGCGGGTCGAGCTGAAGAAGAACAAGGGCGGCCTGCGTGACGCCATGGAAGGCTTCGGGTTCAACGTCAAACTGGGCAAATAGCCGAGTCCCGCCTCGTCAGAGAGCGCCCGTGCCGACCTCCTTGGCTAGGCGCTCTCGATTTCTTCTATTTCCGCGTCCTCGCGCTTGACCACGCGGTGGCCATCTTCGCTCGCGCCCAGTTTCCAGTAGCTCGAAATATACATCTCCCGTTTGCCCACGCCGCGATCGTCGATCAGATGGCGACGTAGCTTGCGCATGGCCGAAAATTCGCAGGCGACCCAGATCCCTGGGGCGCCCGGAAGCCAGTCGAACTCGCGCAGGGCGTTAGTGAGACGGTCGCTGTCGCTACCCGGGTGCGGATTGATCAACCAGTCGATCCGCATGCCGTCGGGCAGCTCGAACGCTTGGATGTCGGCTTCGCTGGTCACTTCGATGATCGCGCGCCCTTTGGCGTCAGGTGGCAAGCGTTCCAGATTGGCGCCGATCGCCGGTAGCGAGGTCATATCGCCGACCAGCAGATACCAGTCGGCGTTTTCCGGCAGACGTTTGGCGGGTCCCGGGCCACCGATCAGGATCGTGTCGCCGGGATTCGCTGCAGCGGCCCAGGTGGCGGCGGGGCCACCGTCATCGTGAACCACGACGTCCACGTCGATCTCTCCGTCGCGCTGATGGCGCACCGTGTAGGTGCGCGGGACCGTCCGGGCGTTGCCCTGTTCGTCTTGTCCATCGGGAACCATCAGCTTGACGTAGGCGCTCTCCTGATCGGCGGGAAAGCCGGCCATGCCCTCGCCGCCGAACGTCAAGCGCAGCATGTGGGGGGTGACGAGTTGACGGTTCAGTACGGTGTAAGGTCTGGGGGCGGGTTTGGGCATCGAAATTCTCGTTCAATTCAGGTTGGAGATCATCAACCGCGATAGCCGCAGAAACGCATCGAGGTCTTCCTGCGTCATTCCTTCAGACAGTCTCGCGTGGGCATCCCGTTCACAACCGTCGACCTGTGCCAGCACGGATCGTCCGCGATCCGTCAGCGATAGAAGTTGGCTGCGCCGGTCTTCGGGATGGGGCGATCTGGCGATGATGTCGGCATCGAACAGGTCCCGCAGCAGCCGGGTGATCTGGGCCTTGTCGCGCTGGGTATACTGGGAGATGTGCTGGGCGGTGCAGGGCGCCTGACTACGAATGGCCTTGAGCGTGCGGATATGTGAAACGGTGAGGTTCAACTGCGTATCTGCATAGGCCTGGCGTAACCTGCGCCTGTAGGCATGCATGAGCTGGTGCAGGGAGTCACCCACCGACGTGTCGGTCATGTCGCAGCCTTTCGGTTGATAGTGTCAACTAATTAAGCGCGGGAAGGGCTTTGTTGTCAACTGTTCTCATTGGCTGTCGACGAGTTGGTTATCGACAGGTTGGATGTCGAAAGATGGCAATCGAAGCCTGGTTATCGAAAGTTGGTTATCGAAAGCCCCCTGCAGCGGGCGTGCCGCTGCAGGGTTGCCGATGAGCGCTACAGTTCGACGGCACGACCGATGAACTGAATCGGGCCGGTCGGGCGATCGAGCGGGGAGCCCGTGGCGTCCTCGAGCGTCAATTCGAACAGCTGGTTGTCTTCGAGTGGCGGCAGATCCTTCAACGAGAGTCGTTGGGTCTGGCCAGGCTGGACCAGGCCCAGCGAGACCGGCCCGCTCCAGTCGTCGGCCTTGGTCCAGAACTCCAGTGCCTTGCCCGGTGGCACTTCGATAGTTCCGACCGGTATCAGACTGATCTGCTGCGATGAACTCGCCTCGACGACCCAGCCGGCCTGAGTGTGCTGGGGCGTCATCAGCACGACCATGTATCGGGGCGAGGGTTGGGCGCCCGGGCCGAACGCCAGCATCGCGGCGAGGCCGACAACTGCCAGCACGCTGGCGAAACTCACGCCTCGCCACAAGGTCACGTTGTCCCAAAGCCGTTCCCAGAGCGTATGCTCGGTGGGCGATCGATCCGGCGAGCGCGTCGAAGCTGGCGCATCCTGGCGGCCGAGACTGCGCTCGATGCGCTGCCACAGCTGGGCCGAGGGCGCTACCGGTTCCGCTAGCGCCGTGTAAGGCTGCAACCGCGATTCCCAGCGCCAGACGGCGGCCTGAAGCGCCGAGTCTTGGGATAGACGATGTTCGACCGCCTCGCGTCGTTCGGCGCTCAGCGTGCCCAGCACGTATTCGCCCGCCAGGTCGTCGGTCTCGTCCGGTCCGAGAGAAGAAATTGGCTCAAGATGATCGGTCATGACAGGCACTCACGCAGCGCCGCCAGGCTTCGCTTGATCCAGGCCTTGACGGTCCCCAGGGGGCGATCCAGGCGCGTGGCGATCTCCTGATGGCTGAAGCCGTCGACATAGGCGTGGAACAGACAGTTGCGGCGCTCCGGCGACAGTTGTCCGAGGCAGCGATCCAACTCGCCATGGCCGAGCCAGTCGAAATGATCCTGGGTATCCGTAGCCGCCTCCTGTGATCGCTCGGCATCGAGCCTTTCGGCCGTGTCGTCATCGACGGTCACTTCCCGATGACGGGTTCTGACATGATTGAGTGCCAGATGACGCGTGACGCTGAATATCCATGTCTTGCCCGAGCCGCGTTGGGCATCGAACGTATGGGCCTTGTTCCAGATCCTGACGAACGCGTCGTGGATGATGTCTTCGGCGATGCCGCGATCGCCGACGATACGGATCACCACGCCCAGCATGCGGGATCCTTCCTGCGCGTAGAGCCGCCGAAGCGCCTGGCGGTCCCCATTGGCACAGGCTTCGAGTAAAACGCCATGATCGAACGTCGACTGATTGAGCGCCGCTGTGTCGTCTGTCACACGCACTATCCTTGAAGCGCACCCCGGTCGGGGCTGATGAGTCTCATACTACGCAACACGGACTCGTCATGGCGAGTCCGTGTTGACCTGTGGATGAACGCGGAGTCATCCACTGCGTCTGCAAATCAGCTGCGTTGGCAGATCAGCCAGCATTGTCGGTCAGCGGGCATTGTCGATCAGCTGGCTTTCCAGAACAGATAGTCAGCCTGATATTCGACCACTTCCTCGGCGCCGTCGTTGTCGGCGCTGCAGGCCATGTCCGGCGCCACGCCGCCCTGAGTGTTCAGGCGCTGGACGTAGCTGACACCGGTCATGTGTCCTTCACCCTCGGCCGGGTTGGCTTCGACCAGTTGGAAGGGAATATTGCCCTCGCCACCTGGCGCGGTAGCCAGTTGAGTGCCGGTGATCTTGGAGCCGTCGCTGGATTCCCAGGTGGCCGGCGGGCCGTAGTAGCTGCCGACCTGATTGCCGTCTGCGTCGTTGAGCTTGGCATCCGGTCCCTTGAACACCCATTCGTGCGCGCCATCCTTCATTTCGCAGGCATAGGTGATCTCGCCGACGCCTACCGTTTCCATGGCGACCTTGTTGCCGTCCGGTACCTTGACGTCTGCCGGCACGTCGTTCGCATTTGCCACGAGGCTGAAGGAACCCAGCAGGGCGGCGGTCAGGGTAACGCTGGCTAGCTGTCGAGTTTTCATTGGCGTCTCTCTGAGCGTGAATAGGGCAGGACTTCATGCCCTGCGCCGGGGATACACGCGAGTCGAAGAATCGGATGCAGATCGTGGAGAAGGGAATAGTCGCGCGGCTGGCGGTGAGCCCGTGGCCGAGGAAGATACCGATGAAAAAAGCCCCGCGGGATGACGGGGCTCGAGGATGACAGGGCTTGAGAATGATGGAGCTTCGCGTATGACTGCGCGGCTGCCGGGGCAACCCCTAAGCGCGATTCACTCGCGGTAGGCGGATTCCTTCAGCGCCCGGATGCGCTCGTCCAATGGCGGATGGCTGGCGAACAGCTTCTCCATGACCTTGCGCGTCTGCCCGGTGGTAATGGCGAACGCCGTCAGCGAGTCCGGCATCTGGTCCGGCTGGCTGGTCTCGGCTTTCAGGCGGGTCAGTGCGTTGATCATCGCGCCGCTGCCGGCATATTTGGCCCCGGCGGCATCGGCACGATATTCGCGGAAGCGCGAGAACCACGCCACGATGATCGAGGCGACCAGGCCGAAGACGATTTCCGCGACGATCACCACCACGAAATAGCCCATGAAGCCCAGGCCGCCGCCATTGTCGCGGCCGCGCAGGAAACTGTCGACGAGCTGGGCGACCACGCGCGCGAAGAACATCACGAAGGTGTTGAGCACGCCCTGAATCAGGGCCAGCGTGACCATGTCGCCATTGGCGACGTGGCCGATCTCGTGGGCCAGCACGGCACGGATTTCTTCCGGACGCATGCGTTCGAGCAAGCCTTGAGAGACCGCGACCAGCGCATCGTTCTTGTTCCAGCCGGTGGCGAAGGCGTTGGACTGCTGGGCCGGGAATATCGCGACTTCCGGCATCTGGATGTTGGCCTGCTGCGCCAGTTCGCGAACGGTATCGAGCAGCCACTGCTCGGTCGAATTGCTCGGCTGTTCGATCACCTTGGCCTTGGTGCTCATCTTGGCCATCCATTTGGAGATGAACAGCGAGATCAGCGAACCGGCCATGCCGAACACGAAGCAGAAGATCAGCAGGCTGTTCATGTTCAGCCCGTTGGCGTTGAGATAGGGCTCGACGCCCAATAGTCGCAACGTGACGCTGGCAACGAGCACCACCGCCAGGTTAGTCGCCAGGAACAGGATGATTCGCATCATCGGTCTTTACCCTCAGTCGTGGAATAGCGCTACCGACGCTAGCCGCGTCGATTTTGGTTAGTCTGTTATTCGTTATTGTCTGATAATCAGACGGTTATGAAACGTTAGATACGACTTTCGCGAATAGGTTTCAAGAGGGCAGGTCGTAAGAGAGCAGGTTGCCAGAGGATCGGTTGCCAGAGGAACGGTTGCAAGACAATCGGCGGCCGCGTCTGTGCGCGGCCGCGACAATCATTGGCGATAGCGAGACAGGAAGCGGGCGAAGCGGTCGATGGCATCACCCAGTTGATCGGCCCAGGGCAGCGTCACGATGCGCACGTGATCCGGCGTCGGCCAGTTGAACGCGGTGCCCTGGACCAGCAGGATGCGCTCCTGCAGCAGCAGATCGAGCACCATCTGGGCGTCATCGTGAATCGGGTATATCTCTGGGTCGAGCCGCGGGAACGCATAGAGCGCACCCTTCGGCTTGACGCAGGAGACGCCTGGAATGGCATTGAGCTTTTCATGGACCACATCGCGCTGCGCCAGCAGTCGCCCGCCGGGCAGGATCAGGTCGTTGATCGACTGATAGCCACCCAACGCGGTCTGGATCGCATGCTGCGCCGGCACGTTGGCGCACAGGCGCATCGAGGCCAGCATGTTGAGCCCCTGAATGAAATCCTCGGCGTTTTGCTTGCCCTTACCGCCGGAGAGAATCATCCAGCCTGAGCGGAAACCGGCACAGCGATAGCTCTTGGACAGACCGTTCATGGTCACGACCAGCTGGTCGTCCGCTGCCAGGGCGCCGGTGGAGACGTGCTCGACGCCGTCGTAGAGAATCTTGTCGTAGATTTCGTCGGAGAACACCACCAGGCCGTGCTGGCGAGCGACCGCCAGGATCTCCTTGACCACCGCCGGTGGATAGACCGCCCCGGTGGGATTGTTGGGGTTGATCAGCACGATCGCGCGGGTGCGGGTGGTGATCTTGTCGCGGATATCGGCGATGTCCGGCGACCAGTCGGCGGCCTCGTCGCACAGGTAGTGCACGGGATGGCCGCCGGACAGGTTCGCCGCCGCCGTCCACAGCGGATAGTCCGGCGCCGGAATCAGAACTTCGTCACCGTCGTTCAGCAGCGCCTGCATCGCCATCACGATCAGCTCGGAAACACCGTTGCCGACGAACACGTCCTCGACGCCGACGCCGGGAATGCCCTTGCGCTGGCACTCCTGCATGATCGCCTTGCGCGCCGAGTAGAGCCCCTTGGAATCGCAGTAACCCTGGGCCGTCGGCAGGTTGCGCATCACGTCCTGAAGAATCTCTTCCGGCGCCTCGAAACCGAACGGCGCCGGGTTGCCGATATTCAGCTTGAGGATGCGATGACCTTCGTCCTCGAGCCGTTTGGCGTGATCGAGAACGGGCCCGCGAATGTCATAGCAGACGTTGTCGAGCTTGTGCGATTTGCGGATGGGGCTGTTCATTGGGATTCCGTATGCGGCACAGCCTAAAGAGTCAGGCGGGTGGCAAAGAGTAGGACGATGGCGAATTCTCGGCGGGCTGCGTCGCCGATATCCCAGCATACCGCCGCGCGGGCGCGGCGCAAGGGGCAGAAAAGCCTCGATTTTCCGCCCATCTGTACGGCGGGATCAGCTTTCGGATTCGGCCTCGGTTTCCACCACAGGCTCGGGAATGTCCTCGGGCAGCTCCAGCGTCACGCGCCCCAGTTTGCCGTCACGCAGTTCATGCAGCAGCACTTCGGCGCCGCGGTGCAGGTTGATCACGCCGCCGGCCCTCAGCCCGCCGCGCTTGCGGGCGATCTCGTTCATGATCGCGTGACCGTCGAAGCCGGCCCTGGCTTGAAAATCGACCAGTTTGGGACCGTCGGCGTCGACGCTGTCGATCTCCGTGGGCGCGACATAGACCGGGAGTTCGCCGAGCTTGTAGCGCTCGCGCAAGGCATCGGGATAACGCTTGGCCAGCTCAGCGGCACAGACGATGGCGACGTCGACGTACTCGATCGCGGTATCGCGAATCGCGCCACTGGCCGCGAGCCGATAGGCACTGGCCTGATTCTCAATCTTCGGCCACAGCACGCCCGGCGTATCGATCAGCGCCACGCGGCCGTCGATGCGAATTCTCTGCTGGCGCTTGGTCACCGCCGGCTCGTTGCCGGTCTTGGCGATCTTGCGCCCGGCCAAGCCGTTGATCAGCGTCGATTTGCCCACGTTGGGAATGCCCATCACCATCACGCGGACATCGCGATCGGCGCGAACCTGGCCAGCGAGTTCGTGACACAGGGCAGGAATCGGTTTGAGTTCGCGGGCCTGGGTGGTGGTGACGGCAATCGCTCGGCTGTCCGGCTGGGCATCGAAAAAGTCGATCCAGCGCTGCGTTGCCACGGGGTCGGCCAGATCGGCACGCGAGAGGATCTTCAACACCGGCTTGTGCTCGGTCAGATCGGCCAGCATCGGGTTGCCGCTGGAGTAGGGGAGCCGGGCGTCGAGAACCTCGATCACCACGTCGATTTCCGGCAGCGCCTCGGTAATCTGGCGCCGCGCCTTGTTCATGTGTCCGGGATACCAGCCGAGCATGTCTTTCTCCTGCCTATCTCTTTGCCTGCGTCATCGGGCCTGCGTCGCGCCTGTCTAGTCGTGCCAGCATCGTGCCTGTCGAGCGTTACCGACGGAAAAGCGGGCACCTATTCTACCAGCAAGTTCGCGTGGTTTGCTGGAGGCCGCGTTCCGGGTGCCGTCTGGGGCCTGGCGATCCAGGGTGAGAATCGCCCATATCGGCGGAGGAATAACGGCGGAGGGATAACGGCAGAGGAGAGGGCATCGTCAGCTACGTCCATAAGCAATGCACCCTGATCGAACTTTCCGATCAGGGTGCATTGAGGCGAGTCAGCGGTAGAACAGGTCGGTGCCAAGCCGGGTCAGTGTTTCGGCCCGCGGTCCGGCGTACTTTTACGGTTCTGGTACTTGCCGTGCAAATCCCGCGCTGTCCGCTTGGCCTTCTCCCGGTTCTCGGCCTTGCGCAGCCAGTTGGCGATGGCCCCGAATAGTAGCTTCTTCATACCGTTTTCCTCGATGGCGATGAGCTAGTTACTGTATGGGTGCGAATCGCCGACGTGTCAACGTGTTCGCCGCCCGAGCCTTGTCCCCGGCATCGAGAGTCGGCACCGCTCATTCGCCGGCGTGGAACGTCATCGCCACCGAGTTGATGCAGTAGCGTTGCCCGGTGGTTTCCGCCGGTCCATCCGGAAACACGTGCCCGAGGTGGGCGTCGCAGCGGCGGCAGGTCACTTCGATCCGGCGCATGCCGTGGCTGTCGTCGTGGTGCTCCTCGACCGATGCCGCCGCCAGGGGCCGGTCGAAACTCGGCCAGCCACAGTGCGCTTCGAACTTGTGCTCGTTCTCGAACAGCGGCGCGCCACAGCAGACGCAGTGGTAGATCCCCTGGACCGGCTCGACCTGATAGTCGCCGGTGAATGGCCGCTCGGTGCCTTTCTCGCGAGTGACGTGGTACTGCTCGGGGGTCAGCTTCTCGCGCCACTCGGCCTCGGTCTTTTCCACCTTGCTCATGTTCGCTCTCCTCATGTTGCCGCATTGATACTTTCGACTTCAGCTCATGTCCTGCATTACAGGCCATTTGCCGGCCGCTGACCAGCCTTGATTAGGTCGAGGTGAAAATCGGTTAAATCAATTGCTTGACACCCCAAAACGGCCTCAGTAACATACGCGCCACTTCGACGGAGCCGAGACATTACGTCCCATTCGTCTAGTGGTCCAGGACACCGCCCTTTCACGGCGGTAACAGGGGTTCGAACCCCCTATGGGACGCCACTCGGTTTTGCGAAGTGTGCAGGAGAAGGTTTCGGTGCGGGAATAGCTCAGTGGTAGAGCATCGCCTTGCCAAGGCGAGGGTCGGGAGTTCGAATCTCCTTTCCCGCTCCAAATTTAGGTAGTGTCGGAACGGTAGGTGTAGGTCGGGAGCTGGAACGCCAGCCCGGTCGATCTCCTTTCCCGCTCCAACTTTTGGTAGCGTTAGATAGGCAGCATGGGTCGTGAGCCGGAACGCCGGTCCGATCGATCTCCTTTCCCGCTCCAACTTTTGCGGTATCGGAACAGCTTGCTGCTCCATTGCGTCCCATTCGTCTAGTGGTCCAGGACACCGCCCTTTCACGGCGGTAACAGGGGTTCGAACCCCCTATGGGACGCCACTTTCATGATCGCCAGGTCATGTCGTCGTCGCTATCAGCGCCGGCAACGATAAGCGGGAATAGCTCAGTGGTAGAGCATCGCCTTGCCAAGGCGAGGGTCGGGAGTTCGAATCTCCTTTCCCGCTCCAGTTTTGGAAAATCTTGAAACGTGGTCGAGGGTCGTGAGCCGGAACGCTGGTCCGACGGAGGGCCGCCCCATCGCTCTCCTTTCCCGCTCCAATCGTGAAACTCCAGAAACCTCGATTTCCGTCAGCATCGTGATAGCCAGCCTGTTTCCTGACCCTCTCTGCTTCCGATTTGTCTGCCTTACCCGCCAGTCATACCAGTGAGCGCGCTTATTGGCGGCAACCGGTGGCCTGGATCTTCAGCAACGCGTTTCGCCCTCTTTATTCGTCACACCCGTAGCATCGACAGCCAGATTGTTCGACTGTCATCACGAATCATTCATTCGTCTGCTAAAGATTGAACCTCTTGGAATTGCCCCCATATTCACGGCACTACGTTTAAGCTGATTTCATCACTCTCGATTTCTCAAACATGACAGGAATCCCTGATGGCAGAACCTGCACTGTCCATCCGCGGGCTGACCAAAGTCTACGGTAATGGTTTCGAGGCCCTGAAAGGCATCGATCTCGATGTTCCCCAGGGCGATTTTTTTGCGCTGCTCGGTCCCAATGGGGCGGGTAAATCCACCACGCTCGGCATCGTCTGCTCGCTGGTCCAGAAGACCGCGGGGAAGGTGAGCATCTTCGGTATCGATATCGACAAGGACTTCGCCAAGGCGAAATACGCGCTCGGCGTCGTGCCCCAGGAGTTCAACTTCAGCCAGTTCGAAAAGGTCGAGGACATCGTTCTGACCCAGGCTGGCTACTATGGCATGCCGTTGAAGGAAGCCAAGCCGCGCTGCGAGCGGCTGCTCAAGGATCTCGGCCTGTGGGACAAGCGCAACGGCGCCGCCCGCATGCTTTCCGGCGGTATGAAACGCCGCCTGATGATCGCCCGGGCTTTGATTCACCGGCCGCGGCTGCTGATTCTCGACGAACCCACCGCCGGTGTGGATATCGAACTGCGCCGCAGCATGTGGGAGTACATGCGCCGGATCAACGAGGAAGAAGGCACCTCGATCATCCTGACGACCCACTACCTCGAGGAAGCCGAGAGCCTGTGCCGCAACATCGCGATCATCAATCACGGCGAGATCATCAAGAACACCTCGATGCGGGGTTTGCTCACCGAGCTGGATACCGAGACATTTCTGCTCGATCTGGCCGAGCCGCTCGAAACGACCCCGGTGATCGAAGGCTTCGAGATCGAGCGTGTCGACTCGCATCAAGTGGCGCTGTCCGTACGCAAGGGCACCAATCTCAACGATGCCTTCCAGCAGCTGACCGAGCAGGGCGTCCGCGTGCTCTCGATGCGTAATCGCGCCAATCGTCTGGAAGAGCTGTTCGTCTCGATGACTTCGCAGCCGGAAACCTCGAATGGCATCGACAGTGAATCCGCGCAATCCCCGCAGGCCAAGGAGACGGCGTCTTGAATACCCGGCAACTGCTGATTTCTCTCTGGACCATGGTGGTCAAGGAAGTACGCCGCTTCGTGCGCATCTGGCCGCAGACGCTGGTACCGCCGTCGATCACCATGACGATGTACTTCATCATCTTCGGCAATCTGATCGGCTCGCGCGTGGGTGAGATGCACGGCATCTCGTATATGTCCTATATCGTGCCCGGCCTGATCATGATGTCCGTGATCACCAACAGCTACTCCAACGTGGCCTCGTCGTTCTTCTCCAACAAGTTTCAGCGCAGCGTGGAAGAGATGATGGTCTCGCCGATGCCCAACTGGGTCATCCTGGCGGGCTTCGTCATCGGTGGCGCGGCACGTGGCCTCGGCGTCGGGCTGATCGTCACGATCGTGTCGTTCTTCTTCACCGACCTGAATCTGCATCACCCGCTCGTGACCCTGGCCGTCGTGATCATGACCGCGATGCTGTTCTCGATCGGTGGCTTCATCAACGCGTTGCTGGCCAAGAAGTTCGATGATATCTCGATCATACCGATTTTCGTGCTGACCCCGCTGACCTATCTCGGCGGCGTGTTCTACTCGATCGATCTGCTGCCGCAGTTCTGGCAGAACGTGACGATGATCAACCCGATCCTCTATATGGTGAACGCCTTCCGCTACGGTATTCTCGGAATTTCCGACATCCCCGTGGGCGGGGCGCTGATCGCCATTGCTGCGTTCATCGTCGTGCTCTGGAGCCTGGCGCTATGGATGCTCAATCGCGGCAAGGGAATTCGTTCATGACTCAGGAACGCCCGCACACGCTGACCGATGCGCCTCTCGGGCGAGAGTCCGCTTATCCCGAGCGCTACGACGCCTCGCTGCTGTTCCCCATCGAGCGGGCGGCCAACCGCGCGCCGCTGGGGATCGACTCGACATCGCTGCCGTTCGTCGGGGGCGACGAGTGGTGGGCGTTCGAGCTTTCCTGGCTCGATCTGCGGGGCAAGCCGGTAGTCGCCGTGGCGCGATTCCGGTTGCCGGCGGATTCGCCGCAGCTGATCGAATCCAAGTCGTGGAAGCTCTATCTCAACAGCTTCAATCAGACCACGTTCGTCGATCGCGAGGCGGTGGTCGAATTTCTGCAGCGGGATCTGAGCGCGGCGGCCGGCGCACCGGTCACGGTGGAGCTCTACGGCGCCGATGATGCCGAACTGGCTCCCCAGCCGATGCCGGGGGACTGTCTCGACGACATCGAAGTCGACATCGATCGCTACACGCCTTCGCCGGATCTGCTCGCCAGCGACGAGAGCGATATCGTCGAGGAGACGCTGCATTCGCACCTGCTCAAATCCAACTGCCCGGTTACCGGCCAGCCGGACTGGGGCAGCGTGGTGATCGCCTACCGCGGCCCGCGACTCGATCGTGCCGCCTTGCTGCGTTACGTAATCTCCTATCGTCAGCATCAGGATTTCCACGAGCACTGTGTCGAACATATCTTCGTGGATCTGATGGCGCGCTGCCGTCCGCAAGAGCTGTTGGTGATGGCGCGCTACGTCCGCCGTGGCGGGCTCGATATCAATCCGTGGCGTGCCACGCCTGGCTGGACACCCGCGCTGCCGGCACGGCTGCTGCGGCAGTAACGCTTTTGACGTAGAGTCGGGCGATCTGCAATCGCATCCGATATCCTGCTCAACACTGGGTCAAGAGCATTCGGTCAAGAGCATGCCTTTAAGAACATTCGTTCAACCACGTGCCTGGATGGAGAAGCCGAACATGGACGCTCTGGAACTACTGCATCAGCGCCGTTCGATGGGCAAGTTGGCCGGCCCCGCACCCACCGTCGAACAGCTCGACGCCCTTTATCGTGCCGCGCTGCGGGCGCCGGATCACAAGGAAATGACGCCGTATCGATTCATCGAGATCAGCGGAGAAGGGCTCGATCGACTAGGTGAACTCTTCGCCCAGTCCGATTATCAGGCCAACCCGCATATCGATGAAGGTAACCTCGACGCTGCTCGCAAGAAGCCCAAACGCGCACCGATGATCATTGCCGTGATCGCCAATATCACGCCGGGCCTGCCCAAGGTGCCGCCGGTCGAGCAGATCATTTCGGCCGGCTGCGCGGCCCATGCCATGCTCTACGCCGCCTATGCCCAAGGCCTCGGCGCCATGTGGCGCACCGGCACCTACGCACATGACAAGACCGTCTGGCGCGGTCTTGGTCTCGGCGATCAGGAAGAGCTGATCGGCTATCTGTACCTGGGGCAGCCGGGCGGTCGTTATCCCGGCATGCAGATACGCAATCCGGATGACTACGTCGAGCGATGGACCTGACGCCTTGGTGGTGCCTATAGAGGTAAAAGGGCGACGGTAAAGAGAAAATGGCTTGCGATCACAGGCTTAGCTCGTTACTATGTGCGCCGTTCTGAACGGTGCGGCACAGCCGAAACGGTCGGGATGACAATGCGGAGGGGTGTCCGAGTGGTCGAAGGAGCACGCCTGGAAAGTGTGTAAGTCGCAAGGCTTCGAGGGTTCGAATCCCTCCCCCTCCGCCACGAATTCTGAATCAGCCGGCTCGAGTAGCCGGCTTTTTTATGCCTGGAATTTGGCGCCAAAAGGGGGAGGAGATGAGAACCCTCCGGTTCGCACCGAGGCGCTCGCGGTTTTGGTGTTCGAGCGCCGACAAACGGCCTTGCGCAGCGAGCCGGTAATTTTCTTGCTGTTCCTCAACCGCGACCAATAAGAGCCGATCTGATCGACGATCGTCCTCTGTAGATTCAGACTCAAGTGTGACATCGTGTTTCCGTCGAGATTCTCGCATGCCATTATGGTTAGCTAAGCGTTTCGGCTTGCCAAGCTGAGTACGGATGTTTCATGGGCTTTGATCAAATTGCGGGATGGTTCATCCAAGGTTCCATGTGAAGTGGACCCCATCCGTTGGACCACCTGACAGGCGATTTAAGCTCTGACCGGATCATCATCAGGCGTCAGGCCGCCTGGGTCAGTGGTTGATCGAAGTACACCTCATCGGGTGTCGCATCGTCCA
>NZ_JBQXYB010000005.1:0-257711 GCF_052645315.1 Salinicola sp. V024
GGTCCAGCAAGACTAGCTGGTTGATAGGCACGGTGTGGAAGCGCTGCAAGGCGTTGAGCTAACGTGTACTAATACCCCGTGAGGCTTGACCATATAACCCCAAGGGGTTTGCAAGACTTTGCTGAAGTAAGCGCAAAGTCGGATCGGTGAACAATCACCGACAACGCAGGATACGCGCTGCCCCGTAGAGCGGGCAGGCAATGAGATGTAGCTCAGTCAGCATGATCCGAATTAGTTGGAATGAGGGTTGGGTAAGCCGTGAAGGCCCATCATTCCGACGTCAGTTTTGCCTGACGACCATAGCGAGCGGGAACCACCTGATCCATGCCGAACTCAGTAGTGAAACCGCTTAGCGCCGATGGTAGTGTGGGGTCTCCCCATGCGAGAGTAGGTCATCGTCAGGCATCTATCCCAAACCCCAGCCAATAGGCTGGGGTTTTTTTATGGCTGCATCGATAGGAAGATATTGAGCAACCGGTAACCGAAGGCTTCTGACTCGAAATGGTTATCCAGGCAGAGAGGCGATTGTGAACCAAGTGCCCAACGAGTGGCTATTGTACTGCCGAGCGGGTTTCGAACCCGATCTGGCTGCGGAAATTACCACACGCGCGAGTGATGCCGGTGAATTCGGTCAGATCGTGATGGCTGAGACGAATAGCGGGTTCGTTCGCTGGCAGAGTGCGGAGTCCCAACCGGCCAATGGTATTCATCGTGCACTACCTTTGATGTCATTGGTCTTCGCGCGGCAATCGTTAGTGGCATTCGCGCCACTACAGCTTTCGCGTGATGATCGCATTTCCGCGATCGTCGCACAGGTCAACGAGAGTGGCTGGAATTTCGAGTCGATCTGGCACGAAACGCCCGACACCAATGACGGCAAAAGTCTGGGGCGTCTGGCCAAATCCCTGAGTCGCCCTCTGGAAAGCGCTCTGAAGCGAGGTGGCGGTTTGCGCCGCAAGGCCGGTGGCCGTCGGCTACATCTGTTTTGGCTATCTGGTGACTCGGTTCAGATTGGAATGAGTTTCCCGGGTAATCGCAGCGAACATCCGGGCGGCGTACTGCGTCTTCGTCATCCCCATGATGCTCCCAGCCGCTCGACGCTGAAGCTCGAGGAGGCATGGCATACTTTCGTACCCAAGGATGCCTGGGACTCACGCCTGCACAATGGCATGCAGGCCGTGGACCTGGGTGCCGCACCGGGTGGCTGGACTTATCAGTTGGTGCGTCGAGGAATGTTCGTCTACGCCATCGATAACGGACCCATGGCGCCGGCCTTGATGGCGACGGGTCAAGTCGAACATCTGCGTGAGGATGGCTTCGTCTGGGAGCCGCCTTATCGCCTGGACTGGCTGGTCTGTGACATCGTCGACAAACCCATGCGCGTGATCGACATGGTCGAGCGGTGGCTGATCAAGCGCTGGTGCCGTGAAGCGATCTTCAATCTGAAGTTGCCGATGAAGAAGCGCTGGGAAGAGGTAAGACGTTGCCTGACGCGACTCGAGGTGACGCTGAAGGCGCATGGCGTGGCGGCTACCATTGCCTGTCGTCACCTGTATCATGATCGTGAAGAAGTTACCGTTCATGTTCGTCTGGATGGATAGACAGAACGGATCAAGACGATGGATTGTGCGAGGCTACCATGAACGACACTGCAACCCCGCAGGGCGAGACCCTGGATACTCGCGGGCTCTATTGCCCGGAGCCGATCATGCTGATGCACAACAAGGTTCGTGACATGGCCGTCGGCGATATCCTGAATGTCATCGCGACGGATCCTGCTACCACACGCGATATCCCCCAGTTCTGCCATTTCCTGGGTCACGAGTTGATCGAGCAGACTCAGGAGGGCGCGGAGTACCGCTATCGCATCCAGTTAGGATGAAATAGCGGCTGTCCGTCGGGATCAATTACCCGTTGCGACCATCAGCGCCAGCGCCTCGAGAGTATCCGGATCTTCGTTGCGGATTCGATTGGCGATATTGCGCTGAAAGAAGTAAAGCGTGCGGTGTCGGCTGCGCCCAGGGTAGAGACAGTCGTCGCCGGCCAGAACCGGCAGTGTCGTGACCTGAGCGTCATCGACCAGCATCGCATCGACGGTGCCGTTGCTGTAGAGATACCAGCCGAAGATCTGCTTGAGCTGCCAGGGCCGGCCGTCTTCGTCCATGCAGAGCGCGTGCGTGCCCTGGGTCTCAGGCAACTGCTGCGTCAACGAGATGTCCTCAGTCTCTTCATAATCGAAGTACGCCGCCGCGTGTTCCAGCTCGGCGATCTTGTGTTCGGGGGCATCATGGAATATTTCATGAGTCTCGGGATCCCGATAGCCTACGAAATGACCGTATTCAGGATCGTCCAGCTCATGACAGGGCGCCAACGACTCCATCCACGGCACCAGGCCGACGACCTCGTTATCCTCACGCAAACCCCACGCCAGCAATGGCATGCCATAGAGCGTATCGGGGTCCGAGGCGAGATAGTAAAGCATTTCCAGACCATCGAGTTCGGGCGATAGCCGGACCAACCGCTTCCTGGCTCTCAGCCGGTGCCTCATGGTTTCCAGATCAATGATCTGCGCAGATCGAGGGGAAAGTGGGACGCCCATGACTACCCTCCTGGTCGGCATTGTCTCGGCTTGAGGCCTGCTGCCAGTATTAGCATAGCCACAAAGGACCTGTTAAGCCCTCGGGCGATCTCATTAGTGATAATTTGCGCTTTTTGCCTGGCAGCGCCGACTGACGCGCCAGAGCCGCCAGGCCAGAAGCGTTGCCGCTGATGTCAAACCGGCGTTGAGGCCGATCCAGTAACCATAGATGCCGAGGGCGTCGAACATGCCGTCCAGGCCGCGGCCGAGTAGATGGCCGCAGCCCAGGCCAACGAACCAGTAAGAAAAAAGCGTGATCCCCATGACCACGCGGGTGTCCTTGTAACCCCGCAGAGCGCCAGCGAGATTGACCTGAAGCGAATCTGAAATCTGGAACAGCATCGCCAGTAGAATCAACGACATCGCCAGGGTCTGGACCTCGGTATTCCCCGTATAGAGTGTGACGACGGGCTTCGCCAATAGCCAAATCAGCGCGCTATTGAGCAGGGCCAGGACAAAACCCACGCCGGTACCGTTCCAGGCAACGAAACGGGCTTCGGCAAGATTGCCGGCGCCCAGTCGGTTGCTCACTCGAACGGTCAGCGCCATGCTCAGCGACAACGGCAGCATGAACAGGATCGAAGTCACATTGAGTGCAATCTGGTGAGCGGCTACCGTGATTTCGCCGAGATAGGCGACGAGCAGGGTGATCACGGTGAACAGCGTGACTTCGAAGAAAATGGCCAGGCCAATCGGCAAACCGATATACGTGAGCTCGGCAATATCTCGCCAGCGCGGCGGCGTCGGTGCTTCCCACAGCACCACCGGCGCGTACGCGCGGCTGCGAGTCGTGTACCAGACCATGCCCAGGCACATGGCCCACATCGAGACGGCGGTTGCGATCCCGCAGCCAAACGCACCCAGGGCGGGCAGCTGCTGCAGGAAGAGAGGCGTCTCGCTGCCAAACAGGCCGACCAGGCCGGGCCCGCCATAGATCAACAGGAAATTGCCGGGGATATTGACCGCGAGGCCCACCAAGCTCATCCACAGCGAAGGCCGGGTGTGATGCATGCCGTCGGAGAACGCCCGGAGGGCCTGGTAGAACGCGACGGCCGGAATCCCGAAGGCCACTGCCTTGAGATAGTCGGTTGCGAGGCTCGCGACCTCGGCCGGAATCTCCATCAATTGAAAAATGGCCTTGGCCCCCAGCGTCATCGCCAGAGCGCTGAGACAGCCCAGGACCAGCGCGACCCACAGCGCTTGATGAACCTTGCCGCGGACTTGATCGAAGCGTCCGGCGCCCGCTTGCTGGGCAACGATGGGCGTGACGCCCATGAGGGTGCCCGTCATCAACAGCATCAGCGGTACCCACAGACTGGCACCGACGGAAACCGCCGCCAGATCGGTGGCGCTGGCCCGGCCGGACATGATGACGTCCGACGCGCTCATGCCGGCCTGTGCCAATTGCGCACCGCAGATCGGCAGGGCCAGGCGCACCAGGCTACGGGTTTCTACCCGGCAGCGGTGAAGCCGGTTGGCGGTCGACGACATGAAGCGCTCCTTGACCGAACGGACAGGGCGGCGATTCTAGCAGGAGTCGAGAGCCGGCGCTCGGCGAGAGCCCTGAACTTACGTATACTCCGACGCACTTTCGGAGATGTTGATGACTCACGATATCGAAGACCTAATTGCCCTGTTCGACGGCGTGTTCGCGCCCAGCTATCGCACGCGGCTGGTTATCGGTGGCGACGAACCTATCTACCTGCCGGCCGATGCCGAACACGCGTTTCACCGCATCGTGTTTGCCCACGGCTTTTTCGCCAGTGCGCTGCACGAAATCAGCCACTGGTGTATTGCCGGCGAGTCACGGCGGCAGCAGGAAGATTATGGCTACTGGTATGAACCGGACGGACGAGACGCCGGGCGTCAGGCGGATTTCGAACGTGTCGAAATTGCGCCTCAGGCACTCGAGTCGCTATTCAGCGAGGCCTGTGGCAAGCCGTTTCAGGTCAGCGTCGACAATCTCGATGGTGTCGAGGTGGACCGCCGAGCATTCAGCGTGAAAGTGGCCGCGCGCGCGAGGCGCTATCGCAGCGAAGGCATACCATTGCGAGCGCGGGCGCTCATCGACGCGCTGGAGGTTTTCTACGCGACAGAGGGTGATTCGACAGAGTGTGATTCGACAGAGGGTGGTGTGACGAAGGGCGATGCGACAGAAGGTGATTCGACAGGCCAAGGACTCGAGAAAGCCGTCGCCGCCGGGCGGCGACGGCTCGAGGCGGGTAGCGCTACTCGTCCTGCTGCACGAGCCGCTGATGTAGATACAGCATGACCTGAACTTCATGCTCCGGACGCATGGGCTCGAGACCCATTTCGCCGAAGAGCTCGCTGCGGGCGCGGGACCATTCGCCAGCATCGAGCTCGGGATAGAGATTCGCCGCCGGGGCCAACTCCACGAATGGATCGACGCCGAAGTCATCGAACATCAACGACAGCGCCGCTTCATCGTCCTGAACGCCGGCGGTGTAGAGCGTCTCGCTGAAGTGATCGTTTTCCAGCTCTCGGATAACGTCCAGCGGACTGATTCCGAGATGGCGGAGCTCGTCGAGATCATAACCGCCGAGCGACAGCAGCTCGTCTTTCAACCATTCGTCGTCCGGCTGAATCAGGGTGTTCTTGATCTGACCATTGGGCAGCGCCCAGGCGATGGCCAATGGCAGCGAATTGTCGCCGCCCGTTTCTATTGCGATGAATCCCGGATAGTTCGTCATTTGCCAGCGTCCTCCTCGAGCCGAAAGAAACGCTTGGCCGTGAGCGTGGTTTGTTGTGCCAGCTCGGCTTCGCTTTCGCCGCGCCAGTAAGCCAGTTCTCTCACTATCCAAGGTAGCAGAGCCGGCTCGTGGCGGCGCCCCTTGATTTTCGCCGGCAGATTGCGCGGCAGCAGATAAGGGCAATCGGTTTCCACCATCAAACGTTCGACGGGGATATCTGCGACGAATTCGCGAAGATGATGGCCTCGGCGTTCGTCGCTCAGCCAGCCGGTCTGGCCGATGTGCAGATCCAGGTCCAGGTAGCCGTGAAGCGTTTCGCGATCACCGGTGAAGCAGTGCACGACGGCGTCGCTCAATCGATCGCGCCACTCGAGCAGTATCTCCAGCATCCGGCGCCCCGCGTCACGCTCATGCAGAAACACGGGCAAGCCGGTTTCCGCTGCCAGAGCCAGTTGCGCTTCCAAGGCGCGCTCCTGATCCGCGCGAGGTGAAAAGTCACGATGAAAATCGAGCCCGCATTCCCCCACGGCGACCACGACTTTCTGCTGGTGCAGTTCGCGCATGGCATGTTCCAGATCCAGATTCCAGTCGGATGCATGGTGAGGATGCAGACCGGCCGTCGCATGTAGACTCGCAAACCGCGTCGCCAGTTCGGCTGCCCGTGTCGCCCCTTCGAGATCGGCGCCGGTAACCACCAGGGACCGGACGTTGGCATTCGTGGCCCGGGTCAGCGTGGCCTCGAGATCCTGGGCGAAGCTTTCATGGGTCAGATTGGCGCCGATGTCCACCAGCGGCGCCGGTGAGGTGATGCGCAGCGCCTCCGGTAGAGGAGAGTCGCCGTGAATAGATTCGTGCTGGGGCGTGTCGCTCACGCGGCACTCCTTTCATTCGAGGGAGAAAAGTCGGAGGACATTGTAAAGCGCCAGGGCGCCGGGGCGAAGCGCACACCAATCCATTTCGAAGCCTATCAATCCATTTCGAAGAGAATGGGCTGGCAAGGTACAATGCCGGACAGGAAACACGTTCGGCTCGACATCAATTCGGCCCGGCAACTGTTCGACAAGATCAGTGTCGGCAAGATTCAGTGTCGGCCAGACACGTGTCAGCACGGTACAGGTTCAGCACGCAATACCGTCAGTTATTTCGAAGACTCACGAACGCGAGGTCCTACGTGGCTCTGCTACGCCTTGAACAACTGCAACTCGCCTACGGGCATCATACGCTTTTCGACGGTGCCGATCTGGTGATCGAGAAGGGCGAGCGTCTGGCGCTGGTCGGGCGCAATGGCACCGGCAAGTCGACCTTGATGAAACTGATTGCGGGCGAAAATCAGGCCGACGATGGTCATATCTGGCGCGCCCCAGGGCTCAAGATTGGCGTCCTCGAGCAGACGCTGCCGGACGCGGATGAGGCGACGATCTTCGAAGTCGTTGCTCAGGGGCTTCCCGAGACCGGGGCGCTGCTGGCCGAGTATCATCGCCTGGTAGCGTCGGCCGATCCCGACATGCGACGTCTGGAGACGCTGCAGACACGGCTGGAATCGCAGGATGGCTGGTCCTTCCACCAACGTATCGATACGGTGCTGACCCGACTGGGGCTGCCCGCCGACGCGATGATGAGTGGTTTGTCCGGCGGCTGGCGGCGGCGGGTCGCGCTGGCGAGAGCCATGGTTGCCGGCCCTGATCTCCTGCTCCTCGACGAGCCGACCAACCATCTCGATATCGACACGATCACCTGGCTCGAAGAGCAGTTGCTGGCGTTCGATGGTGCCGTGCTGTTCATTACTCACGACCGTGCCTTTCTGTCCAAGCTGGCGACGGCGATCCTCGAACTCGACCGCGGACGCCTGGGCCGCTATCCCGGCGATTATCCGACCTATCAGGCGCAGAAGGCCCATGAACTCGAGGTCGAAGCGCGTGAGCGTGCCGAGTTCGACAAGAAACTGGCCCAGGAAGAGACCTGGATCCGGCAGGGCATCAAGGCCCGCCGGACGCGTAACGAAGGGCGCGTGCGAGCGCTGGAGAAGATGCGCAGTGAACGCTCCCAGCGACGCGAGCGCCAGGGCAAGGCCTCGTTCCAGGTGGACGGCGGCGAGCGTAGCGGCAAGCGCGTCGTCGAGCTGAAAGACGTCACGCAGTACTACGCGGACGCCTGCATCATTCGGGATCTCTCCCTGGAGATTCAGCGCGGCGATCGTATCGGTCTGATCGGGCGCAATGGCGCCGGCAAGACCACACTGCTCAAGATTCTGCTGGGAGAACTCGCGCCGAGTGAAGGCAGCGTGCAGATGGGGACCAATCTTTCGGTCGCCTATTTCGACCAGCTACGCGCCGGGCTCGAGTTGAACAAGAGCGTCTACGACAACGTGGCCCAGGGCAGCGACAAGGTCACCGTTGCGGGCAAGGACAAGCACGTCATCAGCTATCTGCAAGACTTTCTGTTCACGCCCGAACGCGCCCGCCAGCCGGTCAAGGCGCTGTCCGGCGGCGAGTCCAATCGCTTGCTGCTGGCCAAACTGTTCACGCAACCCGCCAATGTGCTGGTACTCGATGAGCCGACCAACGATCTCGACGTAGAGACGCTGGAGCTGCTGGAAGAGCTGCTGATCGATTTCGAGGGCACCTTGCTGCTGGTCTCGCATGACCGGGCGTTCATGGACAACGTGGTCACCGATGTACTGGCGTTCGAGGGTGACGGCGTCGTGCGGAGCTACGTCGGCGGATATACCGACTGGGTGCGGCAGGGTGGACGCTTGCCGCCTGCGCCATGGGAGTTGGCCGAAGCGCGCAAGGCACAGGAAAAACTGGCCGAACGGCAGGCGGCATCGGCCCAGCCAGCGAAGAACGATGTCGACAAGCGCCGTCAGAAGCTGTCCTACAAGCTGCAGCGTGAGCTGGATACGTTACCGGCGACGATCGAGTCGCTGGAAAGCCAGATCGCAACCTACGAGAGTCAGATGGGCGCGCCGGATTTCTATCAACAGGACAGCGAGACGGTCGCCGCCGCGATCGACGCATTGTCGGAAGCCCAGGCCAAGCTGGATCGGGCGATGGAGCGCTGGATGGAGCTGGAGGCAATGGCCGAAGGCGAGGGTTAGCATCCGCGAGGTCGCCGCTGGCTTCCTGTCTTTCCAAAGGCGGACAGGAAGCCAGCGTGAGGGGTTACTCCTCGGTTTCTCCGTCCTTGCCGACGCGAACTGCCAGGACATCGCACTCGGCACCATGCAGCACGCCGGTCGAGGTCGATCCCAGCAGCAGGGCAAAGCCGTGCCGGCCATGAGAGCCGACGACGATCAGGTCGACATTCTGGTCTTTGGCAAAGCGCTGAATTTCGGTATCCGGCATTCCCACCACGATATGCTGGTCTTCACGGGGGATATCGTAAGGGTCGGAAATGTCGGCCAGTCGCTGTGTCGCATGTTCGTCGAGCTGGTCCTGGATGCTCGTCAGATCCATCGGGATATCTCCGCCGTAAGCGAACCCGAGGGGCTCCAGCGTATGGATGATCGAGAGCTTGGCCTGGTTCCGACGTGCGATGGGAATCGCCCGCTCCAGAACCTTGTGCGAATCCTTGGTCAGATCCACGGCAACCAGCACGTGATGGTATTCGTTGCTCATCGGGTAATCCCCCGTTCGGCGAATGAATATGGATAACTGTAAGCGCGCCTCATGAACGGCACAACGCTATTTTCGTCAAATGGCCTGCGGTCAGGCGCGCCACGATCATCAACCATGCATCTTCACGACGCAACGTAATGTAACCGTCAATCGGTAGAATAAAGGTTCATACCTTGGTCGTAATGCAGGGCTCTCAGACGGCAGAGCCGTCGGCCGCAAAAGGAGTAGAGACACTATGGCGTTGCTGGGTTTTCTGTCGGTGGCAGTACTGTTGATCCTGTCACCGATGGTGTGGTTACGCCCCAGTCGGGGCGAGGCCACCCGCGGGCAACTGCGGCGCTACGTCAAGGCCAATGGCGGTGAGCTGAACTTCACCAAGGCGCCAATGGCGATGCCGAACGTTGCCCTGATGGGGTATCGGCTGCGCTATCCCGGTACGGCGTCGGGCAGCGATTTCACCCTGGTCCGCAATGAAGTCGCCAGTGGAGCGCTGGAAGCGGCTACGGACCAGTGGCGCTGGCGGCAGGCCCCGTTGCCGTCTCTGGATGCCGAACGGCGGGAAGCTCTCGAGCAGTGGCTGGATCGCTTGCCGGCAGACGCTTTGATCGTCGAGTCGGGCAAGCATACGCTGTGCGTCTGGTGGCAGGAGGCAATGGGACTCGAGCGTTTCCAGCAGGATTGGGCAAGCTGGCTCGCCATGCGCGATACGCTGGCCGGGAGTGGCAGACGTGCAGAAGTGCCTGTCAGTCCGCGTTGAGTGTCAGGGCTCTCGAGAAAACCTGAGGCGGGGAGCGTCCTGAAAGGGCAGCGGACGCCCTTTAGGGGGCGAGTCGCGATCCAGGCGGCAATCGCGGTGGAGGTACAGGTCGCGTTGAGAAACGACGAGTTCGTTGCAGGCATTCCGCACCACCCTCCCTGGGGTGCGTGAGTGCCGTGCGTGAGTGCCGTGCGTGAAAATAGCCACTGAAGCACGAACCTGGCCGTGATCAGCTGGCCTTGGCTTGCTCGCTCTGGCGCTGAAGGTCCATACCATTTCGCTCGATGCGATCCAGCATGCTTTCGAAGGTGTCGATCTCCTGCTGCGTGAACCCGCCGAGCATCTCTTCGCGGACTTCATTGACGATCTCCTCGATCTTCTCGAGCAAGGGCGTCGCATCGTTGGTCAGATGCAGCCGTTTGGTGCGCCGATCCTCGGCGCAGGGGCGGCGCTCGATCAGATTCTGCTCGGCGAGCTGATCCAATGTACGGACCAGCGAGGGCGCTTCGACGCCGATGGCTCGCGCCAGGTCGCACTGCGCCTGCCCCCCGCCCATGTTTCGCAGGTTCCAGAGCGTCACCCAGCGCGTCTGGGTCAACCCCAGCGGCGCCAAGCGTTCATCGATGACAGCGCGCCAGAGTCGTGGCAGGCGTGCCAGTTTAAAGCCGATATGCTGTGCCATAGCGGATTACCTGAATCGTGAACGTCCTAACATTCTCCAAAGGGGCGCAGGATAATGCAAGCCGCAATGATTGGCGATTAGTCGCCCTTTTCTTTACCGCTTCCTAATAGATGGCGAATATTCCATCCCGGAATGCCCGGTGGGCGCTGGATATCGCCGTCAGCCAGCGTGGCACTGGCGTCATCGGAAACGGTAAAACGGATGCTTCCGATACGCTGGCCAGTCTGCGTCACCACGTCCACCTGCCAGCGTCCCGCCACTTCGCCGGAGAAATTCTGCTTATGAGTCCAGGCGCGGTAGCCCTCATCACGACCGCCACGGATAACCAGCGCAATACGTTCCACCACTGCGTCGTCATGGCGCCATACGTGATAGATCTTTTCGCGCAGTCCACGCGGCGCGCGAATGGCGGTGTAGACGAAGAGTCCCCGAGACTCGAGTGCCTGCGGTGTCAGCGTCATGCTTCCCCTTGGCTGACGTGCCGCGGTGTCGAAGCTCGGCGAAAGCGCGCTCCCGGACAACCATAGCGTGGCCGGCGGTATCCAGGTTCGTGCACTCCAGGCAGTTCCCCCCAGCACCATCAGCAGACCGATCATCGCCAGCCAGCGGGTGATGCCGGCAGGTTTCAACAGGCCGATGACACTGGGCAGGCTGAAGAACATCATGGCCAGTATCGACAGGATCAGACTTTCGCCGGTGGTCAGGCTCAGCATGATCGGTAGTGTCACCAGCATGACCACGAAGACGCACAGCGCATGGAGCAGGAAGTAGAGCCAGCGGTGACGGTTGGATAACCCGAAATACACGGGATCCAGGATTGCCAGGATCGAGCAGGCGATGAGCAGCCCGGTAAACAGCGCCTGGCCGCTCGTCCAGATGGTGGTGGCGAGAAAGAACGGCAGGCAGAAGAACAGCGTCTCCTGGTGGACCATCTGGGCGATGAAGGTTGCCGCTGCCCGAGGCAGAGCGACATTTCGCCCTCGCCGCGACAACCATTTGCTGGCGATACTTTCGACGATCAACAAAACCCAGGTCAGCACCAGCCCCAGCGCCAGTACGCCACCCAGCCACTGCTGTCGATTGACCAGAAAGAAGCCCAGCAGACCCAGTACGAAGGCGATCGGTGGCCAGAGCCAGTGATAGCGGCGCAAGCGTGCGACGGTAGGCTCGAGCCAAGCGAGTTTCGCAGGAATCGCGGGGTGCTTCTCGGCCACGGGCCAGGCTCCTTACGTGAAAGACGAAATTGCGTGAAAGACAAAATGCGTGAAAGACGAGAGACCGTAAAACAGCGTAATGATCGCCGTGTCTCCGGTCATCGGATCGCGGCTATTCTAGCGGTGATGCGCCACTCTACACGATGCCAGGAAGTCGGTTAGCACGCGTGGGTCGTTTCCGCTGGCAGGAAGGACGATGGCAGTGCAGGATCGAGACTTTGGTTGAGCTTGACGGGGCCAAGGCAGCCCCGCAAGCTTTGCCATATTCAAACAGTCGTATGATTCGTCCCGTCGAAGCCGCCGCGGGGCGTTTTTTGTAGCCATGGCACGGAGACCCCCCATGCTCTATCAAGGCGATGCCATTCGGGTCGAGCGACAGGACGACGATATTGCGCTCCTGACGCTCGACCTCAAGGATGAAGCGATCAACAAGCTTTCCGCTTCGGTCATCGGTGAATTGTCGAGCGCCATCGAGACATTGGAAAATGAGACCGGCCTCAAGGGTTTGATCATTGCCAGTGCCAAGGACGTGTTCATTGTCGGTGCCGATATCACCGAGTTCCACGCCATGTTCGCCAAGGATGAAGCGTTCCTGATCGACATGAACATGCGCATTCACGCGCTCTTCAACCGCATCGAGGATCTGCCGTTCCCCACCGTCACCGCGCTCAATGGGCTGGCGCTTGGCGGCGGCTGCGAGCTCAGTCTGAGCACGGATTTCCGCGTGATGGCGGACAGCGCCCAGATCGGGCTGCCGGAGACCAAGCTGGGGATCGTGCCGGGCTGGGGCGGTTGCGTCAGGTTGCCGCGCCTGATCGGTGCCGACAACGCCATCGAATGGATTGCCGGCGGTACCCAGAACGATGCCGAGACGGCTTTCAAGGTCGGTGCCGTCGACGCCGTGGTGCCGCAGCAGACGCTGATGGCGGCCGCCCGCGACATGCTCGACAAGGCCAACGCCGGAGATTTCGACTATCGTGCCCGCCGGGTCGAGAAGGGCTCTCCGCTGAAGCTCAACGCCGTCGAGCAGATGATGGCGTTCGAGACGGCCAAGGGTTACGTGGCTGGCAAGGCAGGGCCGCATTATCCGGCGCCGATCGAAGCCATCCGCGTCATTCAGAAAGGCGCGGGCGAAGGGCGCGAGCGTGCCCAGGCGATCGAAGCCCAGGCTTTCGCCAAGCTTGCCAAGACCGACGTCTGCTACAACCTGGTCGGCCTGTTCCTGAACGATCAGGCGGTCAAGAAGAAAGCCAAGCAGTACGAGAAGGATGGTAAGCCGGTCGAGCAGACCGCGGTGCTGGGAGCCGGCATCATGGGCGGCGGTATCGCTTACCAGAGTGCCTACAAGGGCACCCCGATTCTGATGAAGGACATCAAGTCGGGAGCGATCGAGCTGGGCTTGAAGGAAGCCCGCAAACTGCTGACCAAGCAACTGGAGCGCGGCAAGCTCAGCCAGACGAAAATGGCGGAAGTGCTCGGCAACATTCGGCCGACCCTCTCCTATGGCGATTTCGGCCAGGTCGATCTGGTGGTCGAAGCCGTGGTCGAGAACCCCAAGATCAAGGGAGCAGTGCTCAGCGAAGTCGAAGCCAACGTCGCTGATGACACCATCCTGGCATCCAACACCTCGACGATCTCCATCGATCGGCTGGCGGCCAACCTCAAACGGCCCGAGAATTTCTGCGGGATGCACTTCTTCAACCCGGTGCACAGGATGCCGCTGGTCGAGGTCATTCGCGGCACCCGGACATCCGATGCCGCGGTCGCCGCGACCGTCGCCTACGCCCGCCAGATGGGCAAAACGCCGATCGTGGTCAACGATTGCCCGGGCTTTCTGGTCAATCGTGTCCTGTTTCCCTACTTCGGCGGGTTCAGCGGCCTCGTGGAACACGGCGTCGACTTCGAGCGTGCCGACAGGCTGATGGAGCGCTTCGGCTGGCCGATGGGCCCGGCGTACCTGCTCGATGTAGTGGGCATCGACACGGCCGTTCACGCCAGTGAAGTGATGGCGGAAGGCTTCCCCGATCGGATGGCCCATGACGGCAAGTCAGCCATTCAGATCATGCTCGACAACCAGCGCCTCGGTCAGAAGAACGGCAAGGGCTTTTACGTCTACGAAGAAGACAAGAAGGGCAAGCCGAAGAAGGTTCATGATGACGAGGCGCACCGGCTGGTAGCGGAGGTCGTCCGCGAGACGCGTGAGCTGTCCGACGACGAGATCATCGCGCGGATGATGGTGCCGCTTTGCATGGAGACGGTTCGCTGCCTGGAGGATGGCATCGTCGGTTCGCCGGCCGAGGCCGACATGGCGCTGATCTATGGCATCGGTTTTCCGCCGTTCCGTGGCGGCGCGCTGCGCTACATCGACGCCATGGGTGTGGCCGAATTCGTGGCAGTGGCCGAGCGGCTTTCCGGCGAACTGGGGGCGCTGTATGCGCCGACAGCGCGACTCAAGGAGATGGCGACCAGCGGCGAGCGCTTTTATCCCGACGCCAGCGATCGCTGAATCCACCACATTTTCATATCCAGGTCAGCGGAGTCACAGACATGAGTTTGAATGCCAGAGATGCCGTGGTGGTCGATGCCGTACGCTCCCCCATGGCCAAAGCCAGAAACGGCGCCTTCCGCCACGTGCGTGCCGAGAATCTCTCCGCCGCCGTGATGCAGGCGTTGTTCACACGTAACGAGAAGCTCGATCCCGCAGGCGTCGACGATATCCTCTGGGGATGCGTCAATCAGACCCTGGAACAGTCGATGAACATCGCGCGTAATGCGGCCATTTTGACCGGCATTCCGCGTTCGGTTCCGGCACAGACCATCAATCGTCTGTGTGGGTCGTCGATGAGTGCGCTGCATATCGCGGTGGCCAACATCCGCGCCGACATGGGCGACTGCTACCTGATCGGCGGCGTCGAGCACATGGAACACGTGCCGATGACTCACGGTGTCGACGTCAATCCGGCGGCCAGCAAGAGCGCGGCCAAGGCCGCGATGATGATGGGCCTGACCGCGGAGCTGCTGGGCAAGATGCATGGCGTGACCCGCGAACAGCAGGATCAGTTCGGCCTGCGCTCTCATCAGCGTGCCAGCGAAGCCAATCGTCTGGGCTACTTCGACAACGAGATCGTGCCGATCGAAGGCCACGATCAGCAGGGCTACCGGGCTCTGATCAAGCACGACGAGGTCGTGCGCGAGGATGCCACGCTCGAGCAGATGGCCTCGCTCAAGCCGGCTTTCGATCCCAGGAACGGAACGGTCACCGCAGGCACTTCTTCGGCGCTGTCGGTAGGCGCCTCGGCGCTGATGGTGATGAGCTACGAGCGCGCCAAATCGCTGGGTCTCGAGCCCCTGGCCAAAATCGTGTCGACCGGTGTCGCCGGCTGTGACGCCTCGATCATGGGTTATGGTCCGGTACCGGCGACGCAGAAGGCGTTGGCCAAAGCCGGTCTCAAGATCGGCGATATCCAGACGGTCGAGCTCAACGAGGCGTTCGCGGCGCAGTCGATCCCGGTGTTGAAAGACCTCGAGCTGCTCGATCGTATGGACGACGCGGTCAATCTTCATGGCGGTGCGATCGCGCTCGGCCACCCGCTCGGCTGTTCCGGCGCGCGCATCTGTACCACGCTACTCAATGTGATGCGCCAGCAGGACACCAAACTGGGTCTGGCAACGATGTGCATCGGGATGGGGCAAGGTGTGGCGACCGTGTTCGAACGTCTGCCCTGAGAAAAGGGCTGCGCTCGATCATACTGTGTTGAAAATCAACTTAAGGTGCTCATTTACGTCCCGTAAACTCCACTCTTTCGTTGATTTTCGCCTTGTCTGATCGTCGCTCGCCAATTTTCTTTCAACTTGGTTGAACCGATACCGCCTCGCATTGCGCGAGGCGGCGTTTTTTCGGGCTCATCGCGTCACTTTGGCTGCCGTGGCGCGAAAGATTCAGCCCAAAAAATGGAGTCGATTGGCGGCAACGCGGGCCTTCGCCCCATAGCGCCAGGGCAGGTTGTCGCGGCCATGGCCGATCGGCAGGCCCGTGTACAGCGGCAAGCCCCGGGGGGCCAGCCACGTCTCGAACAGCGTCTCGATCCGCAGATCACCGTAGGGTATGCAGCCTTCGAACGTGCCGAGGCAGACCGCAGCAGCGTCATCCAGCGCGCCCGAATAGACCAACTGCCACAGGTCGCGCTCCAGTCGATAGAACGGTTCGCCGACATCCTCGAGAATGACGATCGCCCCGGGCGGCGCGCGAAACGCCAACGGGGTACCGGCGACACTGGCCAGCGTCGCCAGATTGCCGCCGACCATGGGCCCCTCGATGGGGGCCGTCTCCAGTGTCGGAGAGACGGATGTCAGCGCCACGCTCTCGGGCGTCTGGCCTCCGAGCAGGGCGAGCAGGGCCTGGAAGTCGCGTTGGCCGGCGGCGCGAAGATCGGCCTCCTCGGCGTTGAGCTTTACTCCCTCTTTCATGACTGGGCCATGGATGGCGGGTAACCCGTGACGATAGCACTGGTCCAGCAGCACGCTCAGGTCGGAGTAGCCGATCAAGGGTTTGCAGGCGAGGCGAGACCAGTCGATTTCGGTGGCCAGATGGGCGCAGCCATAACCTCCGCGAACGGCCCACACCGCATCGGTGTCCTGGTCCGCGTAGGCAGCATAAAGCGCCTGCAGACGGTGAGCCGTATCGCCGGCCAGATAGCGGGTCGGATTCTGCAGCTGTCGGGGGAAGCGGACGTCAATGCCCAGGAGCTGCAAGGCTTGAGCAGCTTGCTCGAGTATCTCGGGGCGGGTAAAGGAGGCTGGGGCGATCAAGCTGAAAGTCAGGGACATGAGGCGTCACGAATCGGCGTCGGAAATGGGGATGCTCGTCACGTTACGTCAGCACAGCTCGCGATGCCATCGCTTCGAGCGCTTCCTTCTGGCTCTGCTTTTATTCGGGTTCTCTGTGACGGCTTTTCAGCGATGCATTTGCGATTGAGGGCCATTGAGGGCCATCGTCCACGAGTCTCTCTGTCGTCAGTCACCGAGTTTGTCGAGCAATTGCTCCAGACTCATCGGGCGCCCCAGCCAATAGCCCTGATACTGCTTCACGCCCAGGGTCTGCAGCAGCTGCCACTGTTCGCCGGTTTCGACGCCTTCGGCGACGGTATCCATGCCGAGCATATCGCACAGCCCGACGATACCTGCCAGCAAATGGCGAGCGCGCGGATCCACTTCGAGATCGCTCATGAAGCTGCGATCGATCTTGATGGTGTCGAAAGGCAGTCGCTTGAGATAGCCCAACGATGAATAACCGGCGCCAAAATCATCCATCGCGACACGGAAGCCCTGACGCCTGAGATGTTCGATTCGGGTTTCCGGGGCATACGTGTTCTCCAGAAAAACGGACTCCGTCACTTCCAGTTCAAGCTGATCGACGCTGATGGCATGACGCCGACAGGCGTCGCAGAGCGTATCGAGCAGGCTATCGTCCATCACATGCAACGCAGAAATATTGACCGCCACCGGCAACGGATTGCCCAATGCGGCGAGACGCGCGGCGTACTCTGCAGCCCGATCGATGGCCAGATTGCCCAGCGCAGTGGCCATACCGTTGCGTTCGGCGAGCGGTACGAAGGTATCGGGGGGAACCTGACCATATTCGAGGGTCTTCCAGCGCGCCAATAGTTCGGCGCCGATCATGCGGCTGTGGCTATCGAACTTGGGCTGAACGACGAAATCGAGCGTCCCCTCGGCGATCGCCTCCCGCAGGAGGGAAAGCATCGACATCTGCTCCAGATTGTGATGCTTCAGCTTTTCATGATAAGTGACGATCGCGTTCTTGCCCTGGTCCTTGGCCGCATACATGGCGAGGTCGGCGTGCCTGAGCAATGTCTCGCCGTCACGGCCATTTCGCGGTGCATGGACGATACCGATGCTGGCGGTAACGCTGATCTGATGGCCGCCGATCACCATCGGATGAGACAGCGCTTCGAGCAGGCGCAGCGCGATCCTGTCGACCAGCGGGGTGTCGCTTCCCATGTCGATGATCGCCACGAACTCGTCGCCGCCCCAGCGCGCGACCAGGTCCTTGCTGCGGAGCGTGGCGCGCAGGCGTTTGACCATGATTTTCAGCAGAATATCGCCCGCCTGGTGACCCAGCGAATCATTGATGTGCTTGAAACCATCCAGATCGATGAACAGCAGGGCGAGCCCATCATCGGTCGAGAGTCGGGAAAGCCGTCGATTCAACGTCTGCTGTAGCGTCGTCCGATTGGGTAGTTGGGTCAGG
Source organism: Salinicola sp. V024 (assembly GCF_052645315.1). Taxonomy (NCBI): domain Bacteria; kingdom Pseudomonadati; phylum Pseudomonadota; class Gammaproteobacteria; order Oceanospirillales; family Halomonadaceae; genus Salinicola; species Salinicola sp. V024. The sequence goes on from NZ_JBQXYB010000005.1 coordinate 17,888, forward strand.
GCGTCGATTCTGGCGAGCTGCTCGAGTTCGCGCTCGGAACGCTTGCGAGCCGAGATATCCCGTAATACGGCGATGTAGCGGACCAGGCCGGTCCCATCCAGCGTGAACTGGCTGAGCGTTAGCTCGACCGGAATGGCGGGGGCTCCCTCGATATGAAAGGTGCCCTCATGGTGCTGCAAGCGATCGTTGGCAACCGCCGTTGCAGGATCGCCGTGCAGGACATCGGCCTCGATGTAATGTTGCAAAGTCTGGCCGAGTATCGCGTCGAGAGGCAGTCCGCCGAGCTGGTTGAAGGCATCGTTGGTTTCCAGAATGTGCCACTGTTCGTCCACCACCAGCATGGGGTCACGCGACGCCACGAAGGCGTGAGCCTTGACGCTATCCACGCTGCGCCGGTCGCGCGACTCTTCGATGATTTCCCAGGTGCCGGTGGCGGAGACCGGCAGAGCGTCAACGTCCCGCGCCGTAATCGCGCCTCGAACACGCCATCGGACCGAGGGAGTTCTGGCGTCGGGTTGTATCAGCGTGTCGATTCGATCCTGGTGGCCGTCATTGAGCCGGCGCCATAGCGCGATCAGGCGCCGTCGCTCCGGCGGTGGCGTCGACTTCAGCAATCCCCACCAATCGATGCGCAGATAGTCATCTTCATCTTCGGGCGTCGTCGTCACGCTGCCGAACAGCAAGCTGCGATCGGGCGCGGACCATCGCCAGTAGGACACCTGGGCTGCCATCATGGCTTCCAGAGCCAGTTGCCGATGACTTGTAGGCAAGACCGACAAGTGGCCATCGATCGGTACGGTCACTACCGCCTCTTCGTCGGCGGGATCGGGTTCCTGCGCTGATGCGCTCTCGGATTCGTCGGTACTGGACATGGAATCGGGCCTCGGTCGCGATGGAAAGACAGCAGGCATTCACGAGCGGTGACTCGAAGACCTTTCATCGGCCCGAGGCATCAGAACTTGAAGTCTGCCCTTGCTCAGTCGTCGCCGATGGCCACTAGAGAGGCGACCACGGGCTCGGCGAACGCCCGTGGCCCACGTTAGAGGGTGCCTACAGGAACGCCGTGGCAAACAGGCACAGCACCGCGACCAGACTCACGCAAAAGATGGCCGAACGCAGCGTTGCGAGATTCATGGCATAGCAGAGCCCATGTCCAATGCGAGCCAGCACGAAAACGATGCAGGCAACGTCTGCCAGCCAACCGCCACCCGTCGTCGTCTGCACGGCAACGATTCCAGCGGTGAACAGCGCCAGCGCCTCCCAGGCATTGCTCTGTGCCGCCCACAATCGGGCACCTTTACCCTCCATCTGCGCGTATTGCTGGCGCGGATGTTGATTATCCAGATGACCAAATTCCCGGCGCCTGACGCTGCTGCCCCAGAAGGCCAGCCAGAACGGTAGCAGCGCGGTTATCAGCAGGCACCACAGCGGTAGATTCATTGCCGTCCTCTTGATTGCCACTGTCGAACCGGATCGTTCGACATCTTGTCATCAAGGTAGCAGATCACTCTGTGCTGTACGCGATCGCGAGTGCGACAGCGCAGCAGGCTCACCCGGCGCGGTTGGAAGAGGTATGCTCGACGCGAGCCAGGATGGCGGCCACATCCGTCAGTGCCGAGGTATCGAGTTGCCCCACAGCGGCCGCGAGATAAGTGCGATCCTTGAGATAGAGACACAGCGTCTCGATGAAACGGATACGGAGATCGTAGAGCGAGGAGCGAGCGTCGAGAACATCGACCAGGTCTCTCAGGCCGAGGGACTCACCGCGAATCGCCGCCTGCAGGAACAAACTGCCGGATTCGACCGAGCGCTGCAGCGCCTCTATCTGGCGAAGGTCGCCCTGCATGCTGAGGAGTCGCTTGCGAACTTCCTGCTGGGCGAGGCGCTGCTCGTTTTCCACCGCTGCGGTGCCGGCCATGGCCGTCAGTTCGCCCTGTCGAATGCTGGCGGAGGTGTAGCCGCCCTGATAGATCGGTAGGTTCATCTCGATACTGGCGGTGAGGTCGTTGCTCGTTCTGAGCGCATCGTTGCTGTCGACATCGCTGTAGCCGACGACCAGATTGAGCTCGGGATAGCGCGTGGCGCCGCGGACGTCGGTATCGATCTGCGCCACCCGCTGCTGCTCGGCTGCCAGACGCACCTGGACGTTGTCCTGGGTTTGTGCCAGCCAACTTTCGAGCGGGCGGGCTTCCGGGGCGATGTCCAGCTTCTCCGGGGTGTCGATCAACGCAGGATCAAAGCTCAGCGCGGTGCCGGACAGGCGTTCGAGATCGCTTAGCGCATTGGCGAGATCATTCTCCGCCGAGGTCTGATCGGCTACCGCCTGATCGAGTCGCGATCGAGATTCCAGCAGATTGATCCGATCGCCGATGCCAAGGTCATAGGCGCGCTGGGCCTGACGCTGCTGCAGTACCAGCGACTCCCGCTGAGCGATCAGCAAGCCCAGTTTGCGCGAGGCCTGATAGGCATCGAGATAGGTTTCCACCACCTTGACCGCCAGATCGCGCTCGGCGACCGCCACCTTCAACGTTGCCGCATCCATCTGAGCATGTGCTTTACCGACCCGTCGCCAGCGTTCCAGACTGAATAGCGGCTGGGTCATTCGCAGCTCCCAACTGGTGTCTCTCGTCTTGCCGGCAACGCGATCGTCGTAGACCTCGTCAGGGTAGTCACCGGGGTTTTTGGTATAGATGTTGTCGGCATCCGTGTAGCGATAGGCGGCAGTGGCGTCGAGCCGAGGGCGCAATCCGGCCTGTGCCATCGGCACCTCCTGAGCCACCGACTGGCTGTCCAGTCGCTGGCTCTGCAGGCCGCTGTCGTAGCTCAACGCTCGGGCGACCAGCTCGGAGAGCGACGGTAACGGGGTCGGCGTGGTGCTATTCGATTCGGGGACCGGCGACGTGATGTCGAGCGGTTGAGCCTGTGCGGTGGCGGTGAGTGCGGCAAGGCAACCGGTCAGCATCCATCGATGAATCGTCTTCATCACTCTTCTCGCATCGCACGGGCCAGCATGTCGCTGAACGGTTTGAACATGTAGCTGGCAAAGGTGCGATCGCCGGTTTTCAGCATCACTTCCGCAGGCATCCCGGCCAGTAGCTGCATCGACGACGTCATCTTGGAATAGCCTTCGTCGGTGACGCGAATGCGCGCCTTGTAATAGTGGTTGTGGGTAGCCTCGTCTTCGAAGCTGTCCGCCGACACGTTGGCGACTTCGCCCTGAATGACGTTGGAAAGCCGCTGATTGAAGGCGCTGAAGCGAATCTCGGCGGGTTGGCCGGGATGGACGTTATCGATATCGCGATCGGGGATCCGCGCCTCGACGATGAACGCTTCGTTGGCGGGGACGATCTCCATGACGGTATCGCCCGATCGAATGACCGCGCCCTGGGTGTGGATCTGCAGGCCGACGACGGTCCCCGAAACCGGCGCGACGATAGCCGTGCGGTGGACCTGATCGCGCAGAGCGGTGACCCGCTCTTCAGCGTCAGTAACCTGAGACTGAACGTCCTTGAGGTCTTGGCCGACTTCCTGGTGGTACTCCTGCAGGCGAATCTCCTTCTGGAAGCCGTTTTCGCTGATCTGCGAGCGTAACTGGGCCACTTCGGCGCTGTGCTGGGCGTTTTCCCCCTGATACTCGAGGACTTGTCGTTCGAGCTCGCGCAGACGCTGATTGTCGCCCAGGCCCTCCTTGAACAGCGTGCGGTAGTCGCTGGCTTCTCCGGTCAGCGACTTGATCTTGGACTGGTTGACCTGCTGCAGCCTTTCGAGGCCGGCGATCTGTTCCTGCATCTGCCGGGCCTTTTCGTCCAGTGCCGAGAGAGCATCCTTCAGCGACTGGCGACCGACCTGGAATAGCCGCTTCTGGACGTCGACGACCGCTTCCACACGTGGCGATACATTGTTCAGTAACGTATCCGGGAACGTCAGCGTATCGCGGTCGCTCTGTTCCGCCAGCAGTCGCACTTCGCTGGCGAGCGCGATTCGATACTCCGATTCGGCGATCGAGAGCTTGGCCAGTGGCTGGGTATCGTCGAGCACGATCAACGAGTCTCCCGCGCTGACGCTATCGCCGTCCTCGACCAGGATGCGTTTGACGATACCGCCCTCGAAGTGCTGAACCTTCTTGGTCGAGGTTTCCACCGCCACCGATCCCGAAGCGACTACCGCGACCGCGAGATCAGCGGTGAGCGACCAGAGCACGAAGCCGCCCAGGGCGATCACCAGTATCCCCAGCCCCCACCGACGGCTGGCTCGATCGCTGGTAGGGACCTTGGGCACAGGCGCGCCAAGCGCTATCGGCGCAGAAGAGGAAAGCGTCATGGCGTCGGCGGCTCCGTGGATTGAGGGGGTGGCACGGGTGAGTCTTCCGACTTGCCGCGGGCGCGCATCCGAATCGAATGGACGGGGGACTCCACCGGTCTGAGCGGCGGCTTCGAAGCCTTGGATGCAGACTGGCGGGGAGCACAGGCGACCATGCGTCCCTCCTGCAGCATGAGAACTCGGTCGACATGGTCGAGAATGGCGTTCGCATGGCTGATGATGAAAACGGTCGTGCCCTGGGTCTTGAGCTGGCGCAGACAGTGCAGCAGCGCGCGCTCGCCGCTGGCATCGAGGTTGGCGTCCGGCTCGTCGAGAACCACCAGGACGGGGTTGCCGTAAAGCGCCCGGGCCAGGCCCAGACGCTGACGCTGACCGCCGGACAGCACGCCACCACTGCCGCTGATCTGGGTATCGTAGCCCGCCGACTGCCGCAGGATGATGTCGTGGACACCGGCTTTCTGCGCAGCTTCGATGACGCGATCCGGATCGATGTTGCCGAAGCGGGCGATGTTTTCGCTGATACTACCGTCGAACAACTCGACGTCCTGAGGCAGATAGCCGATGAAAGGGCCTAACCGTTCTCGAGCCCACTGACCGACATCGGTGCCGCCCAGCCGAACGCAGCCTCTTTGGACCGGCCAAACGCCTAGGATGACCCGCGCCAGCGTCGACTTGCCCGCTGCACTAGGGCCCACGATGGCGATGTGCTCGCCCGGGTTGCATAGCAGGTCGAGCTCCCACAGCGTCGGCCGACTGTCGCCGGGCGGGGCGGCCGTTACCGCCTCGAGCGCTAGACGACCGACCGGTGGCGGCAGCGGCATGCGCTGCGGTTCCGCGGGTATCGCCGCCAGCAGCGCGTTGAGTCTGGCATAAGCGGTTCGCGCGGCGACGAATCCCTTCCAGCCGCCGATCATCTGGTCGATCGGAGCCAGAGCGCGTCCCATCAGGATAGAACCGGCAATCATCATGCCGCCGGTCAGACTGCCCTCGATAACCAGGAGGGCGCCCAGCCCCAGGATCAGCGACTGAAACATGATTCTCAGGGTTTTCGACAGATTGCTGAGCACGCCGGCACGGTCGCTGGCGTGGGATTGATGCAGCAGGTAGTCATGGTGCTTGATGCGCCAGCGGGCTAGCAGGTTGGGCAACATGCCCATCGCTTGAAGCACTTCGGCATTGCGCAGGTTGCTCTGGGCCAGATCCTGGGACTGGACGTGTTCGCGATTGGCTTCGCCGAGCAGTGACTGCGTGCTCTTCTCGTTGATCCAGGCCAGCACCATCAATATGCAGGCCGCGACAGTGGCGAAGATTCCGAACCAGGGATGGAACAGCGTCAGAATCGCGATGTAGACCGGTATCCATGGCGCATCGAAGAACGCGAACAGGCCGTTGCCACTCAGGAACTGGCGCAGCGTGGTGAGATCGTTGAACGGCTGAGCCGAGGGTTTGCCGGGTACCTGCAATGCGCGCTTGAAGGTGGCCTGATACAGACGCTCGCTGATCTGCATGTCGAGCCTGTTGCCGACACGCACCAGAATGCGTGAACGGACCAGATCCAACGCGCCCATCACCATGAATAGAAAGACGATGACCAGCGTCAGCATCAGCAGCGTTTCAGAGCTCCGTGTCGTGACGACTCGGTCATACACCTGCAACATGTAGATCGACGGTGCCAGCATCAGCAGATTGATGAACAGGCTGAACAGCAGAATGTATAGAAAAGCCTGGCGGCTGGCGGCTAACGCCAATTGTAAATCTGTTTTATCACTGGGCTTTGCCACGATCTTTTCTCTTCTGGAATTGACGTTGTCGGGTGGCGTTGACGAGTAGATCACGTGACCAGCATGCGGAAATTGTGAACAAGTTTACAAGTCTGTTTTTCTGGTTTTATTGGCGTCGGTATCGATATTCTAATCCTTTCTGGATTTTTCATGGGTTATAAAACAATGGCTTGGGTTCTGTCGCGGGCTTGTTTCTACGATTCTATTAAAATGCTGGCGATTAAAACTAGCGCGTTTCAGGAGCTGGAGTGTGGTCCTTTGTAATTCCGTGGCATTAGTTTTATAAGTGATTTGGTGTGGTTTTTACCAGTCTTGAAATTTTATGTAAGCGCCGCTGTCATGGGTGGTGTTTCAGCGAGTCTAAGGCGATGATAGCTCAACGAAATCGAAGAGTCGGGAGGCGCTTTTTCACCACTTGGCTACTTAAATTCGTTTTTTGGGTTTAAAAGTTTCAACTTTGCCTTGGCAGGCAGACACGCTAGGTTGCCATCGGTGAGTCTCCACCGGTAGAACTTTAGTCACGCATCAGTTCCAAGGTCTCTGCCAATAACAATCAGCGACAGGTGATGTCCGACACTTCGTTAATGAAGGTGAAATGGCGCCTCTGTCAGCACCGAACGAGAGACGTTCATCTTCGCTCGTTTCACAACCATTAACTCAACGCGTAGGGGCTTCATACATGTTCACGCTATCCATCATCGATGCGCAGACAGGGGACACTGTCGAGACATTGGTACAAGGTGCTGCCATCACTCGGGATTTTATCGGAGACAATTACCGGCTCGAAGTGACGCCCATCGACAGTAGCGGCTTTCTCGCCAGTGACGTGGCCGGCGTCGCCTTGACGTTGACTGATTCGGCCGGCGCAGCCAGCGAAATGGTTTCTACCGAGAGCCCCTACCGGTTCACGTTAGCGTCCGATCTGGATCGCGGTTTGACCAATTTGATGCTGGACGCCTTGGATGACAATGGCCAGTTGCTGGCGGGTAGCGAACAGTCGGTCGATATCGAGATCGTCAACGCTGAAGGCTGGTCGGGCGACGTCTTTACGCTTCAAGGCGAATCGCTGACGCCGGACGATGGCACCTCGGCGGCCGATACCGTGATTCGCTCGCCGTCCAATCCTGAATCGTCGGCCGCCGCCGGCCCCGATGGGCTGTGGAACGGCTCGAGTGGGCCGGGTTATCTCGATATGGGCGGGCAGGTTGGCGACGCGGCCTATTTCGAGGTCGAGGTAGAGACCGCCGGGACTTACCAACTCGATGTCCGCTATGCCGCAAGTGGCGCCGCTGGCGCCTCGCGTCCCATGGCCGTGCTCGTCGATGGCGTCGATCAGGGCAACCTGGCATTTCCGTCGACCGGTGCCGGTACGGCCGGATGGGAAACCTGGGGCAGCGGCTCGCTGACATTGAACCTGAGCAGCGGGACCAACGTGGTTAGCCTGCAGAACGTCATCGGCGGCGGCCCGAACATCGACAGTCTGACGTTGACCGCGGTCGCGGCGGACGACGGTCCGGCATCTCTGGTCATCCAGGCCGAAGATATGAGTCTGGTCTCTATCGACGACAGCGGGGCGACGAACAGCCCCGGCTTGACCCGAGTCGTCGACAGTCAACATCCCGATGCGCAAGGTGTCGTCAGGGCGGGCGCGATCGACGGTGGCTATGTCGATTTCGGAACCGATGCGGGCGACGCGATCACCTTCCAGGTTTCGCCCGATGAAAACGGCGTTTACACCGCGACGATTCGCTACGTCAATGGCGGGACGGGGGATCGGCCGTTGCTGCTGTCCGTCAACGGCGCGGAACCCACGCTGGTCTCGTTTCCACCGACCGGCTCCTGGACCAGCTGGAACGAGGTCAGCGTGTCGGTGCCGCTGTCCGATAGCGACAATACGCTGACATTGACGCTGCCATCGACCGCCCAGGGAGGCGTGCCCAACGGTCCCAATATCGATCAGATCAGTTTCGAGTATGCAGACGCGCTGCCGGCAGATCCGACGCTGGTATTCTCGATCGAGGGAGAAGCACTCGCTATCGATGATGGCTCCTCCCTCGCCGATACCTTGGTTCGCAGTGCCGATAACCCGGAACCCAGTGGTGGCGGCGCGGACCACCTGTGGGGAGACTTCAGTGGCTCCGGTTATCTGGATATGGGGGCGCAGGTAGGGGACGCGGGATCTTTCTCGGTCAACGTTGCCGAGGCGGGCACCTATCTGCTGACGATCCGTTATGCCGCCAGTGGACCCAACAATCGTCCGATGGCGCTGTCGGTCGACGGTGAATCTCAGGGAAGGATCGACTTCGCGTCGACGGGAACGGGGAGTGCGGGCTGGGACAACTGGACGGAGACCACCGTCCAGATCGATCTCGACGCCGGTGCCAATGTGGTCCGACTCGCCAACATTGGCAGCACCGGCCCCAACATCGACAGTCTGTCGATTCATACGATGGCGGACGACGGCGGCGGTAATCCGGGCGCCGAGCCTGGTAACCGATTCGAGGCCAAGATCAATTTCCAGCCGAATGGAGCCGCAACGCCGGAGGGTTACGTCGCCGACACGGGCCTGGCCTTCGGGCAGCAGTCGCTGCAGGTGGATGGCCAGACATACCAGTATGGATGGGTGACGGCGGGGTCGATCGCCGACGGAACGGCCAACGGCACGACGCCAATGGCGATCGCCGGTCAGGATGGCGATGCACTCGGCGACCGCAGCGGGTCACTCGACGATGTCGATCCGTTGCAGGCCACTTACGCCGGGTTCGACAAACCGGGCTACAGCCAGGCGGCGGGCTGGGAGATCGAGCTGGAGGATGGCTACTACGAAGTCACGATCTCGATCGGTGATAGCGGTGGCGCCTACGATAGCGTCAACGCTATCAATGCCGAGGGCGAAGCGTTCAACACGCCGTTCGCCTCGTCGCGGCCGAGCGGGTTTCCGGCCGACGGCGATCCCACCGACGATAGCGATGGCTATCGTTCCAGTCTGATCACGCGGGTCGTCCAGGTCACCGATGGCCGGCTTACCCTGGACTCTCTCGGCGTCGACGGCAACAACACCGAAATTCAGTACATCGAGATCCAGTCGCTGCCCGATCTGACCCCCGACGACGACCGCGAGGCACCGGCGGATTACGCCTATTTTACCGACCCTAGAGCGGTGGCAGGGGTAGGGCAGCAGCAGGTCGAAGTTCATCTGCAGGCCGATGACGGGACCCAGCCGGCCGGTATCGATCCGACCTCGGATTTCTTCATCGGAATCTCGGTCGTCGAGGGCCGCGGCGGTGCACTGCTGGAGAGCCTCAACGATGGCTCGGTGAAACTCTTCAACACCGTTACCGGCGAAGACGTGGCTTTCAACATCAACACCACCGGCGGCTTCGATTCGCTGACCATATCGCCGACGGACGAGCTGGACGAATACACCAGCTACACGTTGGTGATCGATGGCTTTCAGGACCGTGGCAGCAACACCGATCCGGATGCGCCGACGCGGGAGTTCCAGAAGTTCACCACCACGTTCGTCACCGGGGCCGAGGCGGAGGTTCAGGACAGCGAGGTAGCGTTCGGTACCCATGTCGAGCTCGACGGCGCGCAGGACGGCGCCTATCTGTTCAGCTCCATTACCCTCTCTCCCGACAACACCCAGATGTACGTGTCGACCCTGAACGGCGAGATCAAGCGTTACGATATCGATGCCGTGACAGGGGAGCTTTCCAACGAGCAGACGCTGGCACTGGACTATTTCCAGACCGACGCCGGCGCCCGCGGTATTGTCGGGCTTACCTTCGATCCGACCGATCCCAACGTGCTGTGGGTGACCGATAATTACCCGATCCCGCTGACGGGACGCGACAACGCCGTACCGGATTTCAGCGGCCGAGTCAGCAAGATCACGATCGATGATAGTGACGGTACGTTTTCGGGATCGGCGGAAACTTATATCTCGGGCCTGCCGCGTTCCAACGGCGACCACGTCACCAACAGCCTGGTCTTCCACGCCAATCCGGAATACGACGCCGAGACCAATCCCGACGTGCCGCCCTATCTGCTGTACGTCTCGCAGGGTGCCAATACCGCGATGGGCGGCGACGACAGCGCCTGGGGCAATCGTCCGGAACGGCTACTGAACGCCGCGGTATTGGAGGTCGATCCGACTCGAGAGGCGCCCACAGGCGGTTTCGACGTCTCGACCGAACCGCTCCCCACCGATGGCTCCAATACCCGTTATCAGGATGATGACGGCGATATCAAGAACGGGCCCATCGATATGGGCGGTGGCCAGTACCTGGTGTTCGCGCAAGACGGCACTGCATCGATGCAGGACGTCAATGGCAATGTGCTGATCGATTATTACGATCCGTTTGCCGACGATGCGGTACTCAAGATATATGCGACCGGCATTCGTAACGCCTACGACCTGGTCTGGCACTCCAACGGCAATCTGTACGCCTCGACCAATGGCTCCGCGGCTGGCGGTGTCACCCCCGATGATCCTTCCACGGACTACAACGAGGCCTTGAGCAACGTCGGTATCGAAGACGACTGGCTATTCAAGGTCGACCAGGGCGGCTACTACGGCCATCCGGACTCGCTGCGCGACGAATACATTTTCAACGGCGGCAATCCGACCGATGGCGATGATCTCTACGAGACGGGCGATTACGAGGTCGGGACACAACCCGACAGCAACTATCGATTCGACGATATCTATTCACTGGGCACCAATCGATCGCCGAACGGCGCGATCGAATACACCAGCAATATCTTCGGCGCAACGCTGAATGGAAGCCTGCTGTTCGTCGAGTACTCGGGAGGCGACGATATTCGCTGGGTCTCGTTGGACGAGGATGGCAATGTCGCGAGCGACAACGTGCTGCGCGACGTGGACGGCAATGTCATCAAATACGTCGACCCGCTGGATATCATCGAGAACCCGCTGACTGGCCAGCTCTATCTGATGACGCTCAACCGCAGTACCGGCGAGAGCCAGGTCATACGCCTGGACCCCGTGCCCGGTGATGTCATCGTGCCCGGCGATGGAGACGCCGATCTGACCACGATCGCTACGGTTCAGGCCGAGGATGAGTCTCAGGCCGTCATCGCCTCTGGCGCCGATGCCCAGATCGTGATTCGCGATGGCGACACGCCGGAGGTCAGCCCGACCAATCCGCCCTACGGGATTCGGCCGGGCGCCTACGGGCTGGATGGCAACACCGATTACAGCGACGGCATCGTCGGCGGGTATGCCGACTTCGGTTCTACCACCGCCGACTTCATCACCTTCAACGTCGATGTTAGCGCCGCCGATGCTGGTGACGCCGTGCTCAGGGTGCGTTATGCCAATGGGGGAACGGCAAATCGGCCGCTGGAGGTCTTCGTCAATGACGAGAGCATCGGCACCTACGCCTTCCAGCCACCGGTCGGCGCCAGTGGCGACGCGGCATGGAATACCTGGCAGACGTTGGATATCCCGGCTGAACTGATAGCCGGGGCCAACAGCATCCGCCTGCAGTCAACGACCAATACCGGGCCCAACATCGATCAGCTGGAAGTCCTGATTCACGATACGACACCGGGCTATGCGGCTTATGAAGCGGAGACCGCGACCCTCAAGGGCGGCGCGATCGTCGTCCCTACGACGCAGAGCGACCGCGACGCCTCGGGCACCGGCTTCGTCGACTTCGTGGGCACCGGCGATCAAACCATTACCTGGGACGTGGATGTCGACCAGAGCGGCGTTTACGAGGTCGCTTTCCGCTACTCGCTCACGACCGGCAAGGCCGATCGTCCCCTGGCGCTGACGGTCAATGGAGAGAGCTACCCGGCTGTCAATTTTCCTGCCGAGAGCCAGACGGTCAGCGACTGGGTTACCCAGACCGTCAATATGACGCTGACCGCCGGCACCAACTCGATCTCGGTGACCGCGCCCAACGGCGTCGGACCGGATATCGATTCGCTGGAAGTGCCGGATGCGCCTCTGGCGGCCTCCAGTAACGGTGAAATCAGCGTGGTCAGCACCGACCCGGCGTACTTCGATGATCGTATCGCTTTCAATTATCTGGAAAACAATGAAGCCACCCACCCTGAGAACGGACCTCGGGAGTACAAGGACAGCGGTTCGGTCGTCATCACCAACAACGGCACCGGGGAATTGGCGGTCGGTAGCGTGGCGGTGAGCGGTCCATTCATGTTGGCCGACGCCCACTTGCTGGACGATTTGAGATTGGCCCCCGGGGCCTCCATCGAGGTTGGCGTCCTGTTCAACCGGGAGGCCTATACCCCCCCGGCCGGTAATGCCGATGACGGCGTGTTCGAGGGCACGTTGACGATTCAATCCGATGATGTGGATCACCCCGTCACCGAAATTCAGCTGGCCGGCTTCTGGCAGGCGCGCGACGAGGGCGGCTGGGAGCCCAATCTCAACGAAATCTGGCAGGTCTTTGGCTTCGGTAATCATGTCGACGGGCTCTCCACGCTGGAGGGCGGCGGCCTGTCGGAGGTGGATACTGGCGGACGCTACGAAGCCGCGCTGGAGGGCGAAGTTCTCTCGCGTTACTGGCAGGTTGCCGACGGCGCCGAGACGGCCAAGGTCACGCAGCTGGCGGGCTTGCACGGTCCGGGAGGCGCGTTACTTGCCATGCACGAGCCCGGCGACAAGACCGATGCCAGAAGTCTGGTTCATCATGACTCGCCCTATAATCAGTCTTTCCTGCCGCTCCTCGCCAACGGCGGTTTCGCGACCACGACCATCAGTCGCGCGCAGGTACCGGATGCCTGGCTGGGCGACGATATCTTCGGTTTTTCGGCGGCAAGCGTGTCGACCGACCCGTCTCTCAATAACCAGTCCTCCAACGCCGACCCGGGAATCGAGACCGGTTACTATTTCCGCATGGTTCAGGCTTTTGACGCCGACGGAAACGCGATCGCGAACACCTATTTTGCGCTGATGGACTATAACGGCGGTAATTCCGACTACAACGACAACGTTTATCTGATCGAAGGGATTCAACCCGCGGCACGAACGCCTTTCAACGAGACCGCGACGCCCTGGGAGGTCGACCAGAGCGGCCTGACGCTGGATGCGGCGCTGTTCGACGAGGGCGCCCCGTATCTGACCTACGAAGACTCGAGCGAAACCCAGCTGGGCACCAATTTCCGTGAAGGCGGGGTGGACATACGAGGCGATGGGGATGCGATCGGCTGGATCGAGGACGGAGAGTGGGTCGAATATACCCTGGAGGTCGATCAGGCCGGCGTCTACGATCTGTCGTTCCTGTCCGCACTGGGCGCGCAGACCGGCAGTGCCCGCTCGATCACGGCGACTTTCGACAATGGCGCCGGTGTCTACGAGGCCACGACCATTGACGTGGGCTATACCGGTGACTGGAGCACCTATGTCGTCACCGAAAGTCAGGCTGTCGCCCTGGAGGCGGGTACGCAGACCCTGCGCCTGACCTTCAGCGGGGGTTCGCAGAATCTGGAATCCTTCAGTCTGACTTCCGGCTCTCAGTCATCTGACTCTCAAGCGGCCTTCAACGAATCGGGTACGCCCTGGGCGGTCGACGATGGGCTTACGCTGAACGCAGGGCTTTATGATGAGGGTGGTCCGGAAGTCGCTTATCACGACAGCAGCGAGGCTCAGCTGGGCGACAACACCCGAAACGAAGGTGTCGATCTGCGCGACAACGGCAGTTCGATCGGCTCGGTCGCCAATGGCGAATGGGTGGAATACACCATCGACGTTGCCACGGCGGGTACCTATCAGCTGTCGTTTGCCGCGGCGACGATGTCCAGCGGCCGGACGGTGACCGCCAGCGTCGAGCAGGACGGCGCCGTCTATACCAGCGCCACGCCCCAGGCGGTGACCAATACCGGCGGTTGGACCAATTATCAGGCCAACAACGGTATCGAGCTGGATCTCGCCGCCGGCGAGCAGACGCTTCGGCTGACGTTCAATGGCGGCGCGATGAACCTGCAATCGTTCACGTTGACACCGGACGCCAGCGCGGCAACCACTGCCATGGCCTCGACGATGTCGCTGATGACGACTGGCGACGACGGTCCCGGTTCGATTCCGTCGCTGGATGATGTCGTCGTACCCAGCGATGACGTCGCCCTGGCAGGTGTCGACCAGCCGGAGCATGTCGGCGTCGCCTAAGACCAGATCCAACTGAACCCTCATTCCGATCCGTCGGTCAACAAGCCGGGCAGCCTTGGGGGTGCCCGGCCTCCTCGTCCCCCGGGCAAGCAATCGAAGTCGAGGGCGGCTTTCACAACCCCGTACCCCCATAACGCGTAGAGGCTTCATACATGTTCACGTTGTCAATCATCGATGTGCAGACAGGCAACATCGTCAAGACATTGGCACCGGGCGCTGCTATTACCCGTGATTTGCTCGGCGACGATTATCGGCTCGAGGTGACGCCCATCGACAGTAGCGGTTTTCTCGCCAGTGACGTGGCCGGCGTCGCCTTGACGCTGACCGACTCGACCGGTGCCGCCAGCGAACTGGTTTCTACCGACACTCCCTATCGGTTCCGTTTGGCGTCCGATCTGGATCGCGGGGTGACCAACCTGAAATTGGATGCGCTTGATGACAGCGGCCAGCAGCTGACGAACGGTGAGCAGTCGGTCGATGTCGAGATCGTCAACGCCGAAGGTTGGTCGGGCGATGTCTTCACTCTCCAGGGCGAGTCGTTGCTGATCGACGATGGTGCTTCGATCGCCGACACGGTCGTTCGCAATGCCAATAATCCCGAATCGAATGGTGGCGGTGCCGATCGTCTTTGGGGCGAGTTCAGCGGATCCGGCTATCTGGATATGGGTTCTCAGTCGGGGGATGCGGGGTCGTTTTCGGTCAATGTCGCCGAAGCGGGGACCTATTTGTTGACGATTCGCTACGCCGCCAGTGGCTCCAGCGATCGCCCGATGACACTGTCGGTGGACGGCGATCCGCAGGGGACGATTGCCTTTGCATCGACTGGCGTGGGTAGCGCGGGTTGGGAAAACTGGACGGAGACTACCGTCGAGATCGATCTTGGTGCCGGGGACAATGTGGTTCGACTCGCCAACGTGGGCAATACCGGCCCCAACATCGACCGGCTGCAATTGCAGAGAGAGGACCCGGCGCCGGAGTATAAAATTTATGAGGCCGAGAATGCCGTTCTACAGGGCGGCGCGATCGTCGTCCCCACGACGCAGAGCGACCGCGATGCCTCGGGTACCGGGTTCGTCGACTTCGTGGGCACCAGTGATCAGACCGTTACCTGGAATGTGGACGTCGGCCAGAGCGGCGTTTACGAGGTCACTTTCCGCTACTCCCTGACCACCGGCAAGGCCGATCGTCCCCTGGCGCTGACGGTCAACGGAGAGAGCTACCCGGCTGTCAATTTTCCTGCCGAGAGTCGGACCGTCAGCGACTGGGTCACCCAGACGGTGAAGATGACGTTGAGCGAAGGTAGCAACACCATCGCGGTGACCGCGCCCAACGGCGTTGGCCCGGATATCGATTCGCTGGAAGTGCCCGCCGCGCCCTTGGCGGTCATCAGCAATGGCGACATCAGCGTCGTCAGTACCGATCCGGCTTATTTCGATGACCGCATCGCTTTCAATTATCTCGAAGACAACGATGCCACCAGCTCGTCTCCCGTGGCGCGGGAGTACAAGGATAGTGGCTCGGTCATCATCACCAATAACGGTACCGGGGAACTGGGGGTCGACAGCGTAACGCTGAGCGGCCCGTTCATGCTGGCAGATGCGGATGCCCTGAACGACCTGAGATTGGCACCCGGCGAATCCATCGAGGTGGGCGTTCTATTCGACCGCGCCGCTTATACGCCGCCGACCAGCAATGCCGCCGACGGCGTGTTCGAAGGCACCATGACGATCGTCTCGGACGACGCCGACCAACCGGTGACGGAGATCCAGCTGGCCGGCTTCTGGCAGGCGCGCGACGAGGGCGGCTGGGAGCCCAATCTCAACGAAATCTGGCGGGTGTTCGGCTTCGGCAATCACATCGATGGCTTGTCGACGCTCGACGGTGGCGGTGAGTCCGTGCTGCAGGATTTCGATCTCTACCGAGCGGTCAATGATCAGGAAGTGCTGTCACGCTACTGGCAGATTGCCGACGGCGTTGGATCGGTCACGGTGACGCAGCTGGCGGCATTCCACGGGTACAGTGGTGCACTACTTGCACTGCACGCACCAGGTGACAAGTCGGCGCGAGTGTCGCTGAGCAATCACGACAGCCTCTACAGTCAGTCGTTGCTGCCGCATGTGGCCAATGGCGACTACGCCACGTCGAACTTTACCCCGGGCCGGATCCCCGACAGCTGGGCGGGCGACGATATCTTCGGGATCTCGATCGCCAACCAATCGACCGATCCGTCATTGAATCCTCATGGGGGGAACACGCCGCCGGCAGAGGATGCCGGGATCGAACGTGGCCATACCGTGCGCGTTTTTCAGGCCTACGACACCGATGGCAATGCCATCGCCAATACCTACTTCGTGGTCATGGACTACACCGGTATCAACTATGACTACAACGACAACGTCTTCCTGGTCGAAGGTATCGAGCCGGCCGCGAGAACGCCTTTCAACGAGTCCGCTACACCCTGGGTCGTCGAACAGAGCGGCCTGACGCTGGACGCGGCACTGTTCGATGAGGGCGCGTCGTATCTGACCTACAAGGATTCCAGCGAAACCCAAATGGGGACTCACTTCCGCGAGGGCGGGGTGGACATCCAGGGCAACGGGGATGCCATCGGCTGGATCGAAAACGGGGAGTGGGTCGAATACACGCTCGAGATCGATCAGGCCGGCGTCTACGATTTGTCGTTCCTGTCCGCATTGGGCGCACAGACCGGCAGCGCCCGCTCGATCACGGCCACCTTCGACAATGGCGCCGGCGTCTATGAAGTGGCGACAATCGGCGTCGATTACACGGGAGGTTGGAGCACATTCGCAGAGACCGAAAGTCAGAACGTGGCGTTGGAAGCGGGCACGCAAACCCTGCGTCTGACTTTCAACGGCGGATCGCAGAATCTGGAATCGTTCAGTCTGGCACCGCCTTTGCAAACGGCATTCAACGACTCGGCTATGCCCTGGGCCGTCGACGATGGCCTCACGCTGAACGCGGGGCTTTATGACCAAGGTGGCCCGGAAGTCGCTTATCACGACAGCAGCGAGACTCAGCTGGGCGACACCACCCGAAACGAAGGCGTCGATCTGCGCGACAACGGCAATTCGATCGGCTCGATCGCCAACGGCGAATGGGTGGAATACACCATCGACGTTGCCACGGCGGGTACTTATCAGCTGTCGTTTGCCGCGGCGACGATGTCCAGCGGGCGAACGGTGACCGCCAGCGTCGAGCAGGACGGCGCCGTCTATACCAGCGCCACGCCCCAGGCGGTGACCAATACCGGCGGTTGGACCAACTATCAGGCCAACGACGGTATCGAGCTGGATCTCGCCGCTGGCGAGCAGACGCTTCGGCTGACGTTCAACGGCGGCGCGATGAACCTGCAATCGTTCACGTTGACACCGGACGCCAGCGCGGCAACCACTGCCTCAGCCTCGACGATGTCGCTGATGACGGCTGACGACGACGGTCCCGGTTCGATTCCGTCGCTGGATGATGTCGTCGTACTCAGCGATGACGTCGCCCTGGCAGGTGTCGACCAGCCAGAGCACGCCAGCATCGCCTAGGCACTCACGCCAGGTTCTCATGCTTGGCGTCTGCACTCGGGTCGTTTCATTCATCGATCGATAGCCGGGCCCTGGGGCCCGGCTTTTTCATGTCGACAGGAGGCAGCAGCATCGTTCAGGGCGAACCGGTACCCACCGCGCGTTGAGGGCGCAGCACACCGATGATGACGCCCATGCAGATCAGCGAGCAGAGGAACATCGACGCGATGACCCAGCTCAGCGTTTCCGGCAGCAAGGTCGACAGCGCACTGAGCGTCCCGGCAATCCCGAACTGGCAGGCACCCAGCAGAGAAGCCGCGGTGCCGCCATGGCGTTCGAAATACTCCATGAAGCAGGCCTGATTGTTGGGTACCACGGCGCCCTGGGCACCGATGGTCAGCATCATGGCCGGCAGGAATACCCAGACCGAGACATCGGCCCACGTCGCCAGCGACAGCAGTAGCACGCCAATGAACTGCACGCACAGACAGGTAATCAGAATCTGGCGCGAGGTAAATCGGTTGAGGACGGCGCGATTGGTCAGATTGACCAGCAGCATGATCAGGATATTGGCGCCGAACATCAGCGAAAAGACGCTCTCCGACTGCCCGAAGTGGGCCTGATAAATGAACGATGCGTGAGTGATGAACAGCATCATGACCGAGAAGGCGAAGGCCTGCAGAGCAATGAACGGCAGCGCGGCCCGAGTCGCCAGCACGAAACGGTAGCGCGTCAGCAACGAATCCTGTTGCTGGGCGACGACGCGCGGCTGGGCATGGCGCAGCACCACGCGAGCCTGCAGCGGAACCACGCCAAGCGCGTAGATGGCGAGGAACCAGAAAATGGCGTGCCAGTCGCCCAGCGCCAGCAGCGCACTGCCGATACTCGGCGCGACGCCGGGCGCCACCACCATGATCAGCCCGATCATGCTGAACAGCTTGGCAGCCTCGCGCCCTCTGACCTGGTCCCGGACCAGTGCCGGCACGAGCACCATGATCCAGCCGCCGCCGAAGGCCTGTACGCCGCGTAGCGTCAGCAGCAGATTCAGATCGTCGGTCTGCGTGATCGCCACGCAGGCGGCAATGAAGATCCCGAGCCCCGCATACATGACCCGAGGTCGTCCAATTCGGTCCGACAGCGGCCCGCCGACCAGTTGGCCGATGGCGAGGCCAAAGATGTAGATCGAAAGACTTCTCGAGACTTCGCCAATGCCGACCCCCATCGCGTCGGCCATGGCCGGGAAGGCGGGGAGATAGGCATCGATCGACAGCGGTCCGAGGGCCATGGTGATGGCCAGCACCAGTGGCAGGGCAAAAGAGTAGGAACGAGACATGGAGACCTGTGAAGTTCGTTGCCAAATAGTAGATATTATCAACTATTTGTATGAGCCGCGAGAATTCCAGGTGTCATCTTGTGACCCGAGCGGCCCGAGCGGCCCGAGCGGCCCGACGGGGGCGTCGGAAGCGTCAGGCCGTACGGTAGGCGAAAGGCATTTCTGCCAGCATCCCGCGGCCGCCGGATAGGGTCAGAGCGAGATCCTGCAGGCAATCCCAAACGGGTAGGGCGATGGCGCCCTTGATCGCCAGATCGATGCGCTGGGAGAACATCAGCAGCTTGTGCAGGCGTCGCTGGGGCAGACGCTTGAGCGCCTGCTGATAGCCGGGGCGACGTTTTTCCGGAATCATCGGGCGCTGGGCCTTGCAAGCATGCTCCAGGCTCTGACCCTGGTCGAGGTGCTGAAAGATCGAGAGCAGCGTTCGCAGCTCGCGGGTCAGCGCCCACAGAATGATCGGCGCTTCGACGCCTTCCTGGCGCAGGCCGCGCACGATGCGAACGACACGGTCGCGATCGCCTTTCAGACACGCATCCGCCAGCGTGAAGACATCGTAACGCGCACTGCTCTCGACGCCGCTGGCGATCGCTTCGACATCGAGGCGTGCATTGGGCGGCAGCAGTAGCGCCAGTTTCTGCAGCTCCTGATCCGCCGCCAGCAGATTGCCTTCGGTGCGCTCGCCGAGTAGCCGCGCCGCCTCCATGTCCATGCTGAAGCCGTAACGGTTGGCCCGATCGCGCATCCAGAAACCCAGACGCTGATGATCGACCGGCCACACCGGGACGAACAGTCCCAGCTTGTCGAGCGTCTTGAACCATTTGCTCGACTGCGACTTGCGGTCCAGGCGCTGGCTCGACAACAGTAGTACGTTGTCGCTGCCGCCCGCCTGCTCGGCGTAGGCTTCGAGCGCTTTGCTTCCCTCCTGGCCGGGGGACTGGCTGCCGAGGCGCACCTCGATCAGCTTGCTCGAGGCGAACAGCGACAGACTGGCCGCGGACTCCAGCAGCTGCGTCCACTGAAAGCCGGATTCGACGTGCATCACCTCACGTTCTTCGATGCCGCGCTCGCGGGCAACGCGGCGCACGGCATCGCAGGCTTCCAGGTGGATCAGCGGCTCATCGCCGGCGACCAGGACCACCGGCGGTAGACGTTTCTTGAGCGCCTCTTCCAGCTTGTCGGGAAAAACCTTCATGGCGTCTCGAGCGCGTCCAGTCGGTCGATGAGTTGTTCGGCGGCATCACGACGCAGCTGCCTGACGGCTCCGGTACGCAGCTCCTCACCGGAATAGATATCGTCGGTGGAGAGCAGCACCGTCGTCGACGTCTCCAGCTGCTGCTGATTGAGCAGGTAGGCGCTATCCGAGACACGCTGGACGGAGAACGGCGCCGTCAGCGTGATTTCGGTCTCGCGGCTGCCGGAGTCGGAGCGGGTCAGGCGAGTCTCGCTGATTCGCTCGTCGCCGAGATTGACGCGCAGGTCGGCGTCGTCGACGACACGCGTGCCGGCGTTCTCCAGCGAGCGTTTCACTTCTTCGCTGAATGGAGAAACATTGGCGCTCAAGCTGAGTTCGGAAAGACTCAGGGTGGGCTGGTTCAGCCCTCGGAGCTGAAAGCCACAGCCCGCCAGTGCGGTCAGCGATACCGCGAGTAGGCCGGTCAAAACGGTGCGACGAATCATGAAAAGCTCCTTGTCACGGACGGCAATGCAACAACTCAGTTGGCAACGACTCAGTTAGCAACGACTCAGTTAGCAACAATATTGACCAGTTTACCGGGAACGACGATGACCTTGCGCACGGTCTTGCCTTCGACATGACGCTGCACGTTTTCTTCTGCCAAGGCCAACGACTCAACCGCTGACTTGTCGGCTGCCGCCGGCACGTCGAGTCGAGCTCGCAGCTTGCCGTTGACCTGCACCACCAGTTCGACGCTGGCCTTGACCAGGGCCTCATCGTCCACCACCGGCCAGCTCGCATCGATCACCGGCGTCTGGTGACCCAGCGACTGCCAAAGCGCGTGACAGACGTGCGGCGTGATCGGCGAGAGCAGCAATACGCAGGCTTCGATAGCCTCGCGACTGACCGCAAGGCCTTGCGGCGACGTGTCGTCGAAACGCCCCAGCGCGTTGGTCAGCTCCATCACCGCCGCGATCGCGGTATTGAACGTGGTTCGACGGCCAATGTCGTCACCCGCCTTGGCGATGGTCTCGTGGGTCTTGCGGCGCAGATCTTTCTGCGCGTCATCCAGCACGGCCACGTCGAGTGACGCCGGCGTACCCGCCGCAACATGATCGGCGACCAGCTTCCACAGCCGCTTGAGAAAGCGATGGGAGCCTTCGACGCCGGAATCCGACCACTCCAGGGATTGCTCCGGCGGGGCGGCGAACATCACGAACAGGCGTACGGTATCGGCACCGAAACGATCGATCATCGCCTGCGGGTCGACACCGTTGTTCTTCGACTTGGACATCTTCTCGATGCCGCCCATGGTCACCGGCTGGCCATCGTCGATCAGTCTGGCACTGATCGGACGGCCCTTGTCGTCACGGTCGACCTCGACATCGGCAGGATTGAACCACGCCTTGCCGCCGTTGGTTTCTTCGCGATAGAAGGTCTCGGCGATCACCATGCCCTGGGTCAGCAGGCGCTGGAAGGGCTCGTCGCTATTGACCAGGCCTTCGTCGCGCATCAGCTTGTGAAAGAACCGGGCGTAGAGCAGGTGCAGGATCGCGTGCTCGATACCGCCGATGTAGAGATCCACCGGTAGCCAGTAGTTGGCGCGGTCGTCGAGCATCGCCTCCGGATTGTCGGCACAGCAGAAGCGGGCGTAGTACCAGGAAGACTCCATGAAGGTGTCGAAGGTATCGGTTTCCCGCGTCCAGCCATCACCCAGGTCGTAGAAGGACGGCATCTTCTTCAGCGGCGAGCCCGAGGCGTCGACTTCGACTTCCATCGGCAGCGCCACCGGCAGCTCGTCGTCGGTGAGCGGCACGGTCTGGCCTTCGGGGCCGTACTTGACTGGAATCGGCGCGCCCCAGTAGCGCTGGCGGGCGACGCCCCAGTCCCGCAGCCGGTATTGGGTCTTGATCCTGCCGCGGCCTTCGGACTCGAGTCGGGCGGCAACGGCAGTGAAGGCGGCTTCGAATTCGAGGCCGTCGAACTCGCCGGAGTGGATCAGTTTGCCATGATCGACGAAGGCACCCGCGGAAAGATCCGGCGTGCTGCCGTCAGCGTCGGCGATGACCGGCTGGATCGGCAGCGCGTACTTTGTGGCGAACTCCCAGTCGCGCTGATCGTGGGCAGGCACGGCCATGACAGCCCCGGTGCCGTACTCCATCAGCACGAAGTTGGCGACGAAGATCGGCACTTGCTGGCCGGTCAGCGGATGGATCGCACGATAACCAGTATCGCGGCCGCGCTTTTCCATGGTCGCCAGCTCGGCCTCGGAGTTGCCGCCTTGCTGACATTCGAGCAGGAATTCGGCCATCGCCGGATCCTGCTCCGCGGCGCGCTTCGCCAGCGGATGGCCAGCGGCCACCGCCATGTAAGTGACGCCATACAGCGTGTCGGGGCGGGTGGTGTAGACGTCGAGCCGGGCGTTGTCGTCCGCCGCATCCAGGCCGGCCACGTCGAAGCTCAGTTCGACGCCGCGGGACTTGCCGATCCAGTTGCGCTGCATGGTCTTGACCTGCTCGGGCCACTCGACCTTGTCGAGGTCGGCCAGCAGTTCATCGGCGTAGTCGGTGATCTTGAGAAACCACAGCGGGATCTCCTTGCGTTCGACACGCGCGCCGGAACGCCAGCCACGGCCGTCGATGACCTGCTCGTTGGCGAGTACCGTCTGGTCGACCGGGTCCCAGTTGACCGTCGACATCTTCTTGTAGACGACGCCTTTCTCGACCAGCTTGGCAAAGAACCACTGCTCCCAGCGGTAGTAGTCGACGTCGCAGGTCGCGAATTCACGATTCCAGTCATAGGCGAACCCCAGCGACTCGAGCTGGCTGCGCATGGCGTCGATGTTCTCGTAGGTCCACTTGCCCGGCGCTACGCGATTCTTGATCGCGGCGTTCTCGGCCGGCATGCCGAAGGCGTCCCAGCCCATCGGCTGCAGCACGTTCTTGCCCTGCATGCGCTGGAAACGCGTCACCACATCACCGATGGTGTAATTGCGCACATGACCCATATGCAGCTTGCCGCTGGGATAGGGGAACATCGACAGGCAATAGAACTTCTCGCGTGTCGCATCCTCGACGGCCTTGAAGCTCTGGTTCCGGTTCCAGTATTGCTGGGCGGCGTTTTCGATCGCTTGCGGGTTGTACTGTGCGTCCATCGGTTTGGTCAGGCACCTTGCGTTCGGCGTGTGGGAGCGCCAGAGTCCCCGCGAAAAGCTATACTCATTACAGACGAAAAGAAGCGGGGCCGGCTTGATTTTTCAGGGCCACAAGCATACCCCAGACCCATCGTCGCAAGTAAGAGCCTGGCATCAAGGCTGGGTGAATCGATCCGCAGCAGCAAAAGGGGATAGCCATGGATGAGCAACAGTCACGACCCGAGGCGCGTTCCCGTCTCAGCGAAGCCTATGAACGCATTCTGACCCGTTTGAAGGACGGCGGCGGAGAACTCTCCTGGGACAGCTTTCAGCACGAGCTCGACGAGGCGGTCGCGTTCGAGTCCGAGTTCGAAGAGTTCACCAAGGACGAGGCGGCGCTACTGCGTGCCTGGGTCGAGCGGGACATGCGAGATTTTCGCCAGTATCTGGCCAGAGGTGGCGAGGGCATCGCGACTTGGCTTGGGATCGATCTCGACGTGCTCTCGCGCCGAGTCAGCGAAGCGCTGTTCTCGATCGCCGATCGCACCACCATCGATCGCGAACGCTTCGATGACGACCTGGAAGCGGCTCGGGCCGACTACACCGCCGGCGAAGTGGCGCTGCCGGGACGCATGAACTGCGTTCACTGTGGCGTCGGCGTGCTGCTCGATCAGGTCGCGCGGCTGGACGCCTGCCACGCCTGCGGACATCGCTACTTCCAGCGCGTTTCCGGGATGCCGCAATCCGAATCGCGGCCCTGAGGCCGCTTTATCGACGCTCACGACTGGCGGCTCGGCACTCGCCAGTCGTGGGCGTGTCAGCTAGGGGCACGGCTTGGCAAATCAGGTCGTGGGCCGCATGAAGGGTTCCGGGGCGTGGCGCCATTCGGACTCATCGGCATCCAGTGCGCGGTGGGAAGATTCCGGCAGGCGCAGCCCTCCCCACATGGCCAATAGCGTGATCGCGATCAGATAGATCGCTGGCGACAGATTGTTGCCGGTGCGTTCGATCAACCAGGTTGCCACCAGAGGCGCCGTCCCGCCGAAGATCGTATACGAGACGTTGTAGCAGAGTGCCGAGGCGGTATAGCGCACCCGGGTCGGAAACTGCTCCGACAGCAGTACCGCCGTGACCACGCCGCAGATCACCGCGCCCACCGCCATCAGCATCGCGCCGATCAGCGATGCCCACCATTCGCCGCTCCCGGCCAGCGTATAGGCGGGAAAGACCGCCACGATCAGACACGTCCCCGCCGTCAGGATCGTCTTGCGACGTCCGACACGGTCGGCATATCGCCCGACGAACGGACATAGCGCCGCCGCGAAAATCAACGCGCCTAGGCTGGCCAGCAGCGCGGTGGTTCGCGACGCGTGACCCACGACCTGCATGTAGGTGAAGAATGATAGACTGTAGTGAACCACGATTACAGGCTAGCGTCATGGCTCAGGCAATCAGCTATATCCGCTTCTCAAGCGCCCTACAGCGGGGCGGTTCATCTACAGATCGCCAGTCTCGCATGATCTCCGAATGGCTGAAAGCTCATCCTGATGTCGCCCTTTCTCCGATCAGCGCCAGCGACGAGGGGAGAAGCGGCTTTAGCGGGGCACACCTACAGCATGGCTTAGGTCAGATTCTCGCAGCTATAGAAGATGGCAAGATAGCTGCCGGGGATTTTATCTTAATAGAAGCTATGGACCGTCTCGGACGACTGGCACCGCTCGAAATGCTGTCGCTGCTGCAACGGATCGTCGGCGCTGGGGTAAATGTCGTAACGCTTGAAGACTCTCAGACGTATTCGAAAGAAAGCTTGAACGAGAAAATCGGGGATTTGTTTATTCTCGTCGGTAAAATTTCTCAAGCGCACGAATATTCAAAAAATCTATCTAGACGTATGAAAGCTGCTTATGAATCGAAACGGCAGAAAGCGAAAGACGGGGAAACGATCAAACGTTATACGCCGTACTGGCTAACATCTGATGGAAAAATAATTGAAGAATGGAAAGAGGGAATAGAGCGAGTAGTTGAATACTATTTGAAAGGGTGGGGGCCGCGAAATATCGTCATTGAGCTAGTTTCAAAAAATTTGATTCCTGAAAATACGACGACACAATCCGTTAGAAAATGGCTCAGATCAAAAGCGCTTGTAGGCTCTTGGGATAACAACGGCGATGAGATTGAAAACGTTGTCGATGCTGTGATTGATCGTGAAACGTTCTATCGTGTGCAAACAGAAATCAAAAGACGTGAAGTGGATCATAGCCCGCGATCTACGTTCAAATTGTCCGGTCTGATCAAATGCAAAGAATGTGGTAGTTCGTACTACATCACCAAAAAAATGGTGAAGGGCTACCCCCAGCATTCAGCAAAATGCTTAGGACGTGAAAAGAAAGGCGCTGATTTTTGTTCAAATAATCGGCAGCTACCATATGTAGTTCTACTATATGCTCTAGATTCGTATTTGCCGGAACAGTTGTCACAGTTAGCATACGACTCTTCTCTAGATGAAGAGTTGCAGAAAATCGATGGTCTGAAATCTGAGAGAGCAGCAATCGATACGCAATTGAATACAGTGCTCGATATGCTGTTATCAATGCCTGAACAATCGAATCTGAAAGAGCGTTTCGAAGTTCTATCGAAAGTCAAAGATGAAATAGAAAATAAAATAGCTACCTTAGAAATCGCTTTAGTTGATAGAAGCGCTAGCGTCTCATTAGACAATATCCTTACGACAGCTAATGACGATCTAGATTCTATTTTGTCTGACGACATAGCTACACGCGAAGCCCTGAAAAAAACAAATTGGAGAATCACCGCATTTGAGAACAAATTTTCAGTCAATGTTGGTGCTGCTGGTGTGATAAATTGCGAAATAGTAAAGCGTCGAGCGAAATTTAATGCGTTATACGTTACTTTCACGATTCCGGGATATGAGATTTTTAACGAATCTACAGATGAGTTCGATAAAGTTGACACGGAAACGTGGTGGCTAGCATTTGATAAAAATGGGTTGATAGCTAGTGCCGACAGTGAAACAGAATTAGAAAACCAATTTGAAAAAGAAGAATGGAAATGAGCTCTTTATATGTGATTTATGGACAGTTAGCCATAGCAGCGGCTGGGGTGGTGATTCAGATGTTAGTTGCACGCCTCAATAATAAATCTACTGAAAAACGGGCAAGAGATACATTAGAAGTTCGAAAGTTAGAGTCTGCACGTTCTGTAAATGCCTTCATTGCTGACAAGCGGCAAATATGGATTGATGAATTAAGGAAAGACATGGCCCACTACCTCGCTCTTTCCCAAGAAATTGCTTGGAAATGGGACGCATGTCGCGCAGAAGTAGATGAGTATTACGACGAGCTGATTTTAACAACGAACAATGAAAGTCTAGTTGTCGAAATGGTTAATGAGTTCAGAATAAAAAAGGTAAGAGAAATGTCAGAGATTAACGGCCAAAATGACCGCCTGCATCAAGAAACGCATATCAGAATTAAATTTAGACTTAACCCAAGAGAAGATGAGCATATTAACCTGAGGGTGATGATGGATAATATGCGTATAGACCTGAGTGTAATTCAGTCAGAGACTTTTCATGCCAAGCACGCCGAGCTGATTAATTCGGTAATAAATAAAGTTGAAGAAGGTTCGCGTCTAACGGAAATCATTTTGAAAAAAGAATGGGAGAAAGTGAAAGCAGAAGTAAAGGCTTATGAGTAAAGCTAAATACCCTCAAATAAGAGGGTATTTTTTTGTCAAAAATTATGGGAATCGATCAGAGCTTTACGAATAGCGGCATCGTCATCATAGACGATGGTCAGATGACCTATCACGAAGTCATCAAATCAGATAAGAATCAATCGCGTTTGATCAGAGCGCAGTCAATCGCTCAACGTGTACTAGAGATAGCAATCGAGTATCAGATAGACAGCGTGAGAATCGAAGGGCTATCGCTCGGATCAATCAGCAGCAGCACACGCGATCTGGCGGGACTTCAATTCCTTATTCTAGATCGCCTGACAACGATAGCTCTAGAGCCCGCCATCATCGCGCCAACGTCTCTAAAGAAAGTATTCAGCGGCAATGGCAGAGCATCGAAAGACGATATGCTAGACGCAGTGCCTGACGCTGCTAGAGCTATATTCAACAAAATTCCGAAAAGCCGTGGGCGCTATGATCTAGCTGACGCATATGCTCTTGCATCGATAATAATGTGATGCTATAAAACGCTAAATCATCAAACGTAGAGAGTTTTAAGAATGGCAAAGTCACAGCTAGCAACATACACAGAGAAAGAAGCGCTACTGAAAAAATTGCAGGCTGAATTGTTAGCGCTCGAATCGAATGAAGATTTTAAGAAAGACATTGAATTTAAAGAAAAACTTGAAGCGCTCATGAAGAAATACGAGAAGAGCGAGCGTGACGTAACGGAAATGCTGAATCCGTCGACAGAGCAGCAGAGCGCCAGCGGCGGAATGCGTCGGAAGCGGAAACTAAAAATCTACAAAAATCCGCATACGAGCGAAGTCGTCGAAACGCGAGGGGGGAATCATAAGACGTTGAAACATTGGAAAGCTGAACACGGTGATGAGACGGTGGAAAGCTGGCTCGTAGAAGAACGTGATTAACTGATAGCTTTAGCAATGGAGCCCCCTTTTGGGGGCTTTTTTGTGATCTAGGAAAACCTTATGGATTCGAGCTTTTGGGGTGCAGTCGCCGGAGCGAGTCTGACCGGAATTTTCACGCTCATAGCAGGGTGGGTATTGTTCCAGCAAAGACTAAAATGGGATGTATCTTACAGACAATTTGAAAAAATAATTTCAATTTTCTCTGACGCTGAATATTACTACTCGCAAGTAGAGATATATTTTCGTAATGAATTTTTCGAATATAACGACGAACCTACATTTCAGACTGATTATGAATTTGGCGATCTACTGGCAAGGATATATAAAGAAGAGATTGCGTTAAATGACGTGATCGCTTTGAATTACATGTTCATGTCAAAAGAATTCAGACAAATTTTAGGCGAGTTCATAAAGAAAATGAAAGACGAGCAAGATAATCTTGATGCTACGTTGCAAGACTTGCAGATGAACCAAGATTTCAGGGCTAGTGAGTTAGATAGAACTCATCAAGAACTGAAAACGGTAAGAGCAAAAATAAATTTAATTAGAAATCATCGCACGGCAATTTCTAAAGAAATATCCCTCTCTTTAAGCCCAACGTACACGCCGAAGAAATGGTTGTCTAGCAATGTCAAATACATTAAGGGTGTTATTAAGAAATAGCCCCTAGCGGGGCTGTTTCATTTTTCAATTATCTTTGACTAAATTCAGACCAAGATTTCGTGAATTTCCGGCGGTTGTCATCGAGCGACAGCGCTTGCAGGTTGTCGAGTGAGTGTATGAACTGAACATCACGCCAGCCGTGTTTTTTGAAAGTCGCTATAGGCACGATGTGATCGATTGACCATTCGATTCCCCATGCGTCCCATGTCCAGCCGTTAGCCATCATAGCGGGCTTTAGGTGCGCTATAAGGTCGTCAGCAGTGTACCCGAGATGGTCCCATGGGTTACCCCACGCTTTGCGCTCGATGCGGTTGAGCATACGCGTTGCGAGACGAGTTAGACGACGATCTAGAGAGCCGTAGTAGCGCTGATAGTACTGTGACTGTGTAGCTCTTCTACGTGCGTACTGCACAGCGTTGTGTCGAGCGTTTGCAGCGTCAGAGCATGATACACAGCGATTTGTAGCGATGTAGCGAAGAGTCGACGCGCATTTTTTGCATGCTATTTTAGATTCGAATTTGTTTGATTTGATAGATTGTTTTGACATGTGAACATCTCCTTTTCATTGTTCACATGTATTTATTACTGGTTTCAATAATTTATAACCGGTTATAATGAATATCGAGAATAGCTAAATATCTGTGTAGTTTTGACATAGTTACATCCTCCTAAAGAAAAAGCCCTCAGTTAAGGGCTTTTTTATTTTCCTCTTTTCGTTGCCTAACCTGACGCGGCGACATCATGTTAGCTCTGTTATAGATAACATCCTCTAGCTCTAGTCTAAATGATTCGTATATCTCGGCAGATTGCACGATTTCTAAAACCTGTTCTAAAGTAAAATCTTTGCGTTTGACGCCTAATCTGAAAAAGACTTCCGCATGTTCGATAAATTTAGGATTGCTGTCTCTTAATGTCGTCATGAATTCCCAGTGGTTAGCTCTACCATTCATATTGAATTCAGAAAGTATTTCGGTTTTCTCAAAATACTGACAGACTCCGGTTTTTATCTGACCGGTTTTGAAATTTCGGATTACGTATAGAACAGAGTCGAGATGATTGTGATGTGACATAGTTTCTCCTTTTTTATTGTTTCTTGCGAACGTTGTACGCATGCCGCGAATTCTCAATATTCTTTATAAAATCTCTATTGACAGCACTATCATTTTGAATCGCTGCGTTAACTAATGATTCGACAACGCATGAGACAGTAGAATCATGTTGATCAGCTAAAAGCACTATTGTGTGAAAAACGTTGCTGTCTAGAGTTTGGTGATATGATTTGCGAGCCATTATATTACCTCCAGGGTTATTAGTTGTTGGCTATGATTGTGTCTTGTGAATAGTACGTGTTCATGATGTCTACGTATTGAGAGTAAGAACGTGGTTTTAGGCGTATCCCTGATTTCAATTGACTCTCTTTATATGAGCGAGTTTTGACAACCGCTCGAGGAATTACAGTCGAGCGGTTGCGCTCAACGATGCTCTCAATTTGTTGAACCGATTCACGAACTACGGTAGCGTTTGGAAATTTGGCTTTAAGATAATCTGCGCGCCTTTTGTCGACTACGAATAAATCAACTCGAATATCAGACATATCTCGATTACGAATAATAGTTCTGTTGCAAAATTGGTTGCACGACATAACATTTCGCTCGAAGTCAATTTCAGCCCGATTGACTCCGAAGACATCATTTAGCGCGTGAATTTCGCTGCTATCTGCGTTAGCACTACTCACACAAATAGCGTTAGCGACAGTATCGAAATCGTTCAAACCATGCGGGGTGTTAACGACAGGAATGGAAAATAGATACTCGTATTTGCTATTACAGTTAGCGATTGCCCGCGCATTGCCGATTTTACTCATCGCATCTTGAATAACGTAATGCTGAATGCCGTGACCACGATTATTAAACCAGTTTTTATTTGGATCAGAGTTATCACGCTTAGCAGCGGTCCAATTTTCGTCGATGTAATAGTGAATAAACACATTCTCGCGTTCGTTTACTACTGGCCCCATCGACACGTCATTGAATGTGAAACCCGCATTCTTCATCACATAGTAAGATTCAGATAGTGTAAAATCAGCAGATAGAATCTTAACGCTATTGAATTGCTCTAAAACCGATGCGTTTATAATTGATCCAGCAGTTAGTAGGGTAGTGCGCTTTTCTAGTGCCTCATCGATGCTGATGAAATTTTCTAGTCTGAATTTGGGGATATATGTCGTATGTGACGCAGACAAGACGAACGTAAAAAAATCTTTAATGTTTGATGCTTCGAATAGATCGTCATGCTCACTACCTGCTAGCAGGGCTTCAACCTGAGTACGTTTGCCGTTTTTCACTGTGACTGAATACCGCGATTCGTCTGCTGACACGAAATTCAGGTATGACGTGATTAGATCGAAACTAGATTTGTAGATCGATAGTGCGTGAGCTTTGTGAAATGACATCGATTCGTCAATGCTTAGATCATACTCATTGAACATCGAAAGACCGCGAAATAGAGCTAATTTGAACGTGGCGTGGGTCGATATGATGACTGAAGCGCTCGACTGCATGATCTCATTACAGAATGCATGAGTAGTAGAGCCGGTAACGCTATCGCCGTGGATGACTTTAACTGATAGGTGGGGATTTAGTAGCTGTAGTAATTTTTGCTGTTCTTTAGCTAGATCGATAGACGGGACTAGATGAATGGTTTGTCTTTTAGATTGTGCTAATCGCTTTAGCTGTGTGTATGACTTGCCGAATCCGGCACGAGTTTGGTCGTAATCTAACATTTTTGTTTTTACACTCCGGTATTTTTCAATGCTGTACTGTTATTTAGCCCTCGATTTGAATAATTAAACATGGATTTAATTTCAACTGGCTATGACTAATGTTCTCATGAAATGTTGATTCGTCAAGTCTTCAAAGTAAGATTTGAGCGCCCACTATTGAGATTGTATTTTTTAGGACTTTTTTCTATATATATATAGGAAAAGGTCCCATTTTTTAATAAACGTAATTCCTAATGAATGGATGCCAATTGGCAGGGGTAGGGGTTTCAGTAGCGAAAGCGAAACGGGGTTGGGGTTGTGCGTAGCACATATTGAGAAAGAACATCGAAAAACATGTTGCTGTGCTCGTGAACTCACACATCAAAGCGATCTCACATTGTCTCGTGATAAAAACACATCACATCGACAATGCATTATCGCATATCAACCCCAAAAGCGTTTGTACTGACGTACAGAAACCCACAAACCCAAATGACGAATCAACGTTTCATGAGGTGATAACGTCAAAACCAAAACGTGACAGAGAGAATGAACGCAATAGCGGGCGTTCAAATAGGGCTTCTATTTTGCCCCACATTGAACGATCTCACATTAACCAATGCCATTGCCTGCATATCAACGAAAATCGAACAGAACGGCTCACAGAGCGATATACCTAGATCACGTGGAAACTAAATACAGGTACGAATTAAAATAATAATAACGAGAATAGAAATTCATGGATTACATAACGCCATTTTTAATAATTTTCGGCATCACGCCACCTTTCCTTTTTGCCGGTGTAGTCGCAGCAGTGCTACGCGTGCTGATACTAGCTCGCTACCCACCACCGCCACGCCCACCATTTCTAGAGACGCTCAGACAGGCACTAGTAGCATTCATACTGATCATCAGCATAAACCCTTTCGCAATCTATGCAGGTGTCGATCCCGCGCTAATAGTTCCAATTGCGATAGCTCTTGCATTATCTGGACCCGAAAATTCCGCTAGGTATTGCGTCAGATTCATCAAGCTATTTTTACCTGAAACATTCAGACAAAAAGTCGAGGATTTAGAAAAACGTGACAAGGAATTGACAAAGAAAGAAAGGGAATAAAACCGCTTTTAATGTTGTCGAAACGGTTTCATAACTACAGACAACGAGGAAAACAAAAATGTTCATAGCAAAATTACTAAGATTTTTTGGATCACATATCACAGCAATCATTATCGCAGTTCTATTATCGTTCAATTTTCTACAAGCGATACAAATTTATCAGCTACAAGATAACGTATCAGAGCTACGTCAGGAGAAAATTGAAATGCAACGTGATTCACTAAATCAGACAATCAAAATTCAAGATGAATACAGCGAGAAAATTGATGAAATTTATAAAAAATACAATCAACAAATTGAAGACATACGCACTTCCAAAAATAGGCTTATTGATGATTTTAACGCTCAGCGTCTCAAGCTGCGCTCAGACATCGCAACAGCAAACGTATCTGCGAACGAGTTATCACGTAGCGCCCAGTCTGCTAGTCAAACGCAATGCAGACTATCAACAAAATTTGTCGAATCTCTTATTCGAGAAGCAGCAAGAGCAGACACAACAACAGAACAATTGAATGCCCTAATAGACGCTGTAGAGGCTCTGTGAGACATTTTAGGTATTGACAGTGCAATTGTCGGAATAAATAATAAACCGCTTAGGGCACTACATAGAGAGGAATAATAAATGAACGATTCGAGGTTAACATCATTGGATATAGCGAAAACTGCGATCAACAATTCAGCGAAAATAGAATTGAGGTCTCCGATTTGTTACACAGATTTTTTGAATAGTATTCAGCAAACGATGACGGATGATGAAATTAACGCAATAACTTTCGATGATATGTTCGATGCATACAAGACATTTTACGAGTACATCGTATCGTGATTAGCTGCATAGGATGTAGAGAAAGGCGCGATAAAATAAAGAAATACATAGACGATTTCAGAGAAAACGTTAAACGAATGAAAGAGAAAAATAATAATGAGCAACGAACAGGTAGACAGACTAATAGCAGCGATGACAGATCAAACACGAGCAATTGATGAGCTAGTTAGAGTTGTGGACGAGCAGAACATGATGTTGAATCATAGCAGCGATGAAGATATAGAGAAAGATTATATTGAAATAAAAAAAATGAACGGGAAAATTTTAAGAGTTCCAAAGAAATGATTGAGCAATACTATTTTGTAAAATATCAGAAAGACGGCAGAGTTTACGCATGTATCTATAAACGGAATAGTCGATATGTAATGCTAGATCAATACTACTATTCAGAAGCAGAAATAATTTCAGTAGAGCTAATTCATACGATCAACGGTAAACCAATAGTCTCTATAGCTGGATCATTCAGAACGTACTTTCATTTAATTCTACGGTTCACGTCAGAGACTATCAGGTTTCTAGACAACGACGAAAAACAACATATATACAATCTACTATTAATCAAACAATATGCCACACATAAGCGCTCCTAAGCCTCTCTACGCCTTCCTGCTGACGGTAATTCGAACAATATAACAAAACCTCTCACACGGCTAGAATGGCCGCTTCTCGTGGATGTATTTTAGCTAAATACATTCATGAATATATACAATAAAACTAAAACAATTAGAAAGATATCAGATGACGGAATTCAACGTTTAATCAAACGTGAATCGGTAGAACTAACAGCATATCGAGATGTTGCTGGCGTTTGGACGATAGGTGTAGGTCATACAGGTAGTGACGTTTGTGACGGTCTCACGATCACTTATGAACGCGCTATCGAACTATTACACGCTGACATAGAGCGATTCGAGCACGCTGTAAACTCATCTATTGATGTCTATCTAGAACAGCATGAATTCAATGCTCTAGTATCACTCGCATTCAACATCGGCGTTCACGCATTCAATACATCGACAGTCGTCAGGCTCATCAATAGCGGTGACTTCCTAGGTGCTGCTGACGCTTTCTTAATGTGGCGCAAGGCAGGTGGTCGTGTCGTTCAAGGGCTTATCAATCGCCGCAAAGATGAAAGGGCACAGTTCTTAGGCGTCGGCTTATGAGCAAGTGGACGTATCATATCTAGATTCGCAATTTTATTTTCGCTAGTTTTAAAAAATTAAATGCGTCGTCATATGCTATCTTTTGCATTTCAAATATTTGTTCAGATTCTTGTAATTCTCGCTCTCTCGTTTCTTGATCATCGTTTCTACTCGTCTTGGTTGTCACAAAGCCATGTTCTGGAGTCGTGTATTTTGCGACAAGCATTAGCATATTTACCAAACTGCCATGCAATTTTACTAATTTCGATTGTAATTCAGCATCATGAAAACAAAATCCATCGGCGCTCTCAAGTAAAGATAATAGCCTATTTAGTTGTTTGTGTCTTTCTTGCTCTACGCCTGTATAGTACTCAGCTTCTTTCAAAAGAGACATCGCATCCTCATCTAAGAACCCTTTGACCTGATTATAGGTGGAGATGTCAGCATCTCTAGTTTGATCCCTTTGAATGCTGCGTATAGTCAGACGGTGAGTGAGCCAAGACGACACGATGCCCCCGCCGAGAAAACTAATCACTAGACCGCTAATTTCAATTCCATTAGGCATTGTTTCAATTCCTTCAAGATTGGAATCATCGAGGATGCATTTTCGACGTGGCGAAGTCAACCTAAATACCATTAAGGATATCGGAGAGGACGACATAAGTACTCACTCGCACTTATATAAAAAGTATCGCTGGCAGCAGTCACGCAAACGCTATCTATTTGAACATCCGCTATGCGCATTCTGTCTCGATGACGACATCTACATGCAAGCAACAGTCGTAGATCACATTATCCCGCATCGCGGCAACCTTGCTTTGTTCTGGGATGAGTCGAACTGGCAAGGACTATGCGCAACGTGTCACAGCAGTACGAAGCAACGCATGGAGAAAGGCGGTTCCCGCTTCATCGGTTGTGATGCGGACGGTAGGCCATTCGACCCGAAGCATAGCGCGTACGGATCGACTAAATACAAGTGAGAACTATTATCATAATAGTTCGTTAGCATTCGACCGAAAAACCACCGAAATTTAGCACGAATGCGACAAATTATCATTTAGGGGGCGGTACTCGCAAAATCTGGCGTATATCCACTCTCGACCGCGCTCCAGCATTCTTGTGCAACGTCGCGAAATGAAAAGGTGAATTAAGAAACACTGTTTTATAACTAGGAATAATAACGAAAATGGCAGGACGCAGACCGAAACCAACTGAAATCAAACGAGCCGCTGGCAATCCTGGCCGACGGCCGCTGAATGATGACGAGCCCGACACTGGCGCTATTCCGATCTATCCCCCGGCGCATCTATCGCCGCAGGCTGCGCAACTCTGGTCGTATATCGTCGGGCTCTACTCATCAACGACTGTCATTCAGCTATCAGACTCAACAGCGTTAGAGAGGCTCTGTGAGGTGTACGCAGAGATACGCGAGCTACAAGACATCATCGAACATCAGGGACGTGTGTTCACCGCAGTGGGACAAAACGGCTCAACGTTGATCAAGACGAATCCCGCTGTCTCCCAGCTACAGGAAGCAGACAAGCGCTTACGTCAATACCTAGTGGAATTCGGACTCACGCCGTCCAGCCGGACGCGAATAGGCGTATCTACTGGAAATAACAACGACAATGGCGACCCGCTCGACGAATTCCTATAAAAATATCAACGTCGAACATAGAGCCCATCAATACGCTGTAGACGTTCATTCAAAGAAAATAATAGCTGGCCCTGATATTCGCGCCGCTTGTAAACGCCATCTCGACGATCTCAAAAAATCCGACGAACGCGGTATCTACTACGACGAAGATTCAGCAGAACGTTGTTTCAGATTCTTCGAAAACGTCTTGAAATTATCAGGCGGTGAATTCGAAGCCCAGCCATTCAAATTGTTGAATTGGCAATGCTTTATTCTTGGAAATCTGTTTGGCTGGAAGCTTAAAGATAAAAATACTCGTCGATATAAGAGAGCATACGTAGAAACCGGCAAAGGATCGGGTAAATCCCCACTATCAGGCGGCATAGGGCTTTATGGGCTTATAGCTGACGGCGAGGGTTCACCGGAAATTTACGCAGCAGCATCGAAAAAAGATCAGGCCCAAGTACTTTATAGAGACGCGGTGTCAATGGTTCGTCAGAGCCCATCGTTACTATCTAAAATTACTATGTCTGGTCGTAATCCAGTCTGGAACATGACATACACAGGACCGAAAATAGGTACTGGATTCTTTAAACCAATATCTAGTGAAAATGGACAGTCTGGCCCACGTCCCCACATCGCATTGATTGATGAGCTACACGAACATAAAAATAATGACATCGTTGAAATGATGATCGCAGGGACGAAAGGCCGGTCACAGCCGCTAATTTTCATGATTACTAATAGCGGTTATGACAGAAACAGCGTGTGTTTTCACTATCATGAGTACGCTAGAAAAGTCGCTAAACAATCTGTGTCAGACCTTCATTTCTTTTCATTCATATGCTCGTTAGACAAGGGTGATGACCCTTTAAACGATGAGACTTGCTGGCAGAAATCTAACCCAAGTCTCGGACACACAATAAAATATGAATACTTGCGTGAACAGGTCGAACAAGCAAAAGGAATGCCGTCGAAAGAATCAATCGTTCTCAGATTAAATTTCTGTGTCTGGACAGATGCGGCTGACCCGTGGATAACAACAGAAAAGCTAGATTCAGTATTCAAAGATTTCGATATAGAAGAGCTTCGCGGTCAGCGTTGTTATGCAGGTCTCGATCTATCATCAACTAACGATCTAACAGCACTATCGTTATATTTTCCCGATTCTAAACGATTATTCTGTGAATTCTGGACTCCCGGCGACACGATACTAGATCGAGCTAGACGCGATAATGTCCCGTACGACTTATGGCGTAATCAAAAACATCTTTGGGCACCGTCAGGCGCTGTCATCGATTATCACGATGTAGCTTTACGAATCGCAGAACTACAGCAAATGTTCGATCTACGAATGATTGCTTTTGACCCTTGGAAAATTGAACGTCTAGCGAAAGAGTTAG
The DNA here is from genome assembly GCF_052645315.1 of Salinicola sp. V024. Taxonomy (NCBI): domain Bacteria; kingdom Pseudomonadati; phylum Pseudomonadota; class Gammaproteobacteria; order Oceanospirillales; family Halomonadaceae; genus Salinicola; species Salinicola sp. V024. The sequence continues at coordinate 55,496 of NZ_JBQXYB010000005.1, forward strand.
ACAAAATATCTTGCGAAATCTTACTAACTGAACATGCGCAAGGATTTAAACGTTCATCTAAAAACGGCTCGTGGATGCCACATTCTCTAGAAATTTTAGAGAAAGACATAATAGAAAATAAAATAGAATTTAAGAAAAACCCGGTTCTATTCTGGTGTTCAACTAATGCGGTCACAGAGTCAGATAGAAACTCTAATCGATCATTCGAAAAGCGAAAAGCTACCGGCAGAATTGACGGCATAGTTGCGGCAGCGATGGCACGCGGTATAGCTGAATTAGATATCGAATACGAAGATACGATAACAGAAAGCAGTTTTTACTTTTTCTAAAAAGCCTAAATAATAATAACAATAATAATAGGAACAACAATAACAATGAAAGATGAAATTGCGCATTCGTTATTCACTGTCGAAAAGTTTTATAAAAACGACGCTGACGAACGAGTAATCGAGGGAATAGCAACTACTCCGACGCCTGATCGAGTGAAAGACGTTGTAGAGCCCTCTGGTGTGACGTTCAAAAACCCTGCACCGCTTCTATTACAACATAATCATGCAGAGCCGGTTGGTGAAGTCACTTTTCATGAACCAACAAAATCTGGCGTTCGATTTACTGCAAAAATAGCACAGATAGAAGAGGAAGGACCGTTAAAAACTCGTTGTGATACAGCTTGGCAATCAATCAAAGCCGGTTTAGTAAAAGGCGTAAGTATCGGTTTCCGACCATTAGAATATGAGCCCATAAAATCTGGTGGTATGCGTTTTACTAAAAGCGAGGTTTTCGAACTATCGCTAGTAACTATTCCAGCAAATGCTGATGCTACGATTCAGATAATAAAATCATACGATCAAGAATCGCTAAATACTACAGAATCATATGGTTCTGAAAATGATTCAAAAACTATTATAAAAACAATTGCAATTGATAATAAAAATAAAAAAGGAAATATATCGATGTCGATCTCTGAACAAATCAAACAATTCGAAGACAAGCTAGCACAACTAAACGAAAAAATGGATGAAGTTGTCGCTAAGAGTATGTCTGAAGCTCGTACTCTAGATGAAGACGAGACTAAATCTTATGATGAAGTTGTCGCCGAAATCAAAAGCGTCTCTGCTCATCTTGAGCGTCTAAAAGAAATGGAAGCACTCGCACAAAATCGTGCTAAGAGTGTCGAAGTCAACGACAATAGCAATAGCTTAACTGTCACTAGCTTTAACGCAAAACCCGTTGAAACTAAGAGCGTAGAGAAGGGCTTAGGTTTTGCTAAATTCGTTAAAATCTTAGCTCAATCACAAGGCAATCTTTCTAACGCTGAACGCATCGCAAAATCATGTGGTGATGTCCGCGTTTATAACGCAATCGCTAAAGCGGCTGACGCTGGTACTACTACTAGCACTAACTACAGCGCTTTAGTTGAATACCAAACTCTAGAATCAGAATTTGTTGAATTACTACGTCCTGCTACTGTTTTAGGTGCCGTTAATTCTTGGCGCTCAATTCCATTCAATGTACGCATTGCAGGCCAGACAGGCGCAACACAAGCGGGCTGGGTTGGTGAAGCACAGAAAAAACCGGTCACTGAAGCGTCTTTCAATGCGACAACTCACGGCTGGAAAAAAATTGCTGGCATCGTCGTTCTATCTGACGAGCTAATTCGTGATTCTAGCCCCAGCGCAGACAGATTCATTCGTGACGATCTAGTCCGTACTATTGCTAGTGAAATCGATTCACAATTTATTCTACCCAGCCGATCCGGCTCTAGCGCTGCTCCCGCTTCTATCACTTCCGGCGTTGCTGCTGTACCAGCTACCGGTATCGATGCTGCTGCTTTACGCGCTGACGTTCAGGCAATGTTCAAAAACATGATTGCTGCAAACCTCGGCTATACCGGCGCAGTCTTCATCATGTCTGAAGCACAGGCGTTAATGCTTCAAATGATGATTAACCCAGTCAACGGTAATCCTGAGTATGCTGGTATGCAAGGTGATTCTAAAACGCTATTCGGTCTACCTGTAATTACTAGTGAAATTGCTGGTGATAATGTTGTTTTAGTCAAGCCAAGCGAAATTTATCTATCTCGCGGCGCTGTCACTATCGATAGCTCTAATCAAGCTGCTATCACTCTAGCTACCGGTGGTTTAACTTCTATGTACGAAACTAACTCTGTCGCGATCCGCGCAGAACAGTACGTTAACTGGTCTCGTCGTCGTGACGTAGCAGTTCAGTACATTTCAGGTGCAAACTACGGTGGTGTTGACGCTGCTGAATAAGTAATACCTTAGCAATAAGAATAATAATAGCTAAGTTTGAAACCCTCAATTGAGGGTTTCTTTTTTGCTAAATAATTATAATAAGAAGGAATAACAATAATAATGAAATTCTTTGGAAAAATGTTCAGTAGCAATGATGAAACCAAAAGCGACACGACTACTGAAAAAACACTTCAACACGTATCTTCAAATGAATCTGTAGCGTCAGGTTGGTGGTCGAGAATTCAGGAACCGTTCCTCGGCGCATTCGAACGAAATCAGGATATCTCACGTAAAGACGCTTTGTCTTTCTATGCTGTTTCTGCGTGTATTACTCATATATCAGATGACATATCAAAATTAAATGTCAATCTGATGCAACGTAATTCGTCAGACATTCTACAGAAAACAACTAATCCGGCATTCTCTCCAGTTCTACGCAAACCCAATCGATATCAATCAATGAAGCAGTTTCTACAGGCATGGTTAATATCGAAATTGAAAACTGGTAACGCATACATTATCAAGATTCGAGACGCTCGCGGCGTAGTAACTGAGATGCATGTGATAGACCCTGATCGAGTTCAAGTTCTAATAGATAACGAGTCAGGCGAGATATTCTATAAAATTTCTGGCGAATCTCAGTCACTCGATACAGTTTCAAATTCCGGTATCACTATCGCGCAACGTGACATGATACATGATCGAATGAATACGATTTTTCACCCTCTCATCGGGACTAGTCCGCTTTACGCGTGCGCTGCTGGTACTAACGCTGGTACAGCAATGCTCAATAATAGCGCAGCATTTTTCAAGAATATGTCTCGCCCAGCGTCTGTGATTTCTGGTGATAAAGCGATCCCAGCGCAACACGCTAAAGCGCTTGCTGAAGGCGTTAAGGCAAGCCATGGCGGTGGTAATCTCGGTAGTGTCATGGTTCTAGGTGACGGTCTCACGTACACACCAATTACCACAATATCAGCGAATGACAGTCAGCTAGTTCAGCAGCTACAGCTATCAGAAAAACAGGTTTGCGCAGTGTTTCACGTTCCACACGACATTATTTCTAGTGATACAAACTCGACTTACAGCAACATACAGACGCGCTATCAGCAGTACTATCAGCAAGCTCTACAGTCACACATCATCGATATAGAAAATGCTCTAGAAGAGGGTCTAGGCATAGGTGAAGGTTCAGCTACAGGATACGAAATAAAATTCGATTTGAATGATCTAATGAAAATGGATTCTGCAACACTCGTTAATTTCCTAAAAGAATCCGTTGGTGCTGGAATCATGACGCCGAATGAAGCGCGTCAACGTCTAAGTTTGACTCCCATTGAAGGTGGTAATTCTGTCTATCTACAGCAGCAGAACTATTCACTACAAGCGCTAGCACGTCGTGATAATTCAGATGATCCTTTTAATACTAAAAAAACATCAGTAGCAAATGCAAAAATAGGAAATGCAACAATTGGTTCGGATGATGCAGAGGGCGAAGAATAATGTTTGTGACATTAGAAGAAGCGAAAAATCATTTGCTTGTCGATCATGATGAAGACGATGCAGACATTCAATTAAAAATTCTCGGTGCATCTGCTGCTATCAGTAATTACATCACAGAGCCAGCATATGTTGACGATGAAGAAACTGAAGTGAAACCTATAATAAAAATCGCCACTTTGGTTTATGTCGGGATTTTATATAGAGATAGAGATTCAGAGAAAGCGAGTGAATATGATAACTCATATCCGCCCAGTTTTGTCTGTTCGATCTTGCATTCTCTCAGACAGAGTACACTAGTATGAGAGCCGGAAGATTACGACACAGAATCACATTTCAGAAAAAAATGAAAACTCGTGAACCAGCTACGGGCGCGGTTATATACGCTTGGACAGATATAGACGAGCTGGTAAACGTTCCCGCTGATGTTCAGTTTTTATCAGCTAAAGAATTAATGTCATCAGACGCTTTACAGTCTAGCGTTTCAGCTCGAATCATTATCAGATATAGATCATATGATTTCGACTCATCAATGCGTATCGTCTATAAAAATAAAATCTACGACATTTTAGGCGTAATACCTGATAACGAGACCGGTCGAACTCATATCACGTTTCCGGTGAAACAGGGGCCGACGGATGGCTAAAGGATACAAAATCACAGGGATGGATGATCTATTTAAAAATATTACGCGTGTTAAATCTGCAATCGTCCGAGATTCAGCGAGATCAGCAGGACGCGCAGCGATGAAGATAGTACAGCAGGACGCGCAGCGTAGAGCGCAAGCGATAGATGATCCAAAGACGCCGACGCATATTTATCAGAATATCGCCATGACTACCCGATGGGATAAATCTACTGGCATCATGCGTGTGAAAGTTGGCGTTAGAGGCGGTGCACGCTACCGGAAAGGCGATAAAGATAAATTATTGACGACCTATTTCCGGTTCGTAGAGCTTGGCACAGAACGCAGTAGAGCTAGACCTTTCTTACGCCCAGCTTTAAAAAATAATCATCAAGCGGTACTCAAACAATTTTTAGATGAGATGAATAGACAATTAGATAGAAGAATATAATAAAAATGCTAACCGACTTTTACGTAAGATGCGCTCAGAGCGAAGGCTTCAAATTACTATTAAATGATTCAGACGATAAAACATCTAGCGATGATCTCCGAATATATCCAGTAGTTGCACCTGAAGGCGTAGCTTATCCCTACATCGTTTATAACACAATAACAAGTAATCCGTTTAATGTATTAAAAGGAAAGCCGGTAGCAGAGGCGGTATCAGTTCAGGTTGATATTTACGCGAAAGACTACGTTTCATGTCTCATGTTAGCTCAGGTTTTACGCGAAGAATTAATTGATCAATGTTATATGCAATTGAATCTTGAGACGTTTGACGACGAGACTAAATCTTATCGCATTTCTCACGATCTTGATTTCATTACATCAACAGATTTTAGATAAATAATATTGCAAGTATTATAATTATAATAATAAAGGAAAATAATAAAAATGGCTAAGAAATTCGTATTTACGCAGGGCACAGACGCTTATGTTCATAAAATTGGCGCTACTGATGTCATCGATTTAGCATGTATCGAATCAGTCGACCCCGGCACTACCTCACGCGGGCAGGTCGCTTTAACATGTCTACAAGACCAAGAAGCACAATTCGCGCCCGGCTTAGACACTCCCGGAACCGCTAATTTTGTTCTAATAGTTGATCCACAATCTACAGTTCAAACAGAGCTATATCAGATGTATAACGACCGCGAAACAATCGAGTTCGTGATAGGCTGGGCTGATGGTACTGCTGCACCGACAGTTGACGCTGAAACTAGTGAATTAGATTTTAGTTCTGCTGACCGCTCATTCATTGTGACTGAATGCTATATCTCAGAATTTAATTTCACTTTTGAGGCTGATAACGTTGTCAAAGCAAACGTTACTCTACAGCTCAGCGGTAAAACTATGTTTTCTCCAAAAGCCGCTTGATATTTCACTAAATATCATTAAGGCATTTGAGCCCCGCAATGGGGCTTTTTTATTTTGGAGAAAATAATAATGAAATTACTTGAAAAAGCTAAAACTTACGACACTAAAACAAACTACATTCTATCGTCAGTAGAGTACGATGATGAAAATATTGAGTTTTATGTAGCAGATAGAATGACTGCATCAGACTATGAATTCGTGTACATGAAGGGTGACGAAAACGGATCGTGGATGGGTAGACTAGTTCATCGCTGTACACGTGATATCGACGAAAAGGGCAAGCAGGCGCGTATCGATCTAGAACAATGTGAAGCTTTCCCGACACCATTACTGTCCTTGCTGTGTGCGAAAATTAATGAAATACAAGAACCGTTAGAAATAGCTGAAAATGAGGACGAAGCAAAAAACGTTTAAAAGACCGCGAGATTTGGCATGAGCTGGTTCTGGCGGGTGTCGGCGGTCGCACTATAGAAGAAGCTAAAGAGAGCATGACATATCAAGAATTTATCGATTGGGTCGAATATCGCTCTATTAGAGGTCCGCTTATCTCTATTCAACGTTTAGAGCAACAGATAGCACAACAGACGCTCGTACATTTAAGAATGAACGGAGATAAAGAAACTACGCTTTACGATCTATTGCCGTTCGAAGAGAAACCCAAAGAAAACGTCGAATTATCGTTCGATCAATTCAGGACAATGATGCAAGGTCTCTAAATCGCTCTATAAGGCTCTCTATTCAATTTTAGGTCAAAGTGACCCTATGGCCTTGGTTGATGTGAGAACGCTCAACACAGCGCATCACAGAGAGTCGATTTCTACTCAGCTCGATTAAAATCTAAATAAAATCACCATCAAGCCCCTAGCGGGGCTTTTTCATTGTCTGAACAACACTAAATATCAATATAACAAAAACAATAAATGGAACAAAAATACAATGGCGACAAATTCACGAAATCTTGGTTCATTAACAGTTGATCTAGAAGCCCGTACAGGTCGATTTACCGATGGTATGTCTAAAGCGGAACGCGCAGCTAAGAAACTCGAAGACTCTAACAAACGTCAACAAAGAGAGCTAGACAGACTCGTTTCTAAAATCGATCCAGTTGTCGGGAAGCTCGGCGAGCTGGATAGAATGGAACAACAGCTAGCCAAACATCGAAAATCTGGCAAATTAGATACTGAAACATATGACGTTCTAAACAAAAAAATCAACGAACAGCGTAACGCGCTTGCGGGTTCATCATCTGCAATGCAGAAAAACGCTAAAACTGCTGGCGAACTCAGATTCGCGACTCGCGGACTACCTGCACAGTTCACAGACATCGCGGTTTCACTTCAAGGCGGTCAACGTCCGCTGACTGTTCTTCTACAGCAGGGCGGCCAGTTGAAAGATATGTTCGGCGGGATTTTACCCGCGATCAGAGCGATGGGAACTTACGTAGTCGGGTTAATTAACCCATTAACAATAGTAGCTGCTGCCCTAGGTACGTTCGCTATCGCCGCTTATGCCGGTGCTGATGAATCGGATAAATTGACAAAATCACTAGCTCAAACAGGCAACATGTCAGGCGCTACTACTGATGAGCTAATCATGACTGCTAGAGCGTTAGATAATCTATCAGGTGTCACACAGCGTAGAGCAGTTAACGCACTTAACGAAATCGTCAAATCTGGTAAATTCACATCAGATCAATTCACTGATATAGCTGCTGCTGCAATAGCTATGCAAGACAGTATAGGACAAGCGATTGATGAAACGATATCACAATTCGCTAAAATTGCTGATGATCCTGTAGAAGCAGTTACAACATTAAATGAAAAATACAATTTTCTAACTGCTGACATCTATAAACAAATTACGGCGTTAGTAGAGCAAGGGCGTACTGTTGATGCTCAACGTCTAGCAATGCAGACTTATTCAGACACTATTCAGGATCGTGCAAAAGATGTCGCATCGTCACTAGGAACGATAGAAACAGTTTGGAAAAATATCAAAATAGCTGCATCTGAAGGCTGGGACGCGATACTAGATATCGGTCGTCAATCAACTATTGATGACAAAATATCTGATGTTCAGTCTCAGTTAGCAGCAGCTAGAGAACGAGCAGAATCAGGACGATCATCAAAAACAGGAGGTGTAGCAGCAGCGCAAGCACAAGTAGCGAATCTAACGATTCAGCTATCACTATTAGAATCACAGAAAATTGCTACACAACAGCAGGCTAAAGCTGAAGCTGATAAACAAAAAATTCAGAACAGAGCTATTTCAGCAATATCATCTGTCAATAAACTCATCGATGACGGACGTTCAAAAGCAGAACAGCAAGCGAAAGCTTATAAAGATTTAGAGAAAAATATTCAAGCTGCTGCAAAAGCAGGTACGCCGTTTTCAGCCGAAGAAATTGATAAAGCTCGCGCAGCGATCAAAGATAAATTTAAAGAGACAAAAAAAGAGGCGTCTTATCGTGAAGATGCAGCGACTCGCTATCTCGATAAACTACGTGAACAACAGTCATCGCTACAACAGCAGTCAGAGACATCTGACAAAATTGGTTCAGCTCAACGTGAGCTAATAAAATTTAATCAACAGATTGCCGACATTAAATCGAAATCACAGCTAACAGCAGAGCAGCAATCACTGTTGAATAATGAATCAGCTATTCGTAAACAATTATCTATCAATACTGCATTAGAAAAACAGATTGAAGCGCAAAAATCTCTTGAGACTTTAGAGAAGAGTCGAGAAAAACTAGTCGTCTCATTAATGACAAAAAGAGAGCAAGCGCTAGCTACAACGAAAGAGCAAGTAAAAGAGATTCAAAAATTACGTGAAGCCAATCTGTTAACGTCAGATCAATCAGCTAACTTAACGACTGCTGCGAATCGCGGTGCTCAATCTGACGCGCCTCAATTTTCTGGATTATCCCCAGAAATCGGTGGTGCTGCTGGTGATCTACAAAAAATCTCTGAATACAAATCAAAATTAGAAGAGTATTTCAAAGACGAAACTAAATTGAATGAATCGCAGTACGACGAAAAACTTAAATCCGTCGAAGATTATCTAACACGTAAAAACGAGCTCGAAGCATTATCAGCACAAAAGACGCAACAGATAGCGCAAGCGTCGAGTCAGGCACAGCTATCAGTCATGTCATCTCTAGCTTCAAGTACAGCAGACATCATCGCGACTATTGGAGACAAATCGAGCGCAGCGTATAAAACGATGTTCTTAATATCGAAAGCGGCACAAATGGCTCAGGCGATAGTGAACACAGAGACAGCAGCAACGCTAGCGCTCGCTCAAGGTGGGGGCATAGCGGGTATCCCCATGGCTACCATAGTGCGTGCGACGGGTTACGCGTCAGTGGCCGCTATAGGGGCTACAGCCATATCAGGCGTAGTCGGACAGGCTCACGACGGCATCATGACGGTACCGAATTCAGGCACGTGGAATCTAGAAGCCGGTGAACGTGTATTACCACAAAAAACAGCCAAGACTTTGGATAACACATTATCGCGAATCGATGCATCTAAATCTTCAAATTCATCAATCGTTTACTCTCCAACGATAAACGTAGAATCGGGGGCTAATGCGGGTACTCAACAGGCATTTGAACAATATATGAAATCAGATAGAGCAAGATTCCTAGCTATGGTCAATCAAGAAAAGCGAAACGGTGGTGCGCTATCTAACTATAAATAATAAGAATAAGGAATAACAATAATAATGGCGTATGCAAAATTTCCAACTTTAAATCATCGGGCAGATGTCGATTACGGCGCATCTGATGAACTAGAGTTTTCAATAAAATCTGTCAATTTCGGCGATGGCTATGAACAGCTATCGCCAGCGGGCATTAATTCAATTCGTTCAACGTTTAACATCACGTTTTCAAATCTGACAATTGATGATGCTCAACTAGTTGAAGCATTTATTAGATCGAAAAAGGGAGTCGAACCATTTCTATTCGATTTCAATCGTGAAGAATCTAGAGCTGTCACGTGTTCGCAACTCTCACGCACAGTCGATAATTTTGAACGTATCACTATCAGTGCACAGTTTAGAGAGTCGCATCAATGAATAATATTATCGCGACTACAGCACAGCAATTAACGACAGACGCAGTTATCACACTGTATGAAATTGATGCTAAAAATTACGGGCAGGGCGTCTTACGTTTTCATGCGAACTCTAACGAAGTTTTGAATTTTAACGGCTACGACTACACACCATTTCCAATAAAATCTGAGGGTTTTGAGTATAACGGTAAGGGTTCGCTACCGACGCCAACGCTAACTGTTCCAGCTCAAGATTTGGCATTTATGTCTGTATTGATCGGATCAAATAACCTAGAAGGTTGTGACGTTCGACGTATTAGAACATTTGAAAAACATTTAGATAATGGCTCTGATCCAGACCCCAGCGCCACCTTTCCCATCGATCATTTTTATATCGATAGACGCTCTGCACAAACGTCAGTTTCTATCACGTTCGAACTAGCTAGCAAGCTCGATCAGCAGGGCAAACAGATTCCAAACAGGCAATGTATCAAAAACACTTGTACGCACAGCTACAGATTTTGGAATGCAGAGAATCAGGAATTTAGTTATGAAAACGTGACATGTCCCTATGCAAGCGATTCTTATTTTGATCGTGAGGGTAATAAAGTTATTGATCCTGCAAAAGATACATGCAGTAAAGATTTAGCGGATGGCTGTCGTAAACGTTTCGGAAATAACCCGCTGCCGTTCAGAGGCTTTCCGGGCTTACAGCGATATTAATATGATAACAATAGAACAAGAACAACAAATAAAAAATGAAGCGATAGACGGTTATCCGCTTGAGGTCGTTTGGCTATTAACTGAGAAAGCTGGACTCTATCAAGTTCGAAACGTCTCTGATGATCCTGAAAATCATTTTCACGTTAGTAAGAATGATATGATCAAAGCGACACGAGAAACGTTATTAGCTGTGATACATTCACATCCTGATTATCCTGCATGTCCTAGTGAAAGTGATATGCGAACACAACTAGCGTTAGATGTCCCCTTTGCGATTGTTGCGACTGACGGTAAAGACGCGTCAAATCTAACATGGTGGGGTAATAATATCGAAAAAGCTCCGCTTATCGGCAGGGGTTTCATTCATGGTGTTCAGGATTGCTATTCACTGATCAGAGACTACTACGAATCAGAGCTAAACGTTAAATTGCCAGAATATCCGCGAAGCTGGGAATGGTGGAAATCAGGACAAGATTTGTATTCTATGAATCATGAGAGTGCCGGATTCATAAGAGTCTATGAGCCGCAACGCGGCGATATGATCTATATGCAGCTCAGATCAAATGTACCCAATCACGGCGCTGTGTATGTTGGAAATAATTTAATTCTTCATCACGTCACAGCATCTAATCCGGTCGATACTACCCGAATATCTAGGCGTGAACCAATCGCCCGCTGGCTGCCTTACATTACCCACTACTACAGACATAAATCACAATTTTGATAAATATCTAAAACAAGGATATTTTTCAAATTATGGTCAATGTTCATCTTCACGGCTCATTAAAACAAAAATTTGGTGAGCTATATCAACTAGACATCATCGACGCAGCAGAAGCTATACGCGCACTGTCAGTACAGCTATCAGGATTTCAAACGGCTATACGCGCTGGCTCATGGCATGTGGTGCGCGGTAACTCATCTCTAGACGAATCATCATTAAACATCAAATTTGGTAGCGAATCAGAGCTACACATCATGCCAGCGATAGCCGGTTCCGGTAGCGGTACAGGTAAAACCATCCTCGGTGCTGCGCTTATAGGGGCTTCATTCTTCGTACCAGCAGCAGGCGTAGCGGGCATAGCCGCTCTATCTGGTGGTGCTGTAGCGGTAGCTGGTGCATCTCTTGTGCTATCAGGCATCTCTACGTCGCTCGCTACTCAGAACACAGCAGATTATGAATCTCAAGTTTCACCCGAAGAGCGTGCATCGTTTCTTTTTGATGGTCCCGTCAACCGCGCAGCGCAGGGTATCGCAGTTCCAATAATTATTGGCGAAGTCAAAACGGGTTCAGTTGTCGTTTCAGCGGGTCTATCTACAGAACAATTATAAAAATAAAAATGGATAAAAATAATAATGAATGAAGTAATTAATATTGTCGGTGCCAAAGGTGGCAAGGGCGGTGGTGGTTCTGGTCGGGTAGCTCAAGAAGATCCGAACACGTTGCAGAGTAACGCGACAGCGAAAATAATAGATTTGATCGGCGAGGGCGAAATTGTTGGTCTAGTCGACGGCGCTAAATCAATTTATATCGATGATACTCCGCTACAGAATGACGACGACTCTTTTAATTTTAGTGGAATCGAGTGGGATGAACGCGTCGGCTTAACGGAACAAGATTATGTTTCAGGCTTCGACGGCGTAGAAGCAACGACAGATGTATCAACTCAAGTCACGAAATCTGACGCGGTAGTCAGAGCAATTAACGATACAGATATTGATGCTGTACGCGTTACTATTCAAATTCCAGCACTAACTGAACAAGATAAAAAAACTGGGGATTTGCACGGTTCCAGCGTTCAGATTGCTATTGATGTCGCATCTGCTGATAGTTCATACACTGAAGTTAAAAAAGATACAATTTCAGGTAAAACGACTTCACCATATCAGCGCAGCTATAGAATACCGTTAACTGGTAATGGCCCGTGGAATATTCGTGTCAGACGTTTAACTGATGACAACGAAGACGATTCATCAATCAGAAATGACACCTATTGGTCAACTTATACCACTATTATTGATGGCAAGTTTGTCTATCCCGATTCCGCTTATTTGGCCTTAAAAGTAGACGCTTCAAGATTCGGTGATTCAATACCTGATCGTGCATATCAGGTCAGAGGTTTGATAGTTCAAATCCCATCAAATTATGATCCTGAATCCCGTGAATATTCGGGCATATGGGATGGTACGTTTAAACGATCTTGGACAAATAACCCCGCATGGATTTTTTACGATTTATGTACAAATAAAAGATATGGCGCTGGCATTGATGCTCAACACGTTGATAAATGGTCACTATATCAAATTGGTGTGTATTGTGATGAATACGTAGATGACGGATACGGCGACACAGAACCCCGCTTCACAGTTAACACTGTTTTAAATTCACGTTCTGAAGTCTTTGACGTATTAAACAGCCTTGCCGGGGCATTTCGCGGGATGATGTACTGGTCAACCGGACTAGTAACGGCCGTTCAAGATGCGCCGTCTGATTCATCACGTTTTTTCAATACTTCAAATATAGTCGATGGTGAGTTCAAATATTCAGCATCTAAACTCAGCACTAGACACACTGTATGCGCGGTCAGTTGGAATGATCCTGACGATAATTATCGAAAGACTGTTGAGCTAGTCGAAGATCAGGAAGCAATACAAAAATATGGATTCAATCAAACTGATATTACCGCTTTTGGATGTACATCTAGGGGGCAAGCTCGCAGGCTCGGACTCTGGACACTATACACTGAACAGAGTGAGACAGAGTTACTAGAATTTTCAACCGGTTTTGCTGATGCAGATTTGAGACCCGGCGAAATAATATCGATAAGCGATCCTAATTACGTTGGCGCTAGAATCGGCGGTCGTTTGGTTGGGAATCTCTCAACTCAAACAACGCTCTATATCGATAAACAACCTGAACATTTTGACGGTGCTAATCGTGTTATTTCTGTTCGTTTACCGTCCGGGTCGACTGAACATGTCAGCGTTTCGTCAATCAATGATGACGTAATCACTCTAGCAACATCTCTCAGTGAAACCCCGCTAGCAAATGCACCTTGGATGCTTTCCAGTGCTGACGTTTCAGCGAGAACGTTTCGAGTGTTGAGCGTTACAGACAATGATGACAACAGCTATACGATTTCAGCAATCGAACACAATAAAAATAAATTTGCGCAGATAGAGCAGGGTCTAAAAATACCTGAAAGCCCAACAACTCTACTACCTACAGGCAGACTCAATCCACCGCTAGATATATCAATAGAATCATATACTTATATAGCTGGTGGACAGTCGCATCAGGGTCTAACTATAAGCTGGACGCCAGCAGATGACCCTAGAGTACGTAGCTACGTTGTAGAAGCGATGAGCCCGACACAGAGCGCTTATGAACCGGTCGGGGGCACAGCGTTAACGTCTATCGATCTACGCGACACCGTTGGAGGCCAATGGTCAGTACGTGTAGCAGCAGTAGACAGCATCGGGAACCGATCAGCGTGGTCAGTGCGTACCACTACGATTTCGGCATTATTGCTACCTGTAGGCCCTGATTCTGTCGCTATGACGCTTGGCACGTTCGATATCACCTTGATCCCCAGCAGCAGCAGACCCGGCCAGCTTTTCGAATATCGACGCTCAAATACTGCGCTTGATACGTCTGAAATCGAATCTAACGCGGTATTTCTCGGGTACTCAACGACTCTCGTCGATACGTCTCTAAAATCCGGCACTACCTATTATTATTACATTCGAGGCTACAACGCGTACGGCGTTAGCGTCTGGTATCCGGTATCAGGCACTACTGGCACGAACGTTTCAGACATCACTGATGCAGTTTTAGATGATCTAACGAAACCCGGCGCATTGCTTGATCAGTTTGAAAATGGCATTAAAGACAATGCAGACGCGATTGATGCTGCACAGAATCAGATTGATACAGCAATCAGCGATATTTCAGCTATTACTGTCAATGTTGATCAAGCTCTAGCAGATTCTCAAACTGCGTTAGATACTGCTAAAAATGTCAAAACGGATTTCAATTCGTTAGAGAGCACTGTTGATAATCGTGTGTCTAGCGTAGAAACGACAGTACAAACGCTCTCTGACGATACACAAGCTATAGCTAATTCTGTCACTGAACTAACGTCATCAGTCAACGATAACAGCGCTACTATATCTAATCTAGATCGAACTATTGCGCTCGATCACATGCTGCTGGCGATTCATGAGTCAGTACAACAGACCCAATCTGCTGTTGGTTCAGCATCGATTACTGTTGAAAATATTACGCGTGTTACTGAAGACGAATCATTAGCACAACGTATTGTAGAATTGAATACGACATTTCAAGACAATTCAGCGAATGTTTCTACTCAACTACTCGCGTTGAGTGATGCTGATAGAACGCTGACTAACTCGCTAACAGATTTACGTTCAGATTTTAATTCGAATTCATCGTCTGTCAGTTCGCAGTTGTCTACGCTAACAGATGCTAATCAATCTTTAGCGTCTGATATCAGCTCACTTGAATCTGAATATAATTCGAACAAATCTAGTGTTAGTTCTAAGCTCTCTACATTGACTAATAAAGATGCGTCATTAGCTAGTGATATAAGCTCTTTAGAATCTTCGTTCAATTCGAACAAGTCATCTGTTAGCTCTCAGATATCAGCGTTAACAAGCAAAGACAATGCGATTTCTCAACGTATTGATAGATACGAAGTTGAGGTTGACGACCAGTTCGCATCTGTCGAATCGTCTGTTAGTGCTGTTTACGATAAAAATAATGGTGCTGTTGCTCAGTCAATACAGACAGTAAACGTGAACGGCAAAAAAGCGATGATAGGTATGCAAGTCGGCGGGGGCACTGCAACTATTGCCGCTGTTGCTGATACGTTCGCGATTATTAACGAATCAAATAATAATTTTACTATTCCTTTCGTCGTGACAGGCGGTCAGACTGTTATCGATAATGCTCTGATTCGAAACCTTAAAGCGACTAATATTGATGTCGACGATTTGACATCGAAAATATCATCGACCGGTGAGCTTCGCGTAGGATTTAGGCAAGTCGACGAGATCGGGAACGTAGCTAGGTGGAATACTGTCGGACTCAACGATATTAACGGCGGCACATTATCTAACGGTACTATCGGTGATAGTGTCGGGGTACAGGGCGGCGATGAGGGTACATTTAAAGAGTTAAGAGAGCGAGCTTATGACGGCTTAAAAGCTAAAGAAAGTACTGATAGGTGGACACGTACCGGAACTACGTTGATAGATGGCGGGTCAATCTATGCAGATGATGCGTTCATTGTGCGAGGCATGTTTAGGGATGCGGTCGTTGGTACTCTACAGTTAGAAAACGAAGCTGTTTTCATTCCCCGATCTACATACGAGCGATCCGGTAAAACATTATCGACTAGTTGGCAAACTGTCGCAGAACTAGATATTGATGATCTAGATTTTGAAACCGATTTTCAAATATCAGTTTCATGGCGTATCGATACTAATTTGTTTAGCGGTACATATCAAGTGAATGCTTATATAGGTTCAGATAATTTATTCAGAATTGACAACGGCCCGGCACACTCTAATGGGCAAGACCCGAAAGCGCAGATAGTAAACCGGAAATCGTTTGGAGGCGAACGTATAACAGTTGCTATGAAAAAAAGCGGTGATGCATCAGGTACTATCGTTGCATCGTATCGCGGGATTAGCGTGATGGGTATCAAATACTCCTAAATAATTATAATAATAAGGAATAACAATAAAAATGGCAGATACAATTAATGTTCAAAATGCGAACGATTGGCTTGGAGAGGTCGAATCTAGAGCGCATGAGTTAGTCGACGTATTGAAAGCGGGCGTAGATGTTGCTAATGCTGGAAAGCTTGGCAATCTATCGCTGTTCGATTCGCTGTCATCCGCGCCTGTCGGTTCAGCATCTACACTACGTTCTAAAATCGGTTTTGAAAGCTCTGTTTTAACTGAGATCCAAAAATTCGGGATTGGATCCGCTGATGGTAAAATTATATCTGTTTTGAGTGATGCAAAAACGCCCGGCATATACGCGATTGATAGCGCGACTACTGATCCTGATATTAGTCGAAAAGATATCTATAGTTGCTTATTAGCTACAAAACGCTACGGCGATTTCCGTTATCTGTGGCTATCTAACAACGGTAATGAACCAGAGGCCCGAATTCAGACGACGTATAATGGGTCTTTAGGACCGAATCGCGAATTGTGGCATACCGGTAATGCCGGTGAATGGAATGAGTATCTGAAAGGGCGGGTTTCAATAACATCTACTGTTGATCCGTTCTGGGGTGATCAGATCACGACATGTGGGAAATATAATATTTCCTCTTCATATACTGACACACCACTATTTACTAATATGCCTTTCAATTGGGCGCAGATAATTTCTCTAGCGCGTTCTCCTAATCGTGCGGGATATCTAGCGGTGAATTCGTTAGGTAGCAATCCGCGACTAGCAGTAGGTATATTGAATTCCGATGTTGATACCGGGGCTACTGACATTCCGTCAAATGCTTATGTGTGGGCAGAGGTTCTATCTAGCAATAATACGACTACTGATTCAAATGGTTTTATAAAATCTGCGTCCCCGATTTTCAGGTTAGCTAATGACGCATTAGATGCGGCGGGTGATGGGTTCACTCTTGATAATTGCGGTGCATACAATAGCGAGGCACAAGGCGTAAGCGCATCACATGATGACGTAGGTGTATATACGGTTTCAGGGTCTCTAGGGTTCGCATCTGACGGCTGGACAATCGAAATACCACAGGACGTGAATGGAAATCGTTTATGTTTTGTAGAAACCGAAACAGCAGAAGATAAGACTATTACTGTGAGAACATTTAGCCGGAAGTTCGATTTTAATACAGCAATGATAGTCGCAGGTGATCCCGTAGATATACCTGATGGCCGTTGGATCGATCTACGATTGTCTATGCCTGTTGACGAGCCCGAAGAATCTGCCGAAATTCATGAGTCAGAGGGTAGAGCGCCGGATTCTTGACG
This sequence comes from Salinicola sp. V024, assembly GCF_052645315.1. NCBI lineage: Bacteria > Pseudomonadati > Pseudomonadota > Gammaproteobacteria > Oceanospirillales > Halomonadaceae > Salinicola > Salinicola sp. V024. The sequence goes on from NZ_JBQXYB010000005.1 coordinate 73,084, forward strand.
CTCAGTCTCTAGAAGAATTGGAAAGCATTAGTTGGGCTTTCGACGGATTAAATTACCAAACAGTGCATTATTGATATTATCCAATAGCAAGTGATATTGTTCTGTATAATAGTCTTTTCGCACAAATCCAGGTTGGTTCATTAGTTGCTGGAGATAATCAGTGAAGGCTTTGTCCATATGTGTGCTAGATAAAAGTTCTTTTGTCCAAAACTTTTCATTTAGCCTTTCGGTTAGTTTTTGTTCTATTTCATTTTTCTCTTCACCCAACTTTATTAGGTGTTCTCTCACTTCATACATTTTTCTTATCCTTGGGTTTTCGTCGGTAATGCTTATGATTTCATCTCTAACTTTATTCTCATAAAGTTGCTTTAGTATTTCAGTGGTTTTCGTATAGTTAAATTGAAGTATTATTGCATGGTTGAATTGGATGCCGCCATATACATATATGGACTTTATTATATCTTCAATTATTGCGTTTCCCATGTTCTCGACAAGGACATTTAGACAAAGTTTTCTCGCGTATGTGTAAACGTCCCCATCGCTTGCTGCTGTTGTTACTTTTATATCAAGAAGTCCATGCAGCTTACTATAATTGAAAATTATAGTATTTGCCGTTTCTGCGTCAACGACTCGCATCGATCTTATTGTCGACATAGATTCTTCAATTTCTCTAATAATTGAGCCGTGATGATCTTTAAGCTTTACCTTGCATAAGCTTGGGCTGTTCTCTGGATATAGTCGTTCATACAGGTTTTCTTTATCTCTGAACAGAATATTGCCTTTGTACTTTTCGGCTAGATAATCTATTCGTTCGAAAAATATTCTTCTATGTTTGTCGTATCTCTCAAATTCCAAAGATTCAATTTGTTTTTCGTTTATGTTTTGTTGTTGTCTAACTTGCATCAAGAATTGAGCCTTTTGTTCTTTTAGCTGTCTCTGAAAATAGATCATTGTAATCAATATTGAAAATGCCGCAGCAGGTGCAAAAAAGCCTGATAATACTGATCCCAGCGCATCCCATCTCGCAATAATATCTTGCGATTCGCTGTTTACTTGAGACGCATAAAAATAAAAAGATACTGAGATGGCTATTGCGGCGACAATAGTAAATATTATTGAAACAGTTAATACTGAGAATTTTTCCCAAAATGGAGAGTCGCCTATAAGTTCAACTTTGCTAAAGAGATAGTAAATTGTTAAAATCGCACCTAATAACATTGTAATTAATGTTAGTGTTATGATTACTCCAATGCCGTTAGCTATCAATGTTTCCACTTCGTCCCCCTAAATTTCTTTTTAATTTCTATGCAGCATTCTATCAGCGTGGAGAATGTACACACGCCAGACGACAGCGTTTATATTGCCATTATCTCGATTCAACAAAAAGAATGTATGCGTCCCCGCTCGGTGGGTATCGCCAAACGGTTGATCATTCAGGACACATCGCCCGCTATAGATACTGTACCTGTAGCTAGCATGATACTCGATCATCACGCCCGGTGGCGGTAGACGCTGGCGAGCATCGATCCAGCCCATCATCTGCAAGCGCTGTTTCCAGCGGCGACACTTCGTGATCGAATCAGAGCGACGGTCAAAAAACGCTTTCTTTGGAGTGTCCATAGCAGCCTCTCAAGTACTGTTCATACATACAGTATATCGAGAGGCTGACAATCGGTGGAAGAGGGTAAGGTTAACGGCCTAGTTTCTCGTCGACAAGTTGCTGATTCTCAATACAAAATTGATCCCAAACCATCCGACCTAGATCGTTTTTGATGTCCTCGAATTTCTGAAAAATAGATGGGCTAGCGATTCGTATCAATGGTTTCCTAACAAAATCAATTAGATATTCGTTGTCTGTGATCGTGATTTTCAGTTCATAGTTTGCTATCGCAGTGTGTAGCGTCTCACGCTCAGTGATAGCAACCTCTGTCGCGAGATACAGCGAACGCCCAGCAGACAGCAGGCGTAGGGCTGGATCAGTTATTGTGATGTCGAAATCGTTTGCGGTCAGTGACATGCGTGTTCGTTCCCATCGTTCTAGTCGTTAACGACACCTCACCTTTTATGGTCGTGAAGTAGGTGGTGAACATGTAGAACGATAGCGCCGTGACCGAAATGAAAGCGCTCAGACTGACAATGGTCGCGCCGTGCGCCCGGACGGTTTCTTTCAATGGTGCCTGCGGCACGGCATGTTGTGCTTTCAGGGCCTGGAAAGCGGGGGATTCGTCCAGTCGCAGGCGCATGTAGAGCCCGATCAGCCCCAGCGGCGCGGCGACCAGAAACGGAATACGCCAGCCCCAGGCGTTCAGAGCCTCTTCGGACATAATGGTGCTGATGACGAAGGTCAGCGCCGCCGCGGTGGCAAAAGCCATAAAGGTGGAAACCGGCACGAAGCTGCCGTAGCGGGCCTTGCGGTGCGTCGGCGCGTGTTCCATCACGAAGGCGCAGGCGCCGGCATACTCGCCGCCAGCGGAGAATCCCTGAATGCAACGCGCCAGTGCCAACGCCAGCGGGGCAAACAGCCCGACGCTTGCGTAAGTCGGCAGCACGCCGATCAGTGTCGTGGCCCCGGCCATCAGCAGCACGGTCACGGCAAGGATGCGCTTGCGCCCGATCCTGTCGCCCAGCATGCCGAAGAAGATGCCCCCGAGCGGGCGCAGTGCGAACGACACGGCAAAAACCGCGAACGTCTGCAGCAGTGCCAACGAATCGTCGCCGGGCGGGAAGAAGTGCTGCGAGATGATCACGGCCAGAAAGCCGTAGACGGCAAAATCGAACCACTCGACGAAGTTACCGATCGCCGAGGCCGCGATCACCTTGCGTAGCGTTGAAAGGTCGACATCGGTCGAAAGTGAGGCGGTCGCATTATTGTTGTTGACCGTGGCCATTGCCTGTCTCCGTGGGGTCTCGAGAGGGAAGCTCTCAGCCTAGGGTGACAGGCGATGTGCTATCGGCATTCAGGCGACGAGAAGTGTTCTGGCTGCGACGAGCTTCGCGGGTCGGCGACGAAAAAACTTCAATCCTCGATGCCGAGCTGCTGTTGCACTCGTTCCAGCGAGTCCTGCTGCAGACGTCCGTAGAGTTCGAATTCGTCGTGAACCGGCCGACCCAATGCCAGCTCGAAGGCGCTCTGGTTGGATTCGCTGCGAGACTCGCTGGCCCGCGCCTGCTGCTGGGTGTCACCGAGGTTCGACTGGAAGATGCCGGCGGCGCTGACCGGCAGAAAATCCTCGTATGTGATCGGGGTGGCATCGATCCAGCCCGTCCCCACCGCCTCGTCGAGGGAAGCCGGGGCCGACTCGCCGCTGGCCAGGCGCTCGCGCCCGCTGTCGCTGAGCTGATAGCGAAAGTACGCCAGCGCTTCACGCCGCAGCGTTGCCGCGTCATCGGGGAAGGCAGCGAAGACTTCGCCCAGCTGGCGTTGATGAGCGAGATTGTCGGCGGCGGCTGGCGCCTGGCGGGATTGGGCCAGCAGCTCGTCATATCGCGCGCGTCCCTTGGGTGTCAGTGCGACACCGCGCTGTTCGATCTCGCCGAAACGCGCGGTGTGAGTGCCTCCATCGCTGTCGGCGAACCGTACCGATTCTTCCAGGGCCTTGAAGCTGGTCTGGCGCAGCAGGATCGGCCACTGGCGCCGGGGCGGCCCCTCGATCACGGCCTTGGGCGTGATGCCATAGTCCGGCATCGCGGTCTGGGCGGCGTCGATATCCAGCGTTCGCGGCGTCAGATGGTTGATATGCGGACCGCGGAAGCAGACCACGTCCGCCACCAGTCTGTGGGCCGCGTGCAACGCATGGTACGTGTCATGGTCGACCGTCGCGTCGCGGTGCCAGCGAAAGGTTTCCAGAATCTCGGTCACGAAACGCGCGGCCTGGTCAAGATCGAAGCCACCCTGGCGCTCACCCAGTTCGACCAGTTCGCGCGCCCCGGGGGTGAAGATGTCGCGTTCGGCGAGAATCGAGGCGGCCTGACGTCGCAGGCCGGCATCCTCGATCAATTCCAGGCGCAGCAGCGACGTGAAGATCCGGAAAGGGTTGCGCTGAAGCGAGCTCTCGTCGATGGGGCGGAAAGCCGTGGAGTGAACCGGCACGCCGGCCTCGGAAAGATCGTAGTAGCTGACGGGATACATCCCCATCAGCGCGAATACGCGTCTCAGCGTCGACAGCTCATCGGCGGTGCCGACGCGAATCGCCCCGTGACGCTCGACGCCCAGGCGCGAGGTCTCGTTCTGCGCGTCGAGCCGAGCGGCCAGCGCCGGATCCGAGTCGAGCGTCGTCTGATTGATATTGGCGACCAGTTCGAGCAGATCGCCATATTGCGGCACTTCCTGCCGGTACATGTCCGACATGGCTTGGGAGAAGGCGCTGCGGATATCGTCGGGGGAGACCTGAGACAGTGTCATGACATACTCGATGACCGGAAATGAAGAGCTCCATCCAACGCTATCGTCAGGCGGGAGGCAAGCCTCGAATGCCGGCTCGGAACCATTCGATAAACCGGCGTCGCATATCCGGAAATGACACAGGGTCGAAAATCGTGACGCCACGCCCGTTGGCTGGAGTGCCAGGGCGTGGCGGCATACGGCGGGGTGTTACCTGGGCTGGCGGGCCTTCCACACCAGTGCCGGCGCCAGCAGTAACAATGACAGCAGCCACGTCGGCCAGCTGCCGGTGCGGGTGAACGGCGTCTGTCCGGTCATGGGGACGATATCGCCGACGACGCTGGCGGTTTCGAACTGCGGCGCTCGCTCGCGCAGGCGGCCGTGATCGTCGATGATCGCCGTGACCCCGTTACTGGTAGCACGAACGACGTAGCGGCCGTTCTCCAAGGCACGCAGTTGCGCCATCTGCAGATGCTGCAGCGGTCCGATCGAGCGGCCGAACCAGGTGTCGTTGGAAACCGTCAGCAGCACGTTGGCATTTCGCGCGCGTTCTGCGACCAGATCGGGGTAGACGATCTCGTAGCAGATGGCGCTGCCGATGGCGATGCCATGGGTCAGGATCGGAGGCTGGGAATCGTCCCCAGCGGCAAAGTCGGACATCGGCAGGTCGAAGAAATCGATGACCCCGCGCAGCAGGAAATCCAGCGGCAGGAATTCGCCGAACGGCACCAGATGGCTCTTGCGGTATTCGCCGCGGGTATCGCCGACGCCGGTGATGGCGTTGTAGTAACGCCCTTCGGCGTCACGCTGGACGACGCCGGTCAGCAGTGAAGTGTCGCTGGGCAGCGTCGACTGCAAGCGCGCCATGAACGGACGCGCCTGCTGTTCGAGCATCGGCAGGGCGGTTTCCGGCCAGACGATGATGTCGACGTCGTCAGGCACCTGACGCGTCAGGCGAGAGTAAGTGTTGACTGCATCACGCTGGCCATCGGCGCTCCATTTGGCGAGTTGCGGCAGATTGCCCTGCAGCAAGGCGACGCGCAGCGGGTCGGCGGCCGGTGTCGTCCACTGGGCGGGTAGCGCCAGCGGCACCAGCCAGAGCAGTGCGATAGGAGCGATGGCCCACCAGCGACGATGACAAAATTCGACCAGGAGTGTGCCGGTGAGCGCGACGATCAACGACAGCAGATAGACGCCGCCGATAGGCGCCCAAGGTGCCAGCGGCGAATCGACCTGGGCGCTGCCCAGCAGCAGCCAAGGGAAACCGGTGAACGCCCAGCTGCGGAAGGCCTCGCCCAGTACCCAGATCCCCGCGAAGCTGAGAAAGGCCAGTCGCGGCGAAGTGAAACGACGATAGAGCCCGAAGACGAGCGCCGGGAATAAAGCCAGCGTGCCGACGAAAAGCGCGGTCAGAAACAGCGCCAGCGGTACGCCGGTATAGCCGTAGTCGTGAATCGAGACATAGACCCAGGAAGTGCCGCTTCCGAACAGGCCAACGCCGAACACCCAGCCGCGAAGCGCGCTTTGGCCCACGCTCAAGCGATGCTGGCCGAGATACATCAGGGCAACCGCTACCGGTCCCAACCACCACAGATGGAAGGGTGCGAAAGAGAGCGTGGCAAACCCGCCGGCAATCAGCGCAGCGAGATAACCCGGCCAAGGGCGGCGGGCGGAAATCAACGGCTTGGCTTGCGGCATGTCAGGGGCGCTCCTTGCGAAAAGTGCCCCTTATACCAAAGTTGCTGAATGAATGCGTTAAGTGCTTTCAACCGCGCTGACCTGCGCCTAGAGTCCCGAGCCTACAGTCCCGCACCTACAGTTCCGACTCAGACGCCCGAGCCTCGAATCAGGCATCGCTCAGCTTTCGATGCGCCGTGCCGGTTCGTTTTCGTTTTCGACTTCGGTCGGTACCGGTTTGGCCTGGAGCAGGCGAATGCGTCGATTGTCGGCATTGAGGATGGTGAAGCGCCACTCGCCGAGATCGGTATGCTCGTGGCGACCCGGGAGGTGGCCGAAGCGCTGCATGATCAGCCCGCCGACGGTATCGAACTCCTCGTCGGAGAACTCGGTGTCGAAGTGGTCGTTGAAGTCTTCGATCGGCGTCAAGGCGCGAACGGCATAGGTGCCGTCGCCCATGTCGCGGATATCCTCTTCCTCGTCGGTGTCGTGCTCGTCCTCGATATCGCCGACGATCTGCTCGAGAATATCCTCGATCGTGACGATACCGGCGGTGCCGCCATACTCGTCGACCACGATCGCCATGTGATTATGGGTATCGCGGAACTCCTTGAGCAGGCTGTTGAGACGCTTGGATTCGGGCACGAACATCGCCGGGCGCAGCACGTCGCGCAGGGCGAAAGCCTCGCGCTCCTGAGTGTTGCCCTTGAGTAGCGGGAGCAGATCCTTGACCAGCATGATGCCGAGCACGTCGTCCAGATTGTCGTCGATGACCGGATAGCGCGAATGCGCGGTTTCCAGAATGATCGGCAGGCAGTCTTCCGGGCGCTGAGTCACGCTGATGGCGGTGACCTGAGAGCGCGGGATCATCACCTCGCGCACCTGCTGATCGCTGATCTGGAATGCGCCTTCGATGATCGTCAACGCATCCTGATCGAGGTTCAGGCGTGGGCCGGCCTCGCGCAGAAAGGTGAGCAGCTCTTCACGCGAGCTGGGTTCATCGAAATCGCTGGAGAAGGTACTGATCAGTTTTTCAAGCCAGGATCGACTGCTCTGGCTACTCGATCGGTCTTCGCTCATGACTGTGGTCTCTTATCCTCGAATGACACACGGAAGGGAAAAGGACTATCGCTCCATCGCAATGCCCGTAGGCGACACGATGCCTTCGCGGCGCGCTCGAAAGAGAGTCGCGGCGAATCGATGATCGATATCCAAAAGGGGCCAACCGCGATTCGGGCGCGGCTTGGCGGAGGCTCGTCAGGCGCTTCGGCCATCAGGCTTGGGGTCTCGCTGGATGCTTCCCCATGACCGCAGGAAGATCTCGTCGGTATCGGCATGATGCTGGATGTTGACGCTTTGAGTCGGAGTTTAGGCATCGGGTTTCGAATCGACGACGCGATACGGGTCCTCAATGCCAAACTGGGTGAGCAGAACTCTCTCGAGAGTTTCCATCTGCTCGGCTTCATCATCATCTATATGGTCATAGCCGAGCAAATGCAAGCAGCCGTGTATTACCAGATGGGCGTAGTGATCGTGGATTGACTTTTGCTGTTCCTGCGCTTCGTTGGCTACCACGTCGTGGCAGATCACCAGGTCGCCGAGCAGAGGCAGTTCGATCCCTGGCGGGGATTCGAACGGAAAAGAGAGCACGTTGGTCGGCTTGTCCTTGCCGCGATAGTCCCGGTTGAGCTGTTGGCTCTCGTCACGTTCGACAACGCGAATCGTCAATTCGTGGCGAGTATCGCCCTCATGAGCGAGTACCGCACCGACCCAGTCTTCGAGATCCGACTGGCTCGGGAGAGCCGTTTCGGCTTCGTCGCCGACGGCGATCTGGAGATCGATCTCCGGGGTCATGAGTCGTCGTGGCCCCGGTGGGTCTCGGTCTCGAGCCGCGCCTGACGGCGATCTTCCCGACGCTGTCGCTGGGCCGCTTCTTCGGTCGCCTCGTGAATGTCGTAGGCCTCGATGATGCGCTGCACCAGCGGGTGGCGGACGACGTCCTTGGGCGCGAACTGGGTGATTCCGATGCCGGCCGTATCGCGCAACACCTCTAGCACGTGAATCAACCCCGAGCTCGTGCCACGCGGCAGGTCGACCTGGGTCGCGTCGCCGGTGATCACCGCCGTCGAGCCGAAGCCGATACGCGTCAGAAACATCTTCATCTGCTCGCGCGTGGTGTTCTGGCTCTCATCCAGAATGATGAAGGCGTTATTGAGCGTACGCCCGCGCATGTAGGCGAGCGGGGCGATCTCGATGATCTGGCGCTCGATCAGCTTGTTGACCTGCTCGAAGCCCAGCATCTCGTAGAGGGCGTCGTAGAGCGGGCGCAGATAGGGATCGATCTTCTGCGCCAGGTCGCCGGGCAGGAAGCCGAGCTTCTCGCCGGCCTCGACCGCCGGGCGCACCAGCAGAATGCGCCTGACCTCCTGACGATTGAGCGCTTCCACGGCCGCTGCCACCGCCAGATACGTCTTGCCGGTACCCGCGGGGCCGATCCCGAAGTTGATATCGTGACGGCGAATGCTGGCGACGTAGCCCTGCTGATTGAAGCCGCGCGGCTTGATCAGCGTTCGCGGCGTGCGGATGAGCAGGCCACCGGCTTCGATATCGCCGATCTCCTCTTCCATCGCCTCGACCCCCGACTCCTGGAGATAGAGATGGACAGTGTCCGGGGTCAGTTCGTCGGCTTCGGTCTCGCGGTAGAGATGCTCGAGCACGTTGGCCGCTGCCTTGACGCCAGCGTCGGGGCCGGCCATCTGGAAGACGTTGCCGCGGTTGCGCAGCGTGACGCCGAGCCGTGCCTCGACCAGTTTCAAGTGTTCGTCGCGCTGACCGCAGAGATTGGCCAGACGCATGGGATCGTTGGGTTCGAGCGTCAAGGAGACGACGCGATTGTCAGACTGTTGGTCTTGGGTCAACGCAAAGAGGTCCGTTGTTTTGAAAAAATGGATTTGAAAATATGGCTTTGGAAAAAGCGCAGCACGACTGCCATATCGCCAGCTTACTGCGCAGTTTCCTGTCGGAGCAATGCTTGAGGTTAACCAGTGTCAGCCACCGGCTTCGCGTCACCCGTTAGCGCTGAAGCAGGGCAACGCCGCATCTCTCTGACGGAATGTCGCATGCGTCTCGCGGCATTGCGTCTGAGTTCAGGTGGGGAGGCCGAGACAAGCTCAATGGCGCTCGCCGGAAACCAGCTCGCCGCGCAGCGAATTGGGCAGCGCTTCTGTGATACTGACATCGACGAAATAGCCGATCAGCGACGTCGGATCGTCGGCCCGGAAATTGACCACCCGATTGTTCTCGGTTCGGCCTGAGAGCTGCCCTGGGTCCCTGGGCGAGAAGCCGGTGACCAGAATTCGTTCGACGTTGCCGACCATACGGCGGCCGATCTGGGCAGTCTGCTGATTGAGTCGATCCTGCAGGATCGCCAGCCGCTGCTTTTTCGTTTCCGCCGAAGTCTCGTCGGGAAGGCTGGACGCCGGCGTTCCCGGTCGCTTCGAGTAGATGAAACTGAAAGAGGCATCGAAACCGATACGATGGATCAGGTCCATGGTGTCTTCGAAGTCGGCATCGGTCTCGCCAGGGAAGCCGATGATGAAGTCCGAGGAAAAACTGATGTCCGGACGCAGGGCACGAATGCGCTCGAGCTTGTCGATGTACATGTCGCGATCGTGGCCGCGCTTCATGGCGGCGAGGATACGATCCGAGCCTGATTGAACGGGCAGATGCAGGTGGCTTACCAGCTCCGGTATCTCGCCATAGGCTTCAATCAGGCTGTCGGAAAACTCGACCGGGTGCGAGGTCGTGAAGCGGATGCGGTCGATACCGTCGACCGCCGCCACGCAGGCGATCAGCTCGGCCAGATCGATCTCGTCGCCATCGGCATCCGGCCCGCGATAGGCGTTGACGTTCTGGCCCAGCAGGTTGATCTCGCGCACGCCCTGGTCGGCCAGATGAACGACTTCTTCCATCACCGATTCGAAAGGGCGCGAGACCTCTTCGCCACGGGTGTAGGGAACCACGCAGAAGGTGCAGTACTTCGAGCAGCCTTCCATCACCGACACGAATGCGGTCGCGCCGTCGGATTTCGGCTTGGGCAGATGATCGAACTTCTCGATCTCGGGGAACGTGACGTCCACCGTCTGGATCGGCGATGCGCCCTTGTTGCGGGCGTCCAGCATGGTTGGCAGCCGATGCAGCGTCTGCGGGCCGAATACCATGTCGACGTGGGGCGCACGCTTGCGGATATTCTCGCCTTCCTGGCTCGCAACGCAGCCGCCGACGCCGATGACCAGATCCGGCTTGGCGGCTTTCAACTTCTTCCAGCGTCCGAGCTGATGGAACACCTTCTCCTGTGCCTTCTCGCGAATCGAGCAGGTGTTGAGCAGAATGACGTCGGCATCACCCTCGTTGTCGGTCATTTCCAGACGATGAGATTCCCCGAGCAGATCCGCGATGCGAGCGGAGTCGTACTCGTTCATCTGACAGCCGTGGGTCTTGATGAAGAGCTTCTTCGTCATAGGTTGCGTTGCTGCGGCCATGCGCGCGTCACCGGTGCCCTGTCGTGGAAAAGAGAGGAGAAAAACAAGATGGAAAGCCTGCCTGAATGGATCTCCATCGAGCAGGCGTCCTTGAAAACGCGGCATTATACGGCCGTTGACCCGATACAGCCAACCCGCGTCGCTCGCATGGCGCGATGGCTGTGGTACCCTTGCGCCTATTTGCAATGCCACGCTGAGAGCCGAGAATCGGGGATGATGTCTCGAGTCGAAAGGCTCGGCAGCGTTGGCAAAGATATCGAGAGAGCCGTTCATCTATGCCCAGCAAGCCGATCTATCGGGTAGTGTTTCACAATCAGGGTGAAGTTTGGGAACTCTACGCTAGGGAGATCTTTCAAAGCGATCTGTGGGGCTTCATTGAAGTCGAAGCTTTCGTGTTCGAGGATCAGTCCAAGGTTGTCGTCGATCCCGGCGCGGAGAAGCTTCGACGCACCTTCGATGGCGTCAACCGCAGCTACATTCCCTACAGTGCCATCGTCCGTATCGACGAAGTGGAACGAGGGGGGATTGCCAAGGCCGTCAAGTCCGAAGGTAACGTCGCCGAATTCCCGCGGCCCATGGCGTGGCCGCCCCGGGATGATACCTGAGACGACCGGTTTCGAAGTTTCGGAAAGTTTTTGAAAAATCAGGGGTTGGTCAGATTTTCACCAATTTGTCGCAATGCCGAGACAGCCGGTGGATAGGCTCATCGATGCGCAGGTTGTCCAAATGGTTATCCACAGAAAGTGTGGATGATCGATTCACCGCCCTTGCAGGAAGCGAGGCGTGGTCTCATCGTCGCGTGAACCAGTCAATGTCCAACCGTTATCGATTAGCCACTTAAGATCACGACGATATGTTGAAAATTCGAAATGTAGTTCTGGGTTGCGCCTTGAGCGCGACCCTGTTTTCCGCTCCTGCCATCGCGCAGAACGGCCACTGGATCAGTGATTCGTTGACCACGTTCGTGCGCAGCGGTCCAACCGATGGCTACCGCATTGTGGGTACGCTGACCAGTGGCGATCCGGTCACCGTGCTGCAGACGCAGGGCGACTATACCCAGGTTCGCGGCCCCGATGGGGACGAGGTCTGGGTTCAGTCCCAGTTCGTGCAGGACGAGCCCAGTGCCCAGCAGCAGCTGCCGGCGTTGCAGAAAAAAGTCGATCAGCTGACCACGCGGCTCGACGGCATCGACGACGAGTGGAACCAGCGAGTGGCCGATATGCGCAACGAACTGCAAAGCCGTGAGGCGCAGGTCGATGAACTCCAGACCACCAACAATCAGCTCGACGAGTCCTACTCTCAGGCCGAGAGCAGGATGCGCGAGATGCAGGCACGTCTGGATACGCAGAAGGAGGACCTGTTGATGCGCTACTTCATGTATGGCGGTGGTGTCGCGGCTGCGGGTTTGATCGTCGGACTGATCGTGCCGCATCTGCCGCGTCGTCGGCGCAAGCGCGACCGTTGGTTCTGAGTCTCGCGGGGAGTGCCTCGTGACCGCAGCGGATTGGCTCGAACGGTGGCAACAGGGGCGCATCGGGTTTCATCGCGAGGCGCCTCATCCGGCTTTGACGGCTCACTGGCCGGCGATCGGTCTGGAGGCCGAGGCCAGGATTCTGGTGCCGCTATGTGGCAAGAGCCGGGATATGCGCTGGTTGGCCGAGCATGGTCATCCGGTGCTGGGGATCGAACTCTCGCCGCTGGCCATCGAGCAGTTCGTCGCCCAGAGTGCTCAGCCTGTACTGCGTTATCGTCAGCCAGAGTCCGGGAAGTCAGGGTTCGATTGCACCCGCCAGGGCAATATCGAACTGTGGTGCGGCGATGTGTTCCGATTTCAGGTCGACCATGCCGCCGAGTTGGCGGGCTTTTACGATCGTGCCGCTCTCGTCGCGCTACCGCTGGCGGCGCGACAGCGCTACGCCCATCATCTGGCCCAGCTGTTGCTGCCGGGCGGGCGGGGGCTGCTGATCACCCTGACCCACGACGATCCCGAGCGCGGCCCGCCGTTCAGCGTGACGCACGAGGAAGTGGAGTCGCTGATGTCGCCCAACTTCGAGCTGACGCTGTGTGACGTCTCGCCAGCCGAGGATGGCCTGACCGAAAGCGTGTGGAAGATGGTGAGGCGAGGTCCCGCGAACTAGCGGCGTACCGTCACGATCATCGAAACACCGACCGTGTTGGATCGAATAACAAAACCGCCCGCTACGTTGCCGTAGCAGGCGGTTTTTCATTTCCGGTCAAGGCTGTCGACGTATCAGCGCGCCAGCAGATTGGCCAGCTGCTGATCGCGGAAGGTGCGGTCGAGAGCGTTGCTCAACAGTTCGCTCACCATGCGGTTGTTGGTATCCCAGTCCGGCTTGAGCGCGTAGCTCTGCGAACGTTTGGCCGTGTAGCGACCCTTATAGGTATTGTTGCCATTGGCGACATCGGCCTGGATGATCGCCTGCAGCTGAGAGGCGCCCAACATCGGCTGCTCGGCGGTGCCCCGGGCGTAATCGAGCTCGGCCAGCGTCAGTGTCAGCGAGGGGCCGCCATTGTTCTGGCTGGTCGGGTTGAAGCCCATGCCGCGCAGAGCATTTTCCGCTTGCGAGCGGATCTTGGGAATCACGTCGTTGGCTTCGACGGTGATCGTCGAGGTTGCCGATGCCGTGCCGGATCGGGTGCCGATGACGCTACTGTCGCGGCCGTCGACCACCTCGAGCGAGACAGACTGGCCATTGCCGGCTTGCGGGAACCCGCCGCTGACCTTGGGGCTCACGGAAAGAATCTGCGGGCTCTGAGCGCAGGCCGTCAGCAGGCCAAGCAGTAGCAACGTGGCGGTACATTTGAGCGCAAACCATTGACGCATAACGCTAACCTCTCGAATCGTGGGGGCGGATGCGCCCATTATAGACACTGTCCGCCACTTTCCGGAACGCGGGCAAGCGCCGAACGGAAATTCCGAAGGCGAATCGGGCGATCTCCTCTCACGAAACCGATAACGGCGCCAGTGTCTGCGGGCGCGGCGTATCGAAGCGATGCAGACGGCTGGGTTGCGCGAATAGTCGTTTGCCGCGGGTGATCGCCAGACGTTCGAAATCGGCATGACTGATCGTCGCCAGCCACGGTTCGCCGAGCCAGTCCGCCTCCAGCTCGATCCGCACCTCGGCACCGACCGGCACTACCGCAGTGACGCTGACCGGCAAGTGCGCGCGGGCGCTGGGCTGTTCGTCCAGGCGAACCTCATGGGGGCGCAGCAGCAGTTCCCGGCGGCCATTCTCGACGCCGGGCACCGCCACTCGCGCATTGCCGCAGGTCAGTACTTGGTTCTCGATATCGCCTTCGAGCCGGTTGACGTCGCCCAGGAACTCGAACACGAAACGGTTGGCGGGCTGGCGATAGAGCGTATCCGGCGTCGCGATCTGCTCGACCCGGCCATTGCTCATCACCACCACGCGATCCGACAGCTCCAACGCCTCTTCCTGGTCATGCGTCACGAACAGGCTGGTGAAGTGCAGCTCCTCGTGGAGATGGCGCAGCCAGCGACGCAGCTCCTGGCGGACCTTGGCGTCCAGGGCACCGAACGGCTCGTCGAGCAGCAGGACGTCGGGCTTCAGGGCCAGGGCGCGTGCCAGCGACACGCGCTGCTGCTGGCCACCGGAAAGTTGAGAGGGAAAACGCTCGGCCAGATCTTGCAGGCGAACCATCTCGAGCAGCTGCATCACCCGGGTGCGGATTTCGCCGGTCGAGGGCCGCTGCGAACGCGGCATGGCGTTGAGACCGAAGGCGACGTTGTCGAACACGCTCATGTGACGAAACAGCGCATAGTGCTGGAACACGAAACCGATACGCCGATCGCGCACGTGAACGTGGGTCACGTCGCGCTCGCCGAAGTGGATCGATCCGCCGTCGGCCTGCTCCAGTCCGGCGACGATACGCAGCAGCGTGGTCTTGCCGGAGCCGGAGGGGCCGAGCAGCCCGATCAGCTCGCCATCGTGAATGTCGAGGTCGATGGGCTCCAGGGCGCGGGTGCGGCCGTCGGCCTTATGACCCTGGCCCTTATTGCCATAGGTCTTGTCGATCTGCGAGATGCGAATACTCATGTCGCGGTCTCCCGGCGCGCGGCGCGCCATTCGAGTGCCGCCTTGGCGGCCAACGTCAGCAGTGCCAACAGCGCCAGCAGCGAGGCGCTGGTGAAGGCGCCGACGGTGTTGTAGTCCTGATAGAGCTGTTCGACTTGCAGCGGCAACGTGTTGGTCTCGCCGCGGATCGCCCCGGCGACCACCGAGACGGCACCGAACTCGCCGACCGCGCGGGCATTGGTCAGGATCACGCCGTAGAGCAGCGCGTGGCGAATGTTCGGCAGTGTGACGCGACGGAAGATCGTCCAGCCGGAGGCACCGAGCGTCACCGCGGCTTCCTCTTCACGCGAACCCTGGGCCTGCATCAGCGGAATCAGTTCACGGGCGACGAACGGGCAGGTGACGAACACCGTCACCAGCACGATCCCCGGCCAGGCGAACATGATCTGGATATCGTGGGCGTCGAGCCAGCCGCCGAGCCAGCCATTGCGTCCGTAGAGCAGCAGGTAGACCAGGCCGGCGACGACGGGCGATACGGCAAACGGGATATCGATCAGCGTCTGCAGCAGGCGTCGCCCCGGGAACGCGAAGCGAGTCACCAGCCAGGCCAGAAACACCCCGAAGATCAGATTGACCGGCACCGTGATCACCGCGACCAGCAGCGTCAGGCCGATCGCAGCCAGGGTGTAGGTGTCGCTCAGATTCTGCCAGTAGACATCGATGCCGCTCATCAACGCCTGGGCGAAGATTGCCACCAAGGGCAGCAGCAGGAACAGTGCCGTCAGCGCAAGCGCCACGCCGATCAACAAACGGCGGACGCGCGGTGCATCACCGATTCGGATCATCAGCCGCGCCCTCCATGCAGTCGCTTGATGAAACGTCCCTGCCACAGGTTGATCGCGAGCAGTAGGGCAAGCGAGGTCGCGAGCACGATCGAGGCGACCGCCGAAGCGCCGGCGTAGTCGTACTCCTGCAGCTTGACGAAGATCATCAGCGAGGTGATTTCGGTCTCGTAGGGTTTGCCGCCGGCGATGAAGATCACCGCGCCGAATTCCCCCAGCGAGCGTACGAAGGCGAGGCCGGTACCCGTCACCAGCGCCGGCCACAGGTAGGGCAGAATCACCCGGCGAAACGCTAGGCCATCGCTGGCGCCGAGGGTCATCGCGGCTTCGTCCACTTCGGCCGGCAGGTCCTCGAGCACCGGCTGAACGGTACGGACCACGAACGGGATGCTGGTAAAGGCCATCGCCAGCGCGATGCCGATCCAGGTGTAGGAAACCGAAAGGCCCAGCGGCTCCAGCAGCCGGCCTATCCAGCCGTTACTGGAGTAGAGCGTTGCCAGCGTGATCCCCGCCACCGCCGTCGGCAGCGCGAACGGCAGATCCATCAGCGCATCGACCAGACGTTTGCCGGGGAATTCGTAGCGCACCAGCACCCATGCCATCAGCAGCCCGAAGACCGCATTGAACAGGGCGGCCACCGCTGCGGCGAGGAGCGTGACCGTGTAACTCGCCAGCAGGCGCGGGTCGGTGATCAGAAACCAGTACTGCGACCAGCTCAGCTGCGAAAGCTGCCCCACCAGACTGGTCAGGGGCAGCAGCAGAACCAGCGAGACGAAGGTCAGCGAGATGCCGAGCGACAGGCCGAAGCCCGGCAGTACTCGGCGTTCGCGACGTCGCGTGAGAGCCTGGGCGATCATCGGCGCTGGAGTTGATCCAGTTCACCGCCGCTGGCGAAGTGCGTCTTCATCGCTTCCGGCCAGCTGCCGAAGACATCTTCGACGCGCAGCAGTTCGGTTTGCGGGAAGCGGTCGCTGAATTCTTCGGCAACCTTCTCGTCGTTGACGCGGTAGTTGAACCCGGCCAGTAGGCGCTGCGCTTCCTCGGTATAGAGATAATCGAGATAGCCCTTGGCCAGATCTTCGTTGCCGTTACGCTCGGCATACTCGTCGACCACGGCCACCGGAAATTCGGCCAGGATACTCACCGGCGGTACCACCACCTCGTAGTCGTCCTTGCCGTATTCGTTGCGGATGTTATTGACCTCGGACTCGAACGTAATCAGCACGTCGCCGATATCGCGTTCGACGAAGGTTGTGGTTGCGCCACGCCCGCCGGTATCGAACACCTCGACGTTGCCGAGGAACGTCTTCATGAAGTCCTCGATCTTGCTCTCGTCGCCGTCGAAGGTCTTGTCGGCGTAGCCCCAGGCAGCGAGATAGGTGTAGCGGCCGTTACCCGAGGTCTTGGGGTTGGGAAAGACCAGCGACACATCGTCGCCAGCCAGGTCGTCCCAGTTCTCGATGTGCTTGGGATTACCCTTGCGCACCAGAAACGCGATGGTCGAGTAGTAGGGCGAGGCGTGGTTGGGATAACGATCCTGCCAGTCCTTGGCGACCAGGCCGGCGTCGGCCAGTACGTTGACGTCGGTGACCTGGTTGAACGTCACCACGTCGGCGCGCATCCCCTGCATGATCGAACGCGCCTGGGTCGATGAACCGCCGTGGGACTGCTTCACGCTGACGGTCTCGTCGTGCTGGGCCTGCCACCAGTCGATGAACTTCGGATTGACCGCGGCGAAGAGCTCGCGGGCAATATCATAGGAGGAGTTGAGCAGCTCCCGCGGTTCTTCCTGGGCCTGCGCAGGCGACAGGGCGCCTAGCGCCAGGGTCAGTCCGAAGGCGGAGGCGGCGAATAGCGAGCGAGGTCTGGAAAGCCCGAACATGTGTCAGTTCCCTACGAATTATTAGCGATAGTGGCAAGGCTAAATAAACCCGAATGGAATGACAATTCGTTTTGATAGAACCTTTTATTATATATTGGCGCGGTTATTCCATAAGGCTCCACCCAAGAACCCAAGAAGAGATGCGCTTCCTAGACTGGCTCGAGGTGAGCCCTGCGAGACGGCTTGCCGATCCGGTAAAGTCCGACCAGACCCAGCAGTGGCCCGGGCAGCAACCACCAGGCAATCGTCGCCCCCCAGGTGGAGAGCGCCGGGACCAGCAGGCCAATCGAGGCGGCCGAGATGGCGAAGCCGATGGCGTTCTGCAGCGTCAGCGCGCTACCGACCAGTGTCGGTGGACAGGCGCCGGCGGATAGCGCCGAGAACTGCGGCGAGTCGATTACCGCGAGCAGGCTCCACAGGCCCAGAAATCCGACTAGCGGGGCGTAGCCGATATGAGGCGCCAGCCAGGGATACGCCAGACAGCAAAGCGCCGAGCCCGTCAGTCCTGCGGCGGCGACTCGGCGGCTGCCAAGGTACTGGCTCATCCAGCCGCCGAACCAGCAGCCGGGAGCGCCGATTGCGATCAGGGCAAACGAGGTCAGCGCCAGCGTTCTCGAGGAGATCGTCGGATCTACGGCTATCAGTAGCAATGGGATGAGCGTCCAGAGGGTGTAGAGCTCCCACATGTGGCCGAAGTAGGCGCCGGCCGCACGACGGAAATCAGCGATGCGGAACGCCCCCAGCCCGGCCAGGTGCGATGATGTGGCGGGAGATGCCTTCGACCCGCTCGGGGCATCACCCAGTCGCCACACGGCGATACCAGCGATTAGCGCCAGCAGCGAGGCGAGCCAGAGCGTCAGCCAGTGCATCCCGGCCAGCAGATGCGGCATCGCGGTACCCAGGACCAGCATGCCGACCAGCCATGCCAGGCCCAGGCCCAGGCCGGTGCGATTCGGAGCCCAGCCCACCATCAATTTCATACCGATGGGGTAGATGCCGGCGAGCGATAGCCCGGTCACCACGCGCAGCCCGACCGCCGACCCCAGGCCGTTGGCGTAGGGCAGCAACGCGTTGGAAAGGGCGCCGATCAGACATGCCAGCGCGAATAGCCGGCTGGCCCGCGTGCGATCGGCAAGGCCGCTGAGACCGAGAGCCAGCGTGCCGAGCAGAAACCCGAACTGCACCGCGCCGGTCAGCCAGCCCAGGTCGCCGGAAGAAAGCTGCCACAGGCGCTGGAGATCGTCGATCACCGCATTGGGCGTGAACCACAGTGCGGTGCCGAACCATTCGGCGATGGCAATGATGACAATCGGCATCGGGACTCCTGTGCGCATGCGGCGTTCCCGGCGGCATGATACTGAATCGACGCCAGCGATCCGCCGCACCTCGAAACCCTCGATGGCGCTGCAGATCGTTGGCGTCGGATCAGAGGTTCATTCAGAGACTCATTCAAAGACCCGTTCAAAGACCCATTCAAAGACCCATGGCCGATGACGTCGAGCGTCGCGGATCGGCGCCGCCGGTGAAGGTGCCGTCATCCTCGATCAGGATGGATTGCGCCGCGCCCATTGCTTCCTGCTGGCTCACCTTGTGGCCCATCGCTTCGAGCAGAGCGATGGTATCCGGGCTGATGCCGTCCTCGATGCGGATCTCGTCCGGCAGCCACTGGTCGTGAATCCGGGGGGCGCTGACCGCGCTCTGGATATTCATGCCATGGTCGATCACGTTCATCACCACCTGGAGCGTAGTGGTGATAATGCGTGAGCCGCCCGGGCTACCGGTCACCAGGAAGTTCTTGCCATCCTTCTTGACGATGGTCGGCGTCATCGAGGAGAGCATGCGCTTCTCCGGTTCGACCTTGTTGGCCTCGCCGCCGATCAGGCCGTAGGCGTTGGGCGTGCCGGGCTTGGCCGAGAAATCGTCCATTTCGTTGTTGAGCAGAAAGCCGGCGCCGTCGACGACGATGCCCGAGCCGTAGCTGAAATTGATGGTGTAGGTATTGGAAACGGCCAGGCCGCTATCGTCGGCGATCGAGAAATGCGTGGTCTCGTTGGACTCATAGGGCAGCGGATGACCGGCGGCGATCTCCTTGCTCGGCGTGGCGTGGTCGAGATCGATTTGCGCGCGCAGTTCTTCGGCGTAAGCCTTCGACGTGATGCCCTTCAACGGCACATCGACGAAATCGGTATCCCCGAGATACTCGGCCCGGTCGGCATAAGCGCGCTTCATCGTCTCGCTCATGACATGGATCGTCCGCGCCGAATTGAAGCCCATGGCGTGAATGTCGTAGCCCTCAAGGATGTTGAGCATCTGGACGATATGCGCGCCGCCGGACGAGGGCGGGCTCATGGCGTAGATGTCGTAACCGCGATAGGTGCCGTGCACCGGCTCGCGAATCGTCGGCTGGTAATCGGCCAGATCCTTCGCCGTCATCAGGCCACCGTGGTTCTTCATTTCTGTGGCGATCAGCTCGGCTGTCTTGCCTTCGTAAAACTCCCGCGGGCCCTTGTCGGCAATGCGCTTGAGCGTCGCGGCGAGGTCAGGCTGACGGAATCGCTCGCCGGCACGATAGAGCGAACCGTCCGACTTGTAGAACACCTTGCGGGTGGAGTCCCACTGCTTGAGTCGATCCTGAGCTTCGTCCAGCCCCTCCGCGAAGCGCGGCGGAATGACGAAGCCTTCGTCGGCCAGCTTGATCGCCGGGGCGAGCGACTGCGCCAGCGTGAGCGTGCCGTATTGGTCCAGCGCCAGGGCCAGCCCGGCAACCGTGCCAGGCACGCCGGACGCGTTGTGGGTGTAGCGCGAAAGCTCGGAGACGGCCTCTCCCTGTTCGTTCTGGAACATGGTTTCGTAGGCCGCGGCGGGTGCCTTCTCGCGATAGTCGATGGCGATGACCTTGTCGCTTTTTTCGTCAGAAATCAGCATGAATCCGCCGCCACCGATATTACCCGAGCGGGGTTGTGTCACCGCCAACGCGAATCCGGCAGTAACGGCCGCATCGACGGCATTGCCACCGCCTTCGAGCACGTCGTGCGCGATCTGCGAAGCCAGATAATGGCTGGTCGCCACCATGGCGTGTTCGCCGACCTGGGGATGGAAGCGCTCGCCCTCGAGGATCGCCGACTGGGCCAGTGCAGGCGTCGAAAACGCCATCGAGAATGTCGCCGAGACAGCGGTGGTCAGGCAGAAAACGGAGAGCGCAATGACCCGGCGAGCGGGCAGCGCGGGAGCAATGAAGCGAGGCATGAAATGTCCCCCAGAAGCGTCGTTGTTGTATGTGACCGACGGGATACGCGCGGTCAAGGCCAGATGCAGTATAGAAAGAGTCGACGCCAACCGCGTCATCGTCTTCGGTGGCGCAGTGGTTTTACGTCCGGCGGCGCCAAAGATCGCAAAGCGTGCGCTAGAATGAGCGCCAGAAGCCAGCCTGCATAAGGATTTTTCGCTCATGCGCGATTTCAAGATTGCCCCCTCGATTCTGTCCGCCAACTTCGCCTGTCTGGGACAGGAGGTCGAAGACGTGGTGGCATCGGGCGCCGACATCATCCATTTCGACGTCATGGACAACCACTACGTACCCAACCTGACGATGGGGCCGATGGTGTGCGAGGCGCTGCGCAAGCATGGCATCACCGCGCCGATCGACTGCCATTTGATGGTCAAGCCGGTAGATCGGCTGATCGGCGATTTCATCGATGCCGGGGCCAGCTACGTGACATTCCACCCGGAGGCGTCCGAGCATATCGACCGCTCGCTGCAGCTCATTCGCAGCCACGGCTGCAAGGCGGGGCTGGTGTTCAACCCGGCAACGCCGCTTTCCCATCTGGATTACGTCATGGACAAGGTCGACATGATCCTGATCATGAGCGTCAACCCCGGCTTCGGTGGACAGTCCTTCATTCCCGCGGCGCTCGACAAGCTGCGCGAGGCGCGCCGGCGCATCGACGCCAGCGGCCTGCCAATCCGGCTGGAAGTCGACGGGGGCGTGGGCCCGGACAATATCGCCGAGATCGCCAGAGCGGGGGCCGATACGTTCGTCGCCGGCTCGGCGATCTTCAAGGCGCGAAATCTCGATGATCCCAGTCGCTACGACGGCGTGATCGGCAAGATGCGCTCGGCCCTGGCCGCGAGCTGACAGCGCATGTCGACGACCGCCGACCCGTCGGCGCCACCGGTCGAGCCATCGGCGCCACCCGTCGAGCCGCGCCAGTGGTATCTCTATCTGGTCGAGATGGCCAATGGCGCGCTCTACACCGGCATCACCACCGATGTCGCCCGACGAGTCGATCAGCACGCCCGCGGTCGTGGCGCCCGGGCGCTGCGCGGCAAGGGGCCATTGACTCTGCGCCACGCCCAGGTGGTCGGCAACCACAGTGATGCGCTCAAGCTCGAGGCGTCGATCAAACGGCTGAGCGCCGAGAGCAAGCGCCGCTGGATCGAGCGCCATCGACTGTCATCGTTATGTCACCAGATTGTCATCGCTCCCGATCCCGCGGCACCGTAGAATTCCCGTCACCGTCCGACGACGTCGACCCGGAACGCTTCGATCATGAAAGTGGTGGCACTGCACAATCTCAAGGGCGGCGTCGGCAAGAGCTCGGCCGCCGTCAATCTGGCCCGCGAAGCCAATCGTGATGGCCTGCCTGTACTGTTGTGGGATCTCGACGCCCAGGGGGCCTCGACCTGGATACTGGGCGGAGAGAACGGCATGAGCCGCAAGGTCGGCAAGCTGCTGTCGGGGAAGTCCCCGCTGGGTGAGCAGGTCCAGCATACCCCCTGGGAGCGTTTCGATCTGCTGCCGGCGGACATGCGTTTGCGCGAGCTCGACCGGATCCTCGAGGACAAGGCCGAGGGCGACAAGCATCTCAAACGGTTGATCGAGCCATTCAGCGAGGAGTACGCGCTGATGATTCTGGACTGCCCGCCCGGGCTCTCCACTCTGGCCGAACAGCTGATTCGCGCCGCCGATCGCATCCTGGTGCCGACGATTCCCAGCCCGCTGTCGGTGCAGGCGTTCTCCCGGATGCTGACACATCTCGATCTCAAGAAGCGCCAGCGCGAACGCGTCCTGCCGTTCTTCAATCTGGTCGATCGGCGTCGGCGCCTGCACTGCGACTGGATCGATTCGCCGCCCGAGGCCCTGGGGCGGACGCTGGAGAACTGGATCCCCTACGCCAGCGACATCGAGCGGATGAGTCTCGAAAACCGGCCGCTGGCGGACCTGGCACCTCGCAGCCGTGCCACTCACGCCTATCGCCGTCTGTGGCAGGAACTCAAGACGGAATTGGGGGAGTAGCCGCGCCAAGGCTTCGAACGTTCGCGCAGGGTCTGTATACTTACCCAGTGTTTTGAGTCCGACGCTGGGGACCCCATGGCGCTGCCGACGCTCGAAGATCCGCTTTACTATCTCGCCAACTTCCGCCGCGTGCTCGACTGGTTGACGTCGCGCTACGCGGATCTGCTGAGCGCCGAAGAATCGGCGTTCATTGCCGCTTTCGAATGCTTGCCTCAAGCCTCTCAGGCGCTGCTGGTGCGGATGGTCATGCGCAAGGGCGCCGATTTTCGCGCCAGTCGCCTGGTCTATGCCGAGATCGGCGACAGCCATCACGCGGCAGGCCCGCTGCTCGAGGCCGGCTTGATCGAGGAGGGCGCGCCGCTGACGCTGGAAACCCTGTTCACGCTGGTGACTCGAGCGGAAATCGCCGCCGACATGGCCCCGTGGTTTGCGGAACTCGGTATCGGCAAGAGTGCCGGCAAGCGTGTCTGGCTTTTGGCGTTGCAGGCGGAGTCGCCGGATCCTCGTCCGCTGGCCGAGTGGCTGCCGACGCTGGAAGAGCGTCACTATCGTTTGAACGTCGACGCCATGTGCGAGCGGTTCCGGCTGATGTTTTTCGGCAACCTGCGTCAGCACTGGTCGGAATTCGTCCTGGCGGAACTCGGCGTCTATCGCTTCGAGGCCGTCGAGCTGGATGCCGCCTCGCGAGCGTTCTCCCGGCGTGAGGAACTTGAGGCCTATCATCATCTTCACCGCTGTCGCGAGCGCTTCGACGCCGACGAGCCGATGGAGTCGTTGTTGCCGGATATCCCGCGAATCGCGTTCGACAACGACTGGCTAGAGCGCCGGCGAGGCCGGCTGATCTACAAGCTGGCCTATCGTCTCGAGCGTCAGGGCGAGCTCGATCAGGCCTTGGCGCTCTATCGAGACTGCTCGGCGCCGGAAGCTCGGCTCCGTCAGATTCGCGTGCTCGAAGCGCAGCAGGAACTGAACGATGCGCTGACACTGGCCAGGGAGGCCGAGACAGCGCCCGTCAGCGCCGCGGAGAGTCAGGCGCTGGAACGCGTGCTGCCGCGGCTGCGGCGCAAACTGGGCGTGGCTTCAGCGAGACGCACGAAGGCACCGGAACCACCGCGTCTCGATCTGGTACTGCCTCGGGCATCCAGCGTCGAGCTGGCGGTGGCCCGGCATCTCACCCGCGACGAGGCGCCGGTCTGCTATGTGGAGAACGTGCTCGTCAACGGCCTGTTCGGGCTGCTCTGCTGGGAGGCGATCTTCGCGCCGCTGCCAGGGGCATTCTTCCACCCGTTTCATAGCGGGCCGACCGATCTGTTCGAGATGGACTTTCAGGCCCGTCGTCGCGAACTGATCGATGGCTGCCTGGAGACGCTTGAACGGGGCGATCATGCGGAGATCATCCGCCGCCGCTATCACGACAAACGCGGCATCCAGTCACCGTTCGTGTTCTGGGAGGCGCTCGACGAGCGCGTGCTGGAGCTGGCTCTGCAGTGCATTCCCGCCAGTCATCTTCGCCTCTGGTTCGAGCGTCTGCTCGGCGATATTCGCGCCAATCGCGCCGGGATGCCGGACCTGATCCAGTTCTGGCCGGCCGCTGTCGATGACTCGCCGGACGCCCGCACGAGCGAGTCGCCGGCGTATCGCATGATCGAGGTCAAAGGCCCCGGCGATCGCCTGCAGGACAATCAGAAACGCTGGCTTCAGTTCTTCGCCCGTCACGATATGCCAGTCAGCGTCTGCTACGTCACCTGGGAGGCCCGAAACGGCGAAACGGCAGCCGCGAGCGACGATGAGAGCATGGCGGGAGTGCTTTCTTGAGCTACCGGATCGCCGTTCGCGCGCTGTGTGAATTCGCGGCCAAGCGCGGCGATCTCGATCTGCGCTTCACGCCGTCGCCCTCTGCGCAGGCGGGCATTGCCGGTCATCAACTGGTCGGGGAACGACGCGGCGAACGCTACGAACGTGAAGTCGCTCTGCGAGGTAGCTATCGCCATCTGGAGGTGCGCGGCCGCGCCGACGGCTACGATCCCGCCGCCAATCGGTTGGAGGAGATCAAGACGCATCGTGGCGATCTCTCCCGTCAGCCGGCCAACCAGCGCGCGCTGCACTGGGCGCAGGCCAAGGTCTACGGTCATTTGCTCTGTGCCGAGCGGGGCCTGGATCAACTGACGGTGACGCTTACCTACTTCGATATCGTCAGCCAGCGCGAAACCCCGTTGAGCGAGTCCTGTTCGGCGGATGAGCTGCGAGAGGTGTTCGAGACACTCTGTCAGGCGTTTCTGGCCTGGGCGCAACAGGAACTGGCCCACCGGCGGCGGCGTGATCGCGCGTTGCAGGCGCTGCGCTTCCCGTTCGCCGGATTTCGCGACGGTCAGCGGCCGCTGGCCGAAACGGTCTACAAGTCGATTCACACCCGACGCTGGCTGATGCTGCAGGCGCCCACCGGGATCGGCAAGACGCTGGGGACGCTATTCCCGATGCTCAAGGCGATGCCGGGCGAGCCGCTGGACAAGATCTTCTTTCTGACGGCGCGCAACACTGGCCAGCGCCTGGCGCTCGATGCATTGCGTTCATTGGGTGCCGAACGCCAAGGGCTCGTCGGGGCCGGCCCGGGCGAACCCTGGTGCGACGATATCGATAGCGCAGTCCAAGCGGTGCCCCTGCGCGTGTTGACGCTGACTTCCCGCGACAAGGCCTGCGAGCATCCGGACAAGGCCTGTCACGGTGACTCCTGCCCGCTGGCCGATGGTTTCTACGATCGGCTGCCCGAGGCGCGCGTGGCGGCGGTCGAGCGCGGCTGGCTGGATCGGGCCGGCTTGCGAGACATCGCGCTCGGCCATGAAATCTGCCCCTACTATCTGGGTCAGGAGATGGCACGCTGGGCCGACGTCGTCATCGGCGACGTCAACTACTGGTTCGATTTTCACGCCATGCTCTACGCCCTGAGTCAGCAGCAGCAGTTGCAGGTCGGGCTGCTCGTCGACGAGGCGCACAATCTGGTCGAGCGGGGGCGGGGCATGTATAGCGCGACGCTCGATCATGCCGCCTTCCGGCGGCTGAAGCCGACGCTGCCGGCGGCGCTCAAGAGGCCGCTGTCGCGAGTGGCGTCCGTCTGGCAAGCGCTGGCGGAGGAAAGTGACGTCGAATATCGCGTGCTCGAGACGCTGCCCGGCAAGTTGATCAATGCACTGCAACAGGCCGTCTCGCAGATCGTCGAGTATCAGAGCGAGCAGCCGATCGCGCTGGATAGCGAGCTGCAACGGTTCGCGTTCGACGCCCAGCACTTCTGTCGCGTCGCCGACGTGTTCGGCGATCACTCGATCTGCGACGTGACGCGGCAGTCTCCCCGTGGCCGCCAGCGCAATACCGGCGCCCGGGTGACGTTACGCAACGTGGTGCCGGCGCCGTTCCTGGCGCCGCGTTTTGCCGCAGCCCATGGCGGCACCCTGTTTTCCGCGACCCTGGCACCCGAAGCCTACTATCGTGACCTGCTGGGCGTACCCGACGATGCCCTCTGGATGACGCTGGCATCGCCGTTTCAGGATTCGCAGCTGAGGGTCACAATCGCCGCGCGATTATCGACCCGCTACACCGACCGCGAGTCATCCCTGACGCCGCTGGCGGATCGCATCGCCGATCAGTTCCGGGCAACCCGCGGTAACTATCTGGCATTCTTCTCGAGTTTCGCCTATCTGGAGCAGGTCGCCGACCGGCTGGCCGAGCGTCACCCCGAGGTTCCGATATGGCGTCAGGCGTCACGTATGGACGATGACGCCCGCGAGGCGTTTCTGGGGCGGTTCGAGACGAGCGGGGAAGGCGTGGGATTCGCGGTGCTGGGCGGGATCTTCGGCGAGGGCATCGATCTGCCGGGCGATCGCCTGATCGGGGCGTTCGTGGCCACGCTGGGGCTACCCCAGGTCAACCCGGTCAACGAGCAGATGCGTGCCCGGCTGCAGACGCTCTACGGCCATGGCTACGACTACGCCTACTTTTTCCCCGGCATGCAGAAGGTGGTGCAGGCGGCCGGTCGCGTGATCCGCTCCGGAACGGATGAAGGGGTGATTCATCTGCTCGACGATCGGTTTGCCCGGCGAGAGGCCCAGGCGTTGCTGCCGGAATGGTGGCCTCCAGCAACGTTGGATTGAGGCAGTGGGAAATGAGTCTGTGCGTATCCTGCCGCCACCATCCGGCGCCTATTCAGCATCATGCTGGATGGCTCGGACGCAGCCGGGTCTTGCGATATGGATGTCGCAAGAGGCGTGCCTGGGCAGGGATGCCCTTGCACGCCGACCCGAAGCTGAGTTCGTGACATTCAAGATTTCGTCATGCTGGGCTCCAAGCCGCTATTGCTCTCTCGCCAATGCCTCGAACACTCTTGCCACGGCTTCAGCGCCGGGATCGACGATACCCTTGAGCGCGCTTTCCGGCACGTAGGCGGAGCGTCCGGCATTGGCGCGGGTCAGCGCGGCGGTGGCCTGGGCGCCGTCGCGGGCGGCCTGCGCGGCCTGGGTGAGCGATTCACCCCGTTGCAACGATTCGATGGCGGGAATCAGGGCGTCGAGCATGGTGCGGTCGCCGAGTCCGGCACCACCGTAGGCCTGCATCTTTTCGACACCCGCGGCCAGCGCGTTGGCGAGTTCGCCGCGCCGATCCAGTGACGAGCCAGCCGTAGTGAACAGGATCGACAGCAGCACGCCGCTGGAGCCGCCCATGTCCCGCGCCAGCAGCTGGCCGATGCCGGCGAATAGCTGAGGCAGTGCGGCGGTATTCAGGCGCCCGGCCTGCAGTGCCCTGGCGATCGCGTCGGCGCCGCTCTGCATGCTGGCGCCAGCATCGCCATCGCCACTTTTGGCATCCAGCGCGTCGAGTTCCTTACGCGACTGGCGCAGGGCGTCGATGATCCGTTGGAGGGCGGCGGCAGTGGTGGCGTCCTGCGGGGCATCCTCGACCAGCGCTTCATGATCCTGACGGGTATCCGGCGAAAAATGCGCAGGCGTCTGGATGGCCCGTAATCCGGGCCAGCCGGGAGCGCTCGTCGGCGCCGATAGCGCGGTGACGATGTCGTCATCTGCCGGCAGCAGCGTGAGCGAGAAACCGTGCATATCCAGCGAGGTCATCAGCGGCGCCGGGCCAATCAAGTGCGCTACCTGATCGATGCCAAGTTGACGCAGCAGGCTGGCAGCGAGTACGCCCATCTCCTGGGTGGAGCAACTGCCGAGGTCGTTGAGCATCGCGATCCAGGGCCCGGCGAGCTGACGATCGGCAAGCGCGTTGTGCAACGGGTCCAGAACCAGGGTCATGGCGTCGTCGGCGCTTTTCGGATCGACCTCTCGCGTGCCGGTCTCGTTGTGAATCCCTAGCCCCAGCTCCGGGGAGCGCGCGGCGGCGTCCTGACCTGGCTGTGCCGCGGCGCTCAGCGCCATGCCCAGCGATGCCATTTGGCGGCACAGCGCTCCAGCGCGTTCGCGGATGGTGTCGAGCGGCGTTGCCTGGCTGGCGAGATAACCGCTCAGCTTGTGCACCAGCACGGTACCGGCGATGCCTCGGGGCTGCGGGGCGTTCTCGATGGCCACGTCGTCGGCGACGATGACCATCGCGACGTTCAACCCTTCACTCCTGGCGCGCTCGGCAGCGAGCCCGAAGTTGAGCCGGTCGCCGGTGTAGTTCTTGACCACCAGCAGGCAGCCGGCATCGCCACAGACTTCACGAATCGCGGCCAGCACGGCCTCGACGCTGGGCGATGCGAACAGACTCCCGGAGATTGCGCCGGTCAGCATGCCTTCGCCGATATATCCTGCGTGAGCGGGTTCGTGACCCGCGCCGCCGCCGGAGAGAACCGCGACCTGGCGCCGCCCTTGAGCGTGCTTGTCCCAGTCGCTGCGAACCAGAATGCGCAAGCCGCTATCCGGCTCGGCGACGCGCAGCGGGGCAGTCGCTGCCGCGGCATAGAGAATGTCGTCGACGACATCGCCGGGGGCATTGTAGAAACGATCCATGTTGTCTCTCCGCTGGTGTATCGAATTCGGGGTCAACGCATCAGTGCAATTTCATTTTCGGGCGGATGTAGCGGTTGAGGCCATCGACGATGACGGTCATGCCGGTCTTGAAGATGCCGTGAATCGCCATCTGATGCATGCGATAGAGAGAAGCGTAGAACAACTTGGCAAGCCGGCCCTCGATGAACAGGCTGCGCGCCGACGCGCCACGCATGAGGCTACCGACCGCCTCGAAATGGGCCAGCGAGATCAACGAGCCCCGATCCCGGTAGACGAAGGGCTTGAGCGGTTTGCCGTCCATCGCCGCGCGCAGATTGTGATAGCAGTGGGTCGCCTGTTGGTGGGCGGCCTGAGCGCGCGGGGGAACGCGCTTGTCGTCGGGCTGAGGGCAGGAGGCGCAGTCGCCGAAGGAGAAGATCCGCTCGTCGTCCAGACTCTGCAGCGTCTGGCTGACCTTGATCTGGTGATTGCGCTCGGTGGCGAGACCCAGGTTCGACAGGAATTCGGGCGCGCGGATGCCGGCGGCCCAGACGCTGAGATCCGTTTCCAGCGGCTCGCCATCGGCGGTGATGAAGCCGTTGGCGTTGGCCTCGGTGACTCGGGTATCGACGTGAATCTTGACCCCCAGACGTTCGAGTTCGCCGTGAACGGCGCGGCTGATCCGCTCGGGCAGCGCCGGCAGAATGCGTGGCGCCGCCTCGATCAGGTGAACCTCGAGCTTGCCGCTATCCATCGCGGTGAAGCCGTAGCTGTGCAGCATGCGCGATGCGCCGAAGAGTTCGGCTGCCAGCTCGACACCGGTGGCGCCCGCACCGACCAGTCCCACGGTCAGCTTGGGGTGCGTCCTGCGCTCGGGGTCGCTGTAGCGCAGGAAGGTATTGAGCATGTTGCGGCGAAAGCTCTCCGCCTGCTGCGGGCTGTCGATGAAGTGGCAGTGCCTGGCAACGCCGGGGGTACCGAAGTCGTTGGAGACGCTGCCCACCGACAGGACCAGATAGTCATATTCAAGCTGGCGGGCCGGCAGCACGACCACGTCTTCGTGATCGTGAATCGCCTCTAGCGTGAGGGTCCGGTTGTCGCGATCGATGGCACTCAGCGTGCCGCGCTGGAAGCGATAGCCGTGACTCTTCGAGTGGCCCTGGTAGGAAACTTCATCGAGTCCGGAGTCGAGCGTGCCGGTCGCGATCTCGTGCAGCAGCGGTTTCCAGATGTGGGTCGGATTGCGATCTACGAGGACGATATCGGCACGCCGGGACTTGCCGAGCTTGCGACCCAGACGGGTCGCCAGCTCGAGTCCACCCGCACCGCCACCGACCACGACGATACGTGGTGTGGTCATGGGAAGCTCCAGACGGAAAATCGGAAAGGAAAGAAACCAGAACATTCGAGGAAAACGAGCATTGTCGAATCGGGAAGTCGCGTTGAATGTCCGCAAAGCCGGTAACCGGCGAAAAGTAGGCACAGCAAGAGCCGAGTGATGACGATATCGGACTGTGAGACTGCGCATTCACGGAAAACGGCACCCGTCGATTCGACGAAAGATAGGCCAAAGGATACGCCGATCAGTGCCGCTTGGCATCCGTGGGTTGCGTAAACTTACGCCGTCTTGGGTAAGCTGGTGCCCGCACGCCTATCTTCCGGCCCGTTCTCACAAGGGAGCTCTCATGCATCCGCTGCTTCACGATATTCGCCTGGTGGCATTCGACCTCGACGGAACGCTGATCGACTCCGTCCCTGATCTGGCTGCGGCAGTGGATGGCATGCTCGTCGAGCAGGGCTTCGAGCCGGTGGGCGAGGCCAGGGTTCGCGATTGGGTCGGCAATGGATCCCGCAAGCTGGTCGAGCGCGCGCTGGCCAGTGTCGTGGGCGAGGCGCCAGATGCGTCACTGATCGAAGCGAGTCACGATCACTTTCTGCGCCATTATCACGCGGCGCCCTGCGAGCAGACCCGCGTGTATCCCGGCGTGCGAGAGGCGCTGGATGCCCTCGAGGCGGGCGGGTTCATCGTTACCCTGATCACCAACAAGCCGGCGGCGTTCATCGACCCGATTCTCGAAGCGCTGGATTTGCGCCGCTATTTTCGTACCACGCTGGGTGGGGATTCGCTGCCGCAGCAAAAGCCGCATCCGGCGCCGTTACTGCATCTGGTGAGGCAGTACGGGGTCGATCCCGCGCAGTGTCTGATGGTGGGGGATTCGCGCCATGACGTGGAGGCGGGGAGGCGCGCGGGCTTTCGCACGCTGGCCGTGCCCTATGGGTACAACCACGGCGAGCCGGTGGCCTCCAGCCGCCCGGATGGCGTAGTTGAATCGCTCCGGGAACTCGTTTAGGGTTTCCGAATCGGCGCCACGGCAGATGTGGCGCCGGTTTTGTGTACCTCCCCGGTGTTTTCCCGTTTCTCCTTCGACCGAGCTTTGACATGCGACCGGATACCCAACGTCTTTTCAGCCCCAGCGCGTCGATTCGCCACGTCACGTGTTGGCGATGGTGACTGTCAGCCGATTCCCTCGATTGCCGATTGCTGATTTTCACTGCTGGAGCCCGGTCCCATGATGACCCCTGATCGCTTTGCCGAGCTGGCACAAGCCGGCTACAACCGTATTCCGGTCACCCGAGAGGTGCTGGCCGATCTGGATACGCCGCTTTCCACCTATCTCAAACTGGCCGACGCGCCCTGGACCTTTCTGCTCGAGTCGGTGCAGGGCGGAGAGAAGTGGGGCCGTTACTCGATCATCGGTCTGCCCAGCCGGGAGCGCATCGAGGTTCGTGGCTTTACCGTTCGACATATCGTCGACGGAGAACAGCACGGCGCCAGCGAGGTCGAGGATCCGTTGGCGTGGATCGAGCGGTTCCAGTCACGTTTCAAGGTGCCCCAGCTCGACGATCAGCCGCGCTTCGATGGCGGCCTGGTCGGTTATTTCGGCTACGACACCATCCGCTACATAGAGCCCAAGCTGCGCACCTCGCTTGCCGCCGAAAAGCCAGACCCCATCGGGGTGCCGGATATTCTGCTGATGGTGTGCGACGATCTGGTCGTCTTCGATAATCTCTCGGGTCGTCTTCAGCTGTGGACGCATGCCGACCCGGAGACGCCACACGCCTACGCCAACGCCGTCGAGCGTCTCGAGACGCTGGAACTGAAGCTCCGCAGTGCCACTGTCAATACGCTGAGCCCGGGAACGGGGCGTGCTGACGTCGCCGAAGACGATTTTCACGCCAGTTTCAGCGAGCAGGGTTACAAGGACGCGGTCGCCAGGATCAAGGAGTACGTGCTGGCGGGCGATGTGATGCAGTGCGTGCCGTCCCAGCGCATGTCGATCCCTTATCAGGCGCCGCCGCTGGATCTCTACCGTGCGCTGCGCAGTCTCAACCCGTCTCCCTACATGTTTTTCCTGAATCTCGACGATCATCATGTGATCGGTTCCTCGCCGGAAATTCTGACCCGGCTGGAAGATGGCGAAGTGACCGTGCGCCCCATTGCGGGCACGCGGCCGCGCGGCGCCACGCCGGAACAGGACAAGGCACTGGAAGAGGAGCTGCTGGCCGATCCCAAGGAGATTGCCGAGCACCTGATGCTGATCGACCTGGGACGCAACGATATCGGCCGCATCAGCCAGGTCGGAACCGTCGAATTGACCGACAAGATGGCGATCGAGCGCTATTCCCACGTCATGCACATCGTCTCCAACGTCACCGGCAAGCTCAGCGACGGCATGTCGGCGATGGACGTGCTGCGAGCAACTTTCCCGGCGGGTACGCTTTCGGGCGCGCCCAAGATCCGGGCGATGGAGATCATCGACGAACTCGAACCAGTCAAGCGCGGCGTCTATTCCGGGGCGGTCGGGTATCTTTCCTGGCACGGCAACATGGACATGGCGATCGCCATTCGTACCGCCGTGCTGAAGGATGGCGAGCTCCACGTGCAGGCGGGCGGCGGGATCGTGGCCGACTCCAACCCCGACGACGAATGGAACGAGACGCTCAACAAGCGTCGCGCGCTGTTCCGCGCCGTGGCGATGGCCGAGAAAGGGCTCGATAATCTGGAGTAGGTAGCGGCTCGGCCGGGTTGTCATCACCCGGTCACGATGATCGGTTTAGATCGGGGGCATGCGACAGACTGCCTCCGATCGATTTCCTGCCAATACCGACCTGGTGCCCGGGCGAGCTCGCGTGAGGCGACGGGCCGTGATTCTCGCCCTCGCGTCGCTCGTTGCGGTTCTCATTGCCTGGAGCGGCGTCTCGCGGGAAGCGCTCGAGGCGCTGCACCCACTGGCATTGCTGATTGCCATGGCGGGCTTGCCGGCGCTGGGTATCCCGATGACGCCTTTCTACATTCTCGCCGGATTGCGCTTCGGCGTGCCGACCGGGCTGATGTTCTCGGCGACGGCGACGCTGCTCAACCTGCTGCTCTGCTATGCGATCGCCAGCGGCCAACTGCGGCCGGTTCTGCGTGCCTCCATCGAACGGCGTTTCCCGGCGCTGGCAGGACTGGATGATGCTCGCCAGGATGCCTGGCGCGTCACATTCCTGATCAAGCTCGTTCCCGGCGTCCCGATGTTTCTCAAGCACTACGCGCTGGGGATTGCCGGCGTCCCGCTGTCGATCTACCTGAGCGTTGCCCTGTTGACCACCGGCCCTTACGCTGTGGCTTTCGTGGTGCTGGGGCAGTCCGCGCTGACCGGTAACGTCGGCCAGGCACTGGTCGCGGCAGGAGTACTGGCGTTATTCATCGTGACGCTGAAAATGGCGATGGGATACCGGGCGCGATGCCGTCTCCCGCAGCCGGCGGAGTCGCGAGAAGGGTAGCGATCGAGCGAGCGGAAACTGGCGCCGCGATCCTCGAGATGGATCGCGGCGTCTTTCTATCGACAGATCAGTCGACCTGGCCCAGCAGCAGAAATTCGATCAGCGCTTTCTGAGCGTGAAGCCGGTTGCCCGCTTCCTGCCAGATCACCGCGCGGGGATCGTCGAGTAGCGTGGTGCTGATCTCTTCGCCGCGATGGGCCGGCAGGCAGTGCAGGAAGATCGCCTCGCTCAAGGCCTGGTCGAGCAGTGCTTCGGTGACCTGAAAACCGGCGAAATCGCGCTCGCGCTTGGCCTGTTCCTCTTCCTGACCCATCGAGGCCCACACATCGGTCGTGATCAGGTCGGCGCCGCGAACGGCGTCGCTCGGGTCGCGGACGATGACAGCATTCTGGCCTGCAGCGTCGAGGATGTCCTGGCGCGGCTCGTAGCCTTCCGGGCAGCAGATGCGCAGCTGGAAATCGAACTGGCGCGCGGCGTTGATCCAGGAGTGGCACATGTTGTTGCCATCACCGATCCACACCGCGGTCTTGCCCTTGACGGGCCCACGACACTCGGTCCAGGTCATGACATCGGCCAGCAGCTGGCAGGGATGGTAATCGTCGGTCAGCGCGTTGATTACCGGCACTGAACTGGCGGCGGCGAATTGCTCGAGTCCGGCGTGGGAGAAAGTCCGGATCATCACCGCATCGACCATTTCCGAGAGCACCCGAGCGGTGTCGCCAATCGGTTCGCCGCGGCCGAGCTGAGTGTCGCGTGACGACAGAAACAGCGCATGACCGCCGAACTGCGCCATGGCGGTCTCGAACGACACGCGAGTCCGGGTGGACGATTTCTCGAAGATCATCGCCAAGGTGCGATTGCTGAACGGCGTGTAGGTCGGACCGTCGGCCTTCAGTCGATTCTTGATCGTGATCCCGCGCTGGATCAGGTAGGCCAGCTCGTCGGCGGAGAGATCCAGCAGGGTCAGAAAATGGCGTGCGCTCATGGGCGGCTTCCTGTCGTGGCTTGACGTTGAGACATTGGCTACAAGGCATGCGGCAATATCGAGGCGCGCCGCACGGCGAAATCGAGATCGTCGACCGCAATGGCGGGCTATCCACGGTAGGCGACTCGGAAACAATGAAAAAAGCGCCGCTTACCAGACGCCTGCAAAGGTGTCTGGCGAGACGGCGCCGTGATCGGCCGATGTTGCGTTTCTGCGGTCGTGGCCGATCCGCGCGAAAGCCAATTATCCTAACGAGAGGCTGCGGGCGGCGCAATGGCCCGGCGCGAGCCTGAATCGGCGGCAGGGGTGTTTTCAGTCGGTGTCATCAGTAGAATGGGAGTACGGTCATTCACACTCGCGTACACGCGAAGAGTCGGCATCGGCCCTCTCTTCCCGCTATAGGACGTCCCATGAGCGATACCATCGAAGCGATCAAGCAGCAGATCAACGACAACGCGATCCTGCTGTATATGAAAGGCTCGCCCCAGCTGCCGCAGTGCGGCTTCTCTGCTCAGGCGGTACAGGCGCTGATGGCCTGCGGCGAGAAGTTCGCCTTCGTCAACATTCTGGATAATCCGGATATTCGTACCGAGCTGCCGAAGTACGCCAGCTGGCCGACGTTCCCGCAACTGTGGGTCGACGGTGAGCTGGTAGGCGGCTGCGACATCATCGTCGAGATGTATCAGAACGGTGAACTGGAGCCGATGGTCAAGGCGGCTGCCGCAAAATCGGCCGAGGCTTCTCCCAGCGACAGCTGAGCCGTCCGTTCGAGTTTCGTTTCCGAGACGCCCCGTCATCGCACGGGGCGTTTTTTGTTTCGAAATGCAGTCGTTTCGAAATTCAGTCGTTTCTAAATACAGTCGTTTCGGAATTCAGAGCTCGTCGAGACCCTGTTCCTTCATCGCCAGATTCCAGCCGCCGAGATCCTTGAAGCGATTGATGATGGCGCAGAAGAGTTCTGCAGTGCGTTCGGTATCGTAGCTCGCCGAGTGGGCCGAGGAGTTGTCGAAATCGATACCGGCGGCCTGGCAGGCGCGTGCCAGAACCGTCTGGCCGTACGCCAGCGCCGAAAGGGTGGCGGTGTCGAAGCTGGAAAACGGGTGAAACGGATTGCGCTTGATGTTGCAGCGCTGGATCGCGGCGTTCAGGAACCCCTGGTCGAAGGAGGCGTTGTGGCCGACCAGGATGGCTCGCGTGCAGTCGTGGGATTTTATGGTCTTGCGAATCGGTTTGAAGATGCCGTCCAGGGCTTCACGTTCGCTGACCGCAATTTGCTGGCGGAAGGCGCTGGAGAGATCGATTCCCGTGAAGTCCAGGGCGGACTGCTCGACGTTGGCACCCTCGAAGGGCTCGACATGGAAAGCGATAGTGTCCATCGGCAGCAGATTGCCTTGCTCGTCCATCGTCAGCGGCACGGCGGCGATCTCCAGCATGGCGTCCGTGGCTGAATTGAATCCGCCGGTTTCGATGTCTACCACCACCGGGAGATACCCGCGAAAACGCTGCGCCATCAGCTCCCTCATGCTGGCGTCCGACATGCAATGACTCCCGTTCCCTTGACGTAATGACGATGACGTGATGACGAAATCGCGGTGATTAAACCGCGTAGAGTCTAGCAGTTTCGGCCATTGGCGTCCCGGCGGTTGGTGTTCGCGGCAGGCCCGGGGCGTTATAATCCATCGTTTGTTCGGTCGCCGACCGCCGTATGCCACCGAAACCTTGTCCAACGAAACTCGAAGGAGCTGTCGCATGTCCGATATCAAGAAGGTCGTCCTCGCCTATTCCGGCGGCCTCGACACTTCCGTGATCGTGAAGTGGCTGCAGGAAACCTACGACTGCGAAGTGGTCACCTTCACGGCCGATATCGGCCAGGGCGAAGAAGTCGAGCCGGCCCGATCCAAGGCGCAGGCGCTCGGCGTCAAGGAAATCTACATCGAGGATCTGCGGGAAGAGTTCGTCCGCGACTACGTCTACCCGATGTTCCGCGCCAATACGATCTACGAGGGCGAGTACCTGCTCGGCACGTCGATCGCGCGCCCGCTGATCGCCAAGCGGCTGATCGAGATCGCCAACGAGACCGGTGCCGATGCGATCTCCCACGGCGCCACCGGCAAGGGCAACGATCAGGTGCGCTTCGAGCTGGGCGCCTACGCTCTGAAGCCGGGCGTCAAGGTCATCGCGCCGTGGCGTGAATGGGATCTGACGTCTCGCGAGAAGCTGATGGCGTACTGCGAAGAGCATGACATCCCGGTCGATTTCTCCAAGAGCAAGAAGAAATCCCCATACTCGATGGATGCTAACCTGCTGCATATCTCCTACGAGGGCGGCATTCTCGAAGACCCTTGGGCCGAAGCCGAGGAAGACATGTGGCGCTGGAGCGTCTCGCCGGAAGCGGCGCCGGACCAGCCAACCTACATCGAGCTGACCTACGAGAAAGGCGATGTCGTGGCGATCGACGGCGAGCCGCTCAAGCCTCACGAGGTTCTGGCGAAGCTGAATAAGGTGGGCGGCGACAACGGCATCGGCCGTCTCGACATCGTCGAGAACCGCTATGTCGGCATGAAGTCCCGTGGTTGCTACGAGACACCGGGCGGCACCATCCTGCTGCGCGCGCACCGGGCGATCGAATCGCTGACGCTCGACCGCGAAGCAGCGCATCTCAAGGACGAGCTGATGCCCAAGTACGCCAAGGTCATCTACAACGGCTACTGGTGGAGCCCGGAGCGCCGCATGCTGCAGGCGGCGATCGATGAAACCCAGGAATTCGTCAACGGTGTGGTACGCCTGAAGCTCTACAAGGGCAATGCCATCGTGGTGGGGCGCCAATCCGAACAGTCGCTGTTCGACGAGTCGATCGCGACGTTCGAGGATGACGCCGGCGCCTACGATCAGAAAGACGCCGAAGGCTTCATCAAGCTCAATGCGCTGCGTCTGCGGATCGCCGCGGGCAAGGGCCGTTCGGCCAGCTAAAGTCGCTCGACGCCACGGCCAACCATCGATGCCACGGCTCATGTCGCAGGCATATCGGGAGCAACACATGTTCAAGAAACTGTTTTCCGGACTATTGGGCAGTGGCGATGCCAAGCCCGCCGCGCCTAAGAAAGAGCGGGAGGCGATCGAGTACAAGGGATTTTTGATCATCCCGGATCCGCAGGACGTCGGCGGCCAGCATCGGGTCAGCGGCTGGATTCGCAAACCGGTCGAAGGTGGCGAGACGCTGGAGCGCCGGTTCGAGCGCTCCGATGTCGTCCCCGGCGAAGATGCCTGCGTCGAGTTGACGGTCGCCAAGAGCCAGCGTTACATCGATGACATCGGCGACGAGATGTTCGAGCAGGAGCATTGACGACGCTCGGCTGATCTTATCCACGGCGCCTTTACGGCGCCGTTTTTGCGATTGGCGACTTTGTCGATCGCTCTCTATTGTTAACTGAACCCGAGAGCTCTATCGACCTATCCAGGTCGAAACCTTCGACTATCCGGCAAGGAAGCCCGCTCATGATCACGGTTCACCATCTCGAAAACTCGCGCTCGCAGCGTATTCTGTGGCTGCTGGAAGAGCTGGGCGTCGAGTATCGGATAAAGACCTACCGGCGTGATCCCGTCACCATGCTGGCGCCCCCCGAGCTGAAGAAAGTCCATCCGTTGGGCAAGGCGCCGGTGATCACCGACGAGGCTCATACGGTGGCCGAGTCCGGCGCGATCATCGAGTATCTCGTCGATCGTTATCACGGCGAGTCGCTGGTACCGCAAGCCGGCACGCCGGAGCGCTTGCGCTACACCCATTGGCTTCACTATGCCGAGGGCTCGGCGATGCCGTTGCTGGTGATGCGGCTGGTGTTCTCGAAACTGGGCAAGCCGCCGGTCCCGGCGATCATTCGTCCGATCGGCAAGTTGCTGGCCAATGGGGTTCGTCAGAAATTCCTCGATCCGCAGCTTCGCCTGCACTGTGACTACTGGGAGAGTGAACTCCGTCAACACGCCTGGTTCGCCGGGGACCAGTTCACGGCGGCGGATATTCAGATGAGTTTCCCGCTGCTGGCGGCAGAGAGCCGTACCGACCTTTCCGACTATCCCCAGATCCAGAAAGTGCTGCAGAACATGCGCGAGCGCCCGGCCTATCAGCGGGCGATCGAAAAAGGTGGTGAATTTCAGCTATGAAGCGTCCCGATACCGGGCACTATGTCCAGTCGATACGGCAACATGGCGTTCGAGATCACTAATACGCGAATGGCCAGCACGTCTGGTGATGTCGCGTTCAACGAGCTGAGGAATTAGCGATGCCATTCTCTACCTGGAAAGCCGCAGTAGTCGCGGGTCTGAGTGCTGCCGGTCTGGTCTCGTCGCTGAGCTGGGCGCAGGCACAGTCGGCAACTTCTCCGTTCGATCAACAGCCGCAAACCCGACTGGCCTGCGAGCGTCTGAAAGCGGAAATCGATCGCACGATCCGAGACAATGGCGCGCGGCACTTCCTGCTCGAGATCGTCGACAACGCCCAGGTGGAAGGCGACGTCGTCAGCGAAGGCGAGGCTTTCGCCGGTGCCGAGGTGGTCGGGAGCTGCGACGGGGGCACGCGCAAGGTGGTCTACAGTCGCGAGGGGGCGACCGAAATGAGTGCCAATGGCGCGCAGGAGATGTCATCGCCAGCGGGTGACGACGCGTTGGACAACTCTGAAGGAAGCCGTCTGCCGGAAACTGCACCCGCGGCGCCGGAATCCAGCGGGGAAGACGCCGTGCCGTCGGAGAATGGCGCCGATGACCACGGTGGTCAGGAACCGGAATCCAGCCCCTGAGTCCTAAGCCCCTGAACGTTGAGTCCCTGAACCCTGAATCCCTGAACTCTCGGCCCCTGAACTCTGGGCCCCTGAACCCTGGGACCCAGAGAATGCCCGCGTACGCCTGATCGTGACTCGCCGATTGTCGGTTCCGGGTCAGCTGATATCGATCTTGTCCGGATACTCGCACAGGTCCTCGATCACGCAGCTGCCGCAGCGCGGCTTGCGTGCCAGACAGGTGTAGCGGCCGTGCAGAATCAGCCAGTGGTGGGCGTCCTTGAGATAGGCCCGGGGCACGTGGCGTAGTAGCTGGCGTTCCACCTCCAGCACGTTCTTGCCCTTGGCGATTCGGGTGCGATTGGCGACGCGAAAGATATGCGTGTCGACCGCCATGGTGAGCTCGCCGAAGGCCGTGTTCAGGATCACGTTGGCGGTCTTGCGACCGACGCCCGGGAGCGCTTCCAGTTCTTCCCGCGTTCGCGGGATATCGCCGTCGTACTGCCCATCCAGGATATGACAGGTCTTCATCAGATTGTCGGCCTTGGTGTTATACAGGCCGATGGTCTTGATGTGCGTCTTCAGGCCATCGATGCCGAGATCGATGATCGCTCGCGGCGTATTGGCCACCGGAAACAGCTTTGCCGTCGCCTTGTTGACGCCCACATCCGTTGCCTGCGCCGATAGCAGTACCGCTGCCAATAGCTCGAAAGGCGTCGACCAGTTCAACTCGGTGGTCGGCGTAGGGTTGTCAGCCTTGAGGCGAGCGAAAATCTGTTCACGTTTGGTCGCGTTCATGAGGTCGTCCCGTCATCGTCGCCGCTGCTATCGGCGGGCGGATTGGTCATGGAGTGCCCAGCCTCGATTCGATCGGCCGGCGCGCCGTTGGCAAAAGCGAGCAGCCGCTCCGCCGCAAGTATCTTGTCTTGCGCCTGAGCGACGCCATCCTGATCGCCCTGGCGTTGGAAATGGGCCAGTTCCTGACGTGCCTTGCGCTTGGCCTCTTCGGCCGCGGCCACGGCAATATGCTGATGATCACGGGGGGGAGTTGACGACGATGCCGAGTCGAGCTGGCGATCGACGGCTTCGAGCTGGTGGTCGAAGCCCGCCAGGCGTTCGAGAAGCGCAGGGCGCTGCGCGTCGTCAGCTTTATCCAGCTGCCGGTGTAGGCGTTTCCGACGCGCCGTCAGTGTCGCCCGCTGCGCTTTCAGCGCCGTGGTGTCGATGGGGATGGGCTGGTGGTGTTCTTTTGGCGCTGCCTCGTCGGATGTCGTGCTGGCGCGAGCCGCGGCGGCGCGGCGTTCCCGCTGCTTGCGGCGCTTCTCCTCGGCCTTGCGTGCCAGGCGGGCGTTGCGTGCGACAAAGCGCTGGCGGCCGTTTTCGGCACGCCAGTCGAGATATCGCTGCTGCTCGGCGTCGTTTCGGGCATCTGCCCACTGGGGATGCTCGATGAGATCGATGCAGTCGACCGGGCAGGGCGCCACGCAGAGTTCGCAACCGGTGCACTCGGATTCGATCACCGTGTGCATCTGCTTGGCCGCGCCGAGAATGGCATCCACCGGGCAGGCCTGAATGCACTTGGTACAGCCGATGCATTCGGCTTCGCGAATCACCGCCATAAGCGGCGTCTGGGGCGGCTCGATCAGTTCGAGCGGGGGTTGGCCGGTGAGCGTTGCCAGTCGATCACGAGTCGTCTCGCCACCGGGCGGGCAGCGGTTGATCGCCTCTCCCTCGACGATCGCCTCCGCGTAGGGGCGACAGCCGTCGTGCCCGCACTTGCCGCATTGAGTCTGCGGCAATTCGGCATCGATGCGTTCAACGGTGATGGCGACTGTCATGAGATTTCCGAAAAGCGGGACGAACGGCCGCCCCCTGGCAGGGACAGCGCGGCATTATAGACGTTTGCCACGGGCGCTTCGAGATCGAGGCCTGCCATCAGGCCCAAGCAGAACGCGCGACCGGAGCCGCGCGTTCATCGAGTCTGGCGCTGCCGGCCAAGCTCTGTCTGAAGAATCGGCGAGCGATGGCCAGACTAGGCAAAATTGACGAAAAAGCGGAGTTTACGAGGTGTAAATGAGCATTTTGAGTCAATTTTTAACGCCGTATGGGCGAGCGCAGGCATTTTTCAGACAGAGCGTAATCAGGTGACTCGCTGGCCGGGCTTGGCGCCGCTATCCGGCGACATCAGATAGATCCCGCCTTCGTCGCCCGCGGCCAGCACCATGCCTTCCGAGACACCGAAGCGCATCTTGCGCGGCGCCAGGTTGGCGACCATCACCGTGAGCCGGCCCTCGAGTGCCTCGGGGGCGTAGGCCTTGCGAATGCCGGAAAAGACGGTGCGCGTCTCGCCGCCGAGATCGAGCGTCAGCTTGAGCAGCTTGTTGGAACCCTCGACGTACTCGGCCTGGTCGATCCGGGCGATTCGCAGATCGATCTTGATGAAATCGTCGAAGGCGATCTCGTCGCTGATGGGATCATCGGCCAGCGGCGTTTTCTGCTGGTCGTCGGCGGCGGGCGCCTTGCCGGTCAGTTTCTTCTCTTCCTCGAGCACTTCCTTGGAGGCCTCGATCATCGATGCGATCCGGTCGCTCTCGACACGGGTCATCAGCGGCTTGAACTTGCCGATGACGTGGCCTTCCAGCACGTGCTGACGGCTCTCCCAATCGAGGCTGTCGACCTGCAGGAAGACGCGCGCCTGCTCGGCCATGGCCGGCACCACCGGCTGCAGGTAGACCATCAGGGTGCGGAACAGGTTGATGCCCACCGAGCAGATGTCGATCACTTCCTGCT
Source organism: Salinicola sp. V024 (assembly GCF_052645315.1). Taxonomy (NCBI): domain Bacteria; kingdom Pseudomonadati; phylum Pseudomonadota; class Gammaproteobacteria; order Oceanospirillales; family Halomonadaceae; genus Salinicola; species Salinicola sp. V024. The sequence goes on from NZ_JBQXYB010000005.1 coordinate 115,104, forward strand.
CGCGACCGCCTTCCTTCGCCAGCACCCACGGTGCCTTGTCGGCGATATAGGTGTTGGCTTCGTCGGCGAGTTCCATCACCTTGCGCATGGCGCGGCCGAACTCGCGCGCCTCGAAGTCCGCCGCGATCTCGTCACCGGCGTGGATGAATCTGGCGACCAGTTCCGGCTCGGTGCAGGTCGCGGAAAGCTGGCCGTCGGCGAGCTTCTTGATGAAGCCTGCACAGCGGCTGGCGATGTTGACCACCTTGCCGACCAGGTCCGAATTTACGCGGGCGGCGAAGTCCTCGAGGTTGAGATCGAGGTCGTCGACGCGCGAGGTCAGCTTGGCGGCGAAGTAGTAGCGCAGATACTCCGGGTTGAGATACTCGGCGTAGGTCTGGGCCTTGATGAAAGTACCGCGGGACTTGGACATCTTGGCGCCGTTGACGGTGACGAAGCCGTGGCAGTTGACGCCGGTCGGCGTGCGCATGTTGGCGCCTTCGAGCATCGCCGGCCAGAACAGCGCGTGGAAGTAGACGATGTCCTTGCCGATGAAGTGGTAGACCTCGGCGTCGGAGTCCGCCTTCCAGTAGCTGTCGAAATCGAGGCCTTCGCGGTCGCACAGGTTCTGGAAGCTCGCCAGATAGCCGATCGGCGCGTCCAGCCAGACATAGAAGTACTTGCCCGGCGCGTCGGGAATCTCGAAGCCGAAGTAGGGCGCATCGCGGGAGATGTCCCACTCGTTGAGACCGGCCTCGAACCACTCCTGCAGCTTGTTGGCGATCTGCGGCTGCACGCGGCCCGAGCGTGTCCACTGTTTGAGAAAATCCTCAAAATTGGGCAGCTTGAAGAAGTAGTGGGTCGAAGTCCGCACTTCCGGCGTGGCGCCGCTGATCGCCGAGACCGGGTTGATCAGTTCCGCCGGCGTGTAGGTTCCGCCGCACGCTTCGCAGTTGTCGCCGTACTGATCCTCGCTGCCGCACTTGGGGCAGGTGCCCTTGATGAAGCGGTCGGCCAGGAACAATCCCTTGACCGGATCGTACATCTGCTCGATGTCGCGGGTGCTGATATGGCCGGCATCGCGCAGCGCGGTGTAGATCCGCTCGCTGTGGATTCGGTTCTCTTCCGAATGGGTCGAATGGTAATTGTCGAACGCGACGCCGAACCGGGCGAAATCCGCCTGATGCTCTTCGCTGACCTTGGCAATCAACTGCTCCGACGTAATGCCTTCCTGCTCGGCACGCAGCATGATCGCGGTGCCGTGGGCGTCGTCGGCGCAGACGTAATGACATTCGTGGCCGCGACTTTTCTGGAAGCGCACCCAGATATCGGTCTGGATATACTCCAGCAGGTGACCCAGGTGGATCGAGCCGTTGGCATAAGGCAGAGCGCTGGTGACGAGGATCTGGCGCGAAAGCGAGGCGTTGTTCGACATGGCGACTGGAACATTCCCGTAACGGAACCCGAGGTGGCGCAGTATCGATGGCCCCACGGGATGGATAGGCTGAAAACGTTCGACACTGGGTCGACGATAAAACTTGGTCGACGATTGTAGCATCGCTGGGCTGGATTCGCGCTGATGTGTCCGCGTAAGCCAGGATAAGCGCATCATCGGTACGGGGATTTTATCCAAGGGAGGTACTGAAATGCGCATGTTGGCTCGAAGAAGCCATAGGGTATTGATAGGGACGCTGCTTCTTGTGAGTGTGGCAAACCCCGCTAATGCAATGCGTTGCGAAAATGGGCTCACCGCCAATGGCGATTCACCTGAGCAGGTGCTAAGAAAATGCGGCCCGCCCGACTCTCGAGTGGTCGAACTACCGCAGCGGCGCGGTGGTCATGTCATCGAGGGCGCCGTCACGGTCGAGCGCTGGATTTACAAGAGTGTCCATGGGGCTCGCTATCGTCTGCGTTTCGTGGCGGGGAAGCTGGTCGACGAAGATACGGAGCTATTCCCCTGATAGGTACGGAAGTCAAGTTGTCGGGGTTTGTAGAATACCGGCTAGTACCGTGTTCGGGTGTTACAGTTAGCGCCCAAATCACTACAACCTGTCGCTTTAGGAGCCCGAGATGGCCGATGTCGATCTTTCGCAGTCACTATGGATGCTGCTGTTCTTCGTGGCTCTGGGCTGGGTCGCATCGCGGCATCTCAAGATCGATCCGCGGCCGATCGCGACATTGCTCGTCTACATCATCTCTCCGCTGACCTTCTTCAACGGCCTCACCCAGGGGCATCCGACCCCCGACAAGCTTTTGTTGACGGGGAGCGTGCTGCTGCTGGCGGCGCTGCTCTGTCTGGCCGTCAATGCCCTGGCCGCACATTTCTTCGGTGATCAGGAACGGGCGCTACTTGCCTTTTCGGCGGGCACGGGCAATACCGGTTATTTCGGCTTTCCGATCGCGCTGGTGCTGCTGCCGCCGGAAGGCGTGACCCTCTATCTCTTCTGCATGTTGGGCATCTCGCTGTATGAATTCACGGTCGGCTTCTACGTCAGTGCCCGCGGACGTTTTTCGGTCAGGGAGAGCCTCGTCAGACTGGCGAAGTTGCCGCTGATCTACGCGTTCCTGGCCGGCATGCTGATCAGCGCACTCGATTGGCACGTTCCCGAGGTCGCCGCAGAGGGGCTCGACTACTTCAAGTACTGCTTCACCGTACTGGGCATGATGATCATCGGCATGACGCTGGGGCGGGTCACGTGGCGAGCGTTCGATGGCCGTTTCGTGGCCGGCTGCGTGCTGGTGCGTTTCGTCGTCTGGCCGCTGGCGACGCTGCTGATGGTGATTCTACTGCGAGCGAGCGTGGGCATTTCGGATTCGCTGGTGCTGGCGTTTCTGCTGATCGGCGCGGTACCGATGGCCGCCAACGTGGTGGTCATTGCCATGGAACTGGAGATTCGCCCCGAGAAAGGAGCCATCGCGGTTTTGATTACCACCCTGGCCGCGCCCTTGTTGATCCCGATCTACCTCGGGTACGTACTGCCCTGGGTGCTCACTTTCTGAAACGAGCGGGATGAGTGTCCACTATCGTGCAAGAGACTTCCGTGGAAAGGAATTTCGTCGAAAGGCAGGGCTTCATCTTGACCCGTCACTGGCAGGACACGCCGGCCGGTACGGATGTCTCGCTGTGGCTGGCTACCGACGATGGGCCGCGGCTGGCGCACTTGCCGCCTCAGGTTTCGGTGGCTTTCTTTCCGACAGATCAGCGCGAGGCCGTCGAGCGCCTGATCCGCGCCGAACGCGATGTCGAACTGCGTGAGCTGGAGCTGAAGGACTTCGATCAGCGGCCGGTGTCGGGGCTGTACTGTCGGTACCATCGTCAGCTGATGAATCTGGAACGGCGTCTCGGCGAGGCGGGTATCGACGTGTTCGAGGCCGATGTCCGGCCGCCGGAGCGCTACCTGATGGAGCGTTTCATTACCGCGCCGGTCACCGTCAGCGGCCGCGAGGGAATCGATGGCACGATCCTGGACGCACAGCTGAAACCGGCGCCGGACTATCGCCCGGCGCTGAAGCTCTGCTCGCTGGATATCGAGACCAGCGAGCGCGGCGAACTCTATTCGATCGGTCTGCACGGCTGCGGTCAGCGGATCGTCTACATGCTGGGGCCGCCGGCGGGAGAGGGCGGCAAGGCGGATCGCGAGCGCGACTTCGAGCTGGTCTACTGTGACTCTCGCGCCGAGCTGCTGCAGGCGCTCAACGCCTGGTTCGCTCGTTTCGACCCGGATGCGATCATCGGCTGGAGCGTGATCCAGTTCGATCTGCGTCAGTTGCAGCGTCACGCCGAGCGCTTGAACGTACCGCTGACGCTGGGCCGAGGCGGCGCGGCGATAGAGTGGCGTGCCCATGGCCGCAGTTCCGGCACCTCGTCCAGCCACCATTTCGTCACCATTCCCGGGCGACTGGCCATCGATGGCATCGAGGCGCTGCGCTCCGCGACCTGGCGCTTCTCGTCTTTCAGTCTGGAAAATGTGGCGCAGACGCTGCTCGGCGAGGGCAAGGCGATCGACAACCCCTACCAGCGCATGGCGGACATCAACCGCATGTTCGCCGAAGACAAGCCGGCGCTGGCGCGCTACAACCTGAAGGATTGCGAGCTGGTCACGCGGATCTTCGATCATGCCCGGATCATGGACTTCCTGCTCGAGCGGGCGAGCGTGACGGGCCTGGCCGCGGATCGCAGCGGCGGCTCGGTGGCGGCCTTCTCCCATCTCTACCTGCCACGCATGCATCGGCTCGGGTTCGTCGCCCCGACGCTGGGCAGTCGCGACGGCGAGGACAGCCCCGGCGGCTATGTCATGGACTCCCGTCCGGGGCTCTACGACTCGGTGCTGGTGCTCGATTTCAAGAGTCTGTATCCGTCGATCATTCGTTCGTTCCTGATCGACCCGGTGGGCCTGGTCGAGGGGTTGCGTCAGCCGGACGACGCGCACGCCGTGCCGGGTTTCCTGGGAGCGAGGTTCTCTCGCACGGCCCATGCATTGCCGGCGATCGTCGAGCAGGTCTGGAAGGGGCGCGAAGCCGCCAAGCGGGAAGGCAACGCGCCACTGGCCCAGGCGCTGAAGATCATCATGAACGCATTCTACGGCGTGCTTGGCTCGCGGGGTTGCCGCTTTTTCGATCCCCGCCTGGCTTCGTCGATCACCATGCGCGGTCACGAGATCATGCGCCGCACCCGCGAATTGATCGAAGCCGAAGGTTATACCGTTATCTACGGTGATACCGACTCGACTTTCGTGTGGTTGGGCGGGGCGCACGAGGCCGAGGCAGCGAATGCGATCGGGCAGCGGCTGGTGGCGCTCGTCAATGACTGGTGGCGCCGGCATCTGCGCGAGACGTTCGATCTGGAAAGCGCGCTGGAGTTGCAGTTCGAAACGCATTTCGCCCGCTTTCTGATGCCGACCATTCGCGGCGCGGAGGAGGGTAGCAAGAAGCGCTATGCGGGGCTGGTGCGAGGCGAGGACGGCAGCGAACGGCTGGTATTCAAGGGGCTGGAATCCGTACGGGCCGACTGGTCGCCGCTGGCGCAGCAGTTCCAGCGCGAGCTTTATCGCCGGATTTTTGCGGGTGAAGCCTATCGCGACTACGTGTGCGAGACCGTCCGGGATACGCTGGCGGGTGCGCATGACGACGATCTGGTTTACCGCAAGCGATTGCGCCGCAAGCTCGACGATTACCAGCGCAACGTGCCGCCCCACGTTCGCGCCGCGCGACTGGCCGACGACTTCAATCGACAGATGAAACGCCCGCTGCAGTACCAGAACGGTGGCTGGATTCGCTACGTGATGACCGTCGCCGGTCCCGAGCCGCTGGAAAATCGGCGCTCGGCGATCGATTACCAGCACTACGTAAGCCGCCAGCTGGCACCTGTCGCCGACGGCATTCTGCCGTTCGTGGGCGATGACTTCGCCAGATTGACCGATCAACAACTGGGGTTGTTCTGACACCTGTCGAGGTCGTCAGGACGACGCGGCCGGCCTGACGCGAAAAGGCGTTGACGCCCCATCGAAGCGGTGATATCTAGCCGCTGCCGGCAATCGTGCCGGTGTTGCGCCAGTGCGACCGGCCACGTTCGTGAGCGGTGTCAGGCGCTTTTCGAGGACTTATTCACGATGGCATTGCGCCGTATGCTGATGGTATCTGGTTTGGTCGTGGCGATGGCCGGCTGCGCCTCCAACACTTTTGCGCCCAATTACCAGTCGAACAACACCGATGTTCTGCGTATTGGCGGAGAGCGCCCGGAAGCGGCCGCGCCGGCGGTGGAGAATCTCGGTTCGTTCTGCGTCCAGACCACGCAGCAGTGGAATGATCAGGGTAGAACGCCGGATGATCAGCGGTTGTGGGTGAAGAGCACGCTGCGTCAGGCCGTGGCATGTCGGTGATTGAGCATCGGTGACCCACGCTTCACGCAGAATGGATCGAGCCGAACCGGCCATGGCCGGTTCGGCTTTTTGACGACCGCTAGGCTCACAAAAGCGGCAACGCGTCGATCCCGGGCGGACTCATCGCCACTCCCGACTGAACTGCTACGCTGAAACGAGTAGCAACCATTGCAAGGAACAGCAAGCAGGGAGTCTCCAGGACGAGTCTCATTCAACCAGGGAGAGAGCGATGCAATACGAACTTTATTACTGGCCAGGCATTCCCGGCCGCGGTGAATTCGTCCGTCTGGCGCTCGAGGATGCCGGGGCCGAGTATACCGATATCGGTAAAACGTCGGAGAGCAACGGTGGCGGTGCCGGCGCAGTCAGCGAATTTCTTCACGGGGGGGACATCGGCCAACCGCATTTCGCGCCGCCGATACTCAAGGCCGACGAATTCGTGGTCTCCCACGTTGCCAATATTCTGCAATTTCTCGGCCCCCGGTTAGGTCTGATACCGGAGGACGAGGGAAGTCGTGTGTGGGCCAACGGGTTGCAGCTGACGCTGACGGATTTCGTCGCCGAAATTCACGACACGCACCACCCGCTCGGTGCCTCGCTCTACTACGAGGATCAGCAGGCGGAAGCGAAGCGACGCGGCGCGATCTTCGTCCAGGAGCGGCTGCCCAAGTTCCTCAATTATTTCGAACGGGTGCTGGCCGTCAACGCGGGCAACGAGGCCTACCTGGTGGGTACGACCCACAGCTACGTGGACCTGTCGCTATTCCAGGTGGTAACCGGGCTGCGCTACGCCTTCCCCCGCGCCATGGAGCGACTGGAGCCGGAGCTGCCGGAAGTGACGGCACTGGTCGATCGTGTCAGCCAGCGCGATCGGCTCGCGGCCTATCTGACTTCGGATCGCCGCCTCGACTTCAATGAAGGGGGAGTTTTTCGTCACTACCCGGAACTGGATGGGTGACGATCCAGAGCTCCATAGGCTGCTACCGGGACGCCGGCGGATGACAGTGCCGATTAGCGTGCTAAAGTAGGTACACGTTCGAACATACGAGAAGGAGACGAGCATGCCATTACTCGATAGTTTCATGGTCGACCACACCAAGATGAATGCACCCGCGGTACGCGTCGCCAAGCAGATGAAAACCCCGGCTGGCGATAACATCACCGTCTACGACCTGCGTTTTTGCATTCCCAACGAAGAGATTCTGTCCGAGCGCGGCATCCACACGCTCGAGCATCTGTTCGCCGGGTTCATGCGTCAGCATCTCAACAGCGACGGCGTCGAGATCATCGATATCTCACCGATGGGTTGCCGTACCGGGTTCTACATGAGCCTGATCGGTCAGGTTGATGAGCAGACCGTGGGTACCGCCTGGAAAGCGGCGATGGAAGACGTGCTGGAACTCACCGATCAGAAGTCGATTCCTGAGCTCAACGTCTACCAGTGCGGCACGGCGGAGATGCATTCGCTGGACGAGGCGCAGCAGATCGCGCGCAACGTCACCACGCGCGGCATCGGCGTCAACTCCAACAGCGAACTCAAGCTGACGCCGGAGTTCCTCGCCGCCCACGGCGCTTGATCACCGGCTTTCTCAGTCGGTCGTGAGTAGCCGCTGCTCGCCTGTCGAACCCGCAACCTCGGTTGCGGGTTTTTTCGTTGCAGTGATCCGGTTTCCCGGAACCGCCTAGAGTGAACCTTTAGCGCTTTCGGTGTCGAAACGTTACCCATTTTTTTGCCGATTACCGCAAGGGGATTTATCCATGCTCGATACCGTTCAGCATTTCTTCCAGCGTGTTCTGACCGCGCCGGAATCCGGTGACTCTGACGCCGTCACGCCGCAGCTGGCAGTGGCGGCGCTGTTCAGCGAAGTGCTGCGCGCCGATTATGAAGTGGACCCTCAAGAACTGGCCACGCTGCGTCGCATTCTGATGTCCCAGTTCTCGCTGGACGAAGCGGCTGCAAAGGCGTTGATTCAGGAGGCCCAGCAGCAGGTCGAGCAGGCGGTGGACCATTTCCAATACGTTTCTCTGCTCAACGAACGTTACGACTACGATCAGCGCGTCGAGCTGATCGCGGCCATGTGGCGGCTGGCCTACGCCGACCACGAACTCGCCGCGCTTGAGGAACATCGCATCCGGCGCCTGGCTGACCTGCTCTACGTGACCCACAGCGATTTCATTCGTACCAAACTGGCCGTGCAGGACGAACTCGCTCGTCGCTGACCGGCTGAACGCGCTGTGCGGTGGACGCATTAGTGGCCTCGGCGCGCGGGCGGCTTGTTGCGGTCGTTCTGCCGGACATGCGCCTTTCCTGATCTGTGACAGGGGGATTGTGGTTAGGGGTTTGGCGGCGTGGCTCGTTATACTGATTCCAGTCAGTTTTTGAACGTTGCAAGGAGTGGTTCGTGATCGAGGGCATCAAGCATATCGTGGCCGTGGCGTCCGGCAAGGGTGGCGTCGGCAAGTCCACCGTCACCGCCAATCTGGCATTGGCAATGGCGGCGGAAGGGTACCGCGTGGGTCTTCTCGACGCCGATATCTACGGGCCCAGCCAGGCCCGGATGCTGGGGCTGCCCGAGAATACCCGGCCCGAGGTGATCGACGAGAAGAGCATGAAGCCGGTGATGGCGCACGGCATCCAGGCGATGTCGATGGCGTTCATGGTCGATATCAATCAGCCAATGGTGTGGCGTGGGCCGATGGTCTCCGGTGCTTTCCAGCAGCTGCTCAACCAGACGCTGTGGGACGATCTCGATTTTCTGTTCATCGACATGCCGCCGGGCACCGGCGATATCCAGTTGACGCTGGCGCAGAAAGTGCCGGTCGACGGTGCGGTGATCGTCACCACGCCGCAGGACATCGCGCTGCTCGACGCGCGCAAGGGCATCGAGATGTTTCGCAAGGTCAACGTGCCGGTGCTCGGTGTGGTCGAGAACATGAGCCTGCATATCTGCTCGAACTGCGGTCACAGCGAGCCGATCTTCGGTGCCGGTGGCGGCGAGAATATCGCCGAGCAGTACGACACGCAGTTGCTGGGGCAATTGCCGCTGCAACTCTCGATCCGCGAGCAGGCCGATGGCGGCACGCCCAGTGTCGTCGCCGAACCGGACGGCGAAATCGCCGCCACGTTCCGGGCCATGGCGCGCGCCGTCGCCAGTGGTGTCGCCGAGCAGGACACCGCGGGCCCGTCGATTTCATTCAGCGACTGAACTCGCCCGGCGCGGGCTGTCGTTCGATGCCGGGTTTCGCTCAGAAAGGGGGCCAGAAAGCGCAGAGTGCGGTTCTCTCGCCGTATTCTGCGCGGCATTGCCAGCGCAGCCGTGTCACTCGGGTCCTTTTTTCTTTTCCTTCATGAAATCGGGTCGCTATCATGACGCCTCGATCAGATCGACCCGATCAGATCACTCCTATCGAATTCGTGGCGTCGAGATGACGTCAGTTTCTGTCTCAAGGACGCCTGCATGAGCATTAAATCCGACAACTGGATTCGCCGGATGGCGGAGCGGGAAGGCATGATCGAGCCGTTCGAAGCCGATCAGGTCCGCCACGTGAACAATCAGCGCGTGATCTCCTACGGGACTTCCAGCTACGGCTACGATGTGCGCTGCGCCGACGAGTTCAAGGTGTTCACCAATATCCACTCGGCGATCGTCGATCCCAAGGCGTTCGACGAGAAGAGCTTTGTCGATATCAAGGGCGACGCCTGCGTGATTCCGCCCAACTCGTTCGCCCTGGCGCGCACCGTGGAATATTTCCGTATTCCGCGCAGCGTTCTGACGATCTGTCTGGGCAAGTCGACCTACGCGCGCTGCGGCATTATCGTCAATGTGACGCCGCTGGAGCCGGAGTGGGAAGGGCACGTGACGCTGGAGTTTTCCAACACCACCAATCTGCCGGCCCGAATCTACGCCAACGAGGGTGTGGCGCAGATGCTGTTTCTGGAATCCGACGAAGTCTGCGACGTCTCCTACAAGGATCGTGGCGGTAAGTACATGGGGCAGCGCGGCGTAACGCTACCGCGCACCTGAAAGAACTACCTGCGTTGACAATACTGCATCAAAAACGGCCTTAAAACGCTCATTTACAAACTCGTAAACTGCGCTTTTTCGGCCGTTTTTTCCTTGTCTTGCCTGCCTCGCTTACGTTCTTCGGTAGTTAGTTGATTGTCATGAGGCCGAGCGGTCATCGGTGCGGTTCTTGATGGTTTCGCCGAATCCGTCCAGAAACGGCTTTTCTGCCGGATCCAGACGATCCATTCCGGAAACCACGCGATGCCAGTAAGGATAGAGCGGGGCCGGGCGGGTCAGTTTTTCCAGCCGCTGATGCTCTTCCTGGCTCAGTTCGAGATCGGCAGCCGCCAGATTGTCACGCAGATGCTCTTCGGTGCGGGCGCCGACGATCAGCGAGGTCACGCCCGGGCGATCCTTCAACCAGGCCAGGCAGACTCGCGGGATGGAACAGTCGTGGGCCTCGCCGATGGCGGCCAGGGCCTCGATGATGTCGTAGGCGCGTTCCATGTCGTGAACGTAGGGTTCCGGCCAGCCGTTGCCCTGACGAGTGTCCGGCGGTGTCTTCTGGCCGCGACGTACCTTGCCGGTCAGGAAACCCTCGCCCAGCGGCCCCCAGATCAGCGACCCCACGTTCTGATCGATCGCCAGCGGCATCAACTCGTATTCCGCCTCGCGGGATTCCGGGGTGTAGTAGATCTGCTGGCTGATCGGTTTGATCATGTTGTGCGTCTCGGCCTTGCCGAGCGTCTTCATCATCTGCCAGCCGGTATAATTGGAGGTACCCCAGTAGCGAACCTTGCCGCTGGCGACGAGTTGGTGCATGGCCTCGAGCGTCTCCTCGATCGGCGTGACGCCGTCCCAGTTGTGCAGCTGGTAGAGATCGATATGATCGGTGCCGAGGCGCTTGAGACTGGCTTCGACGGCACGGATAAGATGGTACCGCGAGGCGCCGGAGGCATTGGGATCGTCACCCAGCGGGCTTCGACCCTTGGTGGCGAGAATGATGTCGTTGCGTTTATTGCCCAGCGCCTTGCCGGTGATCTCTTCGGCCAGGCCGAGAGAGTAGAGGTCGGCAGTGTCGACCAGATTGACGCCGGCGTCGAAGGCGATGTCCAGCAGCTTCTTGGCGCCCTTGGCGTCGACACTGGCAGCTTTCTCGAAACCGTTGGCGCCACCGAAGGGCACCGTGCCCAGGGTCAGCGTCGATACCATCAGGCCTGAATTGCCTAGCGGACGATAATCCATATCGCTTGTCCTCCTTGCTGATTGAAGCATCGCCGGTAAAGATCATTCGCCCGGCGATGCGTCGGGCGATTACGTGATCTCAGTCTGGCAAAGATTGCGGTCAGGGCAAGTGGAGGACGAGCCTCAGATCAATATCCGAGGCAATAACGAGGCCGGCTATGCTGCCGGCCGAGGGTCTGGATGGAAAGTCTGGATGTCAGCCGTCGAGATCTTTGTCCAGATCTTCATCCAGCTCTTCGGCGGCGTCGGCATGGGACATGCGCAGACCCGTTGCGGGCAGCGGCATGTTGTCCAGCGTCACCTGGCCCTCGGGTGACAATTTGACGCGGCCTTCGAGGAACCAGCGCACGGCGATCGGATAGATCAGGTGCTCACGAGCGTGGACCTTGTCGATCAATTCGTCGATATCTTGATTCGGCTCGACGTTGACCACCGCCTGGATGACCACCGGCCCACCGTCGAGCTCTTCGGTGACGAAGTGCACGCTGACGCCGTGTTCCGAGACGTTGTCGGCCAGCGCCCGTCGATGCGTGTCCAAGCCCTGATAGGCAGGCAGTAGCGACGGGTGGACGTTGAGCATGCGCCCCCGATAACGATCGACGAAGGATGGCGTCAGGATGCGCATGAAACCGGCAAGCACCAGCAGGTCGGGTTCATGACGGTCGATCACTCTGATCAGCGCGGCATCGAAGGCTTCGCGCGAATCATACTCGCGATGGGGCAGCGCGACAGCGTCGACCCCGGCGTCCTTGGCCCGTTTGAGCCCGTAGGCATCGGCCTTGTTGGAAACCACGGCGACGATTTCGCCGCCGCCCAGCTCACCATGTTCCTGGGCGTCGAGCAGCGCCTGCAGGTTACTGCCGTTCCCGGAGATCAGCACCACGACCCGCGGCTTTTCGGCCGTATCGGCCTCGAAGTCGTTCAGCGTATCGTGCTGCTGAGAAGGATGGTCGTCGCTCATGTCGGGAGATTCTCCAGCAGGACGGATTCCGTATCGCCTTCGCGAGCGACGATATCGCCCAGGCGATAAACGGTCTCGCCGGCAGCTTCGAGATGCGCGATCGCCTGATCGGTCTGATCGGCAGCGACCACGACCACCATGCCGATGCCGCAGTTGAGTACGCGGTACATCTCGCGCTCTTCGACGTTGCCCTGCTGCTGCAGCCAGTCGAACACGGCGGGGCGCTGCCAGCTGGTGACGTCGATGCGTGCCGCCAGGTTGTCGGGCAGCACACGAGGCACGTTCTCGAGCAATCCGCCGCCGGTAATGTGGGACAGCGCATGGACATCGACGGTGCTGGACTTGATCAGCGACAGCAGCGGCTTGACATAGATGCGGGTGGGCGCCATCAGCAGGTCGGCCAACGGCTTCCCGTCGAGGCTCTCGTCGAGCTTGGCACCGCCGACCTCGAGGATCTTGCGGATCAGCGAATAGCCGTTGGAGTGCGGGCCGGATGAGGCCAGGCCCAGCAGCACGTCGCCTTCAGCGACCTTGCTGCCGTCGAGGATTTCCGACTTCTCGACCACGCCCACGCAGAAACCGGCCAGATCATAGTCGCTGCCCGCGTACATCCCGGGCATCTCCGCTGTCTCTCCGCCGACGAGGGCGCAACCGGCCTGGCTGCAACCCTCGCCGATGCCGGTTACCACGTCGGCGGCGATATCGATATCCAGCTTGCCGGTGGCGTAGTAGTCGAGAAACTGCAGCGGCTCGGCACCGGCGACGACCAGATCGTTGACGCACATGGCGACCAGATCGATGCCGATGGTGTCATGCCGGCCCAGGTCCATGGCCAGACGCAGCTTGGTACCCACGCCATCGGTGCCGGAAACCAGCACCGGCTGGCGATAGCCGCTGGGCAATTCGCACAGCGCACCGAAACCGCCGAGCCCGCCCATCACTTCCGGTCGCGCGGTGCGCTTGGCGACACCCTTGATTCTCTCGATCAGCGCGTTGCCGGCATCGATGTCGACGCCCGCGTCGCGGTAGGTCAGGGAATGGGGGGCTGGCGAACGGGGCGCATTCGGGGTGTCGGAAGAGGAGCGCGTCATAGGAGGACCTTTCTCGCGGAGCCAAGGAATAAGGATGATGTTAAGCGGGGCGCATTGTAGCATTGCCTTCATTGAGGGGGCAGCCGAAGGGCGACGAGAGCATCATGACAAAACTGCAAATCTGGAGCGTGCTGGGCGTGGCGTTGACGGTCTGGCTGCTGACCGAGGCGGTGCCGAGCGCGTTCAATCGGATGCAGGTGACGATCTCGCCGCCAATCCAAGCGCTGTCGGTGGCGGCCGGGATCATGGTATTGCTGCGCGGTGTCTACAACCGCTACCGTGGCAGCCAGCTCCACGATCGTTCGCCAGGCGGCGAGCATCCCCTAAACCCGCGTCAGGAGGATGGTTCAACATGAGTCCGGGGCCGTCTCAACTGCCACTCGGCATCGGGCTGCGCGATGACGCCACCTTCGCCAACTACCTGCCGGGTAACAACGCCTCGCTGGTGTCGCATTTGACCGAGCAGCTGGAGGAGGGAGGCGAACCCTTTCTCTATCTGTGGGGCGGTGAAGGCGTGGGCTGTAGCCACCTGCTCCAGGCGGCCTGTCACAACGCGGACGCGCAGGGCAAGCGCGCACTCTATCTGCCACTGCAGACGCTGGGGCATTTCCCGCCGGACATCCTCGAAGAGCCGGAGCGCCTGGATCTGCTGGCGATCGACGATCTACAGCTGGTGACGGGGCGCAAGCGCTGGGAGGAGGCGCTGTTTCACGGCTTCAATCGCCTGCGCGACGCCGGAAAGCGCCTGGTGATCGCTGCCGACCGTTCGCCGCGCCAGCTCGAGGTCAAGCTGCCGGATCTGGCTTCCCGGCTGAGCTGGGGCATGGTGTTTCACGCCCAACCGCTCGATGATACGCAGCGCCTGGCCGCGCTTCAGCTGCGAGCGCAGGTCCGAGGTATGGAGCTGCCGCCAGAGGTAGGGCGCTATATCCTGCATCGTGGTCCCCGTCAGCTGGACCCGCTGTTCGATCTCCTGCGTCGGCTCGACAGCGCATCGCTATCGGCCAAACGCAGACTGACCATTCCGTTCGTCAAGCAGGCGCTGGAGTGGTAGACGCCCGAGCCGCTTGGGGATTGTGGCAGGTGGCAAGTTCAGGCCCCCGAGATCTTAGAGCGTGATGTCCTTGTAGGCGGGCGGCTCGGTTGGCGTCACCTTCGACTCGAGCGCTCGGCGTTCACGAATCATCTGATGCAGGGTGCTCATCAATTTGGCGGCGCCCGGTGACATGCGACGCTCGCGCAGGCTGATCAGGCCGAATGGCTGGACGCTGAGGGCATCCGTCGACGGCAGAATCACGAAACGCGGCTGCGTGCAGAGGAGTTCGGCGACCTCCCGCGTCGTGACCGTGACCGAATCCGACTTGTCGACCATCGCCAGGGCCATATAGATATCCGGCGTATTGATGATTCGCTGCGGTGGCGCCACCTTGTGATGCAGGAACAGATGCTCGACGCGTTGCCGCATCAGCGCCCCCGGGGGTTGCAATACCCAGGGATAATCCAGCATCGCAGTCAGGTCGAACGTCTCCTGCGCTGCGAGAGGATGGCCTGCGCGGCAGACGAAACAGAGCGCCTCCTCTCCGATCTCCTCGAACACGAAGTCGCCGGCCGGCATGCCGCTGGGAATTCGAGCAATGGCGAAATCGAACTCACCGTCGCGTAGCCGCGGCACCAGATTGCGACTGACATCGACATCGATATTGACCTCCAGATGGGGGCTGTCGCGATGCACGCGTTCCACGGCGCTGGCGAGCAGCGTCACCGCCGGTGCCAGCACGGTACCGATCGAAACCGTTCCGGCATTGCCTTCGCTGAGCGCATTGATCTCCTCGCTGGCCTGCGCGAGCGAGGTCAACATGCCGCGAGCGTGTCGAATCATGCTTTCGCCATACCAGTTGGGCGTCACGCCACGAGAGTGACGATCGAAAAGCGAGACCCCGAGCAGATGCTCCAGATCTCCCAGCAGCTTGGAGGCCGCCGGTTGACTCATGCCCAGTTTGGTCGCGGCCCGATGGAGATTGCGGCACTCGTCCAGCGCCACGAACAATTGAAGATGGCGAAGCTTGAGCCGGACGCGGAGGAACCAGTCGGGGGACAGCAGATCGGTGGGTTGGGATTTCATGATGTTGTCTCTGGCGAATATTCGACGTTTTTATGAGGCGTGTCGTGCGGTTCTCGTATAGTCAGATCGGTGCCGGCGGTCTACGGTTTAGACGGACGTCATTGGCGGCAACCGATTGGCGCTGACGTCGAGATAAACAGAAATAATAACCAAAACGTATAGCTAAACGAAAAACAGGAGCTTGCGATGACACGCCATGTCTTTTCTTTTCCTCGCTATCTCGGCGTCGGGCTGTTCGGGTTGATGATCGGCCAAGCCTTTTTACAAGCCCAGGCGCAGACGATGCCGATCGATTCATCATCCTCCAGTGCCCTGCCACCGGGCATCGAGCGATCCGCCTTCGGCCAGTTGCCGAATGGACGCGAGGTCGACTGCTATCGCATCACCAACGACAACGGTATCGAGATGCGGGTCATCAACTACGGTGGCATCATCGTGTCGTTGAAGACCCCTGACCTGCAGGGCCAGATGGATGACATCGTGCTCGGCTTCGACTCGCTCGACGATTATCTCTCGGATGCCTATCGGCGGGCCAATCCCTACTTTGGTGCCTTGATCGGTCGCTATGGCAATCGTATCGCCAATGGCCGTTTCAGCCTCGACGGCGAGACCTACCAGCTGCCGACCAACGATGGTCCCAATACCCTGCACGGCGGCGACGTCGGCTTCAATCAACGCCTATGGCATGCCGAGCCGTTTTCCTCGAGCGAAGGACGCGGGCTGGTACTGACCTACACCAGTGAAGACGGCGAGGAAGGCTTTCCCGGCCGACTCTCGACCCGGGTCAGCTACACGCTGACCAACGACAATGAGCTCGCCATCGACTATCGCGCAAAGACGTCCCGCGCGACGCCGGTCAATCTGACCCAGCACAGCTACTTCAATCTGCAGGGCGAGGGCCATGGCAGCATTCTGAATCATGAGTTGACGATCAATGCGAGCGGGTTCACGCCGGTCAACGAAACCTTGATTCCGACCGGCGAGATTGCCGATGTCAGCGGCACACCGTTCGATTTTCGCCGGCCGACCGCGATCGGCGCGCGGATGGGAGAGAAGAATACCCAGCTGGCCTACGGCAAGGGCTACGATCATAACTTCGTGCTGAGCAAGAATCCGGGCGCGGCAGGCCATCTGGCGCTGGCAGCAAGAGTGACCGAACCGCAAAGCGGCAGAGTGCTCGAAGTCTCTACCACCGAACCGGGGCTGCAGTTCTACTCGGGTAACTTTCTCGATGGCAGCCTGACCGGCAAGAGCGGCCGCGCTTATACCCATCGCTCGGGGCTCGCGCTGGAGACCCAGCATTTTCCCGATTCTCCCAATCAGTCCAATTTTCCGTCGACGATCCTGAAGCCAGACGAGACCTATCACTCGCGGACCGTCTATCGCTTCTCGACCACACAGTCGGAGGGCCAATCACGTTCCACCCAGTCCCACTCTTCATAGGTCGCACGACTGAGCCCGTCGCGTATTGGTTCGCCACGAATCAGGTCGCCACGGGCATCCCGATGGCGGCAGGCTTCGATGCCGCTCCCGGCAATCGCCTTGTCCAAGGCACGCTCAGGGCCGCCACCATGGCGGCCCTGATGGTTATGAAACGCCTGTTTTAACCAAAGTCTTAAAACGACTTTAGTCGTGGCGGGGCGTTGTCTCCGGGAGGCGATGCCCGCCTGCTGGTTATCTCCGCGATTTGCTGATAGCAAATCATGTATCGCTTTGTGTGAGTGTGCGTATTAGTCGGTTATTGACTTACGGCTTACTGTCATTTCTGCCGTGACGTGACACGGGCTATCTAATAACAACCCCAATGCCCCCGACGGGGCTGGAGGCCGCCAGTGATTCGCTTTGTTAAATCATCGTTACTCGTACTCGGTGTATCGAGCTTGGTTTTGGGTTCCGCGCCACTTTACGCCCAGGATGACGTCAAGATCGGTTTCATCGTCAAGAAGCCGGAGCAGGCGTGGTTCATCAATGAGCAGGATGCCGCGAGCGCACTCGGAAAGCAGAAGGGGTTCGAGGTGGTGCGTCTCTCCGGTGAAGACGGTCAGCAGGTGCTCAGCGCGATCGACAACCTGAATTCCCAGGGCGCCCAGGGCTTCGTGATCTGTCCGCCGGACGTTCGTCTGGGGCCGGCGATCGCCAATCGTGCCAAGCAGTATGGGATGAAGGTGGTAACCGTCGATGACCAGTTCCTCGGCGCAGATGGCAAGCCGATGGACTCCGTGCCACATCTTGGCATGTCGGGTTACAAGATCGGGCAGCAGGTCGGTGAAACGATCGCCAAGGAGATGAAGGCTCGAGGTTGGGATCCACAGAGCGTGGCGGCGTTGCGCATCAGCAACAACGAACTGCCGACCGCCAAGGAGCGCACCGACGGCGCCACCGATGCTCTCTTGGATGCCGGGTTCGTCAAGGACAATATCTTCGACGCTCCACAGCAGAATACCGACACTAGCAGCGCGTTCGCGGCGGCATCGCCGGTGTTGTCGAAAAATGGTGATTTCGAACACTGGGTCATCTACGCGCTGAATGAAGAGAGCGTGTTGGGAGGCGTTCGTGCCAGCGAGCAGTACGGTCTGGCCCCGGACCAGGTCATCGGCGTAGGTATCAATGGCTCGGGCGCGGCGTTTGCCGAGTTCTCGCGCGAGAAAGCGACCGGTTTCTACGGCACGATCGCCGTCAGTTCGACCATGCACGGCCGCCAGAGTGCCGACAATCTCTACACCTGGATCACCGAAGACAAGGAGCCGCCTGCCAACACGCAAACGACAGGCACGCTGATGACGCGCGACAACTGGGAACAGGTTCGCAAAGATCTGGGGCTTTGAATCCTGGCAGCCGTGGTATCGGATCCGTGAGGGATTGAGGAGAGCGGGATGGCGGAACCTTATCTGCGTGTCGACGGCATTACCGTTGAGTTCCCTGGCGTTCGCGCGCTGGATGGCGTCAGCTTTTCGGCGCGAGGCGGGGAAGTCCATGCCTTGATGGGCGAAAACGGCGCCGGCAAGTCGACACTCTTGAAGGTATTGAGCGGTGTCAATCGGGTGACCAGTGGACAGCTGTGGATCGGTGACGAGCCGATCGTTTTCGCCAATTCCCGCGAGGCGTTGCGTCAGGGTATCGCGATCATCTACCAGGAATTGACGCTATCGCCCAATCTCTCGGTGGCCGAAAACCTGCTGTTGGGGCAACTGCCGGTCAAGCATGGCTTCCTCGATCGGCGTCGGCTGCGCGAGCGTGCGACGACGATTCTGGAGGAACTGGGTGAGGGAGATATTCATCCCTCGACCAAGGTGCGGGATCTATCGATCGGCCAGCAGCAGATGATCGAGATCGGGCGAGCGCTGTTGCGCGACGCCCGGATCATTGCCTTCGACGAACCCACCAGCTCGCTCTCGGTTCAGGAAATTCGGCATCTCAAGCGGATCGTCTCGCGTCTTCGCGACGAGGGACGAGTCGTGCTCTATGTGACCCATCGCATGGAGGAGGTGTTCGAGATGTGCGATGCGGTGACCGTGTTTCGTGATGGTCGCCACATTCGCACCCACGACACCCTGGAGGGGCTCGATCACGACATCCTCGTCAGCGAGATGGTGGGGCGCGAGATCGAGGACGTCTACGGATATCGGTCGCGCCAGCACGGCGAAGTGCTGATGCGGCTGGAGGGTATCGAGGGGCGCGGCGTCAGCGCGCCGGTCAGCCTCGAAATACGTCGTGGCGAGGTGCTGGGATTATTCGGTCTGGTCGGCGCCGGACGCAGCGAACTGATGCGCCTGGTGTGCGGCGTCGAGCGAGCCACCGCCGGTCAGGTCACCTTCGACGGCACGCCCCGCCGATTCGGCTCTCCTCAGGCGGCAATCCGTGCTGGCATCGCGATGTGTCCGGAAGATCGCAAGTCGCAGGGAATTTTCCCGGTGGCCAGTGTCTCGGACAATCTCAATATCAGCTGTCGGCGTTTCTTCAAGCGCTGGGGCGGCTTCCGCAACCCGCGACGTGAAACTCAGAATACCGAGGAGTACATCCGCCAGTTGCGAATCCGGACGCCGGGGCCGAAAACGCCGATCGCCAACCTGTCCGGCGGCAATCAGCAGAAGGTGATTCTGGCCCGCTGGCTGTCGGAGGAGATCGACCTGTTCGTGATGGATGAGCCGACACGGGGCATCGATGTTGGCGCACGTCGGGATATCTATTCGCTTCTCTACGATCTTGCCGAGCAGGGGAAAGGGGTCCTCATTATCTCCAGCGACCTGGCTGAGGTCAGCTCGATCTGCGATCGCATCGGCGTGATGCGAGACGGCGAGCTGATCGACATCGTGTCTCGGGACGCCGCCACGCCCGAGCGATTGCTGGGGCTTGCACTGCCGGCCTGATACGGCTCCAACATCAATTTCGGCATCGACTGTTACAACAGCTGTGAATCGCGAGAGGGTTCAGAATCATGAATGACAAAGTTGCCACGCCGACGGCAGTGCCGGCCGAGGAACGTCGAGGGCTCCCCAAGCCGTTACGGACGCTGCTCGACACTTCCGGCCTGATTGCCGTTTTCATCTTGCTGTTCATCGGTCTTGCCGTGATGGTGCCGTCGTTTTTGACCGAACGTAACATTGTCGGCTTGCTGCTGTCGGTGACGCTGATCGGCACCATTGCCACCACCATGATGATGGTGCTGGCATTGGGAGAGGTCGATCTGTCGGTGGCGTCCATCGTCGCCTTTTCCGGTGTCGTTGCCGCCATGGTCACCTCGACCAGCGGCAGCGTGATGATCGGCGTGCTGGTGGGGGTCGCGGCTGGCGCGGCGGTGGGAGCCTTCAATGGATTCGTGGTTGCCCGTTTCGGGATCAACTCGCTGATCGCGACATTGGCCGCGATGGAGTTCGTCCGGGGGCTGGCCTATATCACCTCCGGTGGTGACGCGGTGATGATCACCGTGCCGGGCTTCTTCGATCTGGGTAGCGCCGCGTTTCTGGGGCTGACGCTGCCGGTTTGGACGATGATCGCCTGCTTCCTGATATTCGGCGTCGTGCTCAACATGACCGCTTTTGGCCGCAACACGCTCGCGACCGGGGGAAACTCGGAAGCGGCCAGCCTGGCGGGGGTCAATGTCCGTCGCCTGAAGATCATGGTTTTCGCGCTGCAAGGTCTGGTCGCCGGTATCGCCGGGGTGCTGCTGACCTCGCGCATGGGGTTGGGCGATCCCAATACGTCTCAGGGGCTGGAGCTGGCCGTCATTTCGGCCTGCGTATTGGGCGGCGTATCGCTTTCCGGCGGGGTCGCATCGATCACCGGGGTGCTGGTCGGGGTGCTGATCATGGGCTGCGTACAGAACGCCATGGGGCTGCTCAACGTCCCCACGTTCTATCAATACCTGGTGCGTGGGGCGATCCTGCTGCTCGCGGTCATGTTCGATCGCTGGAAGCAGACCCGTCGGGCGGGCGGTTGACGTCACCGAAAGCCGGCATTTTTCAACTTTGGTCGGGTAGCGGATTACGCCGTGGATGACAGAGACGTGACTCGCTGCACGGTGCGCCGTCACCGATACTCGTATTGGCATCGATCGGCACAAGAATTGGCATTATGTGGTTATTGGTATTGGCGCTAACGTAGCGACACCCCACGGCAGCTAGTCAAGTCGAAGCCGTGGCGGCCGTCAGGAGGACGCCATGCAAGACACCACACAAGCGGCAACCGGTCTCTCGACATTGGGATTGATGGGGATTGCCGCCGCCGCTATCGCGATTCTACTGGTTCTGATCATCAGGGTCCGATTGCATCCGTTCTTTGCGCTGGTGATCGTCAGCATCGGCACCGCGCTGGCCACCGGCATTTCGGTGGCCGAACTGCTGCCGACATTACTGGGCGGCTTCGGCAAAACGCTGGGCAACGTCGCTTTGCTGATCGGTTTCGGGGCGGTGCTGGGAAGACTGGTCGCCGTTTCGGGCGGGGCACGCGTACTGGCCGATACGTTGATTCACTTCTTCGGCAGCAAGCGAGCACCGTTGGGACTGTCGATCGCCTGTCTGCTGTTCGGTTTTCCGATTTTTCTGGACGCCGCCTTCGTGGTGATGCTGCCGGTGATCTACTCGGTGGCGCGCGAACTCAAGGCGTCGTTGCTGCTCTACGGTCTGCCGGCTGCCGGTGCGTTTCTGGTCATGCACGCCTTGATGCCTCCGCACCCGGGCCCGGTGGCGGCCGCGGTCTTCCTGCATGCCGACATCGGCCAGGTGCTGTTCGTGGCGCTGCTGGTGGGGCTGCCGACCTGGTACGTGATGGGCTACCGGCTGTCGCTGATACTGGCCAAGCGGTCACCGTTTCAGCCGGTACCGAACCTGATGGGGGATGAAAGCGAGGAGGTCCCGCCCGAGAAACGCCCGGCGTTCGGTACGGTTTTATTGGTGCTATTGCTGCCGCTGGTGTTGATCTTTCTCAACACGGGGCTATCCACGCTGGGCCAGAGTGGGGCCATCGACGGCGACAATCCACTGGTAGCCGCGCTGATGGTGATCGGCGAGACGCCGATTGCTCTGTTGATCAGCACCTGTATTGCCATGTGGCTGCTGGTCATTCGCCGCGGTGAGCGCGGGGCGATGGATTCCATCAACGAGATCGTCGAACAGGCGTTGTCGCCCGTCTGCAGCATCATTCTGATCACCGGTGCCGGCGGCATGTTCGGCGGTGTGCTGACGGCCAGTGGCATCGGCGATGCGCTGGCGGACAGTCTGCAGGCGTTCGGACTGCCGGTGATCCTGGCCGGCTACGTGATCGCCTCGGTGATTCGTGTGGCTCAGGGCTCGGCTACGGTTGCCGGTACCACGGCAGCCGGCATCATGGCCCCGGTGGTGCTGGGAGATCCGTCGCTTGCCGGATTGCCTGCAGCCTGCATTACCGTGGCTATCGTGGCGGGTGCCATCGGCTATTCCCACGTCAACGATTCCGGTTTCTGGCTGGTGGGTCGATTCCTCGGTGTCGATACCAAGACCATGCTCAAGACCTGGACGGTGATCTCCATCGGTATCTCGCTGATGGCGTTTGGCCTGGCGTGGTTGGTGTTTTCCCTATTGTGATTATCGAGAGTGACTGTCGATGGTGCCGAGTAGATGGCGACAGGCGAAGGCAACTTTCGATGACACGTTTGATGACTGCCGTGACCGCCACCGTGATGACGGTGGCTCGAGGAGAAAAAGATGAGTGATTCATCGGACAAGTCCCGACAAGCCGAGCCCCAAGGATCTGAGCCCCAGAAGAAACGCCAGCTGCGTTCCGCCGAATGGTTCGGCTCCGCCGACAAGAACGGCTTCATGTACCGCAGCTGGATGAAGAACCAGGGTATTCCCGACCATGAGTTCCAGGGCAAGCCGATCATCGGCATCTGCAATACCTGGTCGGAGCTGACGCCGTGCAACGCGCATTTCCGTAAGCTCGCGGAACACGTCAAGAAAGGCGTGCTCGAAGCCGGCGGCTATCCGGTGGAGTTTCCGGTGTTCTCCAACGGCGAGTCCAACTTGCGGCCGACGGCGATGTTCACCCGCAACCTGGCCAGCATGGATGTCGAGGAGGCCATTCGCGGCAACCCCATGGACGCCGTGGTACTGCTGGTGGGCTGTGACAAGACGACACCGGCGCTGTTGATGGGCGCGGCGAGCTGTGACATCCCGACGATCGTGGTGACCGGCGGGCCGATGCTCAACGGCAAGCACGAAGGCAAGGACATCGGCTCCGGTACCGTGGTGTGGAAGCTCTCGGAAGAGGTCAAGGCCGGCAAGATATCGATCCACGACTTCATGGCCGCCGAGGCCGGGATGTCGCGCTCCGCCGGTACCTGCAACACCATGGGAACCGCCTCGACCATGGCCTGCATGGCTGAATCGCTGGGCACCTCGTTACCCCACAACGCGGCGATTCCGGCGGTCGATTCGCGCCGCTATGTCCTGGCGCATCTCTCCGGCAACCGTATCGTCGAGATGGTCCACGAGGACCTCAAGCTCTCCAAGGTGCTCACCAAGCAAGCCTTCGAGAACGCCATTCGCACCAACGCCGCGATCGGCGGCTCGACCAACGCGGTCATTCACCTGAAGGCGATCGCCGGACGCATTGGCGTCGACTTGCCACTGGATGACTGGACTCGAGTTGGCCGAGGCACGCCGACCATTGTCGATCTGCAGCCCTCCGGGCGCTTCTTGATGGAAGAGTTCTACTATGCCGGTGGCCTGCCCGCCGTATTGCGTCGATTGGGCGAAGCCGATCGGTTGCCGCACAAGGATGCGTTGACCGTCAACGGCAAGACGATCTGGGAAAACGTGCAGGACGCGCCGCACTATAACGACGAGGTGATCCGGCCGCTGGATAACCCGTTGCGCGAGGACGGCGGGATGTGCGTGCTACGCGGCAATCTGGCGCCCAACGGGGCGGTGCTCAAACCGTCGGCGGCGAGTCCCGAATTGATGAAGCATCGCGGCCGCGCGGTGGTGTTCGAGAATTTCGACGACTACAAGGCGCGGATCAACGACCCCGATCTCGAAGTCGATGCCAACGATATCCTGGTGCTGAAGCACTGCGGGCCGCGTGGCTATCACGGCATGGCCGAGGTCGGCAACATGGGGCTGCCGCCGAAGATTCTCGAGCAGGGCATTACCGACATGGTGCGCATCTCCGACGCCCGCATGAGCGGCACCGCCTACGGTACCGTGGTATTGCACGTGGCGCCGGAAGCCGCCGCCGGCGGCCCGTTGGCCGCGGTTCACAACGGCGACTGGATCTCGCTCGACTGCGACAACGGTGCGCTCGAACTGGAAGTCGACGATGCCGAAATCGCCCGTCGCCTGGCCGAGGTCGATCCGATGGCGGCCTCGAACCAGATCGCCAGCACCGGCGGCTATCGTCAGCTCTATATCGAGCGCGTGCTGCAGGCCGACGAGGGCTGCGACTTCGACTTCCTGCGCGGTTGCCGAGGAAGTGAAGTGCCGCGTCATTCGCACTGAGGTGGCGGCGAGGCGGCCTCAGTGAGAGACGTTCGTCATTCGCCCATCAATGTGGCGGTGACCTTCCGGGTGCCGCCATGTTGCCGATGTTCGCCCAGCCAGATGCCTTGCCAGGTGCCGGTGAGCAGCCGGCCGTTGTCGATGGCGACGGTCAGCTCGGTGCCGAACAGACTGGCGAGAACATGGGCGGGCATGTCATCGGGGCCCTCGAGCGTATGTCGCATGCCGGACAGGTTTTCCGGCGCCAGTTTGCTGGCGAACAGGGCCATGTCGTGGCGCACGTCCGGATCGGCGTTTTCGTTGAGTGTCAGCGAGGCGGAAGTGTGCATCAGTTGAAGATGTAACAGGCCGGTTCGGATCTCGTTGATGCCGGCAAGGGCGCCGATGATCTCGTCGGTGACCAGGTGAAAACCGCGTGAGCGGGGTTTGAGTGAAAACTGGTGGCGGTGCCACATGACGCGGGCTCCTTCAGGAATCTGTGCATGTCGCGTTCATCGTAGATGACGGCTGCGGCACTGTCTTTTTGTAGTTCCCTTTTCCCGTGATTCTCTTTTCCTGTAGCTCCCTTTTCCTGCAATTCCGAATTGATGACGGTGAATAGGTAGGGAGAGACCAAAGTCGCAGTCCCTGCGTCGTTGTTTGCGCATAGGCTAAAGAGCTGCCGCCCCGTTGGCAGTCGCTCCAGGCGATCCAGAAACAGGAGGTGTTCGTGAAAATTCGTGCCGCCGTGATTCATGAGATGAAAAAGCCCCGTCCGTATCGGGAGTCACTGCCGATGTCGATCGAGGAAGTCGAGCTGGATGGGCCGGGCCCGGGCGAAGTGTTGGTCAAGATGCGTGCCGCCGGCTTGTGTCATTCGGATCTTTCGACGATCAACGGGGATCGGCCGCGCCCGCTGCCCATGGTGCTGGGACACGAGGCGGCCGGGGAGGTTGCCGAGGTGGGCGAAGGCGTGACCGATCTCGCGCCGGGCGATCATGTGGTGTTCTCTTTCGCACCCAGTTGCGGCGCGTGCTCGTCGTGTCTTTCCGGGCGCGCAGCGCTTTGCCAGCCCGGGGCGGCAGCCAACACCGCCGGGCATCTGCTGGGTGGGGGAATGCGGCTGCACAAGGGCGGGGAGAAGATCTATCATCATATCGGCGTCTCGGGCTTTGCCGAGTACACGGTCGCCTCGCGGCGCTCCCTGACCAAGATCGATTCCAGTCTGCCATTTCACATCGCGGCGCTATTCGGTTGCGCGGTACTGACGGGCGTCGGTGCGGTGGTACATACGGCAGGGTTGCGGCTGGGGCAATCGGTGCTGGTGGTCGGGCTCGGCGGGGTAGGCCTCGCGGCAGTGATGGGCGCGGTCGGCGGTGGCGCGCGCCAGATCATCGCCGCCGATATCGCGCCGGACAAGCTGGAGACCGCCAAGGCGATGGGGGCGACGCATATCGTCAACAGCGGGGATCCGGATGCGGTGGCGCAGGTGCGCGAGATCAGTGGCGGCGGCGTGGATATCGCGGCCGAATTCGCCGGCGTTGCCAAGGCGCTGGAGTTCGCCTACGAGTCCACCGCGCGTGGCGGCACGACCGTGACGTCCGGCTTGCCGCATCCCGATGTGCGCTTCGCCATCAGTCCGACCCGAATGGTCGCCGAGGAGCGCACGCTCAAGGGCTCCTATCTGGGCGGTCATGTGCCGTCGCTGGATGTGCCCGAGTACATCGCGCTTTATCAGGCTGGCCGACTGCCGGTGGACCGGCTGCTGACGCATCGACTGACGCTGGACGAGATCAACCTCGGCTTCGACCGTCTGGCCGATGGTCAAGCCATTCGTCAGATCATCGATTTCGATTGAGTCGCGAGCCGGTCAGGTTACGGATCGACTGCTAGTCTTGAAGGAGTCTCGGAGAGGTGGCCGATGTCTTGGCTGCCTCTTTCGCATTTCATCCGTCACCGACAGGAGAAAGTCATGGCTCAGACACGAGTCGAGCGCGATAGCATGGGCGAACTGGAAGTCCCCGAGAGCGCGCTCTATGGCGCTCAGACGCAGCGTGCCATCAACAATTTTCCCATCAGCGGTCGGCCATTGCCGGCTGCATTCATTTCAGCGGTGGCGCGGATCAAGCAGGCGGCCGCCGAGGTCAATCTGGAGCTGGGCCTGCTCGATGAGGATCGTGCCAAGGCGATCGTCGCTGCGACCGACGAGATCATCGCGGGCAAACATCCGGATCAATTCCCGATCGATGTCTTTCAGACGGGGTCCGGCACCTCGACCAACATGAACGTCAACGAGGTGATCTCCCACCTCGCAAGCCGCGCTGGGCTCGAGGTGGGTCCCAATGATCACGTCAACATGGGCCAGTCGAGCAACGACGTGATTCCCACCGCCATTCATCTGGCGGCGGCGATCGAGGTCAACGAGCGTCTATTGCCCGCTCTCAATTATTTGCGTTCGGCCATCGACGACAAGGCGGCCTCCGTCGACGACGTGGTCAAGACCGGCCGCACGCACTTGATGGATGCGATGCCGGTTCGGCTGAGCCAGGAGTTGGGCGGCTGGTCGAGCCAGATCGGACAGGCCGTCGAGCGTCTCGAGGACGGCTTGAAGCGGATTACCCGGTTGGCGCTGGGCGGTACTGCGGTGGGCACGGGCGTCAATGCGCATCCCGATTTCGCGGCGAAAGTCGCCCAGCGTCTGGCCAGCGCCACCCGCCTCGAATTTCGTCCCAACGACAGTTTCTTCGCCAGCCTAGCTTCCCAGGACGCTGCGGTGGAACTTTCCGGTCATCTCAAGTCCTACGCCGTTGCCGTGATGAAGATCGCCAACGACCTGCGCTGGATGAACTCCGGACCGCTGGCAGGGCTAGGCGAAATCGAGCTCGAAGCGTTACAGCCGGGCAGTTCGATCATGCCCGGCAAGGTTAACCCGGTCATTCCCGAATCGGCCGCCCAGGTCGCCGCTCAGGTGATCGGCAACGATGCCGCGGTCACGGTGGGCGGGCAGAGCGGCAACTTCCAGCTCAACGTGATGCTGCCGATGATCGCTAACAACGTGCTGGACTCCATCACGCTGCTGACCAATGTCAGCCGGCTGCTGGCGGATAGCGCCATCGCCACTTTCAATGTCCGTCGCGACAACATCGAGACGCCGCTTTCCAGGAATCCGATTCTGGTGACGGCACTCAATTCGGTGATCGGCTACAACGCCGCTGCGGCAGTGGCCAAGAAGGCCTATCAAGGCGGAAGACCGATTATCGATGTGGCCGAAGAGGAAACCGATCTTTCTCGTGAAGAACTCGAACGGCTGCTCGATCCGACCAAGCTGACCCAGGGCGGCATACCGGAGTAAACCGGGCTTGACTGTACGGAAGGCTGTTTCTGCAGTGACCCACAACAAAACGCCACCCGATCGGGTGGCGTTTTTGTCGGATGCCTCGGTCGGGCGAATCCCTTTTGCTTTGGGGCTTTCTATACAGTCGTTTCCTACACTGTCTTTTTCTACACCGTCCTTCCCTATACCGGTGCTTCGCCGTGCCGATCCTGCGCTTCTTCGATGGTGTCCTCGGCATCTTCGCGTTCTTCACCGTCCGCTTTTTCCGGCTCGTTTTCATCGGCGCGGGAGGGGTCGTAGGAGAGCGTGACCAGGATCGGAAAGTGATCGGATCCGACTTCCGACAACCGCTGCATATGCACCAGCGTGAAATGCTCGGTGACGAAGACGTGGTCAAGAGGCCAACGCAGGATCGGATATTTAGCGTGAAAGGTGCTGTACTGCCCGCGGCCTCGGCGCAGATCGAGCATTCCACTGATCTTGCAGAACAGTTTGGTCGTCGGTGACCACGCGACGTCATTGAGGTCTCCGGCCACGATCGTCGGCAGCTTTTTCTTGGCGATAGCCTCGCCGACCAGCAGCAGTTCGGCATCACGCCAGAGTGATTCGTCGCTCTCCGATGGCGCGGGCGGGCGCGGGTGCAGCGCATGAAAGCGAACTCTTTCGCCGCCGGGCAAGCGTACCCAGGCATGAATCGAGGGAATGTCATCCTGGATCAGCCACTTGACCTCGACATCTTCCAGCGGCACCCGTGAGTAGAGGTGCATGCCGTACAGATTGTCCAGCGGGATACGGATCGCCTGCGGCATCATCTCGCCAATGGCGGCATCCAGCTGATCACCCCACCACTGGTCCGATTCCAGCGTCAGCAGCATGTCGGGCTGGTGCTGCTTGACCAGAGCGATCAACTTGTCGGCTTGTCGGTTCGGCGTTAGCACGTTGGACACGAGCAGCCTGAGCTGGCGGTCAGGGGTGTGGGACTCTGCCTCGACCACCGTGCAGCGAGCCAGACGCGTCCAAGGATAGATCCGCGTCCATTGAATGCCGGCAGCAATCACGCTGGCGGCTATTCCGGCCCAATGCCACCAGGCGCTGGGTCCGAATGCCAGCTGGGCCAGTGCCAGAACGGTGGCGGCGATCGCGATCTGCAGAAGCGGGAAATCGAAGCTACGAATGGTCCAGTGTCGAATCCTCAGATAGGGCGCGAGGGTGATCAGCAAGACGAGGCAACCAAGACAGGTAAACAGGAGCTGCAGCAACGGGTCATTCCTTGTATCGGGATAGGGCACCTTGCCGGGTCAAGAGTAGCAGAAATGCGTCCTGACAATGATACCGTGGCCTTGGGGCGATTCACGCTACTTGGCAATGCAGCCGGCGACAGTTTTCAGCGGGCTTTCGATGATGCCACCGATGTGACGAAAGCCGGGAGCTGATCGAGATAGTCCGCCAATGCCTGCTGATCTTCACTCGTCAGTCGCAGCCCGAGTTTGCTGCGCCGCCAGAGAATGTCTTCGCTGGTACGTGCCCATTCGTGTTCGATCAGATAGTCGACCTCGGCGCGAGTCAGCCCGCCGCCAAAATGCTGGCCAAGTGCTTCCTGACTCTGCTTGCCATTCAGAAAACGCAGACACAGCGTGCCGTAGCTGGAAGCGAAACGCTCGGCCCGTTCCCGACCGAGGAACGGATAATCGCGCAGCAGCTGCAGGACAAAGGCCTCCCGCGATTCGATATCCCCGCCGGGGAGACGAGCCTCGGCCGTCCAGGCCTGGCCCATGTCCGGCATCAGCGGTTGAAGCTTGTGCAGCGCCGCTTCCGCCAGCTTGCGATAGGTGGTGATCTTGCCGCCGAAGATCGACAGCATCGGCGCGCCATGACTGTCGAGATCGAGCGTGTAGTCGCGTGTCATGGCCGAGGGATTCTCGGACTCGTCGTCACACAGTGGCCGAACACCAGCGTAGGTCGAGATGACATCCTCGCGGCTCAGCTGCTTGACGAAGTGAGCGTTGAGTACCTCGAGCAGATAGTTGATCTCCTCGTCGTTGACGCTGACCTGGGAAGGGTCGCCCTGATAGCGGCGGTCGGTGGTGCCGATCAGGCTGAAGCGCTGCTGATAAGGCAGCACGAAGACGATACGGCCATCCTGATTCTGCAGGATGTAGGCGCGATCATCCTGATTGAGGCGCGGCACGACCAGGTGGCTGCCCTGGATCATGCGGATGCCGTAGCGCGATTCCCGCTTGGCATTGTTCTTGACGAAAGACTCCACCCACGGCCCGGCGGCATTGACCAGAACCTTGCCACGGCACTCCTGGCGCTCGCCGGTATCGCGGTTCTCCAGGCTGACCCGCCACTGGCCGTTCTCCTCGCGGGCCTGGGTACAGCGCGTTCGTACCCGTATATCTGCCCCTTTCTCCTGCGCCTGCAAGGCGTTCAGTACCACCAGGCGTGCGTCGTCCACCCAACAGTCCGAGTACTCGAACCCTTTCCTGATCGCCGGCACCAACGGACTGTCGGGACCGAATCGCAGAGTCCTGGCATTGGCCAGACTGTCACGATGGCTCAGATGATCGTAGAGAAACAGACCGGCGCGAATCATCCAGCCTGGGCGCAGATGTGGCTGGTGCGGAAGAATGAAGCGTAGCGGCCAGACGATGTGTGGCGCCTTGCGCAGCATGACTTCGCGCTCCCTCAGCGCTTCCCGGACCAGCCTGAACTCCCGGTGTTCGAGATAACGGAGGCCACCATGGATCAGCTTGCTGCTGGCCGACGAGGTGGCGCTGGCAAGATCGGACTGTTCGCACAAAAGCACGGAAAGGCCACGTCCAGCGGCATCATTGGCGATCCCGGTACCATTGATGCCGCCGCCGACAACGATGAGGTCGTAAACGTGTTGCGGGGTCGCAGAAGCCATGCCGTTCTCCCGAAAGCGTGATGACATCGAATATGTTCGTTTACGAAAATAAATTAATCACTTTCGAACATCAAGCGTGTCATTGCGCCTGGAAGAGTCCAGTGGTCGTCCATTGGTCATGGTTGGTGATTTATCATACGACCGAATTGCCCAAGAGAAAGAACCGACACGAGGTCGGCTTTCCGAGAGCGACGGTCAACAGCTGGCGCGGAAGGTGAGGGGAGAGTTCGTCAAGTGCGCTTGACGATAGCGTCACTTCAATTCAGTCGGAGTCAGTTCGCGTCGGCGGTTAAGGCCTCCGCTTCGACCGTTATCAGAGGATCCGCGACGTACAATGCCACGTCATGTTCACGCATCAGGCGGCACAGAACGTCAGGCGGCTGGCGGTCGGTGAAAAAGGCGTTGATCTGGCTGAGGTTGCCCTGTCGTACCACGGCATTGCGGTGGAACTTCGAATGGTCCGCTGCCAGAAATACCTGGCGGGAGTTGCGCAGGATGGCCTGCGCCACGCGAACTTCCTGATAGTCGAACTCCAGTAGAGAGCCGTCACCGTCGATACCGCTGATGCCGATGATGCCGTAGTCCACCTTGAACTGATTGATGAAATCGATGGTCGCCTCGCCGATGATGCCGCCGTCCCGCGAGCGAACCTGCCCCCCGGCAACGATGACGTTGAAATCGGTCTTGTGCTGAAGAATGGCGGCCACGTTCAGATTGTTGGTAATGACTTCCAGCCCACTATGCTGGCACAGCGCTTCGGCAATGAATTCGTTGCTGGTCCCGATATTGATGAACAGCGATGAAGAGTCGGGAATCTGGGCAGCCAGCATCTCGGCAATGCGGCGCTTGGCATCGAGATTGAGCGTCTTGCGCGTGTGATAGGCGGTGTTGACCGTACTCGATTCGAGCCCGGCCCCGCCGTGCACGCGCTTGACGATGCCTTCTTCCGCGAGTTGATTGAGATCCCGGCGTACCGTCTGGGGCGTGACGTCGAAATCCTTGGCAAGCTGTTCGATCGAGGCATAACCCTGGCGCTTGACCAGCTCGACGATGGCTTCGTGACGTTCCTGCTGGGTCATGTTGATTTCCTGCCGCGGTTCGATGGCTATTGTTGAAATGACGTCATGGCGAGAGTTTATCAAACCCTTACCCGGAACCGGGGTTTCAGTAGGGCCATCAGGTGCATCGGGCCATAGACCATGGTCTATGGTGTCAGCAATCGAATTCAGGTCGTTGTCGATTGAAGGTGATAGCGAGGGTGAAAGTGAGGATGAACAGTGGGGGCGAAGAAGAATAGTGCCGACACGACAGGCAGTTGGCGTCGAATTTTTGTTGTCGAAGGGTTGCATTCCGCGTCTGCCCGGGTAGAATTCGCATCCGTTGTCACGGCAAGCCCAGCGCAATGTCTGTAGGACCGTAGCTCAGTTGGTTAGAGCGCCACGTTGACATCGTGGAGGTCAGCGGTTCAAATCCGCTCGGTCCTACCAAAGTCAGACCTACCAAGTCAGATGACGCTGCAGATGAAAGGGTTTTGCGACAATGTATTTCAGGACCATAGCTCAGTTGGTTAGAGCGCCACGTTGACATCGTGGAGGTCAGCGGTTCAAATCCGCTTGGTCCTACCAGATTCGAACCTCGAGCCACGGCTCGGGGTTTTTTTATGGTCGAGTCTTTTTTCCTGTCCCTGTCCCTGTCCCTGTCCCTGTCCCATTTCACTTTCTATTTCTTCTCGGTCCCTTTTCGCTGGTGTGATCCGATGGCGCCTGCCGGGGCGTACGTTGCGTGGAAGTTGCTTCCCGGGCCGAATGACAAAGTCTTCAGACGCTACTCGACGTCAAGATTCGTTTTCAGTCGTCGATGTTGAAATGCGAACGGCAGGTGAGTCAAACCGACTCGTTTGTCAGGATTTCCTGTCTGCCAGCACCGTCGAGTGTAGGACATTGGTGGTTGAGACTAAGGTTGCAGCTTTTTTAAACGTAATAAAATCAATTAAATAGAAGCCTGTTTTTGCGAAACTCGTTTTCTGCTTTTTTCGTCGTATAGCTTTATAAAACGGCTGTTCTAGGATGCTCGGAAGAGAAAACGGGAACGGCGCCACTCATGTCATTACAACTCCACAATGTGACACTGTCGGTGCGGGGCGAGACTTACATCGATGACGCCAGTCTGACGCTGGAGCCGGGGTCGTTCAACGTGTTGCTGGGACACACGTTGGCGGGCAAGACGACATTGATGCGACTGATGGCGGGCCTGGACAGGCCTGACAAGGGCTCGGTACATCTCGATGGCCGAGACGTGACCCATGTGCCGGTTCGTCAGCGCAACGTCTCGATGGTTTATCAGCAATTCATCAACTACCCCACACTGACTGTCTTCGACAATATTGCCTCGCCGCTCAGGCAGGCCAAGATGTCCCGCCAGGAGATCACCCGTCGAGTCGAGGAAACGGCTGCAATGCTCGGGATTCAGCACCTGCTGGGACGCTATCCGCAGGAACTCTCCGGTGGGCAGCAGCAGCGCACGGCGATGGCCCGAGCATTGGTCAAGGACGCGGATCTGGTGTTGTTCGATGAACCTCTGGTCAATCTCGATTACAAGTTGCGCGAAGCGCTGCGCGTCGAGATGCGCAAACTGTTCGAATCGCGCAATACCATCGCGGTCTACGCCACCACCGAGCCCGCGGAGGCGCTGGCACTGGGCGGCACGACGACCCTGCTGCACCAGGGCCGGATCGTTCAGAGCGGGACTAGCGGCGACGTCTATCGCCATCCGCGTAACCGTGAGGCTGCCACGCTGTTCGGCGAACCACCGATCAACTTGATGCCGATGACGGTCGACGGATGCGAGTGCCGGATCGCCGATCAGCGCCAGCCGCTGCCAGAGGAGTGGCGCAATCTCTCCGACGGCGACTACCAGGTCGGTATCCGGCCTCATCACTGGTCGCTTCAGCCGCTCTCGGAAGCGGCGTTACGTCTGCCGGCCGTCGTGCGCGTAGCGGAGATCAGCGGCTCCGAAACCTTTCTGCATCTGTCGCATGATCGGATCGACCTGGTCGCGCACCTGACAGGGATTCACGAGTTCGGCGTCGATCAGGCGCTGGACATTCACGTCGCGTGCCAACAGCTGTTCGTATTCGAGCCAGGTGGCGATCTGGTGTTGTCGCCATCCTCGTCGCGATCGACGCTTGCGAGCGTTCGAGGAGAACTCTAGATGGCAGAAATTCGCCTCGAACAGCTGGCGCACAGCTACCATAGCGCCCCTTCGCAACCCGGCGATTACGCACTCCGGCCGATAGACCACGTCTGGGAGCAAGGGGGCGCCTACGCCTTACTGGGCCCCTCGGGCTGCGGCAAGAGCACGCTGCTCAACATCATCTCCGGTCTGTTGGCGCCCTCGGAAGGCCGCGTGCTTTACGACGGCAAGTCGGTCAACGATCTCAGTCCGCAGGATCGCAATATCGCCCAGGTTTTCCAGTTCCCGGTGGTCTACGACACCATGACCGTTCACGAGAACCTGGCGTTTCCACTGCGCAACCAGGGACAGCCACGCGAGCGCATCGATGCCCGAGTGAGAGAGGTGGCCGAGGCGCTGGAGATCGAGCCCCTGCTGAACCGCAAGGCGAAGAACCTGACGGCGGACGAGAAGCAGAAGGTGTCGATGGGACGCGGCCTGGTGCGTGACGACGTGGCGGCGATCCTGTTCGACGAGCCGTTGACGGTGATCGATCCCCAGCTCAAGTGGCGGCTGAGGCGCAAGCTCAAGGAGATCCACCAGCGCTTCAACGTGACGATGGTTTACGTCACCCACGACCAGCTGGAGGCGTCCACCTTCGCCGACAAGATCGCGGTGATGTACGAAGGCCAGATCGTTCAGTTCGGCACGCCGCGAGAGCTGTTCGAGAACCCGCAGCATACCTTCGTCGGCTACTTCATCGGCAGCCCCGGCATGAATCTGCTGGATGTCGCCCTGGGCGAGACGGGTATCGAGTTCGACGGGCGAACGCTGGCGGTGGCCGACGCGATCGTCGCCCAGCTCCGGCAGCGCGAAGGCGAGCGCCTGCAGCTCGGCATCCGGCCGGAATTCGTGCAGCTGGTGGCGCCGGAGAATGCGGTACTGCACGGGTATGTCGATCTGGTTCAGGACCAGGGCACCT
Organism: Salinicola sp. V024; assembly: GCF_052645315.1. NCBI lineage: Bacteria > Pseudomonadati > Pseudomonadota > Gammaproteobacteria > Oceanospirillales > Halomonadaceae > Salinicola > Salinicola sp. V024. The sequence continues at coordinate 149,737 of NZ_JBQXYB010000005.1, forward strand.
TCAAGATCGTCGATGTGCGCCTCGATACGCCATCGGCACCGGTGGTCAAGGCGCGCCTGGGAGAAGAGGCCAGCGTTCCCGAGGGGCGAACCGGCGTGCACTTCCCCGAACCCTGGCAGCGCTTCTATATCGACGACCATCTGGTGGGAGTGGCTGATGAAAACCTATAACAACAAGGCCTGGTGGCTGGTACTGCCGGTGTTCGTGCTGGTGGCCTTCAGCGCCATCATCCCGATGATAACGGTGGTCAACTATTCGGTACAGGACATCTTCGACCCGAGTACGCGCTACTTCGTGGGCACCGAGTGGTATCGCGAGATCCTGGCGGATCCGAGGCTGCACGATTCGCTGGTGCGGCAGTTCATCTACTCGTTCTGCGTACTGGCCATCGAGGTGCCGCTCGGCATCATCGTCGCGCTGTCGATGCCTCGGCGAGGGTTGGGCGTGCCGGTCAGCCTGATTCTGCTCTCTCTACCGCTGCTGGTGCCGTGGAACGTGGTGGGGACGATCTGGCAGATTATCGGGCGAGAGGACATCGGGCTGTATGGCTGGATTCTCAACAGCCTGGGGCTCGACTACAACTACGCCTCCAACCCACGGGACGCCTGGATCACGGTGCTGGTGATGGACGTCTGGCACTGGACCTCGCTGGTGGCGCTGCTGTGCTACTCCGGGCTGCGCTCGATTCCCGATGTCTACTACCAGGCGGCCAGAATCGATCGCGCCTCTCACTGGGCGGTATTCCGCTTCATCCAGTTGCCGAAGCTCAAGAACGTGCTGTTGATCGCGGTCATGCTGCGCTTCATGGACAGCTTCATGATCTATACCGAACCGTTCGTGCTCACCGGTGGCGGGCCGGGCACGGCCACGACATTCCTCAGCCAGACGTTGACCCAGATGGCGCTGGGCCAGTTCGATCTGGGCCGGGCATCGGCGTTTTCGCTGATCTACTTCCTGATCATTCTGCTGGTGACCTGGGTGTTCTATACCGCCATGACGCATAACGACAACAAGGAATGACGCCGCCATGAGACTGCGCAAGAGTCTGGTGATGCTGATCTATCTGCTGTTCGTGCTGGTGCCGATCTACTGGCTCGTCAACATGTCGTTCAAGTCGAACCGGGAAATCCTCGGCGGGCTGACGCTATGGCCGACCGCCCCGACACTGGACAACTATCGTGTCATTTTCACCGAGCCGACCTGGTACACGAGTTATCTCAACTCTCTCAGCTATGTCTCGATGAACATGCTGATCTCATTGCTGGTCGCGTTGCCGGCCGCCTATGCGTTCTCGCGCTATCGCTTTCTGGGCGATAAACACATGTTCTTCTGGCTGCTGACCAACCGGATGGCGCCGCCTGCCGTGTTTCTGCTGCCGTTTTTCCAGCTTTACTCGGCGGTAGGGTTGTTCGATACGCCGATCGCGGTGGCACTGGCGCACTGTCTGTTCAACGTGCCGCTGGCGGTATGGATTCTCGAGGGTTTCATGTCGTCGGTGCCCAAGGAGATCGATGAAACCGCGTATATCGACGGTTATACCTTTCCCAAGTTCTTCATCAAGATTTTCCTGCCGATGATTCGGCCCGGCATCGGCGTCACGGCGTTTTTCTGCTTCATGTTCTCCTGGGTCGAACTGTTGCTGGCGCGAACGCTGACCTCGGTCGATGCCAAGCCGATCGTGGCGCAGATGACCCGTACGGTCTCGGCATCAGGCATCGACTGGGGCGTGCTGGCGGCTGCAGGCGTCGTTGCGCTGCTGCCTGGCATCGCCGTGATCTATTTCGTGCGCAACCACGTGGCCAAGGGCTTCGCCCTGGGTCGCGTCTGATCCGTCTGGCCAAAGAGGGGGAACCACTATGGGTTGGATGGCCTGGACACTACCGACGACTCTGTTCTTTGCCGGGATCGCGGCACTGCTGGTCGCGATGACGGTATGGCAGACCGTATCTCCGGGGCGAGAACGCAAAGGCTTTCTGCCACTGACGACATCGCGCGGCGATCGGCTGTTCATCGGCCTGCTGGCATCGGCCTACGGCCATTTGCTGGTTCTGGCACTCACCGACTGGCCGCTCTGGATCGCGACCGCGATCTGTGTGGCAGCCATGGCAATCATCATGAAATGGGGGTAACGCATCGACCAGGGATCATCGCTCTTCATCGGATAGCGCCACGACAGCAAACGAAGTAAGGATAACAAAGAGGGTTAACGCTATGTTCGATATCAAGCACGCCAGATCGCGACGCCGATTGCCACTGAGCATCGGCATCAGCCTTGCCGGTTTGATGGCCGTCTCGGGAACCGCGATCGCCGATCAGTATCAGGATGCCGCCAAACGCTGGCTGAGTGACGAGTTCAAGACCTCGACACTCACACCCGAGCAGCAGATGGACGAGATGCAGTGGTACATCGATGCCGCCAAGCCGTTCCGTGGCATGCAGATAAACGTCGTTTCGGAGACGCTCACGACGCACAAGTATGAATCCGAGGTTCTGGCCCGCGCGTTCAGCGAGATCACCGGCATTCAGCTGAAGCACGATCTGATCCAGGAAGGGGACGTGATCGAGAAACTGCAGACGCAGATGCAGTCCGGTCGCAACATCTACGATGCCTACGTCAACGACTCCGATCTGATCGGCACGCATTTTCGCTACGGCAAGGTGGTGCCGATTTCCGACATGATCAAAGGCGACGCCGCCGAGGTGACCTCGCCGACACTGGATCTCGATGACTTCATCGGCCTCTCGTTCACCACCGGACCTGACGGCAAGGTCTATCAGCTGCCGGATCAGCAGTTTGCCAACCTTTACTGGTTCCGCGCCGACTGGTTCGACGATCCCGATCTCAAGGCGCGTTTCAAGGAAAAGTACGGCTACGACCTGGGCGTGCCGGTGAACTGGTCGGCCTACGAGGATATCGCTGACTTCTTCACCAATGACGTCCACGACATCGATGGCCAACGGGTGTACGGCCACATGGATTACGGCAAAAAGGATCCCTCGCTGGGCTGGCGTTTCACCGATGCCTGGTTCTCGATGGCCGGGGCCGGCGACAAGGGCATCCCCAATGGTCTGCCAGTGGACGAGTGGGGGATTCGGGTGGAGGATTGTCGGCCGGTGGGCTCGAACGTTACCCGCGGTGGCGCAACCAACGGCCCGGCCGCGGTATTCGCAACCCAGAAGTACATCGACTGGCTGCATGCCTATGCGCCCCCGGAAGCCCAGGGCATGACGTTCTCGGAAGCCGGGCCGGTGCCGGCGCAGGGTAATGTCGCTCAGCAGATCTTCTGGTACACCGCCTTCACCGCCGACATGACTCAGAAGGGGCTGCCGGTGGTCAACGAGGATGGCACGCCCAAGTGGCGGATGGCGCCATCACCGGTGGGGCCGTATTGGGAAGACGGCATGAAGAAGGGCTATCAGGACGTCGGATCCTGGACCTTCATGAAATCGACCCCCGAGAAGAACCGTCTCGCCGCCTGGCTCTATGCGCAGTTCGTGACCTCGAAGACGGTCTCGCTGCAGAAGACGCTGGTGGGGCTGACGCCGATCCGGGAATCCGACATCCAGTCCCAGGCGATGACCGACGCCGCGCCGAAACTGGGTGGCCTGGTCGAGTTCTATCGTAGCCCGGCGCGACTGCAGTGGTCACCGACCGGCACCAACGTGCCGGACTATCCCAAGCTGGCGCAGCTGTGGTGGCAGTATATTTCCCAGGCGGTCAGCGGTGAAACCAGCGCGCAGCAAGCCCTGGATGGGTTGGCGGACGCCCAGGATCGGATGATGGAGCGCCTGGAGCGGGCCAATGTCCAGCCAAACTGCGGGCCCAAGCTGAACGAACCTCGCGATGCGCAGTATTGGCTGGATCAGCCCGGTGCGCCCAAACCCAAACTCGACAACGAGAAACCTCAGGGCAAGACCGTCCCTTACGACGAGATGGTGAAATCCTGGCAGAAGAGCTGAGCGACTGACTCGGCAGTCACCTGCAACATCAACTTATCGCGTCGCCAAGGCGACGACCTCCCCGCCGGTTTACCGGCGGGGTTTTTGTTTGTCATTCCGGCCATTGGGTTAACTTATGCCGGCCTCAGGACTTTTCGTGGAGCGACAGATAATATTGGGGAATAGCTGGAGTGAAACATGTCATTGAATTCGCTTTTCGAACATATTCATCAGTTACCTAGCGTACCCGCCGTGGTCACCGAGCTGATCGCCAGTCTGGACAATGACCGGATCAGCATTCATCGGGTGTCGTCCATCATCCGCAGGGATCCCAGCCTCAGCCTGAAACTATTACGCTCCGCCAACTCCGTGCGCTATGGCGTGGGGCGAAACGTGGCAACGATCGACGATGCCTTGCTGCTGCTGGGCTTCGACCGTGTACGCACGCTGGTGATCGCTTCGGGCCTGGTATCCATGCTCAGAGAGGTGCCTGGACTTGACCGCAAGGCTTTCTGGCGCGAGTCGTTCATGGTCGCCAACTTGAGTCGTACGATCGTCCAGCACAGCAAACTGGGGGAATTGGCGCCGGAGACCGCGTTCACCTGTGGCATTCTGCATCACGTGGGCTCCGCGCTGATGCATATCGGCCACCCGGAAACGATGCAGCGGATCGATGCACTGGTCGAGCAGGGCGCGCCGCGGATCGAGCTGGAAGCCAACCAGTTCGGCTACACGTTCAGCGAAGTGGGTGCCGAGCTGGGGCGCCGCTGGCGCTTCCCGCAAACGATCTGCAATGCTCTGACGTATCAGGGAAAGCCACTGGAGGCCGTGCCTTTCTCGCCCTACGCCGCTGCCGTCCATCTGGCGATCGGCCTGTACCGGAATATCGCCGGCGGGCGTCGTGAAGAGCACGCCCTGGGAGAAATGCCGCGCGAGGTTCGTCGTCCGCTGGCGCTGGATCTGCTGTCGCTCTATGAAGATATCCTGCAGATAGTGCGTACGGATGACGAGCTGGGCGTGTTTCTGGATTGAAGCCGACATCGTGCGCTCGATAGTCCGACTCCGGTTTCAGGATTTCAGTCTTGTCCGACGCTCTCGTGGAGGTCGCTGGCGGCGGCGAAAACATGACACAGCCGCTCGATACCCGCTTGATCCTCGGCCGTGAATCGAGCCGGTTCGGGGCTGTCGATATCCAGCACGCCCCAGACTTCGTCGTCGATGATGATGGGAACGACCAGCTCCGAACGCGACGCCGCATCGCAGGCGATATGATCGGGGACGGCGTGAACGTCGTCGACGCGCTGAGTCCGGCGCGAACGTGCGGCGGCGCCGCAGACGCCTTTGGAGAACGGAATCGGGTTGCACGCCGGCTGGCCCTGGAACGGGCCCAGAATCAGCGTCTCCGGTTGGCGCTGCAGATAGAAGCCGACCCAGTTCAGCTTCTCGAGTGTCTGCATCAGGAAGGCGCTGGTCTGGGCTGAGTTGGTCAGCCAGTCGCGCGTATCCAACAGCGCTGTCAGCTGGCGCTCGAGGGAATCGTAGTCGGTCATCGTGGTCTCCTCGAAAAATGAACGAAAAAAGGTCAACTGAAAAACGAAAACCAGCGCCTCGGGCGCTGGTTTCGTGATGATCATGATGTCTGGCTCGTCACATTGGTGACGCCGCCGCGATCACTTCCAGCCGGGAACGGCGCCGCCCTGGAACAGTTCCTGGGCCTTGTCGGCAACGGCATCGGACTGATAGGCCTTGACCAGTTCCTGAATCTCCTTGCGATCCTGATCGCCACCCCGAACTACGATCAGATTGACGTAGGGCGAGTCCGGGCCTTCCTTGATCAGCGCATCGTCCAGTGTCAGACCGGCGGGCTGCGTGAAGGTGCTGTTGATGAAGGCCATGTCGACGTCCTGCAGTACGCGCGGCATCTGGGCGGCCTCGATCTCCTTGAACGAGTAGTCGTGCGGGTTCTCGGTGATGTCGATCGGCGTCGCTTCCAGATTCTCGTCATCGTCGAGCGTGATCAGGCCCTGCTTGTCCATCAGGATCAGCGAGCGACCTTCGTTGGTCGGATCGTTGGGAACGGCGATAGTCGCGCCATCCGGCAGATCGTCGATGCTGTCGTACTTGGTGGAGTAAGCGCCGATCGGGTAGACGAAGGTTTTGCCGGCCACGGCGAAATCATAACCGCGGTCGTTGACCATCGAGCGCATGTACGGCTCGTGCTGGTAAGCGTTGGCATCCAGGCTGCCGTCCGCCAGTGCCGCATTGGGCGTGACGTAGTCGGTGAACTCGATGATCTCGACATCGAGGCCGTACTTCTCCTTGGCCACCTGTTTGGCCACCTGCATGACATCGGTCTCGGGACCGGCCATGGTGCCGACCTTGATGGTGTCATCGGCGGCATGAGCGCCACCGGCGACCAGGCCCAGACTCAGCGCGGCAGCGCCCAGCGTGCGTGTGATTGAAATCGGCATTGGCGACTCTCCCTGAGGATATTGCTATCGATGATTGAGGCCGACGCTCTTGTCGGCGTCTGACGACCGCTGAAATATAACGGAATAACAACGACCGCGGTAATTCATTCTGGTTATTAATCTAGTGGCCGTCGGCAATCACTTGTGATCGCTCTTGCGCACCAGATAATCCCCCAGGCTCTGAAACAGCTGCACCATGACCACGAGCACGACCACGGTGATCAGCATTACGGTCGGGTTGAAGCGGTTGTAGCCGTAGCGGATACCCAGGTCACCCAGCCCGCCACCACCCACCGCGCCGGCCATGGCGGAATAGCTGACCAGGGCGACGACGGTGATCGTCAGACCGTTGATGATGCCGCCCCGGGCTTCCGGCAGGAGCACCTTCATGATGATCTGCATCGGCGTCGCGCCCATCGACTGCGCGGCCTCGACCAGGCCGGGAGAAACCTCGTTCAGCGCACCCTCGACCAGCCGGGCGACGAACGGAATGGCGGCGATGGTCAGCGGTACCGCGGCGGCATTGGTGCCGATGGAGCTGCCGACGATCATGCGGGTGAACGGAATGATCGCCACCAGCAGGATGATGAACGGTACCGAACGGCCGACATTGGTGACGATACCGAGGAGGGTGTTGATGATCGGCTGGGCCAGAATCTGGCGTGGCCGAGTGACGTAGAGCAACACGCCGAGCGGCACGCCGATGAGCGTGGACAGGATGCCGGCGACGGCAACCATGTAGAGCGTCTCGAGCGTGGACTGCCAGACGAGATCAATCAGGGCGCTGGACATGACCCATTACCTCCACTTGCAGATCAAAGGATTCGAGCGTTGCCAGCGCTTGCCGGGTCTGCGAGGCGCTGCCCATCAATTCGGCGATCATCAGGCCCAGCGTGCGGCCCTGAATGGATTCGACCTTGGCCTGCAGAATGCTGACGTCGATGCCATGTTCACGGGCCAGCCGCGAAATCAGCGGGGTGGCCACGCTGTCGCCGGAGAACGTCAGTCGCACCACTGGGTGGGTGTTCGCTCCCGCTTCCGGTTCCAGGCGTTCGATCAGGGCCTGGGGGGCTTCCAGCTTGAGGAAGTCATTCAGAAATTCCCGACCCAGCTGCGTGCTAGGCGAGGTGAAGAAGTCACCGACATCCGCGTCCTCGACCAGGCGGCCATCGGAAATCAGCCCCACTCGATGGCAGATCGTCTTCACGACTTCCATCTCGTGGGTGATCAGCAGAATGGTCAGCCCAAGCTGCTGATTGATCTCCTGCAACAGCGTCAGGATCGAGGCGGTGGTCTGCGGATCGAGCGCCGACGTCGCCTCGTCGCAGAGCAGCACCTTGGGCCGGCTGGCCAGGGCGCGGGCAATGGCCACGCGCTGTTTCTGGCCGCCGGACAGCTGCGCCGGATATTGCGTCGTCTTGTCGGCGAGGCCCGTCATCTCGAGCAGCGGCGTGACGCGTTCGCGAATGGCCTGGCGCGACTGGCCCATCAATTCCAGCGGCAACGCCACGTTGTCGTAGACGGTACGATTGGTCAGCAGGTTGAAGTGCTGGAAGATCATCCCGCACTGGTGGCGCGCCTGGCGCAGCGCGGCGGCGTCCATGGCGGTCAGTTCCTGCCCGTCGATGATGACGCGACCGGCGGTCGGCCGCTCGAGCAGATTGACGCAGCGGATCAGGGTTGACTTGCCGGCGCCGGAAAGGCCAATGACGCCGTGAATCGTGCCTTTCGGCACCTGCAGGTCGATGTCCTTCAGCGCCTGCACGGCGCCGGGCCCGCTGCCGTAGGTTTTGGAAACGTTGTCCAGTGAGATCATTGGGCGTGTCGAAAGCGTCTGGCTGAGAGTCGGAAAAGCGGGGCGTCGTCTACCGCGCCGATAGGGCGCCAACGGCGTCAGACCCGCGTCGATGAGCGCAGTAGTATACGGATCTCGCCGGGTCGGAGCGACCGCGGGATGTCGTACAGCAAGCGCGCCGATTTCCTGGCAGGCATCGCCAGCGTGCTAGAATTCTCGTTCTTGTTGCCCGCCGAGCGTGTCTGTCATCGGCGGCTAGCTATCCGTTCAGGCCAGGAGTGAGGTTCATGTTTACCGGGATCGTGCAGGATGTGGGTACCGTGATAGCGATCGAGGAGCGTGAGCAGTTGCACACCCATGTGGTGGCGATGTCGGCGGCGATGCGCGAAGGCCTGACGTTGGGGGCCTCGGTATCCCATAACGGTTGCTGTCTGACGGTGACGGCGATCGACGAGGAAAACGTCAGTTTCGATCTGATGCGTGAAACGCTGCGGCTGACCAATCTGGGTGATCTCGGTGTCGGAGGCCGGGTCAACCTCGAGCGAGCCGCGCGCTTCGGCGACGAGATCGGCGGGCATGCCATGTCGGGCCATATCATGGGAATGGCCAAGCTGGTGGAAATCGACGAAGCGCCCAACAATCGGCGGCTGTGGTTCGAGCTACCGCAGGATCTGGCTCGCTTCGTGTTCGACAAGGGTTATATCGGTGTCGACGGCATCAGCTTGACGATCGGTGCGGTGGAAGCCGGGCGGTTTTGCGTCAATCTGATTCCGGAAACGCTGGTCAGAACGACCATCGGCGAACGAGTGCCGGGGGATCGCGTCAATCTGGAGATCGACCCGCAGACCCAGGCGATCGTCGAGACCGTGGAGCGGGTAATGGCGTCGCGCAGCTGATCGTCGAGGACAGGCCATTCCATGCCGGCCACGGCTCGCGCCATGGCCTCGGCTTGGGTAACATATGCGCCTTTGCGCCAAGAATCATCGTTGCAGGACTGACTGTTTACGGCGCGCCGTGTCCGGCCAATGGAGTTTCCCCTGATGAGTAGCAGTATCTACGGCGACTATATCAAGTCGGTCATTCGCACCGTGCCCGACTGGCCGCACGCCGGCGTCAACTTCCGCGACATCACGCCGCTGCTTCAGAACAGCGCCGCGTTTCGCAAGCTGATCGACAGCTTCGTGCATCGCTATCAGGAGCTCGAAGTCGATGCCATCGCCGCCATCGACGCGCGCGGCTTCATCGTCGGCGCACCGCTGGCCTACGAGCTGGGCTGCAGCTTCGTACCGGTTCGCAAGAAGGGTAAGCTTCCGTTTCGAACGATCAGCGAGACCTATACGCTCGAGTACGGGGAGTCGACGGTCGAACTCCATGCCGACGCGTTTCGCGAGCATGATCGCATCGTGCTGATCGACGATATCATCGCGACGGGCGGGACCATGCTGGCGGCGGCGTCGCTGATTCAACGCAGCGGCGGCCACATCGTCGAGACAGCGACCATCCTCGACCTGCCGGAACTGGGTGGCTCGGCCAAGATCCGCGAGGCCGGCTATAGCGTCTTCGCGGTCTGTAGCTTTACCGAAGACGAGTAAACGTCTCGGAGCCGTTATTCGAAAAGGCCTCCATTCGAAACGATAGAAGAGGCCTGCCGCCGCCATCTGCCGATGGCGGCCCGATCCACAGGTTGGATACGCCATGACCGCCAATCGTTATCAGCACCATTTCACCGTGTCTTGGGACCAGCTTCACCGCGATGTCCGGGCGTTGTGCCATCAGCTCGTCGAACGTGATTTCCAGGGGATCGTCGCGATCACCCGCGGTGGACTGATCCCGGCTGCGCTGATCGCCCGCGAGCTCGATATCCGCTTGATCGACACGGTCTGCATCAAGAGCTACGACGAACAATTCCAGGGCGACCTTGACGTGATGAAAGGCGTCGATCACGACGGTGACGGCTGGCTGCTGGTCGACGACCTGGTCGATACCGGCAAGACGGCGCGGGCCGTGCGCGACATGCTGCCCAAGGCCCACTTCGTCACCGTCTATGCCAAGCCGGAGGGACGCCCGCTGGTCGACCAGTGCCTGACCGAAGTGGCTCAGGACTGCTGGATCCAGTTTCCCTGGGATCTTGGCCACGCCTACGTCGAGCCGCTGGTGGACCAGATGCGCTCACCCAAACCCTGACTGACGCGGAGCTCTTCGATGTCTCAGTCGCCGTTACCGGACAGCTGGAACGCCTATCTCGGCGATGAATTCAGCGCTCCCTACATGCTGAAACTGCGCGAGTTTCTGGCTGAAGAGAAGGCCGCGCACAAGGTTATCTATCCGCACTCGTCGCACTGGTTTCGCGCCTTCGAGCTGACGCCGCTGGATCGGGTCAAGGTGGTGATACTGGGCCAGGACCCTTATCACGGCCCCCATCAGGCCCACGGCCTCTGCTTTTCGGTGCGCCCTGGCGTGCCGACGCCACCCTCGTTGCAGAACATCTACAAGGAGCTGGCCACCGACGTCGCCACGACTCCGGTCAATCATGGCTTCCTCGAAAGTTGGGCCGAGCAGGGTGTGATGCTGTTGAACAGCGTCCTGACGGTGGAGCAGGGCAATGCCGGTTCACACCGCAATCGCGGCTGGGAGACGTTCACTGATCGCGCCATTCAGGTCATCAACGAGCACTGCGACGGCGTGGTATTTCTGCTGTGGGGCAGCTATGCCCAGAAGAAAGCGAGCTTCGTCGATCGCGGCAAGCATCTGGTCCTGCACGCGCCGCATCCCTCGCCCTTATCCGCCCATCGAGGGTTTTTCGGTACGCGCCACTTTTCCCAGGCCAACGCCTTTCTCGCCAATCGTGGGCTGACGCCGATCGAGTGGCAATTGCCGGCCAGCGTCGCCTGAATCCGGCTCCTCGCGTACAATATCGGCGTTTCCTCCATTATGACGAAGGCGCCGATCATGAGTGTGCATCCCATCTCCCATCCCCTGGTCAAACACAAGCTCGGACTGATGCGGGCGGCCGATATCAGCACCAAGAGCTTTCGTGAACTGGCTTGCGAAGTGGCCAAGCTGCTGACTTACGAAGCGACCCAGAATCTGGAGATGGAACCGGCGACGATCGAAGGCTGGGACGGCTCGCCGATCGATGTCGAGCAGATCAAGGGCAAGAAAGTCACCATCGTGCCGATTCTACGTGCCGGTCTGGGCATGCTAGATGGCGTCACCGACCTGATTCCCAGTGCGCGCATCAGCGTGGTGGGGCTCTATCGGAACGAAGAGACGCTGGAGCCGGTGCCCTATTTCGAGAAGTTTGTCAGCGACCTGGACGAGCGTCTGGCGATCGTCATCGACCCCATGCTGGCCACGGGCGGCTCGATGGTCGCGACGCTGGACATGCTCAAGGAGCGAGGCTGCCAGCAGATCAAGGTGATCGTGCTGGTGGCGGCGCCGGAAGGGATCGAGCGGGTGCAGCAGTCCTATCCCGATGTCGAGATCTACACCGCGGCCATCGACGAGCGACTCGACGAGAACGGCTACATCGTCCCGGGTCTGGGCGACGCCGGCGACAAGATCTTTGGCACGCGGTGATCGAACGTTCCGATGTGACGGGCGTACTGCTTGCCGGCGGTCGCGGGCGGCGCATGGGCGGCGTCGACAAGGGCTGGTTGTCTCTCGACGGGGAGCCGCTGGTCGAGCGTGCGCTGCGCCGGCTGGCGCCTCAGGTCGATCGGATCGTCATCAGTGCCAATCGCCACGTCGACGACTATCGACGCCTGGGCCATGCCGTCGCCACCGACTCGCTGCCTGACTATCCCGGCCCGCTGACCGGCCTTTCGAGTGCGTTGCCGCTCGTCTCCACGCCCTGGGTTCTGTTGACGCCGGTGGATATGCCTTGGCTGCCGTCCGATCTGGTACCTCGACTGTCGAGTTCGATGGGCGAGGCGGACGTCGTCGTCGCGCATGACGGACAGCGGCTCCAACCGCTGGTCGCATTGATCCGCAGTTCGCTTCACGAGGACCTGGCGGAATGGCTGGAGGCCGGCGGTGGCAAGGTGATCGGCTGGTATGATCGGCACCGTTGGTGTCGGGTCGAATTCTCCAACCGGGAGGCCGAGTTCACCAATCTCAACACCCCGCAGGAGCACGAGTGGGCGGACCGCGCGGGCAAAGCGCCAACCGGCTCATCAGGATGCGACAGAGAGACACGCCGATGAATCAGCCGGACGACGCTGCGCCCGGCAATGACAATCCGGGTGCTGTCATGCCTCATGACGTCATCCTTGCCAAAGGCTCGATTCCGCTGCTCGGCGTTGCTGCCTGGAGCGGTACCGGCAAGACGACGCTGCTGGAAGCCTTGCTGCCAGGGTTACGCCAGCGTGGTTGGCCGGCGGCGGTGATCAAGCACGCCCACCATGAATTCGACATCGATACGCCGGGTAAAGATAGCCACCGCCTGCGAGAGGCCGGTGCGGCGCCGATGGTCGTGGCCTCCGGACGGCGCTTCGCGCTGATGATGGAAACCCCCGGCCAGCAGGAACCAGACCTGCCGGCGCTGGTGGCGCAGGTCGCGGCCCTGAAACCCGCGTTGATTCTGGTCGAAGGGTTCAAGACGTGGCCGATTCCCAAGCTGGAACTGTATCGCGGCGATGATGGCCGACCGCTGCTGGCCGAGCACGATGCTTGGGTCGAAGCGATAGCCTTCAAATCCGCGGACACACCGCCGCAGATTCTGGCGCGATTGCCGGCGAAAGTGGCCCGGCTCGAGCTGGACGATCGCGAGGCGATTCTCGACTGGATCGTCGATTGGGCGATCCGTGAGCAGGCCGAGCGAAATTGAACGATCCGCTCCGGAGTCGGCCTTTCTATCGATCTGTCATGATGTGTGCCATGTGAATGACAGGCATCAACGCGCCAGCCACACTACACTGTCCGTTTGATCTCACACGATTAGAAGCGAGGCGAAATCCGCATGACGCTCACGCATCTCAACGCGCGAGGCGAAGCGCATATGGTCGATGTCGCCGATAAACAGGAGACGCGACGTGAAGCGCGTGCCTGTGGTGCGATTCACATGCAGGCTGCGACTTTGGCACTGCTGGCCGAAGGCGGACTGCCAAAGGGAGACGTCCTTGCGACTGCCCGAATTGCCGGCATCCAGGCCGCCAAGCGAACCCACGAACTGATCCCGCTGTGTCATGCACTGGCACTATCGAAAGTCAGCGTCGAATTCAGGCTGGATACGTCGCAAAACTGCGTGCATGTCGAGGCGTTCTGTCGTCTCAATGGGCGCACGGGTGTCGAGATGGAAGCACTGACAGCGGTCTCGGTCGCGTGCCTGACGCTTTATGACATGTGCAAGGCGGTCGACAAGGGGATGACTATCGACGGCGTCCGCCTGGAAGAAAAACGCGGCGGACGCTCCGGTGACTGGTCGCGTGAATCAGGGCCTGAATCGGACGAGATTGCGGCATTCAATGAGGAGGCGTCATCCGTCGCGAACACCGTCACGATACACTTTCTCGCCGAGCTTCGGGAACGCTTCGCCATCGCCGAATTGACGCTGGATTGGGAGCGGATTCCGTCTCGCGATATCGCGGGCATCAAGCTGGCATTGATCGACCGGGATCCCAAATTCAAGGCATTGCTGCATCAGCGCGTTCTTTGCGCGCTCAATCAGGCCATGAGTCAGGATGATGCTCCGATAGCGCCGAGTGACGAAATCGCTTTCTTCCCGCCGGTCACCGGTGGTTGAACGGAGGGGACACATGACGATAGCGATAAGGGTTCAGCAGACGACTTTCGACGTTGGCGCTGAACAGCTCGCACTGACAGAGAGTCGTTGCGACATCGGCGCCGTGGTCAGTTTTACCGGATGGGTGCGCGACTTCAACGAGCGTCCCGACGTGACGGCGCTGACCCTGGAACACTTTCCGGGGATGACCGAGAAGGCGCTTCACGCGATAGCTCAGGAAGCCAGTGACCGCTGGTCGTTACAGGGCGTCACCATCATTCATCGCATTGGTCGTCTAGAGCCGGGAGAGGCCATCGTTCTCGCGATGGCGGCTAGCGCACATCGTCACGCGGCTTTCGAGGCGTGTGACTTCATCATGGACACTTTGAAAACGCGGGCCCCTTTCTGGAAAAAGGAGCACACCGAGAGTGGCTCCTATTGGGTCTCGGAACGGCAAAGCGACCGCGAAGCTGCGGATCGCTGGGAGCATTCATGACCGCTTTGATCGACAAGTTTTCGCGTCAGGTTCGGTACGTACGAATTTCGGTCACCGACCGCTGTGATTTTCGCTGCGTTTACTGCATGAGCGAAGAGATGACATTCCTGCCGAGAGCCCAGGTCCTGACGCTCGAAGAATTGCATCAGGTCGCGCGCGCTTTCACTGAGCTGGGCGTCGAAAAGATACGGCTCACCGGCGGCGAACCGCTGGTACGCAAGGGGATCGATGATCTGGTGGCAGACATCGGTGGCCTGCCGGGTCTGAAGGATTTTGCCATGACCACCAACGGGGCCAGCCTGCCCCGTTACGCGCGGTCGCTGAAAGCGGGTGGCATGACTCGTCTCAATATCAGTCTGGATTCTCTCGATCCCGAACGGTTCAAGCGGCTGACCCGAACCGGAGATCTGGGCAAGGTCATAGACGGTATCCACGCCGCGCAGGATGCCGGCTTCGAACGTATCAAGCTCAACGCCGTCATTCTGCGTGGACGCAATGACGATGAAGTGCTGGATCTGGTCGACTTCGCCCGCACCGAGCAGCTGGATATCAGTTTCATCGAAGAAATGCCGTTGGGGGATGTCTCGGATCACTCGCGTGGAGAAACCTTTTACTCGAGCGATGACGTACAGTCCCGCATCGAGTCTCGCTACGCTCTCATGCCGTCGACGGAATCGACTCTGGGGCCGTCGCGCTACTTCCGCATGCCCGGCAGCGAGAGTCGTGTCGGCTTCATTTCTCCCCATAGCCACAATTTCTGCAGCACTTGCAATCGTGTGCGCGTCACGGTCGAGGGC
The DNA here is from genome assembly GCF_052645315.1 of Salinicola sp. V024. Lineage (NCBI taxonomy): Bacteria > Pseudomonadati > Pseudomonadota > Gammaproteobacteria > Oceanospirillales > Halomonadaceae > Salinicola > Salinicola sp. V024. Next base: position 164,957 of record NZ_JBQXYB010000005.1, read on the forward strand.
AGGTTGTTGCTCTGCTTGGGTAACGAGCACTCGGTGGATCTGCGCGATACCTTGCGTCGCTATCCGGGCGAACTGGAACCTCTCAAGGAGCAGATTATCGAGGCGATGGATTTGAAGCCGGAGCGTCATCATTTCTCGACGGACGGAGACGTGCAAGTTGTTCGCTTCATGAATATGACGGGTGGTTGAAGCGCTTTACCATTAACCCCGGAAAGTATTTGAATCAAAAAAGGCACGCTTAATAGGCGTGCCTTTTTTGATTTAATTTCTTGCCAAAAGGGGTGGTGAGAATATACTTTCAACAAAACATCCGGCCTAATGTCGTGTCGAAATCTAGCAAGGAGAGGACGATGTCCACCGAGTCTCTGGAACGCATCGCTCGTAATAAAAACGTTGCGCGTGCCGCTGCACGTCAACTGAGCATGGAGCAGTTACATAAGCTCTCCGAAGTCATCGTCGAAGTGATCGAACAGAAGCAGGAAGAAGATCACGAGCGTCTAAAGGAAGAGGCTGACAAGCAGAAGAAGCTGGCCGAAATCCGCGAGGCGATGAATAGCGCTGGATTGTCGATGGATGATCTGGTGGGAGAGCAGCCGCGCAAGCGTCGCGGCCGCCCGCCGAAGAATGCCAACAAAGGCTGAATCGGATCGCGATGTCCGGAACCTTATTCGCTATTGTCGCTAGCGGTAAGGTCATCTAGGTCAGACCGGGTGGGTGCTGGCCAGTCGAAAGAAGCGCGTTCGTTATACAACGGACGCGCTTTTTCTATCGATGATTCAGCGAGAAGATACCGAGCGCACTTCATATTCCGGCTGAGGGTCCGCAGGCATCAACTGCAGGTGGATTTCCGGCAGCGCCGGCAGTCGTTCGTGCAACCACTCGCGTAGAGGGCCAAAGAGCTGCTGGCGCAGTTGTAATAGCGTTTCGGCCGGAATCATGTCGATTCGATCATCCAGCCAGTCGGCCAGCGCCTCTTCGTCGAGCGGTAGCGCAACTTCGCTATCCCACAGCAGTCGGCCGATGCGGGTCCAACCGGTTTCGGTCGGCAGCACGTTGAGCGCCAGCGACAATGTCAACGCATGCTGGCGGGCCGATACCGGCGACGTTCGTTCACCGGGTCGCATGCGTGAGGCGATCAACTGAGGTCGCAAATGATGCTGGTCTTTCATTACCAGCGTCTCGGATTCCAGCGCCAGCACGTTGCCGTTATTGACCAATTGGGGGACATGGATGCCGAGCGCCGTAGCCAGTTCGCGATGGGCTTCCTGGTGTGTGGCTTCGCCATGGACCGGCAGCAACATCTTCGGCTGCAGCCAGGCATAGAGTTGGCGCAGTTCCTCGCGAGCCGGGTGCCCAGAGGCATGGAGCGCGGGGTCCGTGTGTTCGTCATGGATGTTGACGCCGATTCGCTTGAAGCCGGCCTTGAGGCGACCGATGAGTCGCTCGTTGCCGGGAATGGCGCGAGCCGAAAAGATCACGTCGTCCTGGGGCTGTAGATCGACGGCAGAGTGTCGGCCCTGCGCCATCCGCGATAGCGCCGAACGCGGCTCGCCCTGACTGCCGGTGGCGATGATCAGCACTTCCTCGGGTAGCAGATAACCCAGATCATGCGCCGGGACCCGAGGGGGAAAGTCGTCCAGATAGCCGAGCTGGAGCGCAATCGCGACCATGCGCTCCATCGAGCGGCCGAGCAGCGCGACTCGTCGCCCAGTGTGTTCTGCGATCTTCCCCAGCGCCTTGATCCGCGCAATGTTGCTGGCGAAGCAACTGACGATGACACGCCCGCGACAATTCTCGATGACCGCTTCCAGCGCGCTGGCAGCTTCCGTTTCGCTGCGTGAATGCCCTTCGACATCGGCGTTGGTCGAATCGGCCACGACCAGGTCGACCGGCGCCAATGCCTTGAACTGGGCAGCGGAGAGCGGCGCGCCGATGAGCGGTCGCTCGTCCAGTTTCCAGTCGCCGGTGTGCAGGATGCGGTGGCGGGGCGTAATGATCGAGAGCGCGCAACTCTCCGGTATCGAGTGCGTTACCGGCAGGAAGGTTACCTCGAACGAACCGATGGCGACGCAGGCGCCGGGTTGAATCGGCTTGAGGGCATCGGTCCTGAGGCCCTGTTCGAGAAATTTGCTACGCAGCATTTCGATCGCGAACGGAGTGGCATAGACCGGGCAGTTCCAGCGCGGCCAGATCCAGGCGAGAGCGCCCAGATGATCCTCATGGCCGTGGGTGATGAAGACCGCCGAGGGCACCATGGCATTGGTCGCCAGATGTTCGATATCGGGAATCTGCAAAGGCTGATCCGGCAGGTCCTGGCGGATCATCATCCCGCAATCGACGCCAATCCAGTTGCCGTCATAGCCGTAGAGCGACAGGTTCATGCCGATTTCACCGCAGCCACCCAGGGGATGGAACAGCAGCGGTGGGTAAGAGCGGGGGCGTATCTGCGCGCGCGGACGGAACATCGGCATCCTTAAAGGGTGAAATCTGGTTTCACTATAAGTCATGCCTCTCGGCCCGCTCAAACCTCGCGTTGCGCTGGCCGTCATCGAGGGATCGGGTACAATGCGGCCCGGCGAGGTGTCAGGCGGGCCACAGCGACGTTATACCCTGCACGTCTGTCAGGCGTTTATAGTCGGCGCGTCGGCCGGGATTGCGTTTCTGCGTCAGGCAGAGCGCCCTCGTTTTACCAAGCAGTCTCGGCGATGCCTGTGGCAGCTTCCCGATTGCCGAGCCACTCGATGTGCATCGGGGTTTTATGGAGAGGTTTCACGGGAAGGTTTCATGGTGAGCTGCCATGACGTTTGGCCATACCCGAATCGTGACCGTTTCGCGTCGTGTCCTGATCCCGTCGTATGTTTATATTTCGAATTTCTCTGATCTGAATTTCCCTGACTCGAGTTTTCTGCATTCGAGCCACCCAGCAGGAGTCGCGCGAGAGTTATGTCGCACCATTATCGTCTGATCGTCTCATGCCCCGATCGCGTCGGGATCGTCTCTCGCGTGGCAGGATTCATCGCGGCACAAAACGGTTCGATCATCGAAGCCAACCAGCACTCCGACCTGGACGTCGGACGCTTCTTCATGCGTTACGATATTCAGTCGGACACCTTGAGTGCCGAGGCCTTTCGGCAAGCGTTCGCGCCCATTGCCGAAGCGTTCGAGATGACCTGGCGGCTCACCGATTCCGCCCGCCGTCAGCGCGTGGTCATCATGGTCTCGCGAGAATCCCACTGTCTGGTCGATCTGCTCTATCGCTGGTCGGTCGGGGAGCTCGACTGCGATATTCCCTGCGTGATCTCCAACCATGAGGCGTTGCGCTCGCTGGTGGAGTGGTACGGGATAGCGTTTCATCACGTCCCGGTGGATCCCGACGACAAGGCTCCCGCCTTTGCCGAGACCGAACGTCTGATCGAGGCCGCACAGGCCGATAGCGTGGTACTCGCCCGGTACATGCAGATCCTGCCACCCGATATCTGCCAGCGCTATGCGGGCCGGGTGATCAATATCCATCACAGCTTCCTGCCGTCCTTCGCCGGCGCCAAACCGTACCACCAGGCGTTCGAGCGCGGCGTCAAGCTGATCGGAGCCACCTGTCACTTCGTCACCGAGGATCTGGACGCCGGGCCGATCATCGAGCAGGACATCCAGCGCGTGTCGCACTGCCACACGCCCCAGGATCTGGTGCGCCTGGGCCGCGACGTGGAAAAGGCCGTGCTCGCCCGCGGCTTGCGCTGGCACCTGCAGGATCGGGTGCTCATTCAGGGTAACAAGACCGTGGTTTTTTCCTGACGCCGCTAGCGCCGAGAACGGTCGCCCGACGCGAGGAGACGAGCGACGGCGGGCTGCGAGGTGGCAGCGAGAGACGCGAGGCGATAACGCTCAGACCGCGTCCGTCGGGTCGATGTCCTCGAACAGCGTCAGCTGACGTTGATCCTGCTCCGGAAGCAGGCGCACGCCGACGCCCAACAGTCTGACCGGCCGTTCCCCGCGATGCCAGGCGCTCTCGAGCAGCTCGTGAAATCGCGCGTCGATAATCCCGCTGGCGCCGGTTTCCTGGGTGGTGCTGGCGAAGTCGTTGAAACGTACCTTGATGAACTGCTTGTTGATGGCGGGATCGCCGTGCCTCGCCAGCCGTTCGTGCAGTTTCTCGATCAGCGGTATCAGCGCCTGATGGCAACTGGCCAGCGCCGGTAGATCGCGATCATAGGTGGTTTCCACGCTGACCGACTTGCGTTCGCGGGAGACATTGACCGGTCGCTCGTCGATACCTTGGGCCAGTTCGTGAAGGCGCTGCCCGAACTTGCCGAACTGATCGAGTAATCGGTCCAGCGGCTGGGCGCGTAAATCGGCGCAGTTGGCGATGCCCAGCGAGTCGAGCTTGGCGGCGGTGGCCGGCCCGACGCCGTGGAGTTTCTTGACCGGCAGGTCGGTGATGAAGGACTCCGTCTGCTCGGGGGGAATCACGAACAGGCCGTCGGGTTTGTCCCAGTCGCTGGCTATCTTGGCAAGAAACTTGTTGGGCGCGACTCCGACCGAGATCACGATGCCGGTTCTCTCCAACGCTTCCTGCTTCAGCCACTGGGCCATCCAGGTAGCACTGCCTTGAAATCGGGTGACCTCGGTGACGTCGAGGTAGGCCTCGTCGAGAGACAGCGGTTCGACCCACGGTGTCAGTTCATGGAAGATGGCCTGAATCTGTTGGGAGACATCTCGGTACTTGTTGAAGTCTGGCGGCAGAATTTTCAGCTGAGGGCAGAGTCGCAATGCTCTGGCCGTGGGCATGGCCGAATGCACGCCGTAGTGTCGAGCGGGATAGTTGCAGGTCGCCACAACACCACGACGATCGGCGCTGCCGCCGATCGCCAGAGGGACTTCCTTCAGCGCGGGATCGTCGCGCATTTCGACAGCGGCGTAGAAACAGTCGCAGTCGGCGTGCAGAATCTTGCGCATGTCGCTAGAAGAGCACGATCAATGCAGGCCGGCGCCGTTGCCGCCACGGATGACGCCGACGCCAAGCCCTTCGATTTCGAGATGCTGATGCTCGAGGTCGATCACGATCGGTTCGAAGTCGGGATTCTCGGCGAGCAGCGTGACGCGGCGCCCTTCACGCTGGAAGCGTTTGACGGTGACATCGTCCTCGAGCCTTGCGACGACGATCTGGCCATTGCGAATCTGCTGAGTACGGTGAACGGCGAGCAGGTCGCCATCGAAAATACCGGCGTCTTTCATGGAGAGACCGCGAACTCTCAGCAGATAGTCCGCGCTCGGCGAGAAATAGTCAGCCGGTAGCGGGCAGTAGCGATCGATATGTTCGGTGGCGAGCATCGGGCTACCGGCGGCTACGCTCCCGATGATCGGCAGGCCGAGGGGGGAAGCCTCCTCCGGTTCGGGCTCGACGGCACTCGCCGGCAGACGAATGCCGCGGGAAGTGCCCGGGATCATCCGAATCACGCCTTTGCGATCCAGTGCGCGCAGATGCTCTTCCGCGGCATTGGGGGACCGAAATCCCAGTGCGCGGGCGATTTCGGCGCGCGTCGGTGGGTAACCGAATTCGCTCATTGTCTTGACGATAAAGTCATAGACATTCTGCTGCCGTGCGGTGAGGGGTCTCGCCATCGGTCTCTCCCTTGCCCGTGTCGCTATGTCAGTCAGGCGTGTGCGGGCCTGTTGAATTGCCAGGCATGTGCGGGCCTGTCGAATTGCCAGGCATGTGCGGGCCTGTCGAATTGCCAGGCATGTACTGGCCTGTTGAATCGCCAGGCGTTTCGAACCTGGCATGCGACCAGGCGTGTTCATGTATACAGCCTGGAATTGTATCCAGTCATCTTCGATGAGGGAAGGGGCTTTATCGCTCCAGACTGGACCTGGCGATGGGCTGGCCGAATGCCTGATTGTGCGGGCTGTCCCCGAATGATTAGAATCATGACCGTTCTAAGTCGTTGTTCTCAGGCGCGAGGTATGAGATGGCTCCACCCGATACCGTTACTCGCATTCTCGATACGGCGGAGATCCTGTTCGCCGAGAAGGGTTTCGCAGAAACCTCGCTGCGCAACATCACTACCCGGGCCAAGGTGAACCTGGCTGCGGTGAACTACCATTTCGGATCCAAGAAGTCGCTGATCCAGGCGGTATTCGCCCGCTACCTCGATCCGTTCGCGGCGCGTCTCAATACGGCGCTCGATGAACTGGAGTCCCGCTATCGAGGTAAGCAGATCCCGCTCGAGGTCCTGCTCGAGCAGCTCGCCACCAGCGTTCTGGAGGTGCCCGCCGAGCGCAATAGCCTCAAGATATTCATGAAGCTGCTCGGGCTCGCCTATACCCAGGCTCAGGGGCATCTGCGGCGTTATATTCAGGAGCACTACGGCGAAACCTTTCATCGCTTCGTCGAGTGCCTGCGCCTGGCAACGCCGGATTTACCGGACGTCGAGCGATTCTGGCGGCTGCATTTCATGCTGGGCACGGTGGTATTCACGCTCTCCGGCCTGGATGCGCTGCGCGATATCGCCGACAACGAATATCAGGATCATATGACGGTACGCGAGCTAATCCGGCATCTGCGCCCGGTGGTGGTTGCCGGCATGCAGGCGCCGCTCCCCGCTGCGCTGGAGGCGCACGCACCGCTGGCCGATTGAAGCGATAGAACCGACGCCACAAGGCGGATGCCATAGGGCGCCAGAACAGGGCGTCGAAACAGGGCGTCAGAACAGGACGTCGGAATCGCGTGTCCGGATAGCCTTGCGTCACGCTGCCTCTGTCATGCGTCTTCGGTGTCGTCTAGAATCGGGCGCTCAATGGTCTCAGGTGTTTGCTATGACTCAACCTCTCGGTCCGGTCATGCTGGATGTGGAAGGCACGCGGCTGCGTGATGAGGAGCGCCAGTTGATCTCCCGCCCGGAGGTCGGTGGCGTCTTGCTGTTTGCCAGAAATACGCCGGATGTCGCCACCACCCAGGCGCTGATCGGCCAGATTCGCGAATGTCGTCCCGATATCCTGGTGGCCGTCGATCAGGAAGGTGGCCGCGTACAGCGCCTGAAGGATGGCGTGACGCAGATACCGGCCATGGCGACGCTGGGTCGTCAGTTCGCCGAGTCTCCCGAGGCCGCACTGACGCTGACGCAGGATACCGGTTGGCTGCTGGGCATGGAGATGGCGGCCTGCGGTTTCGATCTGACCTTTGCCCCGGTCCTCGACCTCGATGACGATCAGTCGCCGGCGATCGGCTCGCGCAGCTTTTCGCCGGATCCCGAAGTGGTGAGCGCGCTGGCTGGCGCTTTCGTCGATGGGCTGCACGAATCGGGCCTGGTCGCGATCGGCAAGCATTTCCCGGGTCACGGCGGGGCGCGTCAGGATTCTCATTTCAAGATCGCTGAAGATCCACGGCCGTTGGCCGCTCTGCGAGAGCACGACCTGATCCCGTTCGCCCGGCTGGCAGGCAAGCTCGACGGCATCATGCCGGCCCACGTCATTTATTCCGCCTTCGACGATCGCCCGGCCGGTTTCTCCCCCAGCTGGCTGGGCATGCTGCGCGAAGAGCTGGGTTTCAAGGGCGCGATCTTCTCGGATGATTTGACGATGGCCGCGGCCCACACCGCCGGAACGCCGGGTGAACGCGCCGAGGCGGCCTGGAATGCCGGTTGCGATATGGCGGTGATCTGCAATGCCCCTGCCGACGCCCGCGCGGTGGTCGCTGCCTGCGAAGGGCGCCAGGCCCAGCGCATCGCCAAACTGCGTTACGCCCGCGCCCGGCCCAGTCTTGAGTCACTGGCGGCCATCTCCCGCTGGCGGCGGACCCATGCCCGTCTCAAGGCGCTCAACGAGTCCGAATGAGCGATAGTGGATATTGATATTTTCTACGGTGGCAGCGTCCGGGTCTGTCGCCGTGTTTTTCATGGTGAATGGTAAACAATGACTGACTCCCCACCGATTGATGCCCTGAGTTCGATGCAGGAAGTGATGGACAACGCAGACTGCCTGATCGACCAGGTTCAGGTCGAGCAGGCGCTGGATCGCATGGCAGCCGACATCACCCGCGAGCTGGGCGATAAGCTTCCGGTCTTCTACTGCGTCATGAATGGCGGTCTGATCACGACCGGGCACTTGCTGACCCGGCTCGGATTTCCGTTGGAAGTCGACTATCTCCATGCCACACGATATCGCGGCGGCATTCGGGGCGGCGAACTGTTCTGGCGCGTTTCGCCGGAAGTACCGATGGCCGGCCGTCATGTGGTGATCGTCGATGACATCCTCGACGAAGGAGCGACGCTCGCCGCGATACTCGATTACTGCCGACAGGCCGGCGCTGCCAGCATCTCGACGGCGGTCCTGGTCGACAAGCGTCACGACCGCAAGACCACGCCGAACCTCAAGGCCGACTACTGTGGGCTGGAGGTCGTCGACCGCTACGTGTTCGGTTTTGGCATGGACTACAAGGGATACTGGCGCAACGCACCAGGGATTTTCGCTCCCAAGGGTTTGTGACTAGGACTAGGGCTAGGGCTAGGGGTTCATGACGCGACGCCCGACAGCCGCCGCACGGCTCGGCCGTGCATGAGCCTCTCCTTCAGCCCGCTCACCGCGGGCTGAAGCGTCTCTGCAGTCCGGATTCGTTGATCATCCGGGTCGAGATCTCCTCGATCGAGAAGCGTGTCGTGTCGATGTAGGAGATATTGTGGCGGCGGTACAGCGCTTCGGCCTGGCCGATCTCCTGCATGCATTGGTCCATCGAGCAGTAGCGACTGTCGGGCCGGCGCTCGGTACGAATGGCCGCCAGCCGACGAGCATCGATGGTCAACCCGAACAGCTTGTGGCGGTGCTTGGCCAGCGAGGGGGGCAGGTTGAGAATCCCGTTCTCGTCGAGATCGTCTTCGGTCAGCGGATAGTTGGCCGCGCGGATGCCGAACTGCAGCGCGAGATAGAGCGAGGTGGGCGTCTTGCCGCAACGGGAGACGCCGATCAAGATGACATCCGCCTCCTGATATTGATGCGTCCTCGCCCCATCGTCGTTGTCGAGGGCGAAATTGACCGCCTCGATCCGATGCATATAGACGTCGTCACGGCCGATCGCGTGGGTGCGGCCGACGGTATAGGTGGAATGCGTCTCCAGTTCTTCTTCCAGCGGCGCGAGGAAGGTGGAGAAAATATCCACCTTGAACGCCGATGCCTCGGCGACGATATTGCGGATCGCTTGATCGACGATGGTATCGATGACGATCGGACGAATGCCGTCGCGTTCGGCGGTCGCTTCGATGATGCCGACCAGCGAACGGGCCTTGTCGAGCGTGTCGATGTAGGGCTTGGTGACCTGGATGAATTCGGTGTTTTCGAACTGCGAAAGCAGGCTGCGGCCGAGAGTTTCCGCCGTAATACCGGTGCCGTCGGAGATGAAGAAAGCGGTGCGGGGCATGGCGTTCATCCGAGTGTGTCGATTCCCCCATTGTCGGCCCAAAATCCCCCTGCGGGCAACTCGTTGCCGTCGAGCGACGGCGACTACAGGAAACCTGAAAATCCCCGAATTCCTGTAGAAATACTCCAAACTCTACGCCCTTAAACTTCTGGCTAAGCCTATGGCCGCCTGTTAGCTTCTGGCTCCATCAAGGTGCAGCGGAACGCGCCATGTTCAATGAGCCATGTTCAATAAGCCATGTTCGATAGACGGCGATGAACGGCGGCCAGCCGAGACGACCAGGAGATGACTTTGGAACCCTTCATCATCACTTTCGAGCAATTGGGAATGTCTGACGTCGAGCGCGTCGGGGGCAAGAACGCCTCACTCGGAGAGATGATCTCCAACCTGGCGGACGCTGGCGTTACCGTGCCGGGCGGCTTTGCCACCACGGCCCATGCCTATCGCGAGTTTCTCGCCCATGATGGGTTGAACGATCGAATCAATGCCGAGCTTTCCCGGCTTGACGTCGACGACACCGAGATGCTGGCCAAGGTGGGCGAGAAAGTTCGCCAATGGGTGATCGACACGCCGCTGCCGCCGGCTTTCGAACAGGCGCTGGCCGATGCCTATCAGACGTTGCAGGCCAAGCATCCCCAGCTCAAGGTAGCGGTTCGGTCGTCGGCCACCGCCGAAGATCTGCCCGACGCCTCGTTCGCCGGTCAGCAGGAAACTTTTCTCAACATCGACGGCTTCGACAACGTTAAACGCGCGGTTCATGAAGTCTTCGCCTCGTTGTTCAATGATCGTGCCATCTCCTATCGTGTGCACCGCGGCTACGCCCACGAGAACGTCGCGCTCTCCGCCGGCGTCCAGAAGATGGTGCGCTCCGAGACGGCGGCGGCCGGCGTGATGTTCACGCTGGACACCGAGTCCGGCTATCGCGATGCGGTATTCGTCACCGGCGCCTGGGGTCTGGGCGAGACGGTGGTGCAGGGCGCGGTCAATCCTGACGAGTTCTACGTCCACAAGCCGACGCTTGCCGCCGGTCGGCCGGCCGTATTGCGGCGTACGCTGGGATCCAAGCGGCTCAAGATGGTCTATACGGACGATACGGCTGCGGGTCGATCGGTCAAGACCGTCGATGTCGCGCATGCGGATCGCCAGCGTTTCTGCCTCAGCGATGACGATGTCATGGAGCTGGCGCGCCAGGCGGTGACCATCGAGCAGCATTACGGTCGTCCGATGGATATCGAGTGGGCTCGGGACGGTGACGACGGCAAGCTTTATATCGTTCAGGCGCGGCCGGAAACGGTGGTATCCAATCAGCAGGTGGGTACGCTGGAACGGTTCACGCTCAAGAGCAAGAGCCGCGTGCTGGTCGAAGGCCGTGCCATCGGTCAACGCATCGGCCAGGGCAAGGTCAAGTTGGTGGGGTCGCCGGAAGAGATGCACAAGGTGCAGCCCGGCGACGTGCTGGTGACCGACATGACCGATCCCGACTGGGAGCCGATCATGAAGCGCGCATCCGCTATCGTGACCAATCGCGGTGGCCGCACCTGCCACGCGGCGATCATCGCCCGCGAATTGGGTATTCCGGCAGTGGTCGGCTGTGGTGATGCCACCGAGTTGCTGCAAGACGATGTCGAGGTGACGGTATCCTGCGCCGAGGGCGATACCGGCCACGTCTATCAGGGCAAGCTCGAGTACGATTGCCAGACCACCAGCGTCGATGGCATGCCGGAGATTCCGTTCAAGATCATGATGAACGTGGGTAACCCGGACCGGGCATTCGCTTTCGCGGGGCTGCCCAACGAAGGTATCGGGCTGGCGCGGCTCGAGTTCATCATCAATCGCATGATCGGGGTTCACCCGCGGGCGCTGATGGATTACGACAAGCTCTCCAGCGATCTGCAGCAGACCATCGATTTGCGTATCGCGGGGTATGCCGATCCGGTCAGCTTCTATGTCGATCGCCTGGTCGAGGGGATTTCGACGCTGGCGGCGGCGTTCTATCCCAAGCGCGTGATCGTGCGACTGTCCGATTTCAAATCCAACGAATACGAGAACCTGATCGGCGGCAAGCTCTACGAGCCGGGCGAAGAGAATCCGATGCTGGGGTTCCGAGGCGCATCGCGTTATATCTCGGATGACTTCCGGGCCTGCTTCGAGCTGGAGTGCCGGGCGTTGAAGCGCGTTCGCGACGAGATGGGGCTGAAAAACGTCGAGATCATGGTGCCGTTCGTGCGCACGCCCGCCGAGGGCAAGGCGGTGGTCGATCTGCTCGAGGCCAACGGGCTCAAGCGCGGCGAGGATGGACTGAAGATCATCATGATGTGCGAGCTGCCCTCCAACGCGCTGCTGGCGGATGAGTTTCTCGAGCATTTCGACGGCTTTTCCATCGGCTCCAACGACCTGACCCAGTTGACGCTGGGTCTGGACCGCGATTCCGCGATCATTGCGCACCTGTTCGACGAGCGGGACCCGGCGGTCAAGAAGCTGCTGTCGATGGCGATTCAGGCCTGCAAGGCGCAGGGCAAGTACGTGGGCATCTGCGGTCAGGGACCGTCGGACCATCCGGAGCTGGCCAAGTGGCTGATGGAGCAGGGGATCGACTCCGTCTCCCTGAATCCGGATGCGGTGCTCGAAACGTGGTTCATGCTGGCGGGCGAAACGCTGGGCTGAGTTCGGCGGCGGAATCATCGAGCCGGCGCGATATCCTCGCGCCGGCTTTTTTTGGGTGCGGATATGCCAAGCTGACCGCCGGTCAGGCAGCGAGCCGCTTCGCCTCAGGACCGTAGCCAGTTGCGCAGTTTCACCAGCAGCAGTTCGCCATCCGACATCTCGCGTCGCTCCGCGAGGATGCTGGTCAGCGCCTCGGGCCGATCGGTAATGATGTTGTCGACACCCATGTCGATATAGCGTGACATGTCGCCGATGCCGTTGACGGTCCATACCGCGACACTTCGGCCGGTGCCGTGGATGGTCCGTAACAGGCTCGGTGTCGCCTGGGTGTGGCGCAGGCCGATGATGTCGGCATCGGTGGTATTGAGCGCGCCGGGGAGCACGAACTGCATGAACAGCGTGGTGCGCATATCGGAGTCGATCGCTTTGATCCTGTCGATGATGTCCGGCGAAAGCGAAGCGATGACGGCATGCTCGCTCATATGGCTGGCCTTCAACTGCGCAATGACCGTGCGCGTCAGTTCCTCGGCGTTGCCGTGGGCAGGCTTGAGCTCGACGTAGAGACCGATGCGGCCCTGGGCGTTGTCGAGCACCTGCTGAAAGGTGGGGATGCGTTCGCCGATGAAGGCGTCGCCGAAGTAGGAGCCCACATCGACCCGTTCGATCTCCTCGAGCGTCATGTCGCTGATGTTGCGATCGACCCCGGTCAGCCGACTCAGATTGTTGTCGTGCGAGACCACCACCTGACCATCGCTGCTCAGACGCACATCCAGCTCGAGATAGTCCGCTCCGTCGGCGATGGCCTGATTCATCGATGCCATCGTGTTTTCCGGTGCCACCAGCGAGCTGCCGCGATGCGCGGTGATGGTGACGTGATCGTTGATCTCGAACCCGTGCAGTATCCAGCCCGCCTGGCCCAGGGCAAACACCAGCAGCAGGATCTCTGCGCCCCAGGCGATGACCCCGGTGCGCCGCGGCGTGGAAGACTGACGGAATACCGTCGCTCGACCGGTAGCGCGATGGTAAAGCGTGATCACCAGCATGCTGTTGGCGGCGATGCCCAGAAAGGTGAGGGCGATCGTGGCGACGATATAGAACGCCAAGTAGGCCAGCATCGCGGGGACCAGCACGCTGTTGCGTTCGGGCAGGTTGCCGAGCAGGATGCCGCCCAGGGTATTGAACCCGACGCTGAAGACGATCGGAATGGCAGCCACGACCAGAGCGATGCCGACGACCATCAGCGCCATCCGTAGACGCCGTCCCTGGGTCAGTTCACGGCTGCGGCGCAGCGCGGCAATCGGCTTGAGGCCGTCGAGCATCATGGCGGGCAGTGCCAGAAACCAGCGGAAGTAGAGCTTGGCGCTGAGCAGCACCAGGACCAGAAAGATGGGGGCGGCGACGGCCAGGAATTCCCACAGCACCGGTGGCTTGAGATGAATCAGGATGTAGGGTTCGATATCGCCGAGCATGGCGCCGTACAAATGGGCCAGGCCGATGGCGAACGGTGCCGCGAGCAACAGATGGCTGCCGACCTGCAGAAACGTCAGTGTCACCAGCGCCGGAAAGCGTCTTAGCACGTGCCATAGCGAACCCATCGCCACCCGGTAGCGGTTGCCGGCCTGACTCGAGACGACCAGCATCATGCCGGCCTGCTGCAGGAAGATCACCAGAAAGCTGAGCACGATTGCCGTCAGCAGCCAGATCAAGCCCCAGGGGGAAAGCGCCACGTCCGCGATCTGGTTATTGCTGAGTACCGGACGACCGATGCGCTGAAGCAGGCCGGAGAGCGTGTTGGCCGATAGCGGCACCCAGACTGCCGATGCCAGCAACGTGAAGAAGAGATGGAAAACGACCAGAGAGCGTAGATGGGCGCGGATCTGGCGGGCGATGTCTTGAATCAGCGAGCGAGGAGCTAACATGGCGTCGAGGCGGCGTTCCTTCCTGGATCGAGTGGGCTCGGCGATGATGGCGGCGAGAAAGCTTGTGTCTGTAATGTTGTCGTCAAACCGTTATCAGTTTTGTCGTCAAACCCTCATCTTTGCAAGTTCAGCCGCCGACAGTCGAAAAGGTCGCCCAAGGGCGACCGGAAGACGACATGAATGGAATGGCGATAATGCGCTCTTAGACGTTTCGGAGCTTGCGTTCAGGGCAAGCGACGCTCAGAACATCCAGCCGACAGAAGCGGTGAAAGAGTCGATCTGGTAATCGCTGTCGAAGTCGTAGCGCTCGTATTCGGCGCGGACCAGCAGCGGACGGAAGTTGAGCTGAGCGCCCGCCCCATAGACGGGGTCGATGCCGTCATTGTCGTCCATATGGGCCGAGGCACTGTCGAGATGACCGGTGACATCGGTTTTCCATTTGGCCATGCCAGCCTTGGCGAAGAGTTCGAGCCAGTCGGTCACCGGCAGCTTGCCGACGAGACTCAGGCCATAGGCATGACTTTCGAGATCGGCGCTCGATCCATCATTGCCCTCGAGCCGGGTCTTGCCGAGATCGGCGTAGAAGGCCTCGGTGGCGAAATACCGGTTGTACTCGTAGCCGACGAACGCCTTGTAGACATTGTCATCATCGTCGTCGATATCGAAGTCGTCGCTACCGGATTCGATGAAGTCGCCGACATCGCCGTCATCATTCTTCAGCGAGCTGAAGCCGGTTCCCACGCCGAGATAAAGGCCGTCGGCATTGGCCGCCTGCGCCGTGGGCGCGACCAGAAGCAGCGGTGCTGCCAGAAACATGGGGCAGAGGGCGGCCGGCAAAGCCAGCCAGGCTTGGATCTTCATCGTTGATCTCCTGATTCGAGTCCGGGTGGACTTCCCGGAACCGTGTCCTTTCGTGTCGCCACGATGGCAGACGCAGCCGTGAGAATAATGAACAGCGTTTGACTATTCAACGAGACTCGCGTCGGTTCGTGAAGCAAAACAGCGTCCGAGTCGATGTCCGAGCCCCTCGCTGGATGATGGCCGGCAGAACCTGCATAAAAAAAACGCCCCGCATTGGCGGGGCGTTTCGGTGACCTCTTCATGAAGCTGCGAGCATCGGAAGAGTCGTATCAGGCTTCCTGGGCGGCCGGAATGATCGTTGCGGCCGCTTTCTGGAAATCCTCTATCTCATGGAAGTTCATGTAGCGGTAGATTTCTCCCGCCATGGCATTGAACTCGCCCATGGTAGCTTTGTATTCCTCGACCGTGGGCAGGCGGCCTTCTACGGCAGCGATCGCCGCGAGCTCTGCCGAAGCCAGATAGACGTCGGCGCCGTCGCCCAGACGGTTGGGGAAGTTACGTGTGGAAGTGGACACCACGGTCGATTTCGGCGCCACGCGGGCCTGGTTGCCCATGCATAAGGAGCAGCCAGGCATTTCCATGCGCGCGCCAGCCTTGCCGTAGATACCGTAGTACCCTTCCTCGGTCAACTGATGTTGATCCATCTTGGTCGGCGGTGCAAGCCACAGGCGCGTTTTCAGGCTACCGGCGGGCTGCTTCTCGAGCAATTTACCGGCGGCGCGGAAGTGGCCGATGTTGGTCATGCAGGAGCCGATAAACACTTCGTCGATCTTCTGGCCGGCGACGTCGGAGAGCAGACGAGCATCATCCGGGTCGTTGGGGGCGCACAGCACCGGCTGGTCGATTTCGGCCAGATCGATTTCGATGATGGTGGCGTATTCGGCATCGGCGTCTGCGCGCATCAGACTCGGGTTTGCCAGCCAGGCTTCCATCGCTTCGATGCGGCGCTCCAGCGTGCGGCGATCGCCGTAGCCGGCGCTGATCATCCACTTCAGCAGCGTGACGTTGGAGTTCAGGTACTCGGTGACGCGCTCTTCGCCCAGCGTGATGGTACAGCCGGCGGCGCTACGCTCGGCGGAGGCGTCGGAAAGCTCGAACGCCTGCTCGGCGGTGAGATCCTCGAGGCCCTCGATCTCCAGAATGCGACCGGAGAAGATATTCTTCTTGCCGGACTTGGCGACCGTCAGGTGGCCCTGCTGAATCGCGTAGTAGGGAATCGCGTGGACCAGATCGCGCAGGGTGATGCCGGGCTGGCGCTCGCCCTTGAAGCGCACCAGCACGGATTCCGGCATGTCCAGCGGCATGACGCCGGTGGCGGCGGCGAACGCAACCAGACCCGAACCCGCCGGGAACGAGATGCCCATGGGGAAGCGGGTGTGGGAGTCGCCGCCGGTGCCGACCGTGTCCGGCAGCAGCATGCGATTGAGCCAGGAGTGGATGATGCCGTCGCCCGGACGCAGCGAGACGCCACCACGATTCATGATGAAGTCGGGCAGCGTGTGGTGGGTCTCGACGTCGACCGGCTTGGGGTAGGCGGCGGTGTGGCAGAACGACTGCATCACCAGGTCGGCCTGGAAGCCGAGGCACGCCAGATCCTTGAGCTCGTCGCGGGTCATCGGCCCGGTGGTGTCCTGGGAGCCGACGGTGGTCATCTTTGGCTCGCAGTACATGCCGGGGCGCACGCCATTCATGCCGCAGGCCTTGCCGACCATCTTCTGAGCCAGGGTGAAGCCTTTGCCGGTATCGACCGGCTGCTCCGGCAGGCGGAAGATGTCTGATGCCGGCAGACCGAGTTCGTTGCGCGCTTTTTCGGTGAGACCGCGACCGATGATCAGCGGAATACGGCCGCCGGCCCGCACTTCATCGAGGATGACCTGAGTCTTGAGTTCGAAGGTGGAAACCACTTCGGCACTGTCGTGACGAGTCACCTTGCCTTCATAGGGATAAACGTCGATGACGTCGCCCATGTCCAGCTGCTCGACGTCCATCTCGATCGGCAGGGCGCCGGCGTCTTCCATGGTGTTGAAGAAGATCGGGGCGATCTTGCCGCCGAAGCAGAAGCCGCCGGCACGCTTGTTGGGCACGTAGGGAATGTCGTCACCGAAGAACCACAGCACCGAGTTGGTGGCGGACTTGCGCGACGAGCCCGTGCCGACCACGTCACCGACGTAGGCGACCGGAAAGCCCTTGGCCTTGACCGCCTCGATCTGCGTCATGGGGCCCTTGGCGCCGGCGACTTCGGGCTCGATGCCGTCGCGCGGATTCTTGAGCATGGCGTTGGCGTGCAGCGGAATGTCGGGGCGCGACCAGGCATCCGGTGCCGGCGAGAGATCGTCGGTATTGGTTTCGCCCGGCACCTTGAACACCGCGATGCTGATCTTCTCGGGCAGAGCCGGCTTGGCCAGGAACCACTCGGCCTCGGCCCAGGATTCCAGCACGCTCTGCGCCACGGCGTGGCCATTTTTGGCGCGCTCCGCGACATCGTGAAAGGCATCGAACATCAACAGGGTGTGCTTGAGCTGCTCCCCGGCTTCCTGGGCCAACTCATTGTCATCGAGCAGTTCGACCAGCGTGGCGATGTTGTAGCCACCCTGCATGGTGCCCAGCAGCTTGACCGCGTGAATCTTGTCGATCAGCGGGGAATTCGCCTCGCCCTTGACGATGGCGGTAAGGAACCCGGCCTTGACGTAGGCGGCCTCGTCGACGCCCGGCGGCACGCGGTCGGTAATCAGTTCGAGCAGAAACGCTTCTTCGCCGGCCGGGGGCTGCTTCAACAGCTCGATCAGTTGGGCGGCCATTTCGGCATTCAACGGTTTCGGTGGCACGCCTTCCAGGGCGCGCTCCTCGACATGTTGGCGGTAAGCTTCAAGCACGGGGAGATCCTCATCGAGTGTTGGAGCCCGCATGAGCGATACGGTACAGGCGCCACTACATGGTCACCTGCTGGTCGGCCATCAGTCGGCGGAGACAGTTCGGTTGCCATGAGCGGGTTCGGCTGCCATGGATCGGCTGCGGTGGGCGCCGCGGAGTCTACGACAAACTGTCGACAATGTTAAGGAGCGGCGACTTGAAGCGCTTTATTCCTCCGAGTAAATGACACCAATGTCTTAAAATTGGGTATCGCAGTCTGTCAGGGCAGGCGCTACCATGACGGTGATTCGTCGAGTCCACTGTGATTCAACGCATTGGGCCAGGCATCGGAGCGGCCGAGTAAGCTGCCGTCATGACGCCAGTGGCGGTGTCCTTTTTCACGGCATTTCGCGTTCTCGACGGATCGCTTCCTCGGCGTCAGTCGTAATGACTCTCGACGTCTCTTGTACCCACTCTCCAGTCGATCGACTACCCGTCGACCGCTGAACGTCAATGACTATCGGACGAATGACTGCCAATACCGAAACCGTGACCGACGACCTGTTGCCTGCCGAACTGCTGGCATTTTTGCCCTGCGATACACCGCAGCGCTGGATAGAGGCGGCGCTGGAGAATCCAGCGCTGTTGCTGATCGATCACGCGCAATGTGAGAAGAAGGCCGCGTCGACGGCGATGAGTCTGATGTTTCGTTATGTCGACCGCCCCGAGCTGCTGACCAAGATGTCGCAGCTGGCGCGGGAGGAGCTGCTTCATTTCGAACAGGTGGTCGGCTTGATGCAGGAGCGCGGCATCGACTATTCGCATATCCCGGCCTCTCGTTACGCTGAAGGGTTGCGAGAGCACGTGGCCCGCGAAGAGCCGCAGCGCTTGATCGACATCCTGATCGTCGGCGCCTTCATCGAGGCCCGCTCGTGTGAACGCTTCGTCCGTCTGATTCCCCATCTCGACGAGCCGCTGGCCAGATTCTATCGCTCCCTGGTGCGTTCGGAAGGCCGGCACTTCGAAGATTATCTCGGTCTGGCCGAACGCTATGCCGGCAAGGCCTTCGTCGCGGAACGCGTTGCCCGGTTCGCGGCCCATGAACAGGCGCTGATCCAGGGTGAAGATGCCATGTTTCGCTTCCATAGCGGTGTACCCGCCCCGACGGAATGAGCGTTCGACGCCGATCACTCTGGCCGTTGTGATCGATAGCTGCCGTGATCGATAGCTGCCGTGATCAAAAAAAGCCGTCGAAACGGGGCGCTTCGTCGATAAGCCACTGGCGATTCCAACTTCCATCGGATAACGGATCACAATGAACCCAAGTCGAGCCACAACAACAATCGCGCTCTTCGGACATTTCAGTTATCAGCGCAACGCGCAGAGCCTGACGCAATTCAGTTACGACAAGGTCAAGGCCTTGCTGGTCTATCTGCTGCTGCAGGAAACCCCTGTCAGTCGTGCCGCGCTGGCGGAAATGCTGTGGCCGGACCAGGGCGTCAAATCGGGACGGACCAATCTTCGCCACGCCTTGCACTGTCTGCGTCATAGTCTCGGTGATCTCGCCGAGGCTTCGTTGTCCGTTACCCGTCAGACGATTACCTTCGAGCTGCCGCTCGCGGTCTCCTGGGATCTGCGGGAGGCCGAGCGCCTATTGCAACGACCGCCCACCGTCGAAACGTTAGAGCAACTGCTCGACCACTACCGCGGCGATCTGCTGGCGGAGCTGCATCTGGGTCAGTGCGTCGCCTTCCAGCAATGGCTGGTGCGCACTCGGGGCGAATGGCGTCAGCGCCTGATCGAATA
Organism: Salinicola sp. V024; assembly: GCF_052645315.1. NCBI lineage: Bacteria > Pseudomonadati > Pseudomonadota > Gammaproteobacteria > Oceanospirillales > Halomonadaceae > Salinicola > Salinicola sp. V024. The sequence goes on from NZ_JBQXYB010000005.1 coordinate 184,463, forward strand.
CGCCGAGCGTGTGCTCGAGACATCAGCAGCACTGCCGGAGGCGCTGCTGCGCACACTGATTCATCGAATTCCCGACTACGGTCCCTTTCACGAGCGGCTAGTACGACAACTGGCCGAACACGGCCAGTTCGCCGCGGCACGTGAGCAGTTCAACGCCTTTCTTCAGCACCTGGCCCTGTCCGGGCAGCAGCCCGAGCCCGGCTTTCTGCAACTGGCGCGGTTCTGGTCCGAGGTGCCCGCTCGGGGGTTGGGCGGCGACTGGCCGAATCCGGCGGGCGGGTCCACCCCTACGGGTGGCCAGCAGGGCGTCTACGGCTACGCGGCGGATGACATCGACTACCGTCAGATCACCGTCATGGCGATCGCGCTACGCCCCGAAGAAGCCGGCAACGATCTCGGCCGGGCGCTGGCTTGCCTGAAAGCACAACAGCAACTGTTTGCCTGGCTGGAAACCCAGTGTCGCCATCTTGGCGGTTTCTGGCAGGCCGCCGTGGGCAGCGGCATTGGGCTCGCCTGCTTTGGGACCCATGGCCCGACCCACCAGTTGGCGGAGCTAGTCGCGCTGTTCGAGCACTGTCGTCAAGGGTTGTCGCATGAGCTCGAGAACGTGTGGGACGGTGGCGAACCGCCCCCGCGTTTCACGTTGACGGCCGGGTTGGATAGCGGGCGGGTGATCTGGCTGCCTGAACGCCAGTCGATCGACCCCTTCGGTGACGTCACTCAGGTGGCGCTGGCGATGATGGCTGCCGCTCAGCGCAGCGAGCTGGTCATCTCGCTCAACGCCAGCCAGCATCTGCCGCCGGCGTTCGATCTTCAGTCCCGGCTGGCGCCTCGCCTGATCAGTAGCGACGGCCGGGTTCAGCGTCGCGGACTGGTGCTCACCGCGGGCGGCGCGGGGCGCGACACGCTGCCGCCCAATCTGCTGGGACGCGAGGGAGAGCTACGCCAGCTGCGCGACGCCCTGGCTCGGGTGTCGCTGGGGCTTCGTCAGAGTGTGCTGGTACTGGGCGATACGGGTATCGGCAAGTCCGCGCTGATGATCCATTTTCGCGAGTACCTGCAGCACGAAGATGCGGCGGTGTTCTGGCGGCCCACCACCCGGCTTTCCAGCCAGACTTCCTACGGACTGATTCAGTCATTGCTGAGGTGGCATCTCGAGCAGGAGCCGAGTCGTGAAGTCCTGGAAACCCTGATCGATCGCACCCGAACGCTCGACAAGATCGGTGGCGAGCGCCGCCAGCTCTTGATCGACGTGCTGGGGCGCGAGCCGCTGGCTCGCGAGGACGCCGACGAGGCGGTGGAGCTGGTCACGCAGCTGATCCAGGCGGTGATTCTCGAGATGACTGCCTCCCGGCGCCCGCTGGTGATCATCGTCGACGATCTGCAGTGGCTCGATGAACCATCGCTCAAGGTGATACAGAACCTCCAGGCCAGGCTGCCGATTCATACCGCGTCGCTGCTGGTTGCCTCGCATCAGAACCGGGAGGTGCCTTCGGTCAGGTTGAACTGGGATCAACAGGTGGTGCTGGGGCGTCTCGATACACGCCAGTCCTCGGACATGCTGGATTATCTGGGCCGAAAACATCGTCTCAAGCTGAATCCTCGCTTACGCCAGCAGCTGATCGAGCGCTGCGAAGGCGTTCCGCTCTACCTGCAGGAGCTCTGCCGGCGACTCGAGATCGATCGGCGCGAAGGACGCCGACTGGACGTAGCCAGTTTGCCCAGCGGCCTGCTGGGGTTGCTGGCGAGCCGGATCGATCAGTTGCAGGGCAGTCGTCAGGTGGCGCACATGGCGGCGACGTTCGGGCGACAGTTCGAGGCCGGCATGCTGCGCGAATGCCTCGAAACCGATGACACCGCGCTCAAGGTGGCAATCGAGCAGATGCGACGATTGGAGATCATCGAGCCCTGCGAGACCTACCCCTACGATTTCCAGTTCACCCATCCCTTGCTGCAGGAAGCCGCCTATCTCTCCTGTCCACAGGATGTGCGTATCGTGCTGCACCAGCGGGTCGTCGAGCTGATCGAGTCCCGCTACCCCGCCTGGATCAGCCGTCATCCCGGTGATTTCGCCGAACATCTGCGGCGCAGCGGGGATGCGCCCCGAGCCGCCCGCTACTTCGAGATGGCGGCGAGAGGCGCGCTCAAGGTCAGTGCCAATCGCACCGCCCTGAAGATGGCGGAATCGGGTCTCGACTGTCTGGGAACTGCCGACGGCGCCGAGCGTCAGGTCAGCTTGCTGACGGTGAAAGGGCAGGCCTGCTATGCGCTGGAGGGGCACGGTTCACCGACGGCGCACGAGAGCTTCCTGCAGGCGCAGAAGCTCTGGCAGGGCTCGCCCCTCGACGAAGAGGAGGCGAACGATCAGGCATTTCTGGTGACCTGGGGGCTATGGGTCGGGGCCAGCCAGCGCCACGCCAACCAGGAAGCGGAGTCACTGGCGCTGCAGCTGCGCGACCTGGCGCAGCGCATCGACGACGCCCGGTATCACCGTCTGGCACTGTACGCTCGCGCCCACGGGGAATACTGGAGCGGCCAGGTCGCGCTCGCCTACGAGCATCTCGATCAGATCGATCCGCTCAATCGGCCGATGGTGCTGGAATGGCTGCCGTACTCCGATCATCCGCAGGTGGCGGCGGCCTGCTATCAGAGCTGGGCCCTGTGTCTGCGCGGCGATTACCGTCGTGCCGAACAGCAGATGGAAGCCGCCATTCGACTCGCCGAATCCGTGCGTCATCCCGGCTCGCTGGCGATGGCGCTGATCTTCGCCGCCTCGCTCTATCGCCAACTGGGCCACGTCCATCTGGCGATAGAACGCGGGCGCCGCGCCCATGAAATGACCCGCACCGCCGATCTCCAGCGCTGGCACTGGGAGGCCGAATGCGTGCTGGGATGGGGTCAGTCGTTGGCAGGGGAGGCGCAGGGCTTTCGGCGAATCGAAGATAGCGTGCGTCAGCTCAGTGAGCTGACCGGTCGCGAGCCTTGTCAGCGCCCCTTCCTCTGGTACGGCGATGCCTGCCTGGCTCTCAACGATGTGGCGCGTGCAGTGGCCTATCTCGAGCCCTGTCTGCGTCAGGCGAGATCACGGCGTTCCCTGATGATGCCGCAGATATCGCTGCAGATGGCTCGCGCCAAGCATCGCATGGGCGACGAGATTTCAGAGGTGGCCGCGCTGATCGAGGAAGCGAGGAGCTGGGCCATCGATGCCGGCAGCCCTCACATGGAGTTGAAAAGTCTCGAGATGTGGCTTTCCCTGGTCGATCCGGCAGATACCGACAAGCGGCATGCGTTGCGCTACCGGCTGGGAGAAGTGGCGCTGTCCGATGCGCCGGTGCTGACCCGCTGGCGGACACTGCTGGACAATGTCAGCGCCACGGCTCGTCAACCGGACTATCAGTTCTCGTCTTGACGTTTGGCAGGGCCCCGCTGCAGAAACCGCAGGCTGCAGCGCCTGGTCACAGGCCGCAGTGACAAAAGCGCCCGGTTTCGAGCCGGGCGCTTTTTTACCATCGATGTAAGCGCGATCAGATCGCGAACGACTCGAGCGTCAGCGTGTCGTCTTCCACTCTCAGCTGCCAGCCCTGGCCGGGGCGCCAGTCGCCCAGCACATAGCGTGTGGCCGGCTCGCCGTCGACGCTGAGGTCGTGCACTGCCGGGCGATGGGTGTGGCCGTGAATCATGATCTTCACGTCGTGACGCTGCATGAGCTCCACGACGGCCTCGGGGGTGACATCCATGATGTCTTCGGCCTTGTTGGTATTGGCCTCGCCGGACTGTTCCCGCAACTTGCCGGCCAGCGCCAGCCGCTCCTCGACCGGCATCGCCAGAATCTGTGCCTGCCAGGCCGGGTTGCGGGCCTGTTGGCGAAAGGCCATATAGGCTTCGTCGCGAGTGCACAGACTGTCGCCGTGCAGCAATACAACGCGTTGACCGGCCAATTCGACCACCGCGGGATCTTCCAGCAGGGCGCAGCCGCTGTCGGCGGCAAACGCTTCGCCGATCAGGAAATCCCGGTTGCCATGCATGAACGCCAGGCGGGTGCCCGACGCCGAGCAGGCTTTGAGCTCGGCGATGATCTGCTGCTCGAAATCGCCACGATAATCATCGCCGATCCAGGCCTCGAACAGGTCGCCGAGGATGGTCAGCGATGACGCCTCTCGCGCCGGACCGCGTAGATAGTCGATGAAACCCTTGGCGATATCCGGCTGCGAAGGATGAAGATGGAGATCGGCGATCAGCAGTTGCATACGGCGATTCATTCCTGTCGGTGGTCGGCTGGCTTCGGATGAGCGGTCAGGATTTGACTTCGGCACGTTCGATGACGACGTCATCCGCAGGAACATCGCTGTGCATGCCGCGACGCCCGGTGGCGATCTGGCGGATATTGTCGACCACGTCCATGCCATCGACGACCCGACCGAAAACGCAGTAACCCCAACCTTGCACGCTCTTGTCTCGGTGGTTGAGGAAATCGTTGTCGCCCACGTTGATGAAGAACTGGGCGCTGGCGGAGTGCGGATCCTGCGTCCGGGCCATGGCCACCGTGCCTTTCTGGTTGGTCAGGCCGTTATCGGCTTCGTTGTCGATCGTGGCGCGAGTGGGCTTCTGCTCGAAGTCCGTATCGAAGCCGCCACCCTGAACCATGAAGCCATCGATCACGCGATGGAACAGCGTGCCGTCGTAGTGGCCTTCCTTGACGTACTGTTCGAAGTTGGCAGCGGTCTTGGGAGCCTTGTCGAAATCGAGTTCGAGCGTGATGGCGCCGTGATTGGTATGCAAAACGATCATCGAAAATCCTGAGCGATTCGAGCGAGGGAAAGGTGGCGGCCGGCTTGCCGCCGGCTGCGCGCGTCACGCTATAATAGCGGTTTTGGGGCGGCGGGAGAAACCGCTGTCCGCGCGTGTTAACCTGCCGTTAAAAGGGTGGCGCCTAAAGGGCGCACCGTTGGCTGAACATTCGAATTAAAGAGGTTGCCTGCATTCCATGAGCGTCGAAAGCCACACGAACGCCAAGCGCGACGACGGCGGTGCCGAAAGCCATAACGCCGGTGCAGAGAACCAGCACGAGGCGCCGAACTTCCTGCGTAACCAGATTCGAAGCGAGATCGAATCGGGGCAGGCCACCACGATCGTGACTCGCTTTCCGCCGGAGCCCAACGGGTACCTGCACATTGGTCATGCCAAGTCGATCTGGGTCAATTTCGGTCTGGCGGAGCAATTCGGTGGCCGCTGCCACCTACGTTTCGACGACACCAACCCGGCCAAGGAAGAGCAGGCGTATATCGACGCCATCCAGGAAGACATTCACTGGCTCGGCTACCAGTGGAGCGGGGCGGTGCGTTTCGCTTCCGACTACTTCGATCAGCTCTACGCCTGGGCTCAGCATCTGGTTCGCGAAGGCAAGGCCTACGTCGATGATCTGTCGCCGGACGAGATCCGCGAGTATCGCGGCACGCTGACCGAGCCGGGTCGGCCGAGCCCCTATCGCGATCGCGGCGTCGACGAGAACCTCGATCTGCTCGAACGCATGCGGCTGGGCGAATTCGGCGAAGGGACCAAGGTGTTGCGCGCCAGGATCGATATGGCGGCGCCCAACATCAATCTGCGCGACCCGATTCTCTATCGTATTCGTCATGCCGAGCACCATCAGACCGGTGACGCCTGGAAGATCTATCCTTCCTATGACTTCACCCACGGCCAGTCCGATGCCATCGAAGGCATCACGCATTCGTTGTGCACACTTGAGTTCGAGGATCACCGTCCGCTGTACGAATGGTTCCTGGCCCAGCTGCCGGTGCCGGCCAAGCCTCGCCAGACCGAATTCGCGCGTATGAACGTCAACTATACGGTGACCTCCAAGCGCAAGCTCAAGCTGCTGGTCGATCAGAACGTGGTCGACGGATGGGACGATCCGCGCATGCCGACGATCTCCGGACTGCGTCGCCGGGGTTACACGCCGGCGTCGCTACGCAAGTTCTGCGACATGACCGGCGTCAGCCGGGCCGCGAACGTGGTCGATATCGCGATGCTGCATTTCGCCATCCGCTCGGATCTCGAGGACAACGCCCCGCGAGCGATGTGCGTGCTCAATCCGCTGAAAGTGGTGTTGACCAATGTGACGGCGGATCATCATGAGGTCTTCGAAGTGCCGGGACATCCGGCGCGCGAGGACATGGGCACCCGCCGGATGCCACTGACCCGAGAAATCTGGATCGATCGCGACGATTTCATGGAGGAGCCGCCGAAGAAGTTCTTCCGTCTGGCGCCGGGCAAGGAAGTTCGCCTGCGCAACGGTTATGTCATCCGCTGCGATGAGGTGGTCAAGGGCGAGGATGGCGACATCGAGACCCTCTACTGCAGCGTCGACTTCGATACGCTGGGCAAGAACCCGGAAGGGCGCAAGGTCAAGGGCGTCATTCACTGGGTCAGCGCCGAATACGGTGTGCCAGTGGAAGTGCGGCTCTATGACAACCTGTTCCTGGACGAAGCGCCGGATCGCGACAAGGACGCCGATTTCCTCGAGCACCTCAATCCCGAATCCCTGGTGACGGTGGAAGGCATCGCCGAACCCTCTTTGGCAGACGCCGAGCCCGAGGCACGCTACCAGTTCGAGCGCGTGGGCTACTTCTGTGCCGATCGCCACGCCTGTCGTGATGGCAGGCTGGTATTCAACCGCACGGTGGGGCTCAAGGATAGCTGGGCCAAGATTCAGAAGAAGCAGGGCTGAGGTAACGAGAGCATGAGCGCGCTGGAAATCTACAACACGCTGACGCGGCGCAAGTCGACGCTGGAACCGATCGAGCCCGGCAAGGTGCGGATGTACGTCTGCGGGATGACGGTCTACGACTACTGCCATCTGGGGCACGCCCGCGTCATGGTGGCGTTCGACGTGATCACACGCTGGCTGCGTCAGACGGGACTGGACGTGACCTATGTTCGCAATATCACCGATATCGACGACAAGATCCTCAAGCGCGCCGAGGAGAATGGCGAGTCGATCTCGGCGCTGACCGAGCGAATGATTGCGGCCATGCACGAGGACGAGGCGCGCCTGGGCGTGTTGCGCCCGGATGCGGAGCCACGGGCTACCGGGCATATCGAGGAGATCGTGGCGATGATCGAGCGCCTGATCGCCAGCGGCTATGCCTACGCTGCGGCCAACGGCGACGTCTACTACCGTGTCCGCCGGTTTGCCGGCTACGGCAAGCTCAACAATCGTAACCTTGACGACATGCGAGCGGGCGCTCGTGTCGACGTCGACGAGCACAAGGAAGATCCGCTCGACTTTGTGCTATGGAAAGCCGCCAAGCCGGGGGAGGCCAGCTGGTCGTCACCCTGGGGCGAAGGGCGCCCCGGCTGGCACATCGAGTGCTCGGCGATGTCGACCTGCTGTCTCGGCGACACTTTCGACATTCATGGTGGCGGGCCGGATCTGACCTTTCCCCACCACGAAAACGAGATCGCCCAGAGCGAGGCGGCGACCGGCAAGCCCTACGTCAATGTCTGGATGCACGCCGGTGCGGTGCGCGTGAATCACGAGAAGATGTCCAAATCGCTGGGTAATTTCTTCACCATTCGTGAAGTGCTGGAGGTTCACGACCCGGAGGTGGTGCGCTACCTGCTGGTCGCGAGCCACTATCGCAGCCCGATCAACTATGCGCCGGAGTCGCTGAGCGAGGCGCGCAAGTCGCTGGAGCGCTTCTACCACGCACTCGACGGTGTCGAGCTGGTTCACGGTGATGTCGAGGGCATCTACGCCGAACGTTTCTCGGCGGCGATGAGCGATGATTTCAATACACCGGAAGCGCTGTCGGTGCTCTTCGATCTGGCGCGCGAGATCAATCGGCTACGCGATGTCGAACCCAGGCACGCCGGTGCGCTGGGGCAGGAGTTGAAGCGTCTGGCGAGCGTGCTGGGTCTTCTCGAACGCGAGCCGGCCGAATTTCTCAAGGCCGGTGCCGGCGCGCTTCCGTTGGGCGCGGACGAGATCGAAGCACAGATAGCGGCGAGAGCGGCTGCCAAGAGCGGCCGCGATTTCGCGGAAGCCGATCGGATTCGCGACGAGCTGGCGGCGCTGGGCATCGTGCTCAAGGATTCCCGCGATGGGACTCGCTGGAGTTTCGAGTCTCCCCCGGCCTGAACGGCACCGGAACCTTATGAACCGACGAACCCCGCCAATCGGCGGGGTTCGTCGTTTTGACACGTATTGGGCTGGAGTTACTTCCCGGCCAGGCGGGCGATGATGGCGTCGACCATTGCGGCAGAATGCGCGGCCGCCTTTTCCAGAAACGCCTCGAACGAGAGTTCGGAGTGCTTGCCGGCGATATCGGAAAGCGCGCGGATGACCACGAACGGGCAGTCGAAAATGTGGCAGGTCTGGGCGATAGCGGCCGCTTCCATCTCGACGGCAAGCATCTGCGGGAAGTGCGCGCGGGCGGCATCGACACGTGCCGGGTCCGCCATGAAGCTGTCGCCGGTGCAGATCAGCCCCTCGTGGACGCGTAGATCGCCAAGTCCTTCGATGCAGGCGCGGGCGGTCTCGATCAGGCCGGGATCGGCGGCAAAGCCTGCCGGCATGCCGGGGACCTGACCCATGTCGTAGCCGAATGCCGTGACGTCGACGTCGTGATGGCGGACTTCGCTGGAGATGACCACGTCGCCGACTTCCATGGCGGCGCCGAAGCCGCCCGCGGAACCGGTATTGATGATGGCGTCCGGGCGATAGTGGGTCATCAATTGCGTCGTGCCGACCGCGGCATTGACCTTGCCGATTCCCGATTGCAGCAGCACGATTCGAAGCCCATGGCGCTCCCCGCAGTGAAAGGTGCCGCCGGGATGATGCTCGACGCGGGCGTCGGTCAGCTGGGACGCCAGCTGGGTCACTTCCTGCTCCATGGCGCCGATGATACCGAGAGTCTGCATGCGATAGTCCGTTAAAGAAGTTCGTTGGAAAAGTCTGCCGAGAGAGCCGGTTGAAAGAGCCCGTTGAAAGCGCTATCTGAGAGGGGGCAAGGGGGGCGAACGCCAGCGAACCCGTTCGGGCCCGCGGCGCTGTCCGAACCCTCGCTGCCAGACGCTACTGGGCGTCGTGAAGCTCGGCCGCCTGCAGCGTGTTCTGGAGTAGCGTGGCCACGGTCATCGGGCCGACGCCACCGGGCACGGGTGTGATCCAGCTGGCGCGCTCGGAGGCAGTGGCGAAGTCGACATCGCCGACGAGAGTTCCATCCTGCTGGCGATTGATGCCCACGTCGATCACGATGGCGCCGGGCTTGATCCAGTTGCCGTCGATCAATCCCGGCTTGCCGGTGGCGACGACCAGCAGATCGGCCTGACGCACTTTCTGCTCCAACCCTTGGGTGAAGCGGTGGCAGATCGTCGTGGTACAGCCGGCCAGCAGCAGCTCCAGCGCCATGGGGCGGCCAACGATGTTGGACGCGCCGACGATGGTGGCATCGAGACCGCGCAGCGGAATCTGGCTTTGCTCCAGCAGCGTGATGATGCCCTTGGGCGTACACGGGCGTAGCAGCGGCAGTCGCTGCGCCAGGCGCCCCAGGTTATAGGGATGGAAACCGTCGACGTCCTTGTCCGGGCGAATGCGCTCGAGCAACGGGTTGGCGTCGAGATGTTCGGGCAAGGGCAGTTGCAGCAGGATGCCATCGACATTCCGATCGTCGTTCAAGCTATCGATCAGCGTTTCCAGTTCCGCCTGGGTCGTAGTGTTCTCGAGCCGATGGCTGTACGAGAGGATGCCGGCATTCTCGCAGGCGCGATGCTTGTGGCTGACGTAGACCTCGGAGGCGGGATCGTGACCTACCAGAATGACGGCCAGCCCCGGCTGACGCAGCCCCTGTTGGGTTCGATGCTCCACGTCGGCTTTTACCTGACTGCGGATAGCGCCGGCAATGCCCCTGCCATCGATCAACTGAGCGGTCATCGACTTTCCTTTCTGAGTCTGAAGGTGCTGACGGTGGCCAGCGAAAGAGGGCGATTTTCTCATGCCCAGCGACGTAGTCAACGCGCCGTGAATGCCAACGACGATAGGGGCGGGTTTTCGGCACTCCAGTGGCGCCATGAATCCGTGTCGGGTTCACGTAAAGGCTTGACCTAGCAGAAATGATCCGTAGAATACGCAGCGCATCGAGGGGCTCGTAGAGTCATCGAGCGCGGTTTACGGCATGACGGGGTATAGCGCAGTCTGGTAGCGCGCCTGCTTTGGGAGCAGGATGTCGGGGGTTCGAATCCCTCTACCCCGACCACCATGTTCCGGTTACCGCGTCGATGGAAATGCAGCCGGTATTGGAATGCGCCTATAGCTCAATCGGATAGAGCAACGGCCTTCTAAGCCGTAGGTTGCAGGTTCGAGTCCTGCTGGGCGCGCCATTCCACCGGGATCGCGTGTTCCGGGTCGATGTCGCATCGGTATGGTGGGTGTAGCTCAGTGGTAGAGCCCCGGATTGTGGCTCCGGTGGTCGTGGGTTCGATCCCCATCATCCACCCCATTGCCGATCGCTGCTTCAGAAATGGTGGGTGTAGCTCAGTGGTAGAGCCCCGGATTGTGGCTCCGGTGGTCGTGGGTTCGATCCCCATCATCCACCCCATTTCTCGTTTGTCGCTGTTTTCACGCTTTCCGCTATTTTCACGTTCGTCGTCCACTGCTTAAGTCTCTTCGCCTTGGCTGTGACGTCCGTCGATAGTCATGCAGGTTGCCGAACGCCGGCGTCTGACGGCACTGAATGCTTGGTTCGGCATCGCCGATCGGGTGTTTTTCGTTTCCACATCGATTTTTACCGCCCCAGGCTTGTATTTCGCCCCCTTTAGCACCATTTATCCCGCTAGTCCGCTTGCCAGTGGGCATGGGGATTCATAAAATCCCTCCCTGTTTAAAAATGACAGCTTCGAAGTGACAGTCTTGAAGCGACAGTTTTTGAGTTGCAATCACAGAACGCCCCCGTCGGTAGAGGATCATCTATGCAAGTTTCCGTTGAGACGACATCCCAGATCGAACGTCGCATCACTGTTCAGGTTCCGGCAGCAGAGGTTGATGAAGCCGTTGCTACGCGCCTGCAAGACACGGCCAAGCGAGTTCGTCTGAATGGCTTTCGTCAAGGGAAGATCCCGATGGCGGTCGTGCGTCAGCGCTACGGTAAAGACGTGCGCAACGAAGTCGTCAGCGAGCTCATGCGCCAGCACTACGTACGGGCGATCACCGAGCAGAGCCTGAACCCGGCCGGCTACCCGTCGATCGAACCGACGGTCGATCAGACCGGCAAGGATCTGGAATTCGTCGCGACACTCGAGATCTACCCCGAGATCGAACTGAACAGCATCGAGGGTACGGCCATCGAGCGTCCGCAGGCGGACATTGCAGAAGCCGATATCGAAACCATGATCGAGACGCTGCGCGGCCAGCATGCGGCGTTTCAGCCGGTCGAGCGTGGCGCTGAAAATGGCGATCAGGTCAAGATCGACTTTCAGGGCTATCTCGGCGACGAGCCGTTCGAAGGCGGTTCGGCCGAGGGCCACGAGCTCGAGCTGGGTTCCAACCGGTTCATTCCGGGTTTCGAAGAGCAGCTGGTGGGTGCCAAGGCGGGTGAAGAAAAGCGCATCAGCGTGACTTTCCCCGACGACTACCAGGCCGAGCATCTGGCAGGGCAGGAAGCGACCTTCAAGGTGACCGTGCACGAAGTCTCCGCCAAGGCGCTACCGGAAGTCGATGCCGAGTTCATCAAGGAATTCGGTGTGGAAGACGGCGACCCCGACAAGTTCCGCGCCGAGGTCAAGAAGAACATGGAGCGCGAGGTCAAGCAGGCGGCCCAGAATCGCGTCAAGCAGCAGGCGCTGGACGCTCTGCAGCAGGCCAATGAGGTCACGGTGCCGCAGTCGCTGATCCAGCAGGAGACCGACGGGCTCAAGCGGCAGGCAGCGCAGCAGTTCGGCCTTGGCGAAGACTTCGATGTCAGCCAGCTGCCGAACGAGTTGTTTGCCGAGCAGGCCCAGACTCGCGTCAAGGTCGGGCTGCTGTTGGCCGAAGTCATCCAGCAGCACGAAATCGATGCCAGCGACGACGAGATCCGGGCGCGCGCCGAAGAGCTCGCGACTCAGTACCAGCAGCCCGAACAGGTCATCGAGCAGTACATGCAAAACGATGAGCTCAAGGGCCAGATCAAGTCAGCCGTGCTCGAAGACAAGGCCGTTGACAAGCTTCTCGAGCAAGCCCAGGTTAACGACGTCAGCATGAGCTACGAGCAAGTGCTGCAGGCCGCACAGCAATCCGAAGAAGCAGCCGAAGAAGCAGCCGAAGAAGACGAGGCTGAGGAAAGCGATTCCAAGGCATGATCGGTGCTTGGTAAGCGAAGCAACCCGGCGCAGGCCGGGTTGCGAGTCGATGGGCCTGACAATCACCAGATGTAAGGAAATCGCGATGCACAACGAGTTCGACATCCGTAATGCCGGTGGCCTGGTCCCGATGGTGGTGGAGCAGAGCGCGCGCGGTGAGCGGTCTTACGATATCTATTCGCGTCTGCTCAAAGAGCGCGTCATCTTTCTGGTCGGCCCAGTCGAAGACTACACGGCGAACCTGATCGTGGCGCAGCTGCTGTTCCTGGAGTCCGAAAATCCGGACAAGGATATTCATCTCTATATCAACTCGCCGGGTGGTTCGGTAACGGCGGGTATGTCCATCTATGACACGATGCAGTTCATCAAGCCGGATGTCTCCACCGTGTGTATCGGACAGGCGGCCAGCATGGGCGCGCTGTTGCTGACCGGTGGCGCCAAAGACAAGCGTTTCTGCCTGCCGAATTCGCGCATGATGATCCATCAGCCGCTTGGGGGTTATCAGGGACAGGCGACGGATATTGAAATTCATACCCGTGAGATCCTGACCATCCGCCACAAGCTGAATCGCATTCTGGCAGATCATACTGGACAGGATATCGACAAGATCGCCCAGGACACCGACCGTGACAACTTCATGGATGGAACTCAGGCCGTCGAATATGGCCTGATCGATGCCATGCTGGATAAGCGTCCGGTATCCTGATAGCGTTTGAGTCAAGGTTTCACACGACGGCGCGCGGCGCCGTCGTCCTGACGAGGTACACGAATGGCCGACGGTAAAGGCAAAGACGACAACGGCAAGCTGCTGTACTGCTCGTTCTGTGGCAAGAATCAGAACGAGGTTCGCAAGCTCATCGCGGGTCCGTCTGTCTACATCTGTGACGAGTGTGTCGATCTCTGCAACGACATCATTCGCGAGGAGGTCCTGGAAGCCGACGCCGAGAGCGATGAGGACCGTCTTCCCGTACCGCGCGAGCTTCGCAACACGCTCGACGACTACGTCATTGGCCAGGATCGGGCCAAGATGGTGCTGTCGGTGGCGGTTTACAACCATTACAAGCGTCTGCGTGGCGGTGGCAAGAGCGACATCGAGCTGGGCAAGTCCAACATTCTGCTGATCGGCCCGACGGGTAGCGGCAAGACCCTGTTGGCGGAGACCCTGGCACGCCTGTTGAATGTGCCGTTCACGATTGCCGATGCCACGACGCTGACGGAAGCCGGCTACGTGGGCGAGGATGTCGAGAACATCATTCAGAAGCTGCTGCAGAAATGCGACTACGACGTCGAAAAAGCACAGCGCGGAATCGTGTACATCGACGAGATCGACAAGATCTCACGCAAGTCGGACAACCCTTCCATCACGCGTGACGTTTCCGGTGAAGGTGTTCAGCAGGCGCTGCTCAAGCTGATCGAAGGCACCACGGCGTCCGTGCCCCCGCAGGGCGGACGTAAGCATCCGCAGCAGGAATTCCTGCAAGTGGATACGGGCAATATCCTGTTTATCGTCGGCGGCGCCTTTGCCGGACTGGACAAGGTGATTCGTGATCGCGCCGAGAAGGGTGGGATTGGCTTCAATGCGTCCGTCAAGAGCAAGGAAACCAACAAGGGCGTCGGCGATATTCTTGCCGGGGTCGAGCCCGAGGATCTGGTCAAGTTCGGTCTGATCCCCGAGTTCGTTGGGCGTCTCCCGGTGATCGCGACGTTGACCGAATTGACCGAGGACGCGCTGGTCGAGATTCTGACCGAGCCCAAGAACTCGCTGGTCAAGCAGTACGCGCACCTGTTCGAGATGGAAGGTGTCGATCTGGACTTCCGCGAGGAAGCCTTGCGGGCGGTTGCCCACAAGGCCATGGAGCGCAAGACCGGCGCGCGCGGGCTGCGTTCGATTCTGGAATCGGTGCTGCTCGAGACCATGTATGACGTGCCGTCGCTCGACGGCGTCAGTAAGGTCGTGATCGATGGCTCCGTGATTTCCGGTGACAGCAATCCTTTGCTGATCTATTCCAAGCAGGAAGAAGATTCCAAGCCGGAAGAGAGTCGAGTCGCCAACAAGGACGGATAAACGCGTTCGTCATGGCGTCTGCCTGGAAAGGGGGCCCGGTGGGCCCCCTTTCTTTGTCGCTCTTATGGATCCAGCTTTATGTGTCTTTCTTTTTTCTGGCTTGGATCCTCCATGATTTCGTTCTCTGGTGCATCCCACGGTTCGCCGTGCGCGACTTGCATCTGAATGATGGCGCCCCCACGTAGTCTCCATAATGCCGCTCTGGTGGCTCATCCATCCTATAGTTTGTCGAGGAATTGCTGTAATGGCGAAGAGCTCTGACCAGACAATGAAGCTTCCGCTCTTGCCGCTGCGTGATGTGGTTGTCTATCCGCAGATGGTCATCCCGTTGTTCGTAGGGCGCGAGAAGTCGATTCGCGCGTTGGAAACGGCGATGGAGCACGACAAGCGCGTGCTACTGGTCGCTCAGCGTGAAGCGGCCCACGACGACCCAGGTGTCGATGACCTTTTCGGCATTGGTACGGTCGCCGACATCATGCAGTTGCTCAAACTGCCTGACGGTACCGTCAAGGTGCTGATCGAGGGTAGTTTTCGGGCGGACATTCAGCAGATCCTGCAGGATGAAGACGGCTTCATCAGCGCGCAGGCGGTCGCCCGTGACAGCGAGCCGCTCAGCGAGCGCGAGCAGGAGTCGCTGGTTCGAGTGCTGCTCAACCAGTTCGAGCAGTACGTGAAGCTGTCCAAGAAAGTTCCCAGCGAAGTGCTCTCCTCGTTGCAGGAGATCGAGGATCCGAGTCGGCTCGTCGATACCATCTGCGCCCACCTGTCGTTGAAGATCGATGACAAGCAGGAGCTGCTCGAGATGGATCGCGTTCGTGATCGCGTCGAGCACCTGATGACGCTGATCGAGTCCGAGATCGATCTGCTGCAGGTCGAGAAGCGAATCCGCTCGCGGGTCAAGGACCAGATGGAGAAGTCTCAGCGCGAGTACTATCTCAACGAGCAGATGAAGGCCATCCAGAAAGAGATGGGCGAGCTCGAGAACGTCCCCAACGAGGCGGAGAAGTACGAGCAGCGCATCCAGGAAGCCGGGATGCCCCAGGAAGCCATCGACAAGGCCAATCAGGAGCTCGGCAAGCTCAAGATGATGTCGCCGACTTCCGCCGAAGCGACCGTCGTGCGCTCCTATCTGGACTGGGTACTCTCCGTGCCCTGGAAAAAACGCACACGGGTCAAGCACGATCTTCCGCATGCCGCCAAGGTGCTGGACGAAGACCACCACGGTCTGGAAGAGGTCAAGGAGCGGATTCTCGAGTATCTGGCGGTGCAAAAGCGGGTCAAGAAGCTCAAGGGCCCGGTGCTCTGCCTCGTCGGTCCTCCCGGCGTCGGCAAGACCTCGCTCGGGCAGTCGATCGCCCGTGCGACGAATCGTCGTTATGTACGTCTGGCCCTGGGTGGCGTGCGCGACGAGTCCGAAATCCGCGGCCATCGACGGACTTACATCGGTTCGCTGCCCGGCAAGCTGATCCAGCGCATGAGCAAGGCGGGCGTGCGTAACCCGCTATTCCTGCTCGATGAAGTCGATAAGATCGGCATGGATCATCGGGGCGATCCCTCGTCGGCGCTGCTCGAGGTGCTGGATCCCGAGCAGAACGACAAGTTCAACGATCATTATCTCGAGCTCGATTACGATCTGTCGGACGTGATGTTCATCTGTACCGCCAACTCGATGAACATTCCGGGGCCGTTGCTGGACCGTATGGAAGTGATTCGACTGCCCGGTTATACCGAAGACGAAAAGCTCGCCATCGCCAAGCGTTATCTGATCCCGAAGCAGCTCAAGGCCAATGGCCTGAAAGACGGCGAGCTGTCGTTCGGTGACGAGGCCGTGCTCGAACTGATTCGCTACTATTCCCGGGAAGCCGGGGTGCGCGAGCTCGAGCGTCAGATCGCGAAAGTCAGCCGCAAGGTACTTCGCGAACGTCTCGAGACGGAAAAGGGGCAGGGTGCCCTGGCGGGAGTGACGTTATCCGCGGATGATATCGAGCGCTACGCCGGCGTCCGCCGCTACAGTTATGGTCTGGCGGACCAGGAGCATCAGGTTGGGCGTGTTACTGGACTGGCTTGGACTTCAGTCGGCGGTGAACTGCTGTACATCGAGTCCGTGGTGACGCCAGGCAAGGGGCGGGTCAACAAGACCGGCTCCCTGGGCGACGTCATGAAGGAGTCGGTCAGTGCTGCGCATACCGTCGTTCGGGCCCGTGCCCGCCAGTTCGGTATCGACCCCGAGCGCTTCGAAAAGGAAGACCTGCATATCCACGTTCCCGAGGGGGCGACTCCCAAGGACGGGCCTAGTGCCGGTGTCGGCATGGTCACCGCGATGGTTTCGGCCTATACCGGACGAGCGGTACGGTGTGATGTCGCGATGACGGGCGAAGTCAATCTGCGTGGCGAAGTCATGCCGATCGGCGGTCTCAAGGAGAAATTGCTGGCTGCACGGCGCGGTGGTATAAAGACCGTACTCATACCGGAAGAGAATCGTCGGGATCTCAAAGAGGTACCTGACAATATCAAGAATGCATTGGACATTCGTTCGGTTAAGTGGATTGATGATGTATTGTCAGTGGCATTGACGAATTCTGTCGACGACGATGACAAAGTTGTTGAAGATGTGGCTACCTCGCAAGCCAATGTCAGCACACATTGATTTTGTCAGTGTGCAAATTTCACGCGCCAGGCCTGATATGGCGCGGTTTTTCTGACGATCTTGATTGACAGTAGAATCGTGGCATTGCTATAAAATGCCCACCTGTTTTGATAGTAATCGGAACGTCATCGCGCTTCCGGTTGCGCATCGATGTCCTGCTAATTTCGTATATAGTCAAGGGGTGAAGCGTGAATAAATCCGAGCTGATTGAAGCCATTGCTGCGTCTGCCGACATTCCTAAGGCAGCTGCCACGCGTGCACTCGACGCGATGATTGAGTCCGTGTCCGACAGCCTGAAGAAAGGCGATTCCGTAGCTTTGGTAGGGTTCGGGACCTTTGCGGTCAAAGAGCGTGCAGCACGTACCGGCCGTAACCCGCAGACAGGCAAGCCGATCGATATCAGCGCTGCCAAGGTGCCGAGCTTCAAGGCAGGCAAGGCGCTCAAAGACGCGGTGAACTGAGTTTCGCTCCGTCGCGCGGGTCGACATTCCGGTCGCCGTGAGAGGTTCAAGCCTTCCGGCTAGTGGAAGCCCGCAACATAAGCGCATCGCCCAAGCGATGCGCTTTTTTATTGTCGTACTGCAAGGGCGGGGCCTTTGCAGCATGGATCACCAATACCATGCGCGTGGATGCGCCATCATAGAAAGACGGTGTACGATACGCGCGCAATATTGGGTAATCGACATGCGAGGACAGCATGCTGCAACGAATTCGTGAAGGCTCCCAAGGGTGGGTGGCAAAAGTCATCGTCGGGGCCATCATCGTGACCTTCGCGCTTTTCGGCGCGGAGTCTCTGGTTAGTTACTTCTCTTCCGGAAGCAATGACGTGGCGACCGTCAATGGCGAGTCCATCAGTCGTCAGGCCGTGGAAACACAGGTTCAGCGCGGCATCCGTTCCGGGCAGGTCCCGCCAGAGCAGGAGCGGCAGTTCCGCGGCCAGGTGCTCGATCAGTTGATCCGTCAGCGTACGCTGGATCAATATGCCGATGAAGGTGGGCTCCATATTTCGGACAGTCAGCTGGACCAGTTGATCGTGTCGCTGCCTGAGTTCCAGGATCAGGATGGTCGCTTCTCCGATGAGCTGTTCACCAATCGCTTGGCTCAGGCCGGCTACACTCCCTCGTCGTTCCGGCGTGAGTTGCGCGCAGACACCTTGCGGCGTCAGGTGCAGCAAGGTCTGGCCGGTTCCACATTCCTGCTGCCGGCGGAGAAACAGCGCCTGGCCGCGTTGCAGCAGCAACAGCGGACCTTTCGTTACGCCCAGTTGACGCCAGCGGACCTCGCCCAGCCCGTGACGCCGAGCGATGCCGATCTGCAGCAGTACTATGATCAGCATCAGCAGGATTACCGTCGGCCCGAGCAGGTCAAGGTCAACTACCTCGTACTGAACCAGGAAGACGTTGCCAAGGATGTCGAGGTCACCGATGACCAGCTGCAGCAGGCCTATGACAAGGCGCGCGCGGAAGCGCCCCGTGACGTCTCTCATATTCTGGTGACTTTCGGTGATGATCGTACCGAGCAGGAGGCGCGTGACCGCCTCGCTGAGGTTAAGGCGAAGCTCGAGAAGGGCGGGGATTTTGCCGCCTTGGCACGCGAGTACTCCGACGACCAGTCGTCTGCCGACAAAGGCGGCGATCTGGGTGCCATTCAGAAAGGCTTTTTCGGAGACGAGTTCGACGATGCCGCGTTTTCGCTCGATCCGGGTCAGGTGTCGAAAGTCGTTCAGACCCAGTACGGCCTCCATCTGATCAAGGTCACGGGCCTCGATATTCCGTCGTTTGAAGAGGATCGTGAGGCACTGACGCAGCAGGTCAAGCTAGAACAGTCCCAATCGTTGTTCAACGAGCGAGTCCAGAAGCTCACCGACGATGCTTATGAAGCGGATGACCTCTCGACAGTCGCCGACGATCTGGGCTTGTCGGTCCAGTCCAGCGACTGGTTTTCCCAGGAGGCCGGGGGAAAGGGCGTGCTTGCCAACCCGGACGCCGCAGCAGCAGCCTTTTCTTCCGACGTGAAGGACGACGGTTATAACAGTGATGTGATCGAGACGGATGATCAGCAGCGTGTCGTGTTGCACGTCGTCGATCACCGCGACGCGAGTACGCTACCGCTCGATGCGGTTCGTGACCAGGTCATGGCTGCGGTCAAGGCCGAGCAGACGCAGCAGGCGCTCGAGGCGCGCGCGGCTGAGGCGGTCAAGGCGCTGCGTGAGGGCAAGAGCGTATCGGACCTCAACTGGCAGCAAGCCGACGCCGTGACCCGGGATGCCGACAGTGTTCCGGACGCCATTCGCCAGCAGGCTTTCCGACTGCCGCATCCGCAGGCCGATAGCGTGGTCTGGGGCCAGGTCGATAGCCAGAACGGGGTTGCCATCGTCGGTGTCGAGTCGGTGCAGGCTGGTGATACCAGCGCGGACGATGCTGACTTTTCGACGCGACTGGCCCAGCGCCTTCAAGCGCAGATCGTCATCCAGGGTTTGAGCCAGACGCTTGAGGACACCGCCGATATCGAGCGCAATTAATCTGATCGAAGTGAGGTCTTGGTAACGCGAGTCCTGTTTCATTCCTGCCGACCCTCCTAGGCTGAACGGTATGCCAACCGTCAGCCAGGAGGGTTTTTTAATGACTGTTACTCGTTATTTGCACTCACATCCACTCCGCAGGGACTGCCGCAACCGCAGCATTTCGCATTGCGCGAAACGTCGCTACCGGATCTTGCGCCCGACGAGGTCAGAATTCGCAACCGGTGGCTGTCGGTGGATCCCTACATGCGGGGGCGGATGAGTGGTGTTACGACCTACGTCGAGCCCTATGCACTGGACGCGCCGATGGAAGGTGGCGCAGTCGGGGAAGTCATTGCTTCGCGTCACCCGCATTTTCAACAAGGTGATCGGGTTCGCCACATGGCGGGATGGCATGACGTGGCCCAGCTCCCCGGCAAGGAGGTCGAGCCGCTGCCGAGATTTGACGTGCCGGAGCAGGCCTATCTCGGTGTTCTGGGAATGCCGGGGATGACCGCCTGGACCGGCTTGAATCTCATCGCCGAACTCAAGCCAGGTCATCGCGTGCTCGTCAGCGCCGCTTCCGGCGGGGTGGGTTCTTTGGCGGTGCAGCTTGCCAAGGCTGCGGGTTGTCACGTCGTCGGGATCGCCGACAGTCAGGCCAAGTGCGAGTGGCTCGAGTCATTGGGGGTCACGGCGGTCAATTACCGGGACAAGGATGCCGCGGCGCTGACGAGCGCGTTGTCCGAGGCGTCGCCCGACGGCTTCGATATCTATTACGAGAACGTCGGTGGTCCGCTGATGGAGGCGGCGTTGGCCAATCTCAGAGACCATGCACGAATCGCGATCTGTGGTCTGATCGATCGCTACAATGCGACAGAGCCGGGCGGCGGCCCCAGCAATCTCAATCAACTCCTCTTCCGCAAGGCGTGAATGGAAGGATTTATCGTCATCGAGCACTGGGATCACTACCAGGCGTTTCTCGATCAGGTCGCGCCGCAGATCGAAGGCGGAGCGATCCAGTGCCGGGAGGCCGTCGTCGACGGGCTGGAGCGTATGCCCGAGGCTTTCCTGAAGCTCTTCTCGGGGGAAAAAGAAGGCAAGATGCTGGTTCGGCTTGCCTCGGACTGACGACCCTCGAGAATGGCGATGACCGGCGTAAGGCGCCTCTATCGAGTGGCGTGCTCCCACTCCGTCAGCACCGCCAGCGCCTGCTCGCGGCTATCGAGGCATAGCTCGGGATCATAATCGAAGCGTCGGCAGACTTCCGGTCGGCGTGGATCGCCGAACAGCCGGCACAGGTTGCCGTCGTCCAGCTGCACGCAGCGAACCCCGGCGGGCTTTCCTTGCGCCATGCCGGGAATCGACGAGGTGATCGAGGGCGCGATACAGCAGGCCCCGCAGCCAGCGCGGCAGCTCATGGGGGTTCTCCTTTCAGCGTCATGCGATTTGATTCAGCGGGATCTGATCGAGTCTCTTCGAAAGCCATTTCATCGAAGTAGCCGGGCTCCGGCAGCCCGGCCTCCGCTCACTGATATTCCCGCAATCAGGTCTCTGGTGATTGAGCAGGGTTATCAACTAGCCCCCGGCAGGCGTTCCTCTGCTCTCCGCCAGCGCACCCTTGTCGATTCCCTCGAATGCCTGGACCCGGATATGCGCGCCGGTAGACAGCGCGATCTGGTGAGCGAGCCAAGCCGCAATATTCTCGACAGTGGTGGGGGCGGATAGCGTATGGCATCGCTCCTTCGGCAGGTGGAGCTGGAACTGGCCCTGGGCGGAGCGATAGCGCACACGCATGATATCGTCGTTGCGCCGAGGATTGACGATGTCGGCCTCGTCGACGAGATACGCATTGTCCAGGCGTTGGGCCCAGAGCCGTTCGAGTTCCGAATCGCGCTGGCCGTCCCGCCAGATCCTGAGATGCGAGCGATGACCATGAGCGATCCGCTGGCAGTTGCCCTTATGATGCTTGAGACCATGGCTGTAGCTGTAAATGGCGCCATCGACGAGTTCTTCGCGAAGACGGATGCGGATTGCCTCGACGCGCGGTGGCGGTCGTTTGCTGAGTTCGCTGCTGAGATGCGCGCCCAGGCGTTCCGCCGTCACTTCCCCCCAGGGAAACAGCGTGAAGCCCTGGCGCGGGGCACGCAGCTCGAAGGGGAAAGGAAGCTCGGCGGCCATGTGCAGGCCTTCGCTGCACTCCTCGATCTTGACGCCCGCGGCCTGCGTGGGCACGAGCAGGGTATGATCCAGTCCGCCATCGAGGCGTGACTTGATCCACGGCTTGACCTCGCCGAAGTCGAACAGCATGCCGTCCTCACCCAGCTCGCCGTCGAGTTCGACGTCGACGTGCCAGCTGGCGCCGCTCAGGCCTCGTTGAGGCGACCAGATCGATGCGTCGATATTGGTCAGATTGTTGACGAAAAGGGTCATCAATCGATCCCCGCGATCTTGTGAGTCTGCAGCGACAGGCGCCACTGCGGATGACGCATGCAGTAATCGACGGTCGCCTCCATCGGGCTGGCATCGCTCACGATGGCGCCGGGCGCGAGGTCCATCGGCTGCAGAAAGAAGTGAGTGAAATCTAGCTCGGCGAAGGTCTCGGGATCGATGCCCGCCTGCGGGTGGACCAGCTTCAGCTCGTCTCCGCGCGTCTGACGTAGCGCATTGTCGCTTTTAGGGCTGACGCAGATCCAGTCGATC
This sequence comes from Salinicola sp. V024, assembly GCF_052645315.1. NCBI lineage: Bacteria > Pseudomonadati > Pseudomonadota > Gammaproteobacteria > Oceanospirillales > Halomonadaceae > Salinicola > Salinicola sp. V024. The sequence goes on from NZ_JBQXYB010000005.1 coordinate 206,714, forward strand.
CCCAGCGGGGCCGGCAGTGTGCCATTGGTCTCGACGGCAATTTCGAAGCCTCGGGCATGCATCGTCTCGATCAGCGCCGTGTCCAGTTGCAGCAGCGGCTCACCGCCGGTGAATACCACATAGCGCCGATGTCTGCCCGAAACGGACGTCGGCCAGAGACGCTCGAGATGCGAGGCCAGCGCCGCGGCATCGGCGAATCGGCCGCCGTTCTGACCGTCGGTGCCGACGAAGTCGGTATCGCAGAACGTGCACTGGCTAGTGGCGCGATCTCGTTCTCGACCAGACCACAGATTGCAGCCCGTGAATCGGCAGAAGACGCTGGCCCGACCGGCCTGGGCGCCTTCTCCTTGCAGGGTGTAGAAGGCTTCTTTGACGCTGTACATGCATGATTCCGTGCTGAGTCGATTCAGGGTTCGGTTTGCCGGGTTGGGTTTCCCGGAGCCTGGCGCGCCAGAGCTTGGAGAGTCTGGACTTGGAGAGCCTGGACTTAGCGAGTCAGGACTTGAGCGCCAGGGCTGATGCCTCAAGGCTGAATTCGAAGACCATATCCGATTCGTCGGCGCGATCGATCCGGCCTCGCATCATCGACGTCTGGCCAGGAGGTGTCCGCCCGTCAGCGCGTAGCGTAGGGAATCGGGTCCGTCATTCCCAGCTCGGCAAAGGCGTTGAGTCTTTCCCGACAGCTACCGCATTCACCGCAAGCCACTTCCTGGCCTAGATAGCAGGTCCAGGTATCGGCGTAGTCGAGCCCCATTTCGATGCCGTCGGCGAGAATCTGCGCTTTGTCGCTGTGCAGATAGGGCGCTTCGATACTGACCGCCTCGAAATTGGCGATCGCGGAGACATCGTTCATGCGTTCGACGAACGCCGGGCGACAGTCGGGGTACAGGACATGATCGCCACCGTGAGCGCCGTAGAAGCAGATCGGTGCCTTGACATTGACTGCGTAACCGATCGCCAACGACAGCAGAATCATGTTGCGATTGGGTACGACGGTGTCGGCGAGGTTGTCCTCGGCATAGTCAGCTTTCGGCATGGCCCGTCCACTGTCGGTCAGCGCGGAATTGCCGATCAGCTCATGAATCGCCCGAATGTCGACGACACGGTGCGACAGGCCAAGATCGGCACAGACGCGGCTTGCGACATCGAGCTCGCGGGCATGACGCTGACCGTAATGGAACGACAGAGCGTGGACGTCGTAGCCTTCGCGAATGGCGCGATGGAGTACAGTGTAGGAGTCCATGCCGCCGGAGTAGATCACGACGACCGGTGTGGAATCGCTGGAAGAAGTCGAGGATGTCATGCGGTTAACCTGTGGCGTGCAAACTGTCTGGACCCGGCAAGGGCCCACGGTGATCGCTGATTCGGGTGGCTCGCTTACGCCGTGAAGGCCCCGCTCTCGCCGACGAGAGAGGTCAGCAGGCGCTGCCGCAGATCGCCTGGGGACAGATCCTGGGCGAGCAGGTGAGCGAGTTTGCTGTGAGCGGCTTCGGGCGTCATGTCATCGCCGGACAGGATGCCGATCTCGTTGAGCGTCTGTCCGCTGGCATAGGTGCCGGGACTGACGCCGCCGACAGGACATTGACTGACGGCAACCATGACTTTGCCTTCGGCACAGGCGCGAGCCAGGACACCGAGCAATGCCTCGTCTTCCGGTAGATTGCCGCTTCCCCAGCACTCGATGACGACACCGCGCTGAGAGTCGTCATCCAGCCAGCGCGCCACGTCTTTGGCACGAATGCCGGGCCAGAGCACCAGACGAATGACGACTGCGGCATCGCCGCCGGCAAGTTCGAAGCGTGGCGCCCCGCGTGCAGGCCAGCAGCGGGGTGTGTAGACGATCGGACTGTGATCCACCATCTCACCCAACAGTGGCCAGTTCGGGCTCTCGAATCCTAGCGCGTCCGCAGTGTACCATTTTCTGGCACGGCATCCTCTCAGCAGACGGCCCCCGAAGCTCACGCACACTTCCCGCAGCGCGGTCTGCGCGGCAAAAGCCAGCGCGGCTTCGAGGTTGACGAGCGCATCGCTGTTTTCCGACTCCAGCGGCTTCTGGGCGCCCGACACGATGACCGGCTTGGACAGCCCTTGCAGCTGAAAGGCGAGGCTGGAAGCACACCATGCCAACGTGTCGGTACCGTGAAGCACCACGAACCCGGCGTAGTCCTGATAGCGATCGGCAATCAGCGCTGCCAGCACTGCCCAGTCGTCCGGCGTGGCGCTGCTGGAATCGATCGGGTCGGGCGACTCCCAGACGATGTATTCGGGAAGTCGGCGTCGACGATCTGGCGGCAGCGACGCCAGCGCTGCCGCCATTCGAGAATCGAAATCGCCGGCGGCGACCAGACCTCGGTCGCTGTCACGCATTCCGATGGTGCCGCCGGTGTAGATCACCAGAATGGAAGACGATGTGTCCTGGGTCGCTGCGTTCATGACAGCGTCAGAGATCGTGGCCGAGAATGACATGGCAGATCGACGAGAACGTGCGGGCCGACGGTGGCTGGTGAAGATCGACGCCCAGCGCGCGGCTGATGTTGGAGGCCGAAATGATGCCGCGAATCCGCGAGGCCCCGCTGCCGTCGGGTTCGGTAATCAGCACGTGCTGGTCACCCGAGGTCTTGAGCGTCTCGACCAGGTCGCCCACGCTGGCATGGGAGATCTTGGCGTAGGACAGCGAGTGCAATTCGCTACGCGGTGTCTGGATCATCTCGACGGTAACCTCGTCGCGGCCGAGCTGATGCTGCTGCATCGCCAGCGTGATGCGACGGCCCCCGATCAGCTCGCGGGCGTTGATCACACCGGTGAACTTGCCACTGGTGTCGATCAGCATCAGTAGGCCGACGCCAGCCTGCTTCATGGTCTCGTGAGCCTGCCCAATCGAGCTGCCGGTGGGCAGGGTGTGGGGATGGCTGACATTGAAATCGGTGACCAGCATCGTGGCTGGGCTTTCCAGTGTCACGGATTGCGTCTTGGCTACCGGCTGCACGATGCCGCTGACACCGTCCAGGTTTTCCAGTGACAGCGCCGAAAAATGGACTTTGGAAGGATGGGGGGTATTGACCATCGATGAATCTCCCTGGATCGAATCAAAAGCGTTTTCCGGTCGGAATCCACAGGCCGAAGCCGGTTTCCGAGCGGGTCGTTATAGATACTGGTGAAGATCGCCGCGGACGCTATCCAGAAAGGTAATGAAGCGCGTATCCCGCTCATCGTCGTGACGATCGGTGCGACAGCCCAGTGTCATGCTCTTATGGACCAGCAGTTCGTCGTAAATATCCAGCGTGACCTTCTTGGGGATTTCCGGCGAGGGTTTGATGTCCCCCTCCTCCAGCGTGAACGACTCGAACAGCGTGGCGCGAATTCTGGTGGTGCCGCCTTCTGCGAGGACACGGCGCACGAACAGCCAGCCTTCGCAGGCCAGGTTGTCGCCATTCTCGCGCTGGCGTTGAAACAGCGTACGGTAACTGGCGCCTTCCTTGGCGCCGCGATCCGCCATGCTACGGTAAGCTTCGGTGACACGAGACGCCATCGCCCCGGTTTGTGCCAGTTTATGCAGCGCAGCCTGATGTTCGCGCCCCAATTGTTCCTGGCGCTGAAAACGCTGCCACAAGCGATAATTGTCCTGCAGGGCGGTTGCGTCCATGTCTTCTCCAGAGAGTGGCGAAATTATCGGCCGCCTATGATCGCCTATCCGGTGGCTCCCTGACCACCCAAGGTTGACGTTTCCCCAGGGGCGGCAAGCGTAAAAAGAAGATCAGCCAACGCTAAAGTTCCCCGGGGATCGGCCGATCAGGAAACTGAAGCATTAAAGTGCGCTTAATCGGCGTCTGCTGTCGTGATCGGCGTGTTACAAAGTGCGCCAGGCATAGAGAGGTTACATGGCTACCATATCGTCACTGGGAATCGGTTCCGGGCTAGACTTGAGCGGACTGCTCGATGACCTGGAAGATGCGGAGAAACAGAAGCTCACGCCGATCGTCGCCCAGCAGCAGAGCTACAAGACCAAGCTGTCCGCCTTCGGTTCGTTGGAGAGTTCCCTGACCGCGTTGCGTGATGCCGCGACCAAGTTGAGCGATCCCGAAACCTTCACGGCCGTCACCAGTTCGATGACCGGCGACGCCGTCACCGCCACGACTACTGGGGATGCCGTCGCCGGTCGCTATCAAGTCTCGGTTTCGAGCCTTGCTCAGGCGCAGTCACTGGCTTCGGCAGCACAGGGAGCAGATAAAACCGAAGCGCTGGGGAAATCCGGCACTTTGGGAATTAGCGTTGGCGAGAACGCCAGTATCGATATCGCCATCGCTAGTGACGACTCTCTGGAAGATATCCGGGATTCGATCAATAAGGCGGATACCGGCGCGACTGCCTCGATTGTCTTCAATGGGTCTGATTACCAACTGACGCTGACGTCCGAGGAGACTGGAACTCAGTCCGCGATCAACGTGACGGATGGTGGCAGCCTCTTCGGATTCAGTGAAACCGTTCCCGCCCAGGACGCTGAACTGGAAGTCAATGGCATCTCGATCACCAGCCAGTCCAATACCGTCAAGGGTGCGCTCGAAGGCGTCACTTTCGATTTGACCTCGACCACGAGCGGAGCAGAAACGCTCAAGGTGTCAAAGGACACGGAGTCGATGACCAAGGCGGTCAAGGCTTTCGTCACCGCCTATAACAGCTTTCAGAGTACGTCCGACGCCCTCACTTCCTACGACTCTGAGTCAGACTCGGCCGGAGCGCTGCTCGGCAACTCGACCATGCGCACTATCGAGTCCCGCCTGCGTAGTGTGCTCGGCTATAGCGACGGCGACGGCACGTTTTCGATGCTGTCGGACCTGGGTATCGAACGCCAGCTGGACGGCACGCTGGAGGTCGATGATGACAAGCTGAGCGAAGCCATCTCCAGTGACAGTGACGCGGTAAGCCAATTTTTCGCCGGTGTCGACGGGAAGGGCGGGCTGTCTGCCAGCATCGACGACACCATGGGAACCATTCTCGATGACGGCGGCCTGCTGCAGATTGCCACCGACGGTATCGATTCCACGCTGGACCGCCTGGGCGACCGTTACACGCGGATGCAGGAATCCATCGACTCCACGGTCGAGCGTTATCGCACCCAGTTCGCCAGCCTGGACTCTCTGGTCTCGCAGATGAATTCGACCAGTAGTTACCTGACTCAGCAGTTCGATGCCTTGAGCGCGCAAACCAACCAGTAATAGGTCTCAACGATGATGAATTCACGACGGGGCGCGGGCGCCTACGCGCGGATTGGGGTCGAGTCGGCGGTCATGTCTGCCGACCCCCACCAGCTGATCGTCATGCTGTTCGATGGTGTCCAGGCGGCGATCGCCAGTGCTCGCCTGCATATGCAGGACGGCAACCGGGCAGCCAAGGGCGCGTCGATCTCCAAGGCGATCGACATCGTCAATAACGGCTTGGCGGCAGCGCTGGACCATGAAAAGGGGGGCGATATCGCCGCCAATCTGGGGCAGCTTTACGACTACGTCGCCAGACTGTTGCTGCAGGCCAATCTGCGTGACGACATGGCCGCGCTGGATCAAGCCGCGTCACTTCTCGATAACATCGGCTCCGGTTGGCGTGAGCTTCGGCAGGCGCCGGTCGAGATGGTCGGGGGAGTATAATCGAATGACATCAGGCCCTTCGGTCATCGAGCAGTACCGTCAGTTACTAGAGGTGTCGAGCCGGATGCTGGGTTTGGCGCGAGAGCAGGAGTGGGAAGCCCTGGTGCAGTGCGAGGCCGGCTACGTGGTATCGCTTCAGCGCGTGAGGTCTCTCGATGAAGTGCAGTCGTTGACCGATTCGGAGCGTGAACAGAAATTCAGCTTGCTCGAGCAGATCCTGACCCAGGACGCCGAGACGCGCCGTGTGCTGGAGTCCCGTCGCGAGGAGCTGAGCCATCTCATTGGCAGTTCCCGGCGACAGCAGGCACTGGGGCAGGCTTACCAGGCGGGGCGCGGCAGCATCGCCTCACGACTGCGCGCGGTGCCGACCGACGAGCGCCCGTGAGCGGCATCACGCCGATACTCGACACCCTTTTGCATCAGGTTCTCGGCAAGCGTGTCGACACGCCGGTCATCAAGGACCAGCCGTTACCAGTGTCGGCGGCGACGTCTTCGGACGCCATTCAGCCGGCTCGCAGCGACTCTCGTCTACATCAGCAGGGCGGGGAGCGCGTCATGGGCCCATCCCCGGCGACGGTCCGGGAAGGCGCCTCTGCGCCCGCTCCACCGTCGGGTCAGGCCGGACTCTCGTCCTCGCAGTTACACTTGAGTCCGACCGCGATAAAGATCGCTGATCTGCTCTCGCATTTTCCTGCCACTCAGACCGCATCGGTCCGGCCGCTTGCCGCGCTTCTGCTCCAGCCTGCGGACAGCGCCGATTCCCTCGCCACCGCACTGTCGCAAAGCGTTCGCGAGAGCGGAGCCTTCTATGAATCTCATCTGCAGCGATGGATGGCCGGTCAGTATCCCCGGTCGGCGCTGATGCGCGAACCTCAGGCCTGGTTGAGCCTGACCTTTCGTCCGTTCACGCCGACCTCGATGCTGTCCATGCCAATGCCATTTCTGGCCACGCCGACGCCACTGAATTCGGGACTCCTGACCGGCGGTGGCAGCCAAGCATTGCCTCCGCATGTTTCTCCGAGCTCGACGCCCATGCCGGCGAAGACGAGTACCTTCGCCGGCATGACCTCGGCGACAGCCAACCTCGACGAGGCCGTGAGTTCAAGCGCCATTGTGAGCGGGGAAACGCGTCTCTCGCAGTCTGTCACGGCGGCCGGTTTCGGCGGTGAGCGTTCGTCTTCAATGGCCGGCGTATCGGATACGGCATCGTCACTCGCCATGTCCCGTGCGCACCAGCTTTCGCAGCAACCCACGGAGGCATTGCAGGCGATCGTTCGGCATCAGCTGGAGCTGATCGTGGCACCCAATCTACGTTGGGAAGGGCAGCTGTGGCCCGGGGTGCCGATGACACTGATGTTTTCCGAGTTGCCACGCGATCCGGCTTTCGACGATAACGATGACGACGTCGATGATCGTTCACCGCGGTACGATGACGAAACCCGCGACGAGTGGCGCGCCGAGGTGCAGGTTCGGCTGCCCACTCTGGGCGTTGTCGACATCACCTTCCAGGCGCGCCAGGCGACTGCACTACGAGTGGAGATCGATCCTTCCGAGGCGCCCACCCGGGATCGCGTCCGGCGGGAGCTCGAACCATTGCGCCAGCGCCTGACTGCGTTGGGTATACAAGCAGAGATCGCATTGGGAGCGAGCCATCATGAGCGATAGAAATGCGGATGCCCGCCGACGCGCGATCGCCATGGCTTACAGCGGTGAACGAACGGACGCGCCCAGGGTCGTTGCCAAGGGTTACGGCAATGTGGCGGATCGCATCATCGAACTCGGACAGCAGGAGGGCGTTTTCGTACATGACTCCCCGGAACTGGTTGCGCTATTGATGCAGGTCGACCTGGATGCCCGTATTCCGGAGTCGCTCTATCAGGTGGTAGCAGAGTTGCTGGTGTGGATCGGCCAGATCGACAGTGCGGCGAAGTCAGGCCATCAGCATTAGCGTTGACTGTCAGGTTCTATTTTAAACGGTATTGTTATTCAATGTGTCTTTTGAGGCCGTTTGTCTTCACGAGTTCGCATTTGCCCGTAAAGGCAGTAATCACAATATTTCACGTAGGATCAGTTATTTAAATCAATCGATAGCAAACTCAATAGCGACGAGCTCGTTACGTGATTATAAATTTGGTAACAAAACTTGCTTTTGTTCATCAAAAAGTCGCAAACTAGGTCCATCATAAAGAACTGATGTAGTCGCCTCCATGGCTATGTCGGCTGGAGCTTTCAATCAATGGAAGCCAATAAAACCATACGCAGGGAATCGGACAATGGCCCCGAACAGTCTTCTGGATGACATTCAAGATCTCAATCTCTCCTATCTGCTCCTGGTTCAGCGCCTGCTGAACGAGGATCGTGAATCGGCGATGTTTCGACTCGACATGAATGCCGATCTTGCGGATACCATTATTCGCTTATCGATCAAGCAGTTGACTCAACTGTCTCGAACAAATCAGTTATTATGTAATCTGCGATTCACGGATGCCGAGCAGCTCAATATGCTGGTCCGTAACCCGCGAGCCCAGGGGCTCGAGCAGACGCATGCCTCACTGCTGATGGCCGGTGCGGGTCGCGTTCAATTCTCGTCCCGGCAGGGGAGCTGATCCATGGCGGACAAGAGCCTCGTTGCGGAGATGCTTCAGGTGCAGCTGGCCATCGAGTTGATCGAGCTGGGGGCGCGGTTGCAGGTTCTCGAAACCGAGACGGATCTGAGTCGCGGGCGTTTGATCAAGCTTTACAAAGAAGTCAAGGGCATGTCTCCGCCCAAAGGCATGCTGCCGTTTTCGGCCGACTGGTTCATTACCTGGCTACCCAATATTCATTCATCGTTGTTCTACAACGTCTATCGTCGCCTCACTAAAGAGCTGGGTTGCGGGCGGATGCCTGCGTTCGTCAAGGCTTATCGGCTGTATCTCGAGCAGGTCGAACTCGATGGTGCGGAGCCCACGCTCGGCTTGACGCGGGCGTGGACGCTGGTGCGATTCTTCGAGAGCGATCTGCTGCAGTTGTCGCGCTGCAAGACCTGTAAGGGCGATTTCGTGGCGCATGCTCATAGCCCGATGCAGGACTACGTCTGCGGTATCTGCCAGCCCCCTTCCCGGGCTGGCAAAACCCGCAAGGCCAAGGCGATGTCGAAACCGGCCGCACCGACGTTCGTTCCTCTGGAGATGTCGCTGGCGGACCGCTTGGCCGTCTAGGCTGATTTCGTCATCGAGAAGCGGGCCAACGGGCCCGCTTTTTTGTGTCCGTTCGGCGACGAGATGCCTGCCTGGCACCGTCGTTTTTCGAACAATCACGCTTTTCTGATATTTCTACCCTCAAGCGCGACGCCTCGGCTGCCGATACAGTCAGCAAGTTTGCCATGCACTGTTTCGGGAGCCTCTCCGTGCTGATCCTATTAGGCTACATCATCGTCTTGGGTAGTGTATTCGGTGGCTACGTCGCGATTGGCGGGCATCTGGGTGCGCTGGTGCAGCCCGCCGAGTTCGTGATGATCGTCGGAGCCGCTCTCGGCGCCTTCGTCTGCGCCAACAACGGCAAGGCGATCAAGGCGACGTTGCGGTCGTTCTCGAAGCTAAAGCGCACCAAGCGCTACAACAAGATGATGTACATGGAGCTGATGGCGCTTCAATACCGGCTTCTGACCAAGGCGAGACGCGACGGCATGCTGGCGATCGAGCGTGATATCGATGCGCCGCAGGACAGCGCGATCTTCGCGGACTATCCGAAGATCCTCTCGGATCCGATGATCATGGGGTTCCTGACCGATTATCTACGTCTAATGGTCAGCGGCAACATGGATCCCTTCGAGATCGATGCGCTGATGGAGCACGAGATCGAGACCTTCCAGCATGAAGCGGAGCTGCCCGCGCACTCGCTATCGGCCGTCGGCGACGGACTTCCGGCTTTCGGCATCGTGGCAGCGGTCATGGGCGTGGTGCACGCTCTGGGATCGGCGGATCAGGGCGCCGGTGTCATGGGACAGATGATCGCACAGGCGCTGGTGGGTACTTTTGTCGGGATCCTGCTGGCCTATGGCTTCGTGACGCCCGTGGCTCACCGCATCAACCTGCAGGCGGGTGAAGCGACCAAGATGCTTCAGTGCATTCGCGTGACCCTGATGGCCAGTCTCAATGGTCTGGCGCCGCAGTTGGCGGTGGAGTTCGGCCGCAAGGCGCTGTTTACCGCTATCAGACCGTCATTCAGCGAGCTTGAAGAACACGTTCGTTCCAGCGGACAGACCCTGCGCAGCACGGGAACGGAGGGTCCATGAGTAGTGGTGATGAACGGCGGCCGCTGATCGTCAAGCGCAAGCGGGTTCAGTCGGCGAAGCATCACGGTGGGTCCTGGAAGATCGCCTACGCCGATTTCATGACGGCATTGATGGCGCTGTTCCTGGTGCTGTGGATTCTTTCCACGGCCAGTCCGAGCCAATTGGAGCATATCGCCGAATATTTCCGTACTCCACTAGCCGTCGCCTTGACGGGCGGCGACAAGACGACGGCGAGCACCAGCGCCATACCCGGTGGGGGCGACAATCCGACCAAGGTCGATGGCGAGGAACGCCGCGTGAACATCCGCGAGCAGACGCGCTCGAGTGACGAGCAGCGCAATCTGCGCTATCTGCGCGATCGTCTGCAGAGCGTGATTCAGAGCGACCCGCAGCTCAAGGAGCTGAGTTCGCAGCTGCGTATGGATTTCTCGCCCGAAGGGTTGCGCGTGCAGATCGTCGATAGTGACAAGCGGCCGATGTTCGAGCTCGGTAGCGATCGCCTCGAACCCTACATGCAGAAGATTCTGGGTCGCATCGCACCCGTGCTCAACGAGATGCCCAATCCCATCAGCATCAGCGGCCACACCGATGACATTCCTTACGCTGGCGGGGAAAAAGGGTACAGCAACTGGGAGCTGTCCGCCGATCGTGCCAATGCTTCACGCCGGGAACTGATCGCCGCCGGCCTCGCGCCGGACAAGCTCTTGAGAGTCGCCGGGATGGGTTCACGCATCACCTTGCCGAACACGCTCCCCAGCGACGACGTCAACCGCCGGATCAGCATCGTGGTGCTGGATAACCGGGCGGCTCAGGCAATCGAACAGCAGGAAAAGACGCCGCTGCCCTCACCTCTGACAACGCCGTTGGCAGGCAGCGGTGGTGGAGCGAGTGGCAATGATGGCGGGATGATCGAGCCGAATTCAGCGGGTTGATGCAAACGTGTTCACGCCCTGTTGATGGGGCTTCTATGGCAGGTGCTCATGGATATTTCTGATTTTTACGACACTTTCTTCGAAGAAGCCGAAGAGCTGCTGGCGGATATGGAGCGCCTGCTGCTGGACCTCGATGTCGACGATCCCGATGTCGAAGAGCTCAATGCGATCTTCCGTGCCGCGCACTCCATCAAGGGGGGGGCTGGCACCTTTGGCTTTACCGTCCTGCAGGAGACGACGCACCTGCTCGAGAACTTGCTGGACCATACCCGGCGTGGCGAGCTCACTCTCCGGCGGGATATCGTCGACACGTTTCTGGAAACCAAAGATATGCTTCATGACCAGTTGAATGCCTACCGCAACGGCAGTGAGCCGGATGCCGAAGCGTTCGAACGGATTTCGCACGTCCTGCAGCAAATGGCGCTGGATGAGCTGGGCCAGGGCGGTGCGGCAGCGGATGTGCCGGTGGTCGCGACACCGGAACCCGCAGCGACGACCCCCGCTTCTTCAGTGGAGAGTCCGAAGAGCGACGATACCGGCAAGAGCGCTACCCAGCGCTTGTCGATTACGCTGACGGATGTGAACGACAAGGATCGTAATCTGCTGGTCGACGAGCTCGAGCATTTCGGTGTGATCGCGTCGCAGTCGGGCGATGCGGCGCGGTATCAGGTGGTTCTGGACAGCTCTGAATCCCAGGATGATATCGAAGCGGTGCTCTGTTTCATCATCGAGCCGGAGCAGCTGTCGATCCAGGTCGATGCGGCTGCCCCCGTCGAGGCCAGCACAGAGACGACCGCCCGGGAACCGATGGTTGAGACGTCGGTACCGTCCAGCGAGCCGGTGCCGGTTAGCGACGAAACGTCGGTGGCTGAGGCGCCCCCATTGCCGAGCGGCAAGGCCAGTAGCAAACCGAGTGGCAAGTCCGGTAGCAAGAACGCCAAGGGGGCCGAGTCCAGCACCATTCGGGTGCCGGTCGACAAGGTGGACCAGATCATCAATCTGGTCGGTGAATTGATCATTACCCAGTCGATGCTCGAACAGACGGCCAGCGATCTGGACATCGTCTCTCATGGGCCGCTGGTCAACGGCATGAATCTGTTACAGCGCAACGCCCGCGATCTGCAGGAGTCGGTGATGTCGATTCGCATGATGCCGATGGATTACGTCTTCAGTCGTTTTCCGCGGCTAGTGCGCGATCTGGCGTCCAAGCTGGGCAAGGACGTCGAACTGATCACCGAGGGGAAGTCCACCGAACTCGACAAGAGCCTGATCGAGCGCATCATCGACCCATTGACCCATCTGGTTCGCAACAGTCTCGATCACGGTCTGGAGTCTCCGGAACGCCGCGAAGCTGCCGGCAAGTCGCCGACCGGCCATCTCACGCTGTCCGCCCAGCACCAGGGCGGCAATATCCTGATCGAAGTGATCGACGATGGTGCCGGGCTCAATCGAGACAGGATTCTGGCCAAGGCCCGGTCCAACGGTCTCGCCGTCACCGACACCATGAGCGATGACGACGTCTGGCAGCTGATCTTCGCCCCGGGTTTCTCGACCGCCGAACAGGTCAGCGACGTCTCCGGGCGTGGCGTCGGCATGGATGTCGTCAAGCGTAATATTCAGGCCATGGGCGGGCACGTCGAGATCCTGAGCAAACCCAACCAGGGGACGACGACGCGGATCGTGTTGCCGCTCACGCTGGCGATTCTGGACGGCATGTCGATCCGCTGTGGTGGGGAGACCTTCCTGCTGCCGCTCAATGCGGTGCTCGAATCACTGCAGCCACAGCTCGACGACATCTATTCGATGGCGGGCGACGATCAGCTGCTCAAGGTGCGCGACGAGTATCTGCCGATCATCGCGCTGCACCATGCTCTGGACGTGGCCAACGCCAGGACCGAATTGACCGAGGCCATCGCCGTCATCGTCCAGGGTGAGGGACGTCGCTACGCCTTGCTGGTCGATGATCTGATCGGCCAGCAGCAGGTCGTGGTCAAGAACCTCGAAACCAATTATCGCAAGGTCCCGGGCATCTCCGCGGCCACTATCCTTGGCGATGGCAGCGTTGCCCTGATTCTCGATATCGCCGACCTTCATCGTCTCGACCGGCGCAAATCACAGCAGCGCCACGAGGCGAAACACCAACATCTACAAGAGGTATCGCTAGTATGAGTTCGCAAGCGAGCATGAATGCCATCGTCAACGACGCCGCGAGCCGCGAGTATCTGGTCTTCTCGTTGGGTGAAGAGGAGTATGCGGTCGATATTCTCAAGGTGCAGGAAATTCGCGGTTACGAGAACGTCACCCGCATTGCCAATGTGCCGGACTTCATCAAGGGGGTCACCAATCTGCGCGGCGTGATCGTGCCGATCATCGACCTGCGGCTCAAGTTCCATCTCGACAAGGTCGAATACGACGGTCAGACGGTGGTGATCGTGGTCAACGTCGATGACCGTATCGTGGGTATCGTCGTCGACGGCGTCTCGGACGTGATGAGTCTGGCGCCGGATCAGATCAAGCCGGCGCCGGAATTCGGCGTCACCCTGTCGTCGGATTACTTGAGCGGTATCGGAAGCCTGGAAGATCGCATGCTGGTACTGGTCGACATCGAAAAGCTGTTGACCCACGAAGAGATGCAGCTCGTCGAACGGACTGCCGAAAGCGCCTGATCCGGGCACCATGGAATGAATATCGACCGCAGCCTCGGCTGCGGTTTTTTTGGCCGGCACGGCGCGAGCGGATCACGACACGAGCAGTTCATGGCGCGATCCGGTTTTTCGACTTTAGTCTAATAAAGATAAAGCTGATCCGCGCTAAGCCGATAACGTTGCTATCGCGCTTATACCATCAGCTTCGCCATACGGGGAGGCGAGGCGCCGATCAAGTTATCAAGGTGAGAAACGCCATGCTGAATTTTCGAGAGTGGACGATGCGTCGCAAGCTGTGGGCCACGTTGGGGTTGATGTGGATCGGTTTGATCATGGTGGCGGGCTGGTCGCTCTACTCCATGCGGGAAAACCTGGTAGAACAGCGTATCCAGAGCCTCCAGTACTTCATCGGTAGCGCCAAGCAACTGGTCGACAATTACGTCAGCCAATCGGAAAGCGGCGAGTTGAGCGAAGCGGATGCCAAGCAGCAGGCGCGCAACGCTTTGGCCCATCTCGGTTTCGGCGCCGACGGCTATATCTTCGTGTTCGACTCCAACCTCGAGATCGTCGAGCATCCGCGTCGCGCCGTGGGTGACAGCATGCGCGACTATCAGGATCCCAACGGGGTCTATCTCTATCGCGAAATGTTCGCTGCTGCCCAGCAGCCCGACGGCGGGCTCGTTCCCTACGCCTCGCGTCGCAGTGATGGCGACGAGACGTACGACAAGCTTAGCTATGTCATGCGCGTACCGCAGTGGGACTGGCAGATCGCCACCGGCGTCTATGTCGACGACATCGACGCCGTGCTGGCGGACGGTGCCGTGGTCTACCTGGCGCTGATCGCCGCGATCGGCGGCCTGCTCTCGCTGATCGTCGCCTGGGTCATCCGTAATGTTCTGGGTCGGCTGGGCGGCGATCCCGGCCATGCGCGTAACAGTATCCGGAAGATTGCCGAGGGCGATTTTTCCCAGGCTCTGGTTCTCAAGTCGAAGGACACCGACAGTCTGCTGTTCGCGATAGAAAGTATGCGTCAGCGGCTATCCCGGACATTTGCCGACGTTCGCGCCAGCGCCGAATGGGTCAATGTCGGCGCTGGCCAGATCGCCAGCGGCAATCAGGATCTGGCGGTGCGCACCGATCAGCAGTCCGCTGCCATCGTCGAAACGGCCTCCAGCATGGAGCAGTTGACTCAAACCGTCCGCCACAATGCCGATAACGCGGAAACGGCCACGCGGGCTGCATCCCAGACGCGTCAGCGCGCGCAGCAGGGCGGCGAGATGATGCGCGAAATCGAGACCACGATGTCACAGATCCAGGACGGCTCGCGGCAGATGGCGGAAATCGTCGACATGATCGACAACATCGCGTTCCAGACCAACATTCTGGCTTTGAATGCGTCTGTCGAAGCGGCTCGTGCCGGCTCCGCCGGGCGAGGATTCGCGGTCGTCGCGGAAGAAGTGCGCAACCTGGCGAGCAGAAGCGCCGAAGCGTCCCGGGATATTCGTCGGCTGATCACCGGATCGGGCGAACAGGTAAACAGCGGCGCCACGCTGATTGAACAGGCGGGCCGCGCCATGGAGGAGATCGTCTCCTCGGTGACCAGCGTCAGTGGCCTGATGGAAGAGATAGCCAACGCGTCGCGAGAACAGCGCAGCGGCATCGAGCAGGTCAATCAGGCGATCACGGAGCTCGATCAGGTCACCAGCCAGAACGCTGCGCTGGTACAGCAGACAGCCAATGCCTCGCAGTCGCTGGTGAGTCAGGCGCAGAAGCTAGAGTCGACGCTGGAACATTATCGGGTAGCGGAGACGGAAGTCAGCGATTCCGGTCTGACCCAGTGGCAGCCCAACGTCGAAAAGACAACATCGCGCCGGGAACAGCCGGCGTGATCGGAGGCCTCTCCAGGAGCTCAAGAGAGCGGGTGATCGGCCGATAACCAGTCACGACAATGATCTCTGATCTGCCTCACGCAGATCGCGAGTGTGCACGACAACACCAGGGATGCTGCGATGCGAAACAATCAACCCGTGCTCGACCAGGAGTTCGCGATAAGCGAATCGGATTATCTTATTTCGCGAACCGATCTGACAGGCAGGATCACCTATGCCAACCCGGCTTTCGTCAGGGTCAGCGGTTTTAGCCGGGAAGAGCTGATCGGCGCTCCGCATAACCTCATCCGACATCCGGATATGCCGCCGGCGGCTTTCGCGGATCTCTGGAAAACGCTGGAGAAGGGTGAGAACTGGACTGGGGTGATCAAGAACCGGCGCAAGGATGGATCGCATTACTGGGTCCAGTCGACCGTCACCCCCATCATCGAAGACGGCAAGATCGCCGGTTACACCTCGGTGCGAGTCAAGGTCGCCGACAAGCCACGCCAACTGGCGGAAAAGCATTATCCGCAGCTGTTGGCCGGTCGCAGGCGAGGCGTCAAGCTCGACCATGGCGAGCTGAAACCTCGGGGGTTGTTCCCGACAATTCGGCGTCTCAGCTTACGTTCGCTGAAAGGCCGCCTGATTTCGATGATGGTCCTGGCATTGGTCGTGCTGGCCGGTAGCGGCGGCGTATCGATGTATGCGATGCATGCGGATGGTCAGCGTCTGCAGCAGCTGACCACCAATGGATTGGAAGACCTGGCGCGACTCCAGAAAATCGATCAACTGATGTCGAAGGGGCGAGATCTGGTCGACAAACCGGTCAGCAACCCGATGGCTGCCGACCTGGCACCGGTCAACGAGCAGGTCGATGCGCTCATCGCCGAACTGAACGGGACCTGGGACGCCTTCTACCAGGATCGTCCCGTCAACCAGACGCCGGCCGCGGAGACCTTCGCCGCCGATCTTCAGCAGTACCGTGACGAAGGCCTGAAAGGGGTGATGGAGGCGTTGAACGGGGGCGACTTCTACCAGTCCTACGTCGCCTACAACGACGTGCTGGCGGCCAACAGCGACAAGATCAGCAGCGATCTGAATGCGCTGGTCGAAGCGAAGCGTGAGAGTGGGGCTACCATGGCGGCGAGTGCTGCCGAATCCCAGCGTATCACGATGATCTTCCTGATCTCGCTGCTCGGAGCCGGCACCATCCTGTTGATCATCGTGGGGCTGACGACCATACGCGCAACGCTCAAGCCGGTTCGTGAAGCCTTGGACTTCGCGCTACAGATCGCCTCGGGCAATCTCGGCGCGACGCTGAAGCAGCGCGGCAATGACGAAGTGGGGCGGCTGATCGGGGCGCTCAACGGCATGCGCCAGAGTCTCGGCACGATCGTCGGCGACGTCAATTCGAACGTCGCGGTGGTAGCCCCGGCGACGCGGGATATCGCCAGCGGCAACGAGGATCTCTCCTCTCGGACCGAGCAGCAGGCTGCCTCACTGGCCGAGACCGCCAGCAGCATGGAGCAGATGACCGCGACCGTGAAGCAGAATGCTGACAACGCGCGTCAGGCCAGTCAACTGGCCGATGGCGCGACGGATACGGTGCGTCGTAGTGGCGAGGTGATGGGGCAGGTCGTAGGTACGATGGGGCGCATCACCGACAGCTCGCGCAAGGTGGCGGATATCGTCGGGGTAATCGATTCGATCGCGTTTCAGACCAATATCCTGGCGCTGAACGCTTCCGTCGAGGCCGCCAGGGCCGGCGAGCAGGGACGCGGATTTGCCGTGGTCGCGGGTGAAGTCCGCAATCTTGCCAGCCGCAGCGCCGATGCGGCCAAGGAGATTCGTAATCTGATCGACAGCTCGACTCAGGAAGTCGGTCACGGCGCCGATCTGGTCCGTCAGGCCGAAGGGTCGATCGAGGAAGTCGTCAACGCGGTGACTCGCGTCAACGATATCATCAGCGAAATTTCCGCCGCCTCCGAAGAGCAGACCAGCGGTATCCAGCAGATCAGCCAGGCCGTCGCGCAGATGGATGAAGTGACCCAGCAGAACGCCGAGCGCGTGCAGACGACGGCTTCCTCTGCGGCCGAACTGCGCGCCAGTGTCGACCATCTTGCAACGTCCATCGCCGTCTTCCGGTTGGCGGGCAGCGGAGAAGAACGGGTGGTCGTCGGCGAGCATCGGGCACCGCGCGAGCCCGTTGTCACCCCTCGGCATCGTCCGACGAACAAGCCGGCCGAGTTTATCGAGAGCCCTCGTCGTGCGGTGACGGATGACAACCAGGAGTGGGAATCATTTTGAAATCCGAGCCAGCCATGTTCTCAGCCCCAGATCCCACTGGGAGCGTCGATGGGAATGCCGTGCGCTTTACCCGGGATCTCGATTTTACCTCGCGGGACTTCGAGCGGGTCCGGGATTTGATTTACCGCCGTGCCGGTATCGTCATGGCGGAGAACAAGCGGGAGATGGTGTACAGCCGGCTGGCCAAGCGCCTGCGACTGCATGGCATGACGCGTTTTGGTGACTATCTGGACCGGCTGGAGGGACGAGCCGAGTCCGAGGAGTGGGAGGCTTTCACCAACGCTCTCACCACCAATCTCACGGCGTTCTTTCGCGAATCCCATCACTTCCCGGTGCTGGCCGAGGAAGTACGCCGACGCGGTACCGGTATCAAGATCTGGTGCGCCGGGGCCTCGACCGGGGAAGAGCCTTACTCCCTGGCAATGACGGTGAGAGAAACCCTGGGCCCGGCGGCCTCGCAGGTGAAGATCCTGGCGACCGATATCGATACCGAGGCGTTGAATACCGCTCGCGCCGGCGTCTATGCGCTGGAAACAGTGGAAAAGCTCGGTGAGGTTCGCTGTCGGCAATTCTTTCAGCGTGGCAGTGGCAGCCGTGCCGGCAAGGCTCGAGTGCGACCTGAACTGGCCTCGATGATCGATTTTCGTCCGCTCAATCTGGTCACCGGATCATGGTCGATCAACGGTCCTTTCGACATCATCTTCTGTCGCAACGTCATGATCTACTTCGATAGAGAGACGCAGACGAACATCCTGCGGCGATTTTCCGCCCAGATGAAGCCGGATGGTCTGCTGTTCGCCGGTCACTCCGAGAACTTCTCCTTTCTGAGTCAGGCTTTTCGTTTGAGAGGTCAGACCGTTTACACATTGGCATCACCCTCGTCGCGGGCGATGCCGGACGCCTCACGCTAGGGAGTGAGCGGTGAAACCGACGATCAAAGTGCTCTGTGTCGATGACTCGGCGCTCATTCGTGACCTGATGACCAAGATCATCGACGCCCAGCCCGACATGACCGTGGTGGCCACGGCGCCGGATCCGCTGGTCGCCCGTGACCTGATCAAGCAGCACAACCCCGACGTGTTGACGCTCGATGTCGAGATGCCGCGCATGGACGGTCTGGATTTTCTCGAGCGGTTGATGCGACTGCGCCCCATGCCGGTGCTGATGATTTCGTCGCTGACCCGGCGCGGGTCCGAGATTACGCTGAGGGCGCTGGAACTGGGCGCGGTGGACTTCGTGGCCAAGCCGGAAGTCGGCATCCGTGAAGGCATGCTGGAGTATGCCGACTTGATCGCCGACAAGATCCGCGCCGCCGCGCAGTCTCGACCGCAACCGCTTCAGCAACATCGAACAGCGACACCAGCGGCGCCACCGCGGGTACTCAAGGCACCAATTCTCTCCAGCGAGAAGATCATCATTATTGGTGCCTCTACCGGGGGGACCGAAGCGATCCGTCAGGTCATCGAGCCATTGCCGGCCAACAGTCCTGCGGTGTTGATCACCCAGCACATGCCGGGCGGCTTCACGCGCTCCTTCGCCGAACGTCTCGATCGACTCTGCCGTGTCACGGTGAAGGAGGCCGAAGCGGGAGAGCGCGTGTTACCCGGTCACGTTTACATTGCGCCGGGCGACTGGCACATGCGGCTGGCGCGTTCGGGCGCCAACTACGTGATAGCGCTCGACGAGAGCCCACCCGTGAACCGTCACCGGCCCTCGGTCGATGTGCTGTTCGAGTCCGCGGCCGCCTGCGCGGGACGCAACGCTCTGGGTGTCATCCTTACCGGCATGGGCCGTGACGGTGCGGTCGGCCTGCTGAAAATGCGCGAGGCCGGCGCGCATACCGTGGCGCAGGACGAAGCAAGCTGTGTGGTCTTCGGCATGCCCAAGGAGGCGATTGCGCTCGGCGGAGCGACGGAGGTCATTGCGCTGACCGATATTGCCGGCCATCTGGTTCAGCAGATGCACCTGGCGGGACGCGCGCAGCGCGTATAGACAGCACCTGTAAAGCGAACGGTCATGCTGCCGATAATTCACGGCATGCCCGCCTAACGAATCGAAGAGGAAAGACGATGGCTGACAAGAACATGAGCATTCTGGTGGTGGACGATTTCCCGACCATGCGTCGGATCGTCCGCAGCCTGCTCAAGGAGCTCGGATTCGAGAACGTAGAAGAGGCCGAGGACGGTCAGGAAGCGTTGACCAAGCTACGAACCGGCGCATTCGAGTTCGTGGTCTCCGACTGGAACATGCCCAATCTCGACGGTCTGGAGATGCTCAAGGAGATCCGGCAGGACCCCCAGCTCTCTTCGCTGCCCGTGCTGATGGTGACGGCCGAAGCCAAGAAAGAGAATATCATCGCGGCCGCCCAGGCAGGCGCCAACGGCTATGTGGTCAAGCCTTTCACCGCCGCCACGCTCGAAGAAAAGCTCAACAAAATTTTCGAAAAACTGGGCAAGTGACGCCTATGGAGGGTAGATCATGAGTGGTGCCAACCCTCAGACCAGCGTGGCGGAAAGTGCGGCTCCCGACGACCTGATTCGCCGTATCGGCCATTTGACGCGCATGCTGCGCGAGAACATGCGTGAGCTGGGCCTCGACAAGGAGGTGGAGAAAGCGGCTCAGGCGATTCCCGACGCCCGCGACCGGCTCAGCTACGTTGCTTCGATGACCGAGCAGGCGGCGGAACGCTCGTTGAACGCCATCGACAACGCCCAGCCGCTGCAGAACGGGCTCGAGCGCGAGGCGATCGCTCTCGATGAGCGGTGGGAGTCGTGGTTCGCCGAACCCAAGGCGCTGAATGAGGCCAAGGCGCTGGTGAAGGACACTCGTGCCTATCTTCAGGATGTGCCCAAGAAGACCAGTGCCACCAACGCGCAGTTGCTCGAGATCATGATGGCCCAGGATTTTCAGGATCTCACCGGGCAGGTCATCAAGAAGATGATGGAAGTGATCCACGAGATCGAGCAGCAACTGGTGCAGGTGTTGATCGACAACGCCCCGGAGGGTGCCGAACGTCGGGACTCGCCGAATCCGACGGCTGCGAAACCCAACTCGCTGCTCAATGGACCGCAGGTCAATCCCCAGGCTGCCGATGTCGTCAGTAGCCAGGACCAGGTCGACGATCTGCTCGATAGCTTGGGATTCTGAGCGCGCCGGTCGCGACTGACAGACCTCGTTGTACATCCTACCTTCCGAAATAGCAGGGTCTTACTCCTGCTATTTCTCCCTTTGCCATGTCGTCACTCCCAGCAGAATAGCGCTCACGGATTAATGTCGCTGATAGTGGCGACGACGGTGGCGATGACTGTGGTGGAGTGCGCGCTTGGCCGAGCAGAACGACAGTGATCAGGAAAAGACCGAACCGGCCACACCCAGGCGAATCGAAAAGGCCCGTGAGGAAGGGCAGGTGGCGCGCTCGCGCGAGCTCGCCACCTTTCTGTTGCTGGTCAGTGGCGTCATGGGTCTGTGGTTCCTGGGCAACCATCTCTACGACGAGCTCTCCATCGTCATGGAGCAGGCGTTCCTGTTCGATCACGGGCTGGCGTTCGACACCTCCCGCATGCTCAGCCATGTCTGGCTGCTGGGCCAGAATACGCTGATCGCGTTATTGCCGTTGTTCCTGCTGTTCACGGTCGCCGCGATTCTGGGACCGACGATGCTGGGCGGCTGGCTTCTGTCGGCAAAATCGCTTCAGCCTCAGTTGAGCAAGCTCAATCCGTTCAAGGGGCTGAAGCGGATGTTCTCGAGTCAGGCGCTGGCGGAACTGGGCAAGGCCATTGCCAAATCGGTGCTGGTGGGGGGCGTTGCCGTGGCCTATCTCTGGGCTCAGCGCGGCACGCTGCTCGGCCTGATGGAGATGCCGGTTCAGCAGGCTCTGGCCACGGCGATGCGTCTGGCGGCCATCGGCTGTGCGCTGATCGTCACCTCGATGATTTTTGTCATTCTGATCGATGTGCCGTACCAGATCTGGAGCCACAACAAGAAGCTCCGCATGAGCCGCGAAGACATCCGCCAGGAGCACAAGGAGTCGGAAGGCGATCCGCACGTGAAAGGGCGCATCCGCTCCCAGCAGCAGGCGATGGCGAGACGACGCATGATGAGCAAGGTGCCGACCGCCGACGTGATCGTGACCAACCCGACCCATTACGCGGTGGCACTGAGCTACCAGCAGGACTCGATGGCGGCGCCGAGGGTCATTGCCAAAGGGGCCGACCAGGTTGCGGCCAGAATCCGCGAGCTCGGCGACGATAACCGGGTGCCACGGCTGGAAGCACCGCCGCTGGCTCGCGCGCTCTACCATCACGTCGATCTGGAGCAGGAAATTCCGGGCGATCTCTATACCGCGGTTGCCGAGGTGTTGGCCTGGGCGTTCCGGCTCAAGCAAGTAGAAACCGAAGGCGGCGACATGCCGCCGGCGCCACGGGATCTGACCGTGCCACCGGCGTTCGATGATGCCTTACCCGATTCATCCAAGGAGAGTGAATGAACGCGCTCACCCAGTGGTTCGGTCAGCGCAAATGGCCGGGCGAAACGCAGTACAAGGTGCTCGCTGGCCCAGTCCTGATCATCATGATTCTGTCGATGATGATCCTGCCGCTGCCGCCATTCGCGCTCGATCTGTTCTTCACTTTCAATATCGCGCTGTCGATCATGGTGCTCCTGGTCAGCATGTTCACCCAGAAGCCGCTGGACTTCGCGGCCTTTCCGGCGGTCCTGCTGTTCTCGACGCTACTACGCCTGTCGTTGAACGTGGCATCGACCCGTGTCGTGCTGATGGACGGGCATGAGGGCGGTGATGCCGCGGGTAAGGTGATCGAGGCGTTCGGCGAGTTCCTGATCGGCGGTAACTTCGCCGTGGGTCTAGTGGTGTTTCTGATCCTCGTCGTCATCAACTTCATGGTCATCACCAAGGGTGCCGGACGAATCGCCGAAGTCGGCGCGCGCTTCACCCTGGACTCCATGCCGGGGAAGCAGATGGCGATCGACGCCGATCTCAATGCCGGGCTGATCGGTGAGGAAGACGCCCGCCGGCGCCGCACCGAAATCAATCAGGAGTCGGAGTTCTTTGGCTCCATGGATGGCGCCAGCAAGTTCGTCCGCGGCGATGCCATGGCCGGCTTGCTGATCATGGTGATCAACCTGATCGGCGGTTTGATGATCGGGGTGGCACAGCACGGGTTGCCATTCGGGGAAGCGGTCAAGACCTATACCTTGCTGACGGTCGGCGATGGTCTCGTCGCCCAGATTCCGGCGCTGGTGATCTCGACGGCAGCCGGCGTCACGGTATCCCGAGTCAACACCGACCAGGACGTGGGTCAGCAGCTGTTGAGTCAGCTCTTCAACAACCCGCGCGTGATGTATCTCGCCGCCGGCGTGATGGGGCTACTCGGGATGATTCCGGGCATGCCGAACGTGGTGTTTCTGTTGTTTGCCGCCCTTCTCGCGGGGCTTGGCTGGTGGATTTCGCGGCGCGAAGAGGAACAGGCGGTTCGCGCGGTGGACGAGAAGGCGCCGCCGACCGTCCAGGAGACTCCGGAGGCCAGTTGGGACGATGTGCAACTGGTCGATACGCTGGGGCTGGAGGTCGGGCATCGCCTGATTCCGCTGGTGGACCAGCGTCAGAAGGGCGAGCTGCTGGGCCGTATCAAGAGCGTGCGCAAGAAATTCGCTCAGGACGTCGGCTTTCTGCCATCGGTGGTACACATCCGCGACAATCTCGAACTGAGCCCCAACGCTTACGTGATTACCCTCAAGGGCGTCGAAGTCGGTCGCGCCGAGGCGTTTCCGGGTAAGTGGCTGGCGATCGATCCGGGCCAGGTTTCCGGAGCGATCGACGGCACTAAGACCCAGGACCCGGCGTTCGGCCTGACCGCCTACTGGATCGACACGGCGCAGCGCGAGCGGGCACAGATCTATGGCTACACCGTGGTCGACGCCAGTACGGTGGTCGCCACCCATCTCAACCATCTTCTGCACGAGAATGCCGGCGACATGCTGGGGCGGGCCGAGGTCCAGCAGTTGTTGGACAAGGTCGGCGAACAGCAGAAGTCGCTGGTGGATGACGTGGTGCCCAAGCTGCTGGCGCTGACCTCGCTGCAGCGCATTCTGCAGAATCTGCTGGCCGAAGACGTGCCGATCCGCGACATGCACACGATTCTCGACGTGCTGGCGGAATACGCGCCGCAGCAGTCGGATGCCAACGAACTCACCGCACTGGTACGTGTGGCGTTGGGTCGAGCGATCACGCAGCAGTGGTTCCCGGGTCGTGAGCCGATGCACGTGATGAGCCTCGAACCCAGGCTGGAGCAGGTGCTCACCCAGGCGCTCAATAACGGCGGCGCGCTGGAACCCGGGCTGGCGGATACGCTGATGCAGCAGACCGCGGCGGCGGTCGAACGTCAGCAGAGCCGCGACGAGCCCACCGTACTGGTCGTGCAGCATGGCTTGCGGGCATTACTGGCCCGTTTCCTGCGTCGCCAGATCAAGTCGTTGGTGGTGCTCTCCCAGGCCGAGATTCCCGACGATCGCAATCTGCGGGTCACCACGACCATCGGCACGGCGCCGTGATCCGGAGTGCATCGTCATTCAGGGTTTCTCCCCTGATCGCCATGGCTCTGATGGCGATACTGTCGATGGGATGGGGGGCGGCAGTCTGGGCGGCGGATGGCTCGTGGGTCGTGAAGATCCCGCGCCAGACAGTGGTCGCCTCGGAGCGGCCGATGGAGAGCGAGCCAATCCAGCCGCTGCCTGCGCTGAACGGTGCCGAGATCGTGCGAGTGCGCTGGACGTTTCGGACCAGCGTGTCGGCACCGGGACTCAAGCTATGGCTGTGTCAGGCGCAGCTGTGTCAGCGGCTGATCCGGAATCGCGGCGAAACCCAGTACTTTTCGGGTCGCTCCGCGGCGGCCCCGTTCCGATTGAGGTTTCAATGGTCTCCCGGTTCGCACCATGGCACCAGGCTGGTGATATCCGACGCGCAGCTGATCGTCGACTATCGGCAGTAAAGGGGTCGCCGAGCCATGAGCAGTGGAAATGGCGGTAACACGCCGGCCAAACAGTCGAAATAGCCACCCGAAGGCGGGCAGTTTGCGCTCTCGGGTCGACGATCACACGGCATAATGAAAGTCTAAGTCATGCGTCCCATGACCGTAGGTGTTTTGCACGAGGCCATTCGATGTATACCGCACAGGGCAAAATCGATCAGACGGCACTGATTGAGCAGTACATGCCGATGGTAAGGCGCCATGCGCTCTCCCTTCAGGTACGCCTACCGGCCAGCGTCGAACTCGATGATCTCATCCAGGCCGGTATGCTGGGCCTGCTGGACGCTCTGGGGCGCTACGACGACTCGCACGGGGCCAGCTTCTCGACCTACGCCAATCAGCGGATCCGTGGAGCGATGATCGACGAGCTGCGCAGCCGGGACTGGATGCCACGTAGCGTGCGGCGCAGTGCACGGGCGCTGGATCAGGCCGTGCGCCGGTTGGAGCAACAGCTGGGCCGGGCGCCGGACGAGCGGGAAATCGCCCGGGAAATGGGCGTTTCGAGTGACGATTATCATCGACTACTGGCGGATGCCAACAACGGCTTTCTGTTGGCCTACGACGAAAGCGACAGCGAGAACGGCATTCCCTCTGTCGCCGAATCGAGCTCGCCGTCTCCGCTTGCGGCACTTCTCGATTCGGATAATCGCGCCAGCGTGATGGCGGCAATCGATGCTCTGCCAGAGCGAGAAAAGCTGCTGTTGGGACTCTACTATCAAGAAGAGCTCAATCTCAAGGAAATCGGTGCCGTGCTCGGCGTCAGTGAATCCCGCGTCTGCCAGCTGCACAGTCAGGCAGTGGCCCGTCTGCGAAGCCGTCTGAATCCCTGATCATCATCTGATACGAAAACGCCGCTCGAACCGGCCGCCTGACGCGGACCTGGCCGGATCGAGCGGCGTTTTTTATATCTGGATCACTCGGTGATCGACGCCGTCGTCGAGGCCGTGCGGATCTCATCGGCTACCTGCTGGCCCACCTGATCCCAAACGGCGCCTAGCGTGCGCACCAACGCCGGATAACCGTCGTCGCTCAAGGGTTGCGTGACGTCGAAGTGATGCTGTGCCACCAGCCGATTGCCATCATGCAGCTGCCACTCCCCCGAGGCCACGGCCTGGCCATCGTAGCGACCCTGGAACTGGTCGACGCTCAGCGTCAGGCGCTGTGCATCGGAACCACTCTGCGCCGCGCTCAGCACGGTCATGCCGGGTAGATCGGCCGTCAACGACTGGCGCAGACGGCGCGTCAATTGGTGGCTCAGTTCTTCGGCCCACAGGTTCTGGTTGGCCGCGGCGAGCTCGATATCGCTGATCTGCATCACGATGCCCTCCTGATCGAGGTAGCTTGCCACCTCGACCGGGCTTACCGCCAACTGTCGAATGTCTGCTGTCGTTCTCGCCTCTGCCGTCGACGATGACTGCGCGCCATCGGCTTCCGGCAGGGTAAAACGATTGGTCGGCGTGGATTGCCCGGCGCAGCCCGTCAGCAAAACGGTGGATAGGGCCACGGCGGACAGCGCCAGCAGGGTGGTGGCGCCGAAACGGCGCCAGCGAGGCAGAGTGGTCGTGATCATTGGGGAGCCCTCGGCACGGGATCGGTTTTGACTTCGCGGTCGAAAATCAGCGCGTTGGGTTTCTCGCTCAAGGTCTTGGCGACCGGCTGGAGATCTCGCATCAGGACCTCCAGCTGTTTGAGCGTGTCGTTCAACTGACGATAACCGGAAGAACCGGAAGAGAAGCCGTCGAGCGTACCCTGCAGTTCCTTCAGCGTGTCGTTGATACTTCCAGGCAACTGCTGGGTGGCCGGATCGGAAACGATGCCGTTGACCGACTCCGCAATCTGGCGCACCTGCTCGAGCGTCTGCTGTGAGGTCTGCATGGTCTGATCCAGACGAGTGAGAATCGGCTCGACCTGCAAGTTGTTGAGCTTGTCGAGCAAACTCGAAACCTTCTGTTCGATCTGCGCGAATCCGCCGGAGACGGTCGGGAAGACCGGTTTGCCGTCGAACTTCAGCGCTTCATAGGCCGAGGCGTCGTCGTCGAAGTTGAGATCGACGAACAGCGCGCCCGTCAGCAGGTTGCCCGCCTTGAGCGTAGCGCGGAGTCCGTATTCCGAGAACATGGTCTCGAAGCGATCGCGCACTTCCTGATCGTCAACGTCTTCATTGACATCCTGATTGCTGTCCAGGCGCTGCGGCTCGATCCGGATCAGTACCGGTATCGCGAACTGGGTCAACGAGTCGGGCTGCGGCGCGGTGAAATGCCACGGCACGCTGACCACGGTGCCGACACGGACGCCGCGATATTCCACCGGCGCACCTCGGCTGAGACCGCGGACCGTGTCATCGACCAGCATCACGTACTCGATGTACTGATCGTAAGTGCCTTCGCGGGCGCTCTCTTCGTTGTTGTAGAGGGTATAGGTCGCGTCCTGCTTGGCGGCGTCGCCGCGATTGACGTCTTCCGGGACGCCGAAGGTCACGCCGCCGCTGATCAGCGTCTCGAACGAATCGAGGTTGACGTTGACGCCTTCGGAATCGAGCTGTACGTCGATGCCCGAAGAGCTCCAGAAGCGGGTGGTATCGGTGACCAGGCTGTCGTAGGGCGACTGGATGAAGATGCGGTGGCGCATTTCACGCTTCTCGGGATCGAAATCGGTGCTCTCGACACGGCCGACGGTATAACCCTGATAGGTGATCGGGTCCCCTGCGCTGAGCGAATTGCCCACCTGACTGACCAGATTGATACGCAGTCCCGGAGCGTCGGGCGGGGCAACCGGCGGCTGCTCCAGGACATCGAAGCTGTCCTGAGCCTCGTCGCTCTTGCCGGGAGCGAGTTGAATATACGCGCCGGACAGCACGGTGTTCAGGCCGCTGATACCTTCGCGTCCGATGCGGGGCTTGACCACCCAGAAACGCGTATCGGCGTTGAGCATACGTGATGCGTCGTTGGACATGCGCGCCGTGACCACGGTATGCGACAGATCGTCAGACAGGCGCACGGCTTCGACGTGACCGACCTGAACGTTGCGAGTCTTGATCAGCGTCTTGCCGGCCTCGATGCCTTCCGCATTGTCCATGTTCAGGGAAATCAACGGCCCACGACTGGAGAAGTTGTCCCAGACCATCCAGGCGCCGATCAGCGCAGCCAGCAGGGGCACTATCCAGATCGGGGAGAGCCGCGATTGCGACACTCGTTTGGCGCGTTGCATCGAATCAGGCATCGTCGACTTCCTTGACAGGCGAATAGGGGGATTGGCGCTTGAGCGCCGCCGGCATATGCGGCTGCATGTCGCGCGCATCCCAGATCAGGCGCGGATCGAAGCTGTTGGCGGCAAGCATGGTGATGACCACGACCGCGGAAAACGCCAGTGCTGCCGGCCCCGGCGTGATCGACAGCAGCGACCCGGCGTGCACCAGCGAAACCAGAATGGCGACCACGAAGACATCGATCATCGACCAGCGACCGATCAGCTCGGTGATCCGGTAGAGCGTCTGGCGCTTGTGCTTGAACCGGGACTCGCCACGGCGTCGTACCGTGAAGCAGAGCCAGGCCAAGGCAAATACCTTGCCGATCGGCACCACCACGCTGGCGGTGAAGATGATCAGGGCGATGGGCCAGTCACCATGACCCAGAAAGATCAACACGCCGCCGACGATGGTCGAGGGGGTGGAGTCGCCCAGCGAGGTCGTGGTCATGATCGGGTAGAGGTTGGCCGGAATATAGCAAAGAGTCGCCGCGATCAGCAGCGCCCAGGTCTTCTGCAGGCTATGTGGACTGCGAAAGCGTAGCGGCTCGCCACAGCGTTGGCAGCGCCCGCGCCCGAAGTGGCTGAGCCGACTGACCAGGCCGCAGGTCGGGCAACCGGTGAGCGCCTGTTCGGCCGCCGGCTGGCCGGGACGACAGCCCTCCGGCGCCAGCGGTTCGCCCGCCAGCGAGAACCACATCCAGTCCGAGTCGATGGAGCGTGTGGTCAGCAGCAGCAGTAGGGCATAGACGCAGAAGGACCAGAACGAGGGTCCCAGGTCGACCGAGGCCATCCCGGCGATCTTGATCAGGCTGACCAGCGCGCCGACCACGAAGACATCGGCCATCATCCACGGCCCCAGATGCGAAAGCGCACGAGCGATGCGATAGCTGCGAGGCAGCGGTCGGCGTTGCAGCAGACCGAGATGCAGCCAGATAACCGCCAGCAGATAGAAGGCGGGCAGCACGATGATGGTCAGCAGCACCAGAATGCCGACGAAGGGTTCGTGCAGCGTCACCAGACTGGCCGACGTGTCCGTTAACTGAATGGCGTTGCTGACGCCGCGTGACTCGAAACTGATGAACGGAAAGCCAAGCGCTGCCAACAGGGCGATCAGTGCGCTGATTGCAAAAGCGAGGCTGCGTTCCGCCGGCCGAAAGTGGCGATGGCTCAGCGTGTGGTCGCAGCGCGGGCAACTGGCGCGCTGGCCGGGCCGCAAGGGTGGCAGTGCTACCAGAAGGTCACATTCATGGCAGGCACGAAGACGCCGCCGCGTGCGCGTAGGCGTCAGAAAGGTCGACTTCTCGGTGCCGTTGTCATTCGAGGCTATTGCCAAATCGATACCTAGTGCAGGGCAGAATCGTAAGGGTGACGCAGTCTGTATCGGTCAGGTTACACTCTAACATACAGTCATGCATGTTTAGGCTTGAATTTACCCAGAGCGAATGCGTGACACACTTGCAACGTCGCGAAAATGCTCGTTAGTTCAGCCGCTTGCGTACTATAGTAGGTAAAAACATCACTATAATAGTCGGTGAAGAGAGATTTGCCGAAGGAACTGCAATGGTGGCCTTTAACGACTCTCGGGCCGGATGGCGTGTGCAATCGGCCTTACAATTCCTCGCATTCGACACCTTGTCCGTAATATCAGGTAGCCGAGCCCTCAAGTAAACCTTGGTAATGCATAACAGGAGATCCTAACGTGTGGATGGCGCTAGCAGCTATTGTGCTCGGTCTTGGCGTGCTCGTCTGGAGTGCGGATCGTTTCGTGGATGGCGCTGCAGCGACTGCTCGCCATCTGGGTCTGCCACCGTTGCTGATCGGCATGCTGGTGATCGGTTTCGGCACATCGGCGCCGGAGCTGATGGTCTCGGCGCTGGCGGCCATCCAGGGTAACCCGGGTCTGGCATTGGGCAACGCCTACGGCTCGAACATCACCAATATTGCGCTGATCGTAGGCTTGGTGGCATTGCTCAGCCCGCTGGCAGTTCACTCCCAGATCATTCGTCAGGAGCTTCCCGTGCTCGGCGTGATGACGCTGATTTCGCTGTGGTGCCTGTACGACGGCGTCATCTCGCGGGGCGACTCGATCATTCTCCTGGTGCTGCTGTTCGGGTTTCTGGGCTACAGCATCTGGCGTTCGCAGCGCCCGGGGCAAGATACGCTGCAGGCCGATGCGGAAGCGGAGGCCATGGCGCACTCCATGTCGCTCAAGCGGGGCGTGATCTGGACCCTGCTCGGGCTGGCTCTGTTGATCGTCAGCTCGCGGTTCCTGGTCTGGGGCGCGGTGACGATCGCCGAAGCGTTCGGCGTCAGTGATCTGGTGATCGGGTTGACCGTGGTCGCCATTGGCACCTCGCTGCCGGAGCTGGCCTCTTCCATCAGCGCGGTACGCAAGAATCAGCACGATCTGGTGCTGGGCAACGTGGTCGGCTCCAACCTGTTCAACACGCTGGCGGTGGTCGGTCTGGCGGGCATCATAAATCCTATCGACGTCGATCCGGCGGTGGTGGTGCGAGATTGGCCGGTCATGGCCGCGCTGACCGTCGCATTGCTGGTCTTCGGCATTGGCGTCAAGGGGCAGGGGCGCATCAATCGCCTGGAGGGCGGCGCGCTGCTGGCCAGCTTCATCGGCTATACGGCATGGCTGGTGATGAGCGTCATCCCATGAGCATCAGCGGACGTTAGCAGCCGCAGCCGCCTGACGATCGAGACGTTTACGGTTGAACCTCCAACGCTTGAAATTCTAATGGTTGGAACCCTGAACGTCGAAATGGAGTGCGGTGCGCAACGCAATCTGGCCGATGACGGCGGCCGTGGCCAGCACGATGGCCGTCGCCAGGGCCGGGTTGTCTCCCAACCCGACCAGTGCGGTGCACAATGCGCCGATTCCCATCTGGGCAAACCCGTAAAGGCCGGCAGCCGAGCCTACGACCTTGGGGTTGATGCCCACCGCCAGCGTCAGTGCCGTTGGCCCGGTCATGCCTACGCCAAAGGTAAACAGCAGTACCGATGCCTCGAGCGTGACCACTGACGTCCAGCCGGACAGCACGATGACCAGCATCGAGATCCCGCCGGCCAGACTCAGTAGGCTCGCCGACAGCATCAGTCGGACCAGGCCGATGCGGTGGATGGTGCGATTGGTGACCAGGTTGCCCAGTGAAATGCTCAGGATCAGCGCCGAGAGATAAAACGCGACGTGGCTGACCGGCTTGCCCAGCTGTTCGACGAAGATGAACGGGGCCGAGGCGACGAAGGCGAACATCGCCGTGGTAACGCAGCCGCCGCCGATCGCGTAGCCGATGAAGGCCGGTGACCGCACCAGCGTGCGATATTCGTGTGCCAGCCGAGGAACGTTGACGCGGCCGCTGGCCTGCGTGGTTTCCGGCATCAGTCGCCACACGAACAGCAGATTGCCCACGCCCATCAGGCAGAGTGCCAGCAGCACGGTGCGCCAGCCTAGCGTCGCCGTCAGCAGCGTCCCGACCAGCGGCGCCAGGGCGGGGCCGATGGCCACGACCAGGTTGAGTACGGCGAGACGCTGTACGGCGCGATCCGGCGCCGCGGTGTCACGGATCATGGCGCGTCCCAGCGCCAGCCCCGCGCAGCCTCCGAACGCCTGGAAGAACCGTGCCGCGATCAACACCTCGACACTCTGCGCCTGCCACGCGACGACGCCCGCCACGCTGTAGATCAGCATCCCCAGCATCAACGCTGGCCGTCGTCCCAGGGCATCGGAAAGCGGGCCGTAGAACAGCTGGCCGATCGCCAGTCCCAGGATGTAAAGACTGATGGTCAGCTGCATCTCGGCGTTGTCGGCGTGCAGCGCATCGCCGGCGATGGGCAGCGCCGGCACGAAGATGTGCATCGCCAGCGTACCGGCCAGCGTAATCATCACCAGCATCCATAACGCGGGTACGGCGGGTGTCGCGGCCGCTTGCGTTGCCGACGCAGACTTGGACGGGGATTTCGGCGTCGAAGTGGCAGGGTCGGTCACGAAGGGCCTCGCGGGATGAACGGATGGGCAGGTCGGATAATTCGAGTAGCGCGATAGTCATTAGTACCGTAGCAATCGAAACCATACTCGATTCGACTTTGTATGACTATTTGACGAAAGCCTTGCTCACTCAGGTGCCGGCCAGCCGGCCAGCCGGCGAGTCGGTGCGCGACGGGTGTCGCGAGGGCGAGAGGAGGCGCCGTCACCGACCAGGCTGCGTTAAAAGGCGGGCGAATTGTCGCATGGATGAATGGCCAGGCTCTGGAAAAGCGAATTTTAACCGCCGTAAGAAGACATCTTCAGCCGGCGTGAATGGCGACTTCCGCTGCCATCACGTAGTGTAATCGAAGTATCGGCGGCAGCTCGCGCTGGCGGGTGCGACAGCCTGTGCGACATCGATGCGCTTAGGCTCTCGAATAACAATCTCTATAATGATGAATGTTACCTTTCTGTAACATCTGGGTAGCAGGCAGTTCACACGATGAAAAATCTGCCGTCAACGATAATGCCAGGCTGGAAATGCCAGCGCGGCGGCCAATGTCAGCGGGGTCTGAGGGAACCGCTGCCCCGAGTGCTTGTGAGGAGTCAGCTATGGAGTTAGATCCAATTTTTCTGTCACGATTGCAGTTTGCATTCGTGGTTTCTTTCCACTCGATCTTCCCGGTCTTCACGATTGGATTGGCCTCTTACGTGGCGCTGCTTCAGGGTCTCTACGTGGCAACGGGCAATGCCGTATGGGATCGGCTGGGACTTTTCTGGACCAAGATATTCGCCGTGGTGTTCGCCATGGGGGTAGTGACCGGCATCGTCATGGCGTTTCAGTTCGGCACCAACTGGAGCAACTTCTCGCAATTTGCCTCGAACTTCATCGGCCCGATGTTGAGCTACGAAGTCATTACCGCATTCTTCCTCGAAGCCGGTTTCCTCGGCGTGCTGCTGTTCGGCCGCCACAAGGTATCTCCTTCGGTTCATTTTTTTGCGGCACTGATGGTGGCGGTCGGTACTTTTGTCTCCGCATTTTGGATTCTGGCCACCAATAGCTGGATGCAGACACCGCAAGGCTACGAGATTCGCGAAGGCGTCGTGCACGTCACTTCCTGGCTGGAAGCGATGTTCACACCCTCGTTCCCGTATCGCTTCGCGCACATGGCGATGGCGGCGTTCCTCACCGGTGGCTTCGTGGTTTGCGGTGTCAGCGCCTGGTTCCTGATTCGTCGTCGCGACGTCGATACGCATAAGCGGGCGCTTTCGATGACGCTGTGGCTGATGCTGATTCTGACTCCGCTGCAGGCCTGGATCGGCGACGAGCACGGCCTCAACACGCTCGAACATCAGCCGATGAAAGTGGCGGCGATGGAGGGCAACTGGGATACCCAATCGAACGTGCCGCTGCTGCTGTTCGCGCTACCGGATCGTGAAATGCAGGCCAATCGCGCCGAAATCGGCATTCCCAATGGCGCCAGCTTGATTCTTCGTCACGACCCCGATGGCGTGATCCCCGGACTCAAGGAGATTCCCGAGGCGCAACAGCCGCCGGTCTGGATCGTGTTCTACAGCTTCCGCGTCATGGTGGCGCTGGGCATCCTCATGATTGCGTTTTCCATTGCCGGGCTGGTTCTGCGACGTGACGGCCGGTTGTATACCTCGCGCTGGTTCCTGCGCGGCCTGCAGGGCATGAGTCTAGCGCCGTTCGTGGCCGTGATGGCGGGGTGGTTCGTGACCGAAGTTGGCCGATCGCCGTGGCTGGTGTATGGCGTGATGTCCTATGCGGATGCGGTGACGCCGTCGCTCACCGGGTGGATGGTGCTGCTGACCCTGATCGGTTACGTCGCGGTCTATGCGGTGATTTTCGTCGCGGGCATTTACTACCTGTTCAAGGTGGTTCGTCATGGCCTGGAGGAGCCCGATGAGAGCGAGTCCAATCAGTATTCGGATCGCCCCGCACGTCCGCTTTCCGCCACTCACGTGCCGTTCGACGGCAACACCGCCTCTTCTCGGAGCTAAGTCATGGAAATGTTCGATCTCTCTCTGATCTGGGCTGTCATCATTGCCATAGGCATCATCATGTACGTGCTCATGGACGGATTCGATCTTGGCCTCGGGATTCTGTTCCCGTTCGCCCCTGACGAGGATTCCCGCGATGTGATGATGAACTCCGTGGCACCGGTGTGGGATGGCAACGAGACCTGGCTGGTCCTCGGCGGCGCGGGGCTGATCGCGGCCTTCCCACTGGTCTACACCATTCTGCTTCCGGCGCTCTATATTGGCGTGTTCCTGATGTTGGCAGGACTGATCTTTCGCGGCGTGGCATTCGAGTTTCGCTTCAAGTCCAGGCGTTCCAAGGGGTACTGGAACTGGGCCTTCGCGGGCGGCTCGTTCCTCGCGGCTTTCGCCCAGGGCTGTGTGGTCGGTGCCTATATCCAGGGTTTCGAGACTGCGGATCGCGTCTATACTGGCGGTGCGTTCGACTGGCTGACACCGTTTTCGGTGTTGACCGGCGTCGGTCTCGTCGTCGGTTACGCCTTGCTGGGCGCGACCTGGTTGGTGCTGAAGTCGGAAGGGCACGTGCGCGAGTGGGCGCGGGGCCTAGTGCCGAAACTGCTGATCGGCGTGCTAGCGGTATTCGCGATCGTCAGCCTGTGGACGCCGTGGATCGACCCGGGTGTCTTCGATCGCTGGTTCGATCATCTGCAGGTGATCTGGGTGCTGCCGTTCGCGGCGCTGCTCTGTGCGGTGGGTATCTTCTTCAGCAATCGGCATCGACGCGAAGGATTGGCGTTCCTGCTGACACTGGGCCTGTTTGTGTCCACTTATCTGGGCTTGATCGTCAGCCGCTGGCCTTATGTCATTCCGCCGGACTACACGCTCTGGGACGCGGCTTCCGCGCCGGAATCGCAGTTCTTCATCCTGATCGGCGTACTGTTCGTGTTGCCCATCATACTGACCTACACCGCGTGGTCCTATTGGGTTTTCCGCGGCAAGGTTCGAATCGGCGAGGGCTACCATTGAGCGCCGCCAGGCGAACCCAGGATCCGTTACGCATTAGTACTGCAAACTCGGGCGCTTCAAGCGCGAAGGCTTCGAGAGCGTGGCTAAAACAGCAGGTGGCCGATATCCGGCCCTGGTATCGAGGCGCCGTCGGCTGCGGTCTGCTGGCGGGTCTCGCTACCTTGACCCAGATGGGCGCACTGGCGTGGGTCGTCGATCGTGTGGTGTCGAGCCAAGCCGAACTCGTCGAGGTCGCGGGTGGCGTCGCGCTGATGGTCGCCGCCATCGCCGTCCGTGCCCTGGCGCAGTGGGGGCAGGAGGTCTGCGGTCAGGCTTGCGGCCTGCAAGTCAAGCAGCAGGTCCGCTCGCGGCTACTGGCACGTCTTCAACAGCTGGGGCCGGTGCGCCTGGCCTCTCGCCACAGCGCCGGCCTGGCCAGCCAGCTGGTGGATCAGGTCGAGTCGCTGGAAGGCTACTATTCGCGTTTCCTGCCTCAGATGATCCTGGCGGCAATGATTCCGCTGATCTATCTCGTGGTGGTGTTCTGGCTCAACTGGCTGGCGGCGATCTGGCTGTTGATCGCGGCGCCGTTGATTCCGCTATTCATGGCGCTGATTGGCATGGGCGCGCAGCGACTCAACGAGGCGCAGTTCCAAGCCGTCACCCGGCTCTCCGGGCATTTTCTCGATCGCGTGCGCGGGATCACGACACTTCAGCTCTTCGGGCTGGCCGAGCGTAGCGTCGAAGAAGTCAGCGACGTCGCGCATGACTACCGACGACGCAGCCTCAAGACGCTACGCGTGGCGTTCCTGTCGTCGGCAGTGCTCGAGTTCTTCGCCGCGGTATCGGTGGCCGTCGTCGCTATCTATATCGGTCTGGGGCTGCTGGGTTACATCCAGTATGGGCCGGCCGAGCAGCTCGATCTGTTCAGCGGGCTGTTCATTCTGCTGCTGGCGCCGGAGTTCTTCCAGCCGCTGCGCACGCTCTCCCAGCACTATCACGATCGTGCTTCCGCCCTGGGTGCCGCCCAAGGGCTGGTGGCGCTGCTCGAGCCAACGGCCGACGAAGATGCATCGTCGGCGCGGTCGTCGCAGGAGGTCGTTGCGGATGAGGGCGAGACGATCGTGCCGGGTGCCGTCAGTCTCACGAACGTCGAACTTCGCCACGCAGGGCGCGAGCGAATCCTCGGGCCGCTGTCGTTGCATGTCGATGCCGGCGAAGTCGTGGCATTGATCGGCCCATCCGGCAGCGGCAAATCGAGCCTGCTGCAGCTGGTCGCCGGATTCATCGCGCCGAGTGGGGGAACGGTTCGGGTGAAGCGAGATCCGGCCATTGCCTGGCTGGATCAGCGCCCGCTGATCATTCAGGGAACGCTGGCCGAGAATCTGCGACTGGTCGCGCCGAGCGCCAGTGACGAAGAACTCCGCAGCGCACTGACGCAGGCGGGCCTGGCGCCTTGGCTGGCATCGGCGCCGGCGGGTCTCGATACGCCTCTGGGCGAGCGCGGTTTCGGGCTTTCCGGCGGTGAAGGGCAGCGTCTGGCGCTGGCGCGCGTGTTTCTCTCGCCGGCGAGACTGGTACTGCTGGACGAGCCGACGGCGGCGCTGGACCCGGAGACCGAACGTCACGTGATCGCCGGGCTGACGCAACTGGCGGCTAGCGGGCGGACCCTGGTCGTCGCCACCCACCATCCGGCGATCATGGCGATGGCCGGCCGCGTGTTCGCGATAGAGCAGGGCCGCCTGACTCGAGTCGAGCGTTCGACCTCTTCCCGGGAGATGCATCCATGAAGGCACTGATGTCACTGCGTCCGTGGCTCGGTTTGCTGGCCGAGCGGCGTGGCCGTCTGCTGATCGGCGCGCTGCTGATGCTCGCGACGCTGCTCAGCGCGTTGGGTCTGCTGACGCTTTCCGGCTGGTTCATTACCGCCACGGCGATCGCGGCAGTCAGCGCGTCGGGTTATCTGGACGTGTTCACGCCGGGTAGCGGCATCCGATTCTTTGCCGTTTCGCGGACCGCCAGCCGCTATCTGGAGCGGCTCTACAATCACGATACGATACTGAGACTGCTTGCCGATCTGAGGGGGCGCATGTTCGCGAGACTGGTCGCCCTGGACGCCCGCACCCTGGCGGGTGCCCGCGCTTCGCAGTGGCTCAACCGCCTGACGGCGGACATCGACACCCTCGACAATCTCTATCTACGGCTGCTGGCACCGCCGCTGGTGGCGTTCATCAGCATCGTGGCGTTCGCGGCGTTTGCAGCCGTGTTTCTGCCCGTCGCCGGCGTGGTGTTGCTCGCCATTCTGCTGCCGTTGGGGCTTGTCGCTACGGCCGGATGTGCCTGGTGGGGATGGCGGGCGAGTCACCGCCGGGTCGACCGTCAGGAACGGCTGCGGGTGCGGGTGATAGAACAGGTCGAGGGGCTGGCGGAACTGAGTGCCTATCAGGCGCTGGACGCTCATCGCAGGCATTGGCAACGGGAAGAACAGGCGCTGCTGGATGATCAGCGCTTGCTTGGCCGGCGCACGGCGGCAGGCAATTTCGTCGTCACCCTGGGCATTCAACTGGCCACGGTGGCGGTGCTGCTGTTGGGGCTCGAAGCCTTTCGGAGTGGCGCCGTCAGTGGCCCGGTGATGGTGATGCTGGCGCTGGGCACGCTCGCCGTGAGCGAGGGTCTGGCGAATCTGCCGATGGCTTTCACGCAACTGGGGGCGACGGTCAGGGCAGCGGAGCGACTCAACGCCCAGGCCGAGCTGAAAGCGCCGCTGACGGGTGCGAAGCTGCAAGACGCGCCATCGACATCGAGCGGTGCCGCGCCGTCGCTGGATTATCGGAACGTCGAGGTGATTCGCGGGTCTCGTGCGGTGTTCAGCGGTCTGAATCTCGTCATCGAACCGGGCCAGCGTATCGGCATCATTGGTGCCTCGGGCATTGGCAAGTCGACACTGGCCCAGCTGGCGGTGCGCGCCTTCGACCCGCAAAGTGGACGCATCGAATTCGATCATCAGGATCTCGCCGGCATCGCGCCCGAGTCGCTGCGGGCGCGAATCGGCTATCTCACTCAACGCAGCGAACTGTTCCACGACACACTGGCCGTGAATCTGCGCATGGGCGATCCGGATGCCAGCGATCTGCAGCTCTGGGATATGCTCGAGCGGGTCCAGCTCAAGGCCTGGGCGGAGGCGCTGCCGGATGGGTTGGAAACCTGGGTCGGAGAGCAGGGGCGTCAGCTCTCCGGCGGCCAAGCACGGCGTGTGGCACTAGCCCGCGTGATGCTGCGCAACTCGCCGCTGGTGATTCTGGATGAACCGCTGAGCGGTCTCGATGCCGACACCGCGACGGCGCTCAAGGTGACGCTGGATGCCTGGCTTGCCGGCCGCACCGCGCTTTTACTGGGGCACGATCGTCAGGCCTTGCCAGCTTGTGATCACTGTTGGCGGCTGATGCTCGGCGAGCAGGGCAGCAAGCTGGTGTGACGCTATCTCTTTGCCTCAAGATGGACTCAGCCGTCAGCCGTCAGCCGTCAGCCATCGCCTAACCCAGAGCCTTGTCCAGGCGATCGAGCTTGCTGAGCCATCCACAGAGAACCTTCCAGAGGGAGCCATCGCATGAAGTCGGACGCTCAGCCACCGGATCATGCCAGGAATGATCTCGATACGTTCAATACCGGTACTCACAGTGTCGATACTCACAATATCGATACTCGGGCGCAGGTTACCCAGGTAGAACCTGCCGACACGCAGACGCCCGCCGAGCGCTATGCGGAGCTTTTCGTCGAAGTGCAATCCCGCCGAGTTTTCGCTGACAGCAAGACCTTCGTCGACTGCGTGCCGCGCCAGGCACCCGAGACGATTCTGGCTGCCTACCGCGCGTGCAAGGATGAGCCGGAATTCGACCTCGCCGCCTTCGTTCACGATCATTTCACTCACGAGAATGTACCGACCAGCGATTACGTCTCGCCGCCGAATCAGTCGCTGCTGGTCCATATCGATGGCCTGTGGGATGTCCTTACACGCCAACCGCAACAGCATCCTCGTTACTCCTCGCTGTTGCCGCTGCCCTATGCCTACGTGGTGCCGGGCGGGCGCTTCAGCGAGCTCTATTATTGGGATTCGTATTTCACCATGCTCGGCCTTGCCGAGAGCGGCCGCCCTCATTTGCTGCGGGCCATGGGCGACAATTTCGCCTATCTGATCGACACCTATGGCCACGTGCCCAATGGCAACCGCACCTACTACCTCAGCCGTTCACAGCCGCCGGTATTCGCGCTGATGGTCGATCTATTCGAGCATCATGGGGTCAGGCATGCCCGCGATTACCTGCCGCAGCTGCGCAAGGAATATGCCTACTGGATGGCGGGTGCCGAAACGCTGGATTGCGGCGAAGCGCATCGTCACTGTGTCCGCCTGAGCGACGGTACCCTGCTCAATCGCTACTGGGACGAATGCGATACGCCGCGCGAGGAAGCCTATCTCGAAGATGTCCTGACGGCGCAGCAGACGACACGGCCGGCTCGAGAGGTCTATCGCGATCTGCGTGCCGGCGCCGCCTCGGGCTGGGATTTCAGCTCGCGTTGGCTCGACGATGTGCAGCAGCTGTCGAGCATCCGCACCACCGCGCTGTTGCCCATCGATCTCAACAGTTTCCTGTTCAAGCTCGAAGCGCAGATCGCGCGGTTGAGCGCGGAAAGCGGTGATGCCGAGACCGCCGAGCGTTTCCAGCAAAAGATGGAAACCCGCCGGGACGCCATCAATCGATTGTTGTGGGACGAGCGTATCGGCGCCTTTTTCGACTTCGATTGGCAGCGTGATCAGCCACGTACGGCGCTAACCGCAGCGACAGTGGCACCGCTGTATGTCGGCCTCGCCAGTCACGAGCAGGCGCAGCGTATCGCCGAGGTGATACGGGCCCGGCTGCTCGTTCCCGGAGGGATCGCCACCACCGAGGTTTTTAGCGGCCAGCAGTGGGATCGCCCCAATGGCTGGGCACCGCTGCAATGGTTGGCGATGCGTGGGCTCGCCCGCTATGGCGAGATGGCCCTGGCGCGGGATATCGCCCACCGTTGGCTGATGACGGTCGGCAATCTCTATGAGAGCGAAAGCAAACTGGTCGAGAAATATACTCTGACCCCGACCCAGTCGGGCGCATTTGGCGGCGGGGGTGGCGAATATCCGCTCCAGGATGGTTTCGGTTGGACCAACGGTGTGACGCGTCAACTACTGCACGAAGACCCTCAGCACGCCGCGCATCGATGTTTGGCGGGGGAACGACCAACACCTTCAGAATAATAGCTGTGCGAAAAGCCGTCGGTCGAAGACGGGGCGGAGCGCGTCGGATTCAATTGGCGCACGATCGCCTGGTTCTGCCATGCCGTGATCGCCGGTGAGAGTTGGTGCCAGCAAAACAGGGTAGCGAGTGGGTCTGATGCTGCCGCTTTGCTTCGAAGGCATGCATAAGCACTTAGAGCCGAAACGCCGGTGGCGGTTCGGCTGATCCCTCGAGAGCTTCGACGACCTTAGTGAAGGTGATGCCCAGCTCACGCGCCAGATAATCGGCAAACTGCGAGTCATGGAGCGTGCGCTCGAGCGTATCCGTTGGCAGGAAGCGCTCCATCTCCTGCTGAAATCTCGCGCCATGAACGAGGGAGGGAAGGCGTTCGACCAGTGCACGCGTTTTGGCGGCGTACTCTTCCACGCGATAATCCGATAGCTTTCGCTCCACCAATTCGATATTCGGGCGTGCGCCTTGCTGTTTGAGCCACTGGATATCCCAGATATCTCTATTGCGAACATAGCGCTGCGTGTTGACGAGAGAGACGAGCTTGTCGGCCAGAATCTCGTCGAGACTCTCGGCAAGAATCAGCAGGTCGCTGTAGCCGTCGGGCAGGAACGGATAATGGATTTGAAGGCCTTGTGCCTGGCGCGTATGGGCCGGAACGTTGGCGATCTCCAACTTGATTTTCTGGGTTGCGATGTCCGGTCGGGCAGGCGCGGTGGTAACGGAGACTTGCCACTTGTCGACTCTCACCTCCGCGTATCGCGGATCATCGTGAAGCACTCTGGGCTGTTTGACCGAGACAGCCAATTGGTAGCGCCTGCCAATATAATCTTCCAGACACTCCTTGATCCGGGTCGCGTCCTCGTCAGTGAAATCATGGCCGCCCGCGAAATCGAGATCCTCGCTAAAGCGCGGTGCACCGTAGCAAAGCCGCAGTGATGTTCCGCCCTGGAACGTCAGTCCATCGAGCAGCCGTTCGCGATCGAGTGCGAACAGAATATCGAAGTGCAGTAGTTCCTTCTCGATGACGGGCCGCATGGCGCGGCGACTGGAATCCTCCATCGCCAGCTCGACAAGGGCGGCGAAATCCGCTGGCTCAATGCGCTTCATGGAGTGCCTCGATATCTACCAGATGGATATTGCGACCGACGCGTTTGAGGTCGGCCCAGGCAGCTTCTGGCGTGGCGACTCTCAGTGGGCGACCGACGTCGCGCATCCGGGAAAGCAGATCGGGCGCCGGGCGCTTGGTGTGCGTGAATTCGATCGTACCGTAGGGCGTCCGGTAGGTGCCTTTACGCCCTGTGGTCATGACGGTGAGGCGCTCGACCGGGATCTGTGAAATCACACCGTAAGCCGATAGCGCGGACTCCAGACTGACGTAGCTATACTCGCCTCGTCGCATGGCCTTGGCGATCTCTTCGAGCCTGTTGGTTTTGGCCTGCCTGGATAAGGCGTAAACGTAGATACCCTTGTGGACGCCTTCGAGGACATGGAACCGCCGAAGTCGGCCGATGCTCTCCTGCAACGTTCCGGGACTGTCCTCGGGAAACACCTTGGCCAGATCCGCCAGCGTGTAAACACACCGACCTTGCTTATCCCAATGATCCAATCGATCTCGCGCCGTGTTCAGGTTCATAAGTGGACACATAATGTTATTTTAACCAGTTTATGTGTCCACTTGGATGAGTTCAATCTTTGCAGTCGCTCCTGATCGATAGATACGCAGGCGTTCTATCTCACTAAACGTAGACATTTTGCCAATAGTGTCGATATTACGAATGGCGCTACCGTAGTCGCTCTTTCCGAACCGCATCGACGATGCCAGGAGCTCCTACCATGTCCGGCTTTCAATGGGACGATCCCTTCCTGTTCGACCAGCAGCTTAGCGACGAAGAGCGCCAGATTCAGCAGCTGGCGCGTGACTATTGCCAGGAGCGCCTGCAGCCGCGGGTGCTCGAGGCCTTCGAGCAGGACAAGTTCGATCGCGAAATTCTGCGCGAGATGGGCGGGCTGGGTTTGCTGGGGGCGACGGTTTCCGAGCAATACGGTGGGGCCGGGGCCAATCACGTCGCCTACGGTCTGATTGCGCGCGAGGTCGAACGAGTCGATTCCGGCTACCGTTCGGCCATGAGCGTGCAATCCTCGCTGGTGATGTACCCGATCGAGGCTTACGGCAGCGAGGCGCAGAAGCAGCGTTATTTGCCCGAGCTGGCGAGCGGCGACATGGTGGGCTGCTTCGGCCTGACCGAGCCCGACGCGGGCTCCGACCCCGGCAGCATGCAGACGCGGGCGAAAAAGGTCGATGGCGGTTATCGCTTGAGCGGCCAGAAGATGTGGATCACCAACAGCCCGATTGCCGATGTCGCCGTGGTGTGGGCGAAATCCGACGCCCACGAAGGCAAGATCAAGGGCTTTCTGGTCGAGCGTGGCGCCGAGGGTTTCTCGACGCCGACCATTCAGGCCAAGGCATCGCTGCGTGCCTCCGTTACCGGCGAGATCGTGCTGGATGACGTGTTCGTGGCGGAGGACGCCTTGTTGCCCGGCGCCTCCGGCCTCGGCGGGCCGTTCGGCTGTCTCAACAAGGCCCGCTACGGCATCAGCTGGGGCACCATGGGGGCGGCGGAATTCTGCTGGCACGCCGCGCGCCAGTACACGCTGGATCGCCATCAGTTCGGCCGGCCCCTCGCCGCCACCCAGTTGGTGCAGGTCAAGCTCGCCGACATGCAGACCGAAATCGCCCTCGGTCTGCAGGCGTGTCTGCGCGTGGGGCGCCTGCTGGACGATGGTCAGGCCACGCCGGAAATGATCTCGCTGATCAAACGCAACCACTGCGGCAAAGCGCTCGATATCGCCCGCGTCGCTCGAGACATGCACGGCGGCAACGGCATCTCGCTGGAGTTCGGCGTGATCCGCCACATGCTCAATCTGGAGACGGTCAACACCTACGAGGGCACCCACGACGTCCACGCCCTGATTCTGGGGCGCGCTCAGACCGGCATCCAGGCGTTCGGATGAGCGCGACGAGCGAAGTGACTCAGCCGCTGGCCGGGCTCAAGGTGCTGGATCTGTCGCGGGTGCTGGCCGGCCCCTGGTGCACCCAGCAGCTGGCGGATCTCGGCGCCGAGGTGATCAAGATCGAAAGGCCAGGGCGCGGGGACGATACTCGCGCCTGGGGCCCGCCGTGGCTCGATGAAGCCGGCACTGGATCGGGTACCGAGACAGGAAACTCGACGGAGTCGGGTACCGGTACGGGGTCGGATACCGAGGCAGGAGACTCGACGGAGTCGGGTACCGGCCCGGGGTCGGGTGCCGAGATGAAAGACTCGGCTTACTTCCTTAGTGCCAATCGCGGTAAGCGTTCGGTCGCCATCGATCTCTCGACGACGGCGGGGCAGGATCTGGTCCGACAGCTGGCACTGAAAACCGACGTCGTGATCGAGAACTTCAAGGTCGGCGGGCTGGCCGCGTACGGCCTAGACTACGCCAGTCTCAAACCACTAAAACCGGATCTGATCTACTGCTCGATCACCGGCTTCGGTCAGAATGGGCCGTATGCCGATCGTGCCGGTTACGACTTCCTGATCCAGGGCATGGGCGGGCTGATGAGCCTGACCGGCGAACCTGACCACCTCGGTGGCGAGCCGATGAAGGTAGGCGTCGCGATCACCGATATCTTCACCGGGCTCTACGCCGCCAATGCGATTCTTGCCGCATTGCGCCGTCGGGATGCCACCGGCGAGGGCGGCTACATCGACATGGCGCTGCTGGACGTCCAGGTCGGCGTACTCGCCAATCAGGCGCTCAATTACCTGACCAGCGGCCAGACCCCGCAACGCATGGGCAACGCCCATCCCAATATCGTGCCGTATCAGGCTTTCGCGGCATCTGACGGCCATCTCATCGTCACCGTGGGCAACGACAGCCAGTTTCGCCGCCTGTGCGAAGCGCTGGGCGAAGCCGAATGGGGAGTCGATCCGCGTTTCGCCGCCAACGCGCAGCGTGTCGCCCATCGTGAATGTCTGGTCGGGCTATTGAGCGAGCGGCTGATCCGACGGCCCCGCGATGAATGGCTCGAGTTGCTGAAAGCCCACGGCGTGCCCTGCGGTCCCATCAACACGCTCGATCAGGTCTTTGAAGACCCGCAGGTCCGCCATCGCGGGATGACGGTGGAAAGCCCCATGGCCGATGGCCATCGGGCGAGATTGGTGGCCAATCCGATCACGCTGGACGGCCAGCGGATGACATCCCAACAATCGCCGCCGCGCCTGGGTGAACATACGCAGCAAGTCCTGCAGGAGTGGCTGGCGCTGGATGGCGAGGCAATGGCCGATCTGCGTCGCCATGGTGCGATTGTCTGATCGATGCTGGCCAGGTTGCCGAGTGTCTAATCCCTAAGCCATAAGCCCTAAATCCAGCCCCGTTCCTCGAGCCGTTCCCGGATGATCGGCACCGGCGTCATCAGGTGTTCGCGCATCAATCGACTGGCGGCCGGGGCGTCGCGGGAGAGGATCGTCTCGAGCAGCGCCTGATGTTCGCGCCGCTTGTCGGCGAGCGCCTGTTCGGAAAAGACGGTCTGACGCAGCCAGAGATGGCGATAGCGCTGAGCCTGATCGAACAGTGCCGCACGCGCTTGCAGCAACGGTGGACAGCCGCAGCCGGCGACCATGGCATCGTGCAGCGCCTGGTGCCGGGTATCCCAGCGTTCGAGCATCTCGTCGGCGTCCTGCACTCTGTCGATCTTGCTCAGGGTATGGGCGCGAGCGAGGATCGCCGC
Source organism: Salinicola sp. V024 (assembly GCF_052645315.1). Classification (NCBI taxonomy): domain Bacteria; kingdom Pseudomonadati; phylum Pseudomonadota; class Gammaproteobacteria; order Oceanospirillales; family Halomonadaceae; genus Salinicola; species Salinicola sp. V024. Next base: position 251,705 of record NZ_JBQXYB010000005.1, read on the forward strand.
CTCCCACTCGTCGTCGCCGCGTTCGATGGCGAGCCGTATCAGCAGGCCTTCAAGTTCCGCGCGGGCATCGTAGATGGCGTCGAGCTCGGCGATCGACATCGGTGCCACGCGGTAGCCGCGCTGGCTGATGCCGGTGACCAGCTGCTCGCCGATCAGCCGCGTCAGCGCCTCGCGCAGGGGGCCGACGCCGATCCCGTAACGGCTCTTGAGCTGACTCATCGCCAACTTTTCCGCCGGCGCGTAGTGGCCGCGCACGATATCGCCCTTGAGCCGGCGATAGGCTTCGAGCGCGGTCGGGGACTGGCTGGCATCGAGGGTCATGCGAATGGCCATTACGAGAATGTGTCGATATTGAACGGGAATATCGACGCCAGGGGAAGGGCCTCAGGGCTAGCCGCGTTCGACCAGTGGCGGATTGCTGCGCTATCGGCGACCGCCCACAATGCCGGATAAGCGACCGCGCAGAATGTCGGGCAAGCGGTGCTGGCGAGATCGTCATCGCCTTCGTCTTCCGGGAGGTAGCCATGCCGCTGACCACGCCGCACCAGATCGAGCAGCATATCGCCAGGACCATGGCGTTCTACCACCCGCGCTGTATCGATCCCCAGGCGGGTTTCTATCACTATCTCACCGACGACGGGCAGCGCTATAACCGTCACCATCGGCATCTCGTTTCCAGCGCCGGCTACGTGATTCTCTACGCGCGCCATGCCATCCATACCGGCGCTCCCGAGGCGCTGAAATGGGTGCGACACGGGCTGAAATTCATCGAAGATAAGCATTATCAGACCCGTACTCAGGGCTATGCGTGGACGCTGGAGCACGACAAGCCGGATGATGCCACCCACCGCGGTTACGGCTGGGCTTCGGTGATGCTGGCTTACGCCACGGCGCTGAAGGCGGGGGTCGGCGAAGCCCGAGCCGGGCTCGATCATGTTCATGCGCTACAGACCCGGCACTTCTTCGAGCCGCATTGGCAGCTGTACGCCGATGAGGCGGACACGCACTGGCAGTTGACTGGCTATCGCGGGCAGAACACCAACCTGCGCAGTTGCGAGGCGCTGATCGCGGCCTTCGAGGCGACTAGCGATACCGCTTTTCTGAAGCGGGCGCTGAATATCGCTCGAACGCTGTGGCACAAGCTCGCGCCCATGGGTGATGGCTGGCTGTGGGAACATTACGACCGCGACTGGCATATCGACTTCGACTATCACCGCGATCAGCCTGACGATCTATTCAGGCCCTGGGGCTTTCAGATCGGGCATCAGATCGCCTGGGCCAGACTGATGATCGGGCTGGCACGCCATTGCCCAGCCGAAAGCTGGCTGATTCCCACGGCCCGGCGGCTGTTCATCGAGGCGGTCGAAAAGGGGTGGGACAGCCGCCATGGCGGCCTGGTCTATGGCGTGGATTTCGATCGCCAGCCTCTCAATCGCGACAAGGTTTACTGGGTGCAGGCCGAAGGCCTGGCCGTCGCCGCGATGCTCGGCGATTTGACCGGGGAGGCCCGCTACTGGCGCTGGTATGACAGAATCGCCAACTACTGCTGGCAGCATCTGATCGATCACCAGCACGGCGGCTGGTATCGCATCCTGACGCCGGACAACCGCCGCTATTCCAGAGAGAAGAGCCCGGCTCCCAAGACCGACTGGCAGATCCTGGGTGCCTGCTGCGACATTCTGCCGATCATGCAGCGCCAGCACGGCGAGCGTAAGACGGCGTCATCGGTCTGACGGTCTGGTCGGGCTTGTCGCGGGCGGCGTCTCATCAGCATAAGCGTCGGTCGTCGTCTCTTCTGAAGCCCCGGTCGACGCCTCTTTCGAAGCTTCCGTCGAGGCTTCGGTCGACTTCAGAAGCGCGGCCCGTTCGTCATCCAGGCGGTGGCGAATATCGGTCCAGGCCGCGAAGGTGCTGAGATAAGCCTCGCCGGTCAGATGCTCGAGGAAGTCGCTGTTGCCGAGCATATCCATGACCGGGCCTTTGACCTCGGCCAGGTGCAGGGTCACTTCGGAATCCTTGAGCCGGGAATTGATAGACTCCAGGCTTTCCAGCGCCGAGGCGTCGATCAGGTTGACCGCCGAGCAGATCAGCACCAGATGCTTCATGTTTTCGCGGTCGGCCAGCAGACCGTAGACGGTGTCTTCCAGATAGCGGGCGTTGGCGAAGTAAAGGCTTTCGTCGATCCGCAGCAGGGCGATCTCGTCATCGACCTCCGCCTCATGGCGCTGGATGTTGCGGAAATGCTCGGTGCCTGCCAGACGTCCGACTTCCGCCGTATGCGGCCGACTGGTGCGATACAGATAGAGCGCCAGCGACACGCCGACCCCGGCCATGACGCCGGCTTCCACGCCCTCGACGAACGTCAGCAGGATCGTGATCAACATCGCCGCGAAGTCGCTGCGCGAGTAGTGCCAGGTCCGTCTGAGGCCAGGCAGGTCGACTAGCGTCATCGCCGAGACGATGATGCTGGCGGCGAGCGTCGCGATCGGCAGATAGGCGATCAGCGAGGTCAGGAACAGGATCACCAGCCCCACGCCGAGGGCGGCAAACGCCCCGGCAGCCGGGGTGCGGGCGCCAGCATCGAAGTTGATCACAGTGCGTGACAGGCTGCCCGTCACCGGCATGCCGGAGGTGAACGCTGCCGCGAGGTTGGCTGTCCCCAGCCCGACCAGCTCCTGGTCCGGTGAAATCCGTTCACGCCGCCGCGCGGCCAGCATTTGCGCCAGCGAGACCGACTCGATGAACCCGACCACGCTGATCAGAAACGCCGGTAGCAGCAGGTCGCGCAGCAGCCCCGGCTCGAACGACGGCAGGCTGAGCGGCGGTAAATGCGCCGGAATGTCACCGACGACATTCACGCCAAGCCCGGGCAGATGCAGTGCCCAGGAAGCCAGCGTGGTAATGGCGACCGCGATGACCGGCCCCAGGCGCACGATGAAGGTCGCAGTACCGGCGCTCAGCCCGAGCTTCTGAAGCCACGGGCCGGCGCGGCGCATCAGCAGCAGAAAGACCAGCGCGGAGACGCCGAGCACCAGCGTCGGCCAGTGAACGCCGCCGAGATGGGTAAGCAGATGCGTCAGCTGCTCGATCAGCGTGAAGCCGGAACCGCCGATGCCGATCAGGCTCGCGAACTGGCTGGCAGCAATCAGCACGCCGGAAGCCGTGAGCAGGCCGGAGACCACCGGATGGCTGAGAAAGTTGGCGAAGAACCCCAGTCTCAACAGACCCATGACCGCCAGGATCAGCCCCGAGAGCATCGCCAGGGTCACGGCGGCCTGACTGTAGGCCGGGGTGCCACTTTCGAACAGCGGCGACAATGCGGCCGCCGTCATCAGCGAGACGATCGCCATTGGCCCCACGGCCAGGGTACGACTGGTGCCGAAGATCGTGTAGAGAATCAGCGGCAGCATGCTGGCGTAGAGGCCGGTGATCGCCGGCAGCCCGGCGAGTATGGCGTAGGCCAAAGCCTGAGGGATCACCATCAGCGTGACGATGATCGACGCCACCAGATCCTCGCTGAGGAGATGGCGGTTGTAGTAGGGCACCCAGCTGATGATCGGAAAATAGCGTGCCACACGGGCGCGGAAGCGAATCTGCTCGCGCGCATCGGTTCCCGTCAATCGGCGCCAAAGGCTCATCGTCTCGTCCGGCTCCAGGTAATAAGCTTATCGTTGAACAGGATAATCAAGGCGTTAGATGGTGCGCGTACTCGGTGACGGGTGCAAGCCGGTGGGCGGCTGGAATCCTGCTTCTCGCAGTCTGATTCGAGTGGCAATGCCGTTGCGTACTTATTGTTGTACATGTACATTATGGCGTACCTAAAGTCCTGAGAAGTAGAGCCAATGGATACGCTGAGCTATTCGGCCTTCCGCAGTCAGCTGGCCAAGACGTTGGATAAAGTCAACGACGACCACACGCCTATTCTGATTACCCGTCAGAATGGCAAGCCGGCCATTGTCATGTCGGTGGAAGACTTCAAATCTTACGAAGAAACCGCCTACTTGATGGCCAGCCCCAGGAATGCCGAGCGTTTGAGCCAAGCGATCGCCGAAATCGAAAGCGGTGGAGCCAAGGAGCACGGGCTGATCGAAGAATGATGCTCACGTGGGCCGAGAAGGCGTGGGAAGACTATCTCTATTGGCAGAGCACAGACAAAAAGACGCTGAAACGGGTCAATATGCTGATCAAGGACATCCAGCGGCAGCCCTTTAGTGGCCCTGGAGATCCCGAGCCGTTGAGGCACGGCTGGTCGGGCTACTGGTCGAGGCGTATCGATCGCGAGCATCGCCTAGTGTACAAGCCGACCGAGCAAGCGATCATTATCGTCCAGTGCCGGTACCACTATTGATCTCGAGCGATGTTTCTTGTCGAAGAATACACCTTGAGCCACAACATGCAGATGGCAGGTGCCCTCATCGCGGCAACGGCATTGGATCGAGGGACCACTTTAATGACGGCCAACGATCGCCACTATCGCCATATCGATGGCCTCGAAATCGAGCTGTTTCGACCAAGCACCTGATAGTCGATGTTACGCGGCGAGAGCAACTGGGATTGAAAATAAATCGATGAGCCATTCGAGTCATGTCGCCGCGTCTTGTTCGTAAGGCGCCATCCCAAAACCGCCTGTCAAGGACTCAATTTTAGGTCGGGCATCTCCCGCGCCAAAAAATCCAGCGCCGCCGATTCCGCACTGCTTCGAAACAGGAACGTGGTGATATGTCCGCGGCCGTTCATCCACAGCAGCTCGACGTGATTGCCGTCATCTTCGAGTGCCTGCATGAATTTCTCGGGCTGCTCGGGCGGTACCAGGTCGTCCCAACTGCCGTGAAACAGAAAGAAGGGCGGCGCATCCGAATGAACGTGAAAGATCGGCGAGGCCTCGGCGTATGCCGTCGGGCGCTCGGCCTGGGTGCCGTTCATCAGTTGAATCAATAGGCGACCGCTGTCCCACAGCCGCAAATCCGCCGGTGTGCCGCCGGAAATGACCGCAGCGAACCCGGTGTCGCGCCCGCCGTACGGGGCATCCAGGTCGCTGTCCGTGCCCGCCACCAGAGCCAGCAGGCTGACGAGGTGTGCGCCGGAAGAGTAACCGAATCCAGCGATACGCTGCGGGTCGATGCGCCATTGCTTCGCGTGATCATCGATCCAGTGCCGCGCGACCTGCAGATCTTGCAGTTGCGCCGGGAAACGATACTCGGGTGCGAACCGATGGCTGACGTTGACCACCACGTAGCCGCGTTTCACGAACCGCTCGGCGATCGGCGTCATATCATCCCGCGTGCGGCCTTCCCAACCGCCGCCGTGCACCATCATTACCGCTGGCCGTCGGGCCTCATCTCGGGTTTCAGGCAGATAGACATCCGCCTGCAGCGCCTGCGGCCAGTCCGGTGGGGTGTAGGTCTGATCCTCAAGGACTCGATATTCGAGCTCGTGGGGCTGTTGCGCCGACGGGGGCAAATCATCGTCGGGCGCGTTGACGTAAGTGGTGCAGCCGGCCAGAGCCAGCGGCAGTAGCAGGGCAGACAATAGACAACGAGCTGTCGCCGACAGTCTCGGGAATGGGAAACGCTTGGGCATCAGCCAGGTCCTTGAAGCGGTTAAGTGGACTTAGCCTAGGGCCCACGCTGATGAAGTGCCAATCGGGAGTGGACGATTCCCGCTCAGTCAGCGATCGCCTGCTTTTCCAGCATATCCAGCATTTCGTGGGTATAGGTCTTCTGCGAACTCACTGCGCGCTGATACAGTTCGTGGAGCGTATGGTTTCCGCTCGAGAGGGCCTGATCGATATTGTTGCCTTCAAATTGGGTCATCAAGGATTTAGCGTCATCGATGATCTGCTGTAATGCTTTCAATACTGACTTGTAGTCTTCAATATTCAGGGTATCCGGATTATCTGGTTGAAGGTGCCTGCCAGCCCCTCCAAGTGCTTAGTCCCGCCAGAAGGTTGATAGATCGACGCCGAAGTTCTTCTCGGGCTCAGGCAGATCCATGCTGTAGGTCATGG
>NZ_JBQXYB010000006.1:0-247889 GCF_052645315.1 Salinicola sp. V024
ATCGAATGCGTGGCTCGCATCATCATGATGGCGGCCCGGTCTTCAGCAGAAAGATGGCGATAGCAGTGGTTCATGGCAACACCGTACCTGATGGGTCACGTGTTGCGCTTGGTCATTGAGACCGCCCACCTTCGGGAACGTAAGAAGTTTCTCTGATTAACTCCCGTTCTACAGCACGGTTTTTACGAATATCCTTGAGTTTGCCAGACTTGGTAACGGGAGCGAGCTCGTCTGACTTCTCCCTATTTGCTGTGTCAACGATATCCTTTATTTCTTGCTGAAGAGATACGATACCCTCGAGTTCACTGCGCTTATGATCAGGAGGAGTTTGGCGCTGTGCCTGAATGAAATCATATATTTCGTCTGAACGATGGCCGGCATAGTTTGTATCAGCGAAACGCAAATCACACCGTTCAAATTTCTTGTTCTCACCTTGGATCCATATATGCTGTGCTGAGTTCGGATCATACCAACACTCAACCGATGACACTCCACGGCTTCGTGACTTGGCAAACCAGTTTCGTTGAATAGCGAAATCACAGGTATAATGCATTCCGCGAAAAAATATCCCATTCTTCCTAATTACTGCTCGATCACGAGGTAGGAGATGCAGGTAAATCAACTCCTCAGGCTGATTATTATGGTCAATAATGCCAGACTGAAGAGCCCAATTCCAGATACCCACAGGCGTTGGTTCAACATCATCATCTACCATATGCTTCGTTAGCCGATCAGGCTGTCGATTGAAATGATTATATTGGATCACCGATTTTATTATTATTTTTGTAAACTCTTTGAGATTTAAAGTTGCATCGAGCCTATAATCGCGCTCTCCGCGTTCTCGCGCCCTTGCTGCCACACCGCCTGGCAGCCACCTGATGCCCATTATGTTGTTCAGCACCCTGAAGCGGCTCTCAACCATCGCTTTCCAATCAGGCCTGTAAGGCGGGGCAGTACCAAGGTCAATCTTAAGGCCTTTGGCAAGTCCTTCAGCAGCCTCTGAAAGCATCTCACCTCTGTCAGCATATATTTCATGAGGAAGGTGCTGGCAGTCCCATTCTCCGGAACTTAGCGCCACATCATATAGAGCGCAGAACTCCGATTTGGGCGTGAAAGTGTTGAATAGCGCTTGCCTCGCGCCATTCCAGCTAGGCCCCTCCAAGCCGACATATAGACCTACAATCATTCCAGAGAAACTATCAATGACAACATATACAACCGGACGGCCTATGAGCATGTGCCGTGAATAACTGTTGGTCAGATATATGTCACCGATCGTTGCATCGATCTCAAACTGATGGCATGGTCCGCGGAGTCCGTCACGGACCGTTCCGGAGAGAGGTCGACGATCTTTTAGCCATTTGCGTTCTCCCATCCGGCCGCGTTCTGTACGAACCGCATCATAGGCTTTTGCCCCCCAATATATGAACTGGCGCATAGATGGAATTTGATCGGAAGGAAGCAAACGGCTACGGGATTCTGGACTCTTACCGATTTCTTTCTCAGTGTAAAATTTAGCTAGCATCTCGTGATACGCATACGATTTTTTCGACACTTTATCGTCCGCGTATAATGCGTATCCGAGTTGTATGCACTTAATATCCACAGCATTCAATGATTTGGATCTTTTAATTTCAACACCTTGGTATTTTGGTTTTCTACCCGGTGGCTTCGACTGCGTATAAGTTCTTATTGTCTTGCCAGTATTGGTATAATTTTTCAGCAAGGCATTTTTCAATTGCCCGTTCATCCAAAATCTATACAAAAGCCTATAGATATCTTTACGCTGAATGCCTAGTTCCGTCGCACGCTCGGATACCATTTTACCCATTTGTCCAGCGTAAAATATTTCCTTTGGGTATTGAGACTCGACCAAAGGAGCTATAATTTTCCACTTGTTATCTCGATCAAGCTTTTGGTTTTCAGATAAGCTATCTTCGAGAACTAAAATGTACTCTGGTGTTAATACTGTAGTATGTTTTGTATCGCCGACTGCTAGAGAATTTTTTAGATCCTCTGAACCGACTGAGAAAGGCCGTCGTGGTGTGCCGTCTAGGCCGATCAAATGCACTCTATCACGGGGGGGGTCGACAAAAAGCACTCTGGCCAGCTTCTCGAGTGGTGAGTTATTATTTACAGGTTCTAAGACATCGTTCACCGTTACTTTCATGATGCGGCACCCATTAATGCTTCGAGGTGATCATTATTTTCCAAGACCGTAAACTCAAGAAGCGGCTCCTTCATTTGTAACTGGGCTTCACGCAAGTCAACCTTGATGCGTTTATTCCACACAAGATATAAATATATATACTTGGCATCTTGATAAGAAATATACAGTCTCGAAGCAATTTTCTTCAAGCATTCAGCTGCCGTCAGTGGATAGGGCCGCAGTTCCACAAGGCGTGAAATAAAGTCAGACTGCAATGAGGGGTCTAATAACGGCCTTGGTAGTGTCGCGTATTTACGCAGCAATCCTAGGTTTTTAATTAGATTGCGAGAGATCCGTGTCTCGGTGATAATTCCCCACTCAATACCCTGTTTATTCCAAAACATCTTCTCAATCTCGAATTTTTCGAGTGTTCTTAAAGCACCCTTTCCAACCAATTCACTCTCGTATTTTATCGTACGTGCGACCAATTTTTGGCTACCGTCTAACTGAGTGACCGTCAGAAGAAAGTCTGTCGTCATCACCAAAGGGACTGATGAGCCCGGATATCTCGCATAGCGCACGCCCAAGCTATTCGCAGCCGCTTGGGCGGTTTCGCGCGGCAGCAGCGGGTATTGTTCTCTTATGTCCGTGACGTTTTCGGAAAATTCACAGATTAAAAGATAGGCGCGTTCAAGATCAGAAAGCACGTGGTGGACACGGTCCACCTTGAGGCCTTGAATTCTGTGCGACCTGCCTCGAGAAGGTACGTCCTGAACTCGTAACCAAGGCTTGTAGCTATCCCCGACACCGTTACCAAACCCCTGGCTGATGTGTCGTTCAACGGCTACTTCAGTGAGAAATTTACGACCGCGCAAATCTACCTCCTTTGACCAACGGCCACATCGAGAAGAAGGCGCTCCGAAAAAGGTCTAGGCAATAATTTCCTCCAACGCAAAGCACGTTGGCTATTCTAGCTTACGCCCATGGTTCTTAGGGCCATCAAAAATACACAGACAGAGAACCGAGAAATTCTGGTAAATCCTTAAAAAACAGTAATCTAGCTGTTTTGTCTAACTATATTGTTCTGTGTCAGTTTTTATTGTTTTTTGTCAATCTTTATTGTTTCTAACCAGTTGGCGGCAATTTGAAGCTTTACCCTCACTCCACCGTCACGCTCTTGGCCAGGTTGCGCGGCTGGTCGACGTCGGTGCCCTTGAGCACGGCGACGTGGTAGGAGAGCAGCTGCAGCGGAAGGGTGTAGACGATGGGGGCGAGCAATTCATCCACAGGCGGTACGTGGAGCACGCGCAGATTGTCGGCGGCAGTCAGCGCCACGCCTTCGTCGGCAAACACGAACAGCTCGCCGCCCCGGGCACGCACTTCCTGCAGGTTGGACTTGAGCTTCTCCAGCAGTTCGTCGTTGGGGGCGACGGCGACCACCGGCATATCCGCGTCGACCAGCGCCAGCGGGCCGTGCTTGAGCTCGCCGGCCGGGTACGCTTCGGCGTGGATATAGGAGATCTCCTTCAACTTGAGCGCGCCTTCCAGGGCGATCGGGAACTGAGTGCCGCGGCCCAGGAACAGCGCATGGTGCTTCTCGGCGAAGGCTTCAGACAGTTCGGCGATCGGCCCGTCCATGGCCAGCGCGCTGTCGAGCACCGTCGGCAGGCCGCGTAGCGCCTGAACCAGCGTCGTTTCGCGCTCGTCACCGCGCTGTTTGCGAAGCGAGAGCGTCAGCAGCATCAGAGCGACGAGCTGGGTAGTGAATGCCTTGGTGGAGGCGACGCCGATTTCCGGGCCGGCCTGGGTCATCAGCGACAGATCGGACTCCCGCGTCAGCGAGCTGCCGGGGACGTTGCAAATCGCCAGTGAACCGAGATAACCCTGCCCTCCATTCTCATTGCGGCTCTTGGCACGGCTCTTGGCATAGCGCAGCGCCGCCAGGGTATCGGCGGTCTCGCCGGACTGGGATAGCGTCACGAACAGGGTGTTTTCCGGCACGACGACTTCGCGGTAGCGGTACTCGGAGGCGACTTCGACCGTGGTCGGCAGGCCGGCCAACTTCTCGAGCCAGTAGCGCGCCACCATGCCGGCGTGATAGCTGGTACCACAGGCGACGATATGCACCTGCTTGACTCGCTCGAACAGCGCCCTGGCGCCGACACCGAAGCTGCTTTCGAGTACGTGGGAACCGCTCAACCGGCCCTCCAGCGTGGCGGCGATCACGGCGGGCTGCTCGTGAATTTCCTTGAGCATGAAATGACGATACTCGCCGCGGCTGGCAGCGGCATCGCCGTGCTCATAGGTATGTACCGGGCGTTCGACCGGCTTGCCGTCGGACTCGAAGATTTCGATGCCTTGGGCATCGGACAGGCGGACCACGTCGCCTTCCTGCAGGTAAATGAAGCGGTCGGTGACCTGCAGAAGCGCCAGCGCATCGGAGGCGAGGAAGTTCTCGTCGATGCCCACGCCGACCACCAGCGGGCTGCCCTTACGGGCGCCGACGATCTCCCGCGGCGCATCGGCGTGCATCACCGCCAGCGCATAGGCGCCGTCGATCTTGTCGAGGGTGGCCTGCACGGCGGCCAGCAGATCGCGGGTTTCGGCACCGTCCTGATTGGCCCTGTCCTGACGGCGAAAGGCGCGGTCGATCAGGTGGGCGACGACTTCGGTGTCGGTCTCCGATTCGAACGTCACGCCATCGGCTTCCAATTCAGCCTTGAGCGGCTCGAAGTTCTCGATGATGCCGTTGTGGACGATCGCCAACCGCTCGCGCGCCAGATGTGGGTGAGCGTTCACTTCGGAAGGCTTGCCGTGGGTCGCCCAGCGGGTATGCGCGATGCCGATGTTGCCGGTCAGGGAACGCTCGGCGAGTTTCTCCTCGAGCGCGGCGACCTTGCCCTTGGCGCGTTGCCGCATGAGCTCGCCGGCTGCATTCAGCACCGCCATCCCGGCGCTGTCGTAGCCGCGGTACTCGAGTCGCTTCAACCCTTCCAGCAGGATGCCCTGCACGTTACGCGCAGCCAGCGCGGCGACGATTCCACACATGATCGATTTCCTTGAGAAAAATTATACGTCTATCCGGCCGACTGGCTCGGGCGCGACCACCAGCGCCACGTCCTGGCGTTCGATGGCGGCCGCCGAGACGTCGTCGAGTCGCCAGTCGGTGACCAGCGTGTCGATGCGCGACCAGGGCAGTTCCAGATTGGGGATACGACGGCCGATCTTGTCGGCCTCCACCATCACCACCACCTCGCGGGCAACTTCAGCCATCACCCGGGTGAGGCCGAACAACTCGTTGTAGGTGGTGGTCCCGCGTTCGAGGTCGATACCGTCGGCACCGACGAAGAGCTGGTCGAAGTCGTAGGCGCGCAGCACCTGCTCGGCGACCTGGCCCTGGAAGGATTCCGAGTGCGGATCCCAGGTGCCGCCGGTCATCAGTAGCGCGGGTTCGGACTCCAGCTCGCGCAGCGCGCCGGCCACGGCGAGCGAGTTGGTCATCACCACCAGACCGCGCAGCCCGCCCAGCTCGCCGATCAGCGCGGCGGTGGTAGTGCCGCTGTCGACGATGATGCGGTTGTGCTCGCGGATACGCGCTCGCGCCGCCCGGGCGATGGCCTGCTTGAACGGCGACAATGCCTGTGCCGGCTCGGCGAGCATCTCCTGAGGCAACGGTGCCGCCCCGCCGTAGCGCCGCAGCAGCAGGCCGCTGCGTTCCAGCGTGTTGAGATCCTTGCGGACGGTGACTTCGGAGATCGCGAAGCGGCTCGCCAACGTCTCGACCGGGGTTTCCCCGTGTTCGTTGACGTAGGCGAGAATGGCATGGCGGCGCTGAGCGGTGTCGCGTTTCGGCATGAGTTTCGATTAAGTTATAGTAAGTTTCGAAATCCGGCAATTAAGTTTCGATTCGAAAGATAATAGAGGCGAATCAAAACCGATTTCTCTCATGCCGTCAAGTGAGAGCAAGCGTTTCGCTCACTGGCTGAGCAGACGATAGCCGATGCCGGCCTCGGTCTGGATCCGATGCGGATCGTCGGGATCGTCGCCCAGCTTCTGGCGCAGACGACTGATGACGATACGCAGGTAGTGGGTGTCGTGGACGTGAACCGGACCCCAGATCTCCGCCAGCAGCTGATGCTGAGTGACGACACGATCGGGTTGGCGTGCCAGCATCGCCAGCACGCTGAATTCACGTGGCGTGAGATGGACGGTCTCGCCGTCCCGAACGATCCGGTGTCGAGCCAGATCGATGGTCAGCTCGCCGAGCTTCAGCCCTTCGCCGAGGGTGCCGGGCGTGGTCGTGCGTAGCGCGGCCCGTACCCGAGCCAGCAGTTCCTGAATGCCGAACGGTTTGGTGATGTAGTCATTGGCACCGGCATCCAGCGCCGCCACTTTCTCCGTTTCGCTGGCGCGCGCCGATACCACCAGCACCGGCACCTCGCTCTGGGCGCGCAGGGCATCGAGCACTTCCATGCCGTCCATGTCGGGCAGCCCCAGGTCGAGGAGCACCAGATCGGGGCGCTGATGGTTGAACGCCGCCATGCCCGTATTGCCGTCTTCCGTCTCGATCACCTTGAACCCCTGAGAGGTCAGGCTGATTCGCATGAAACGACGGATCTGGCGCTCATCCTCGATCAGCAGAATGCGCGGCCCGCGTTCTCCCTTCGCCGAATCACTCATTCCTGCTCCTCTCGACCCCGTTGCCGCCATTTTCGACCGCGTTCCCGCCATTCACTATAGCCTTCCCGTCATTCTCCACTGCGTTCCCCGATAGCGGGTGATTCCCCTGTGCAGGCGCCTCGCTGGCGGGAGGCTCCCAGATCGGCAACCGGATCTGGATGTCGGTGCCCGGCCCCCAGTCCGCCCGGCCGGCGCTGATCTCGCCACCGTGGGCACCGACCATGCCTCGGCAGATGGCGAGTCCGAGGCCGCTACCCTGTGGCCCGCGGTCGCCCTCGCCGCCGCTGAAGAACATGTCGAAGATGCGTTCTCGCAGCGCCTCGTCGATACCCGGCCCCTGGTCGGTGACATGGATCACCACCTGATCGGCCTCCCTGGCACCGGAGACGCGCAATCGCCCGCCCTGGGGTGAAAATCGCGCGGCGTTCTCGATCACGTTGATCAATGCCTGTTCGATCAGCGCCGGATGGACATAAAGCAGTGGCAGATCGGCGGCAAGATGACGCTCGACCGTGAGCGGTTCGACCACCGATTTGAGACGCTTGAGCGCCGAGGCGATGATATCCGACAGCGCGACCCAGTCTCGCTCGAGCTTCAACCCGCCATGACCCAGCCGGGTCATGTCGAGCAGGTTCTGAATGTAGCGATTGAGTCGTTCGCTTTCACTGAGAATACCGTCGAGCAGTTCCTGGCGGTCGGTTTCGGCCAGCTGCGACCAGAGCTCCCGCAGCGAACTGGCGGAGCCGATGATCGAGGCCAGCGGCGTGCGCAGATCGTGGGAGACGGACGACAGCAGCGCCGAGCGCAGACGTTCGTTCTCCTCGGCCAGCCGCGCGGTGCCGAGATCGGCGACCAGCCGCGTGCGGGCCAGGGCGCTGCCCAACTGGTTGACCAGATTGTCGATCAGCGCCTCTTCGGCGGCATCGAGCGGACGCTCGCGATCTCCCAGCGCCAGCCCCAGCACGCCGCGAAGCGTGTCGTTTTCGACGACGGGCTCGAACCGCCAGCGCTGCGCGCTCAGGGTCTGGGTGCCATGACCGCTCGGCCGCGCATGCTGATGCGTCCATCGCGACGCCTGAAGCGCAGGGGGTTCGAGCGCAATCTGTCCCGGGTGGGAGGCCGTGACCCGTGGCGGTCCGGCAGCATCGTCGCTCTCGACAAACACGCAGGGCAGCCCGAGCGTGTCGGCCAGCGCCTTGACCGCAATGTCGCGAACGCGGGCGTGATCGGCAGCACTCGCCAACGAGCGCGAGATAGACAGCATCTCCTGGATCCGATGGCGACTTTCCCGAAGTTCGCTCAACTGCCGCCGCACCTTGCCCGCCAGCTGGCCGGCGACCACCGCCACCAGGCAGAAGATCAGCACCGTCAGGACCTGATCCTGATGGATCATGGCCAGCGTGAACCGCGGCTCGGTGAACAGGAAGTTGTAGACCAGAGCGCTGAAAACCACCGCCAGCATCGCCGAGCGCGTGCCCGCGCGCAGCGCACTGGCCAGCACGGCGGCAAGAAAGATCAGCGACAGATTGGCCAGTTCGACCTGGGTAGAGAGCAGCTGGGCCGCCAGCGCCGCCAGCGCGGTGCCCGCCAGCGGCCACAGCCACTCCCGCGCCAACGGCGGTTGCCAGCGGGGACGAGAGGGCCGCGTCATCGCCTCTTCGTCGGCCAGCACGATCAGATCGAACGGCGGGCGCCGCGCCAGCAGCCGGTCGACCAGCGGTCGTCGCCACCCCGATCGCCACCCCGATCGCCACCCCGATCGCCACCAAACAGGTTGCCACCACGCCTGTCGCCGTGAAGTCGCCCGTCCTATCATCAAGGCGGTGATGTTGTGGCGTGCCGCGTGGTCCAACAGCTCCGCCAGCGGGTCGTCACCGCTGAGAGTTTCCCAACGCCCGCCCAACTGCTCGGCCTGCTGACGCAGGTTGCTCGACTCGCTGGCCGTGGCGGGATCGACATCGCGAAGCGGCGTGACCTGCACGGCCTGCCAGGGTGCCTGGTGACGCTGAGCCCAGCGGCTGGCCGCCCGCAGCAGGCCGTGATCGCCACGCTTTCCTTTCACCGCCACCAACAGTTTTGCCCGCACCGGCCAGGGACCCGTCACGCCGCTGGCGTCCATGACCTGGCGCACGTCGCTGTCGAGGCGATCAGACATCACGCGTAGCGCCAGTTCACGCAGCGCGGTGAGGTTGCCAGGCGAAAAATAGTGCTCCAGCGCCGTCCGCGCCTGTTCCGGCACGTAGACCTTGCCCTGCTGCAGGCGCTCGATCAGCTCGGCGGGCGTGAGATCGATCAACGAAATGTCCCGGGCTCGAGCGATCAGCCGATCGGGGACCGTTTCGCGCATCCGAATACCGGTGATCCGCGCCACATCGTCGTTGAGACTGTCGACATGCTGAACGTTGAGCGTGGTCCAGACATCGATACCTGCATCGAGCAGCTCTTCGATATCCTGCCAGCGCCGGGCGTGACGACCGCCGGGAATATTGCGATGGGCCAGTTCGTCGACCAGCAGGATCTGCGGTCGCCGCGTCAGCGCGGCGTCTAGGTCGAATTCATGGAAGGTGCGCCCATGACGTTCCCGGGGCGTGAGCGCCAGACTCGGCAGCCCGTCGCACAGGCGTTCGGTCTCCTCGCGGCCGTGCGCTTCGATGACGCCCAGCAGCACGTCGCCCCCGGCGTCGAAACGTTCCCGCGCGGTACGCAGCATGGCGCTCGTCTTGCCCACCCCGGGGGCGGCGCCGAGAAAGATTCGCAGCGATCCGTCATGACCGGCTCGCGTCGTTGCCAACAGGGCGTCCGGATCGGGGCGCTGCACCTCGCGGGAATGATTCACGGTTTCGATCTCCGACAATCCGCTTCAGGGTAGCGGGCGCGTCTCGATCTCATTCGATAGCGTCCAGGGCCAGATTGAGTGCCAGCACGTTGACGGTCGGCTCACCGAGCCAGCCGCCGCTGTCACTATAGCGCTCGACCAGCGCGGTGACAGCCGACGGTGTCAGGCCGCGCACGCGCGCGACACGATCCACCTGGATGGCTGCCGCTTCGGGGCTGATGGCCGGGTCGATCCCTGATCCAGAGGCGGTCAGCAGGTCCACCGGTATCCGGCCCGGCTCGACGCCGTCGCGGGCGGTGATCTGGCCGGCGTCGGCCTCGGCGCGTTCCCGCAATGCCGGATTGCTCGGCGCCAGGTTGGAACCGCCAACCGCGTCGGCCGCGTAATCCACCGCCGATGGCCGGCCCTGAAAATAGCGTTCGCTGGTGAATCGCTGACCCACCAGCGACGAGCCGATGACCCGACCCTCCGCATCGGCCAACAGACTGCCGTTGGCCTGATGCGAAAATCCCAACTGGCCCAATCCGACCACCACCAGCGGATAGAGCAGACCGAGCACCACCGCCATGAGCAGGCTGAAACGGATTGCCGTCAGCCAGCTGCCGGAGCCGGCAAAGCGATGGGCAGCGTGAGAAGCCTCATGGGGATCACCCTGGGCACCATGAGCGGAAACGTCGTGACGGGAATCAGTGACTGACATGGCAAGTCTCCAGAAATCTCAGAACAGCGGACCGATTAGCAGATCGATCAGCTTGATGGCAGGGAACGGCAGCAGCAGGCCACCGAGACCGTAGATCAGCAGGTTGCGTCGTAGCATGGCGCTGGCGGAGGCGGCGCGAACCCGCACGCCGCGCAGGGCGAACGGGATCAGCGCGGGTATCACCAGGGCGTTGAAGATCACCGCCGACAACACCGCGGACTCGGGCGAGTGCAGATCGAGCACGTCGAGACCGCCCAGCGCCGGCACGCTGGCGGCGAAGATCGCCGGCAGAATCGCGAAATACTTGGCGACGTCGTTGGCCAGCGAGAAGGTGGTGAGCGCCCCGCGGGTGATCAGCAGCTGCTTGCCGATCTCCACCGCGCTGAGCAGCTTGCCGGGATCAGAGTCAAGGTCGACCATGTTGGCCGCTTCCCGCGCCGCCTGGGTGCCGGAGTTCATCGCCAGTCCCAGATCGGCCTGGGCCAGCGCCGGGGCGTCGTTGGTGCCGTCGCCCATCATCGCCACCAGCCGACCGGCGGCTTGCTCCTCACGGATCAGTTCAAGCTTGCGCTCCGGCGTCGCTTCGGCGATGTAGTCGTCGACGCCGGCTTCGGCGGCGATCGCGGCAGCGGTAATCGGGTTGTCGCCGGTGATCATCACCGTCTTCACGCCCATCTCGCGCAGCTGCTGGAACCGATCGGCGATCCCCGTCTTGATCACATCCGACAGCGCGATCACGCCCAACAACACGTTGCCCTCCGCCACCGCCAGCGGGGTGGCACCGTGGCGTGAGATACGTTCGACCAGCGCCTCGAAATCCCCCGGCACGCGGCCTCCCGCTTCCTGTACCAGCCGGGCGATGGCGTTGGGCGCGCCCTTGCGCCAGCATCGACCATCGGCGAAATCGAGACCGGACACCCGACTCATCGCGGAAAACGGCACGACCTCGGCGTTCTGGGGCGAATCCAGCGTCGCGCCCTGATCGCGCGCCAGGACGACAATGGAGCGCCCTTCGGGGGTCGGATCCTGTAGCGAGCAGACACCGGCGATCTCCCGCAGTCGTGTCAGATCGATCCCCTGACACGGCGCGAATTCGGTGGCGCGACGGTCGCCGAGCGTGATCGTGCCGGTCTTGTCGAGCAGCAGGGTGTCGATGCTGCCGGCGATCTCCACCGCCTTGCCGGACTTGGCGATGAGATTGGCGCGCAGCGCCCGTTCCATTCCGGCGATGCCGATCGCCGGCAGCAGCCCGCCGATGGTGGTGGGAATCAGGCACACCAGCAGCGCCACCAGCATCACCGTCGAGGTCTCGATCCCCACGAACAGCGCCATCGGCACCAGCGTGACCACAACGATCAGGAATACCAGCGTCAGTGTCGACAGCAGCACGGAGAGTGCCAGCTCGCTGGGCGTCTTCTGGCGGCTGGCGCCTTCCACCAGCGCGATCATGCGGTCGAGCAGCGACTCGCCGGGGTCGACGCTGACCTCGACGATCAGCTCGTCGGAGAGCAGCTTGGTGCCGGCGCTAACGCCACTGTTGTCGGTGCCCGCCTCGCGCAGCACCGGCGCGGACTCTCCGGTCATGGCCGATTCGTTGATCGAACCGGCACCCTGGATGATTTCACCGTCGGCAGGAATCAGCTCCCCGGCGATCACCCGGACTCGATCGCCCCGGCGCAGCTGATCAGCGGCGACCGTCTCCTCGCCGCTCTGGGTCACGCGCCGTGCCGTCAACTCGCCACGGGTGGCGCGCAGGCTACCGGCGTGGGCCTTGCCGCGCGCTTCGGCCATCGCTTCGGCCGCGTTGGCGAACAGCACCGTCGCCAGCAGGACCAGGGTCACGATCAGCGCAAACGCCCCCTGTCCGCCATCCTCGGCAAACGCCATGCCGGTATAGAGCGCGCAGACCAGGGTGCCAATGGCGACCACCGCCATCACCGGATTGCGCGCGAGACTGCGCGGATTCAATCGTCGCAGCGATTCCCCCAGCAGGGTCAGCGGTCGAACGCGCAGACCTTGGGAGGCTTCGTGTGTTTGCATCATTGCCATATCTCTTTCCTCGATCCCGTTTCCACCAATCCCGCTCCGTCAATTCCGTTTCCGTCGACGCGATTCATCAGGGCAGGGTCAACTGTTCAGCGATCGGACCCAGCACCAGCGCGGGCAGGAAACCGAGCAGGTTGACGATGACGATGACACCCGCGGTCAGGCCGACGAACGCACCACTCTCCAGCGACAGGGTGCCGCGCCCTTGTGGCGCCGTGCGTTTTTCCATCAACCATCCGGCCACCGCCAGCGGCACCAGCATCGGCAGGAAACGGCCGACCGCCAGCGCCAGCACGCAGGCCAGGTTCCACCATGGCGTACTGTCGCCGAGTCCCTCGAAGCCGGAGCCGTTGTTGGCGAATGCCGAGGTGTATTCGTAGAGCACCTGCGAGAGCCCATGAAAGCCAGGATTGGAATTGCCGGTCAGCGCGGGAAACGCCACGGTGATGGCGGTCAAGCCGAGGATGATCAGGGGTTGCGCCAGAATCGCCAGCGAGATCCAGCGCATCTCGCGGGTCTCCAGCGGCTTGCCGAACAGCTCCGGCGCGCGGCCGATCATCAGCGACCCGATGAACGCCGCCAGCATCAGATAGAGCAGATAGCCGATCAGACCCACGCCGATGCCGCCGAAGGTGACGTTGACGAACATGTCCATCAGCAGGCCCAGCCCGCCCAGCGGATTGAAGCTGTCGTGCATGGCGTTGACGGAGCCGTTGGAGGTCAGCGTCGTCCAGCTTCCCCACAGCGCGGAGAGATCGCTGCCGAAACGCACCTCCTTGCCTTCGAGATTGGGACTGCCTTCGACGGCGAGTCCGGCCAACGCGGCGTTGGGCAGGCGCTCCGAAACCACGATCAGGGTGGTGGTGATCAACGAGAACGCGATCATCACCGCGCCGATACCCATCATCAGCCGGCGACGGCCGCTGATGACACCGACGGCGATCAGCGTTGCCACCGGAATCAGCAGCAGTGCGATCGTCTCGACGAGATTCGCCAGTCCGGTCGGATTCTCCAGCGGCACGGTCGAATTGGGGCCATACCAGCCGCCGCCGTTGGTACCCAGCTGTTTGATCGCCACCATCGGCGCCACCGGGCCGCGTGGAATCACCTGTGCCGCGCCGCCATCGAGCATCGTCACGCTCTGCGCGCCCTGATAGGTGGCCGGCACGCCCTGCCACACCAGGACCAGCGCCACCAACAGCGACAGCGGCAGCAGCACCCGCACCACGATCCGCGTGAGGTCGACGTAGTAATGACCGACCGAGCAGTTACCGACCGAGTAGTTACCGACCGAGCAGTGGCCTACCCCGCCCCCGGCGGGCGTCATGGACGCATTGGTGCTGACGGTCGTGCTGGTGGTCGCGCTGGTGGTCTGGCGCTTGAGCAGCGTGCGCGTGATGGCGAGCAACACTGCAAGGCCGGTCGCCGGGGTCAGAAACTGCAGCGTGACGATGGCAAGCGTCTGGCTCAGGTAGGAGAGCTGTGCCTGGCCCGAATAGTGCTGCTGGTTGGTATTGGTGGCGAACGAAACCGCGGTGTGCAGCGCCGTATCCCAGTTCATGCCGGGGATGCCATCGGGGTTGAGCGGCAGCAAGCCCTGGCTCATGAAGACGATCCAGGCAAGCCCGATCAGCAGCAGGTGAAGTTTCAACACGGCCAGCAGATAGGCCGACCACGTCATCGACGCCCGTCGGTCGACGCCGGCCAGGCGCATCAGGACCGATTCCACCGGCCCGAAGAGACGATCCATCACGGTGGATCGATCCGTATCCAGCGCTCGGCCCATGTAGAGACCCAGTGGCAGCGCCAATCCGATCAGCAGGGCATAGCAGAGCATCATCGCGTTCATGGCTAGAATCGCTCCGGCCAGCACAGGGTCGCCAGCAGGTAGACGGCGGTCACCAGAGCGATCGCCAGCATCAGGTAGGACATGAGTCACCTCCTCGTTCGAGAGGCACTCAGTGTCGAGTCGAGGGGCGTAAAAATGCGATGCGGAAATTCGCGCGAAGACGTAAAGAAAACGTAAAAGCGGAAATCAAAGACCTCGGTGGTGGCATTGCGCGGTGGGGGTCGGCATCATCGTGACGATGGGCACATATTCAGAGGGTGTTTACAAATTCGGCGAGCGAAGACAAGACAAGGCGAGATCGGCTGCAAAAGCGGAGTTTACCAGGGGTAAATGAGCATTTTGAGGTGGATTTCAACGCCGTATTGTCGAGCGCAGACATTTTGTAAACACCCTCTCAGCGACAACGACAATCCGGTGACAGGTGGGCCGACCGCATCATGACCAGTCAGGAACTTCTCGGGAAACTCGTCGGCTTCGATACCGTCAGCCGCGAGTCCAATCTCGCGCTGATCGAGTTCGTCCGCGATTACTTGAGCCAGCACGGCGTCGACAGCGAACTGATTCATAACGACGAGGGCAGCAAGGCCAATCTGTGGGCAACCATTGGCCCGACCGACCGTGGCGGCGTGGTGCTCTCCGGCCACACCGACGTGGTGCCGGTGGACGGCCAGCCGTGGACGGTGCCGGCATTCGCGATGACCGAGCGCGACGGCAAACTCTACGGTCGCGGCACCACCGACATGAAAGGCTATCTTGCCTGCGTGCTGGCGGCGGTGCCGAGTCTCAAAGCGGCCGAGCTGGAGACGCCTGTACACCTGGCGTTCTCCTATGACGAAGAGGTGGGCTGTCTCGGCGTACGCTCGATCATCTCGATGCTGGAGGACAGACCGCACAAGCCGCTGGCCTGCATCATCGGCGAGCCGACCGAACTCAAGCCGGTACTGGGTCACAAAGGCAAGCTCGGCGTGCGCTGCCGCGTGCAAGGTGCACCCTGTCATTCCGCCTACGCGCCGGAGGGCGTCAACGCTATCGAAACTGCCGCCAGGATGATCGTTCGCCTCAACGAGATCGGCGAGCGCCTGGCTAATCCCGCCCATCATGACGAGCGCTTCTATCCGCCCTTCTCGACCGTCCAGACCGGCGTGATCGAGGGCGGTCGGGCGCTCAACATCGTGCCGTCGGAGTGCCGCTTCGACTGGGAAGTGCGCTCCCTGCCGGGCTTCGATGCCAACGAGGTCGAACACGAGATGCGCGATTACGCCGACCAGGAGCTCATCCCCAAAATGCGCGCCGTCGAGGCGAACACCGATATCGTGTTCGAGCCGTTGCAGGCCTATCCGGGGTTGACCACCGAGGCCTCGAGCGAGGTGGCGCGCTTGATCGCCACGCTTTCGGATCGCGATGACTTCGGCACCGTCCCCTACGGCACCGAGGGCGGGCTGTTTCACGAAGCCGGCATTCCCACCGTGGTCTGCGGGCCGGGCTGCATGGATCAGGGTCACAAGCCCGACGAGTTCATCGCTATCGAACAGCTCGAGCGTTGCGACGCGATGATGCAGCGGCTGGTGGAGCATCTGAGCGCATGAGGACATTCAAGATGATTGCCGGACTTCGCTGGGCACCGCTATTCGGCCTGGCGCTACTGGTCGGCTGTAGCACCCAGACACCGCAGCCCGGCTTCGAGCAGCGCCCGGCGAGCGTGAAAAGCGAGCTGGTGACACTCATTCCGGCCAGCGCCGATGACCGTGACGGCTGGGCGACGGACATTACCGCCGCGTTTTCGGCCCAGAACCTGCCCGCGACCAGGGACAATCTCTGCGCCACGCTGGCCGTGATCGAGCAGGAGTCGACTTATCGGGCCGACCCCAGCGTGCCCAATCTCTCGACCATCGCCCGGGAAGAGATCGACCGCCGCGCCAGTGCGCTGCATATTCCGGGCTTTCTGGTGGATGCCGGCCTGAACCTCGAGTCACCCAACGGCAAGACTTACAACCAGCGCTTGAATGCGGTGACGACCGAGCGCGAGATGAGCGAGATCTTCGAGGATTTCATCGATATGGCGCCGCTGGGCCGCCAGCTATTCGGTAGCCTCAACCCGGTGCACACCGGCGGTCCGATGCAGGTCAGCGTCGATTTCGCCGAGGATCATGCTAAAAACTACCCCTATCCGATCGACGGCTCGATCCGCCACGAAGTCTTCACCCGGCGCGGCGGGCTCTATTTCGGCATTGCCCATCTGTTCGGCTATCCCGCCAATTACGACGAGCCCCTCTATCGCTTCGCCGACTTCAACGCCGGCTGGTATGCCAGCCGTAACGCCGCGTTCCAGGCCGCAGTGACCCAGCTTTCCGGCATTCCGCTGGCGCTCGACGGCGACCTGATCATTCCCGGCTCACGTCAGGCCGGTCAGACCGAGCTGGCGGTACGCACGCTGAAAGGTCGGCTGGGCATGGACGACGGCGAGATTCGCGACGCGCTGGAGAAAGAGGATGCCCTCGAATTCGAGCAGACCGCGCTCTACGAAAAGGTCTATTCGCTGGCGCTACAGCAGGAGGGTCAGCCCATCCCCTACGCACGCCTGCCGGGGATCAAGCTCGAAAGCCCCAAGATCACCCGCAACCTGACCACAGCGTGGTTCGCCAAGCGGGTCGACGACCGCTGGCAGCAGTGTATGAGGCGTTGATGTCCAATATTTGAATTCTGAACGGCAAGTTTCTCCAGTCGCCGGAAAGAAACCACCCGATAGCGCCTTCCAGGCTCAACCCGAGCGATCTTCGGCGAGCCGGGTCTAGCGACATGGGTAAGGCGAACCAGACATCTGAGTGATGTTTGGTTCGCCGAACGAGCTGGCCATGGATGGCCAGCTCCGGCCTGCAAGCGGGACAGGATGTTTTAGCGAAGCAGGTCGCTAGAGGCGCGCCGGGACAGGGCAGAAAATTGCTCCTGCATTTTCTGCATTTCCGCCATCCATGGCGGTCAGATGTCCTTGCGCGCCGACCCGAAGCGCTGACGAAAATCGCTCGGGATTTCTTGAGCCTGTGGCGCGAAAAAGGGGAGCGCGAGGGGCTTGCCCCTCGCAATAACGACGACGACAGCCGTAAAGCTCTCGTCAGTAGTGATCTCTTTTGAATTGAATGAGCCCCAAGCGAGGGCCCGAACCTATCAAGACTTCGGCATCTTCACCGGCCGCTGCCAGCCCTGTTTGACGACCTGACGACTTCGCCCGATCGCCAGTTCATCCTCTTCCACTTCACGCGTAATCGTCGAACCCGCGGCGATAGTCGCGCCATTGCCAATGGTGACCGGGGCGACCAGCGAGCTGTTGGAGCCGATAAAGACGGCCTCGCCAATCTGCGTGCGGTGCTTGTTGACGCCGTCATAGTTGCAGGTGACGGTACCGGCGCCGACGTTGGTGTCGCGACCGATCTCGGTATCGCCCAGATAGCTCAGATGGCCCGCCTTGACGCCATCGCCCAGCGTGGCGTTCTTGGTCTCGACGAAGTTACCCACATGCGCCTTGGCACCCAGCCGCGTACCTGGTCTCAGCCGGGCGAACGGGCCGCAGTCGCTGCCCTCGCCCATCTCGGCACCTTCCAGATGGCTGTTAGCCTTCACCACCGCGCCGCGGCGCAGCACGCTATCCTTGATCACGCAGTTGGGACCGATGACGACGTCGTCTTCCAGCGTGACCTGGCCTTCCAGAATCACGTTGACGTCGATCTGGATGTCGCGGCCGACGGTAACGTCGCCGCGCAGATCGAAGCGCATCGGATCCGCCAGCGAAACCCCCGCGGTCATCAAGCGCTCGGCCTGGCGACGTTGATAGGCGCGCTCGAGTGCCGCCAGCTGCCGACGATCGTTGATGCCTTCGACTTCGACCGGCGAGCTCGGCTGGGTTGCCTTGACCTCGACACCGTCGTCGGCAGCCATGGCGATGACGTCGGTCAGGTAATACTCGCCCTGGGCGTTCTCGGCGGAGAGCTTGGGCAACCAGCGACGCAGCTGTTCAGCGGTCATCGCCATGATGCCGGTATTGCATTCAGCGATGGCGCGCTGCTTGTCGTCGGCATCCTTGTGTTCGACGATGGCGACGACCGCGCCCTTGGCATTGCGCACGATCCGACCGTAGCCGCCGGGGTCGTCCAGCGTCACCGTCAACAGCGCCATGTGCTGCTCGTCGACGCCGTCCAGCAGCGTCTCGAGGGTTCTGGCCTGGATCAGCGGCACATCGCCGTAAAGCACCAGCACCTTGCCATCGCCGAGGCCGTCCAGCGCCTGAGCCACCGCATGCCCGGTGCCCTTCTGCTCGGTCTGTTCACAGAAGGCGAGCTCGCCATCGGCAGGCGTCGAACTGGCGCCAGCGAGCGCCTCGCGCACCGCCTCGCCGCCGTGACCGACCACCACGTGCAGCCGGGCGTTCTCCAACCCTGCCGCCGTGTCGACGACATGCTGAACCAGTGGCCGCCCTGCCAGCTTGTGCAGCACCTTCGGCGTCTTCGAGCGCATGCGGGTGCCTTGGCCAGCGGCCAGTATCACGACGTCGAGAGTCATGGCGTCCATCCTTTTGATCAATGAAAACTGGGCGTCATTCTAGCGCTTGAGGACGCCGATGACAGATTCCTCGAACGCTCCTTCCCAGACGACCATAAAAAAGGCGACTCCGGAGAGTCGCCTTTCGGGTCTTGCACGGCGATGCCGTTAGCCGCGGCCGGCTCGATTGCGCAGCTGTTGCAGCGTACGCAGCTGAGCCGTGGCTTCGGCCAGCTCCGCGGCCGCCCGCGTATAGTCGAGCTCGGTCTGCTGCTCGTTGAGCGAGGCCAGCGCATGCTGACGTGCCTGCTCGGCTTCCGCTTCGTCCAGATCGCTGGCTCGGGTGACGGTATCCGCCAGCACCGAGACCACGTTGGGCTGCACTTCGAGGAAGCCGCCGGTGACGTAGTAGAGCTCTTCTTCACCGTTTTCCTGAATCACGCGCACCGGACCGGGCTTGAGCTCGGTCAGCAGCGGCGCGTGACCGCGCAGGATACCCAGATCGCCGGCCACGCCGGCAGCAATGAGCTGCTCGACGCTGCCCGAGAAGATCTCCTTCTCGGCACTGACGATGTCACACTGAAATGTGGCCATAGCGATATCTCCCGGGAGTCTGCAGGCTTACTTCATGCTCTTGGCTTTCTCGACGGCTTCGTCGATGGTGCCGACCATGTAGAAGGCCTGCTCCGGCATATCGTCGTAATCGCCGTTGAGAATGCCCTGGAAGCCACGGATGGTTTCCTGCAGCGATACATACTTGCCGGGCGCGCCGGTGAAGATCTCGGCGACGAAGAACGGCTGCGACAGGAAGCGCTGAATCTTACGCGCTCGTGCCACGGCCAGCTTGTCCTCGTCGGACAGCTCGTCCATCCCCAGGATGGCGATGATGTCCTTGAGCTCCTTGTAGCGCTGCAGCACGTTCTGCACGCCGCGAGCGATATTGTAGTGCTCTTCGCCGACGACCAGCGGATCGAGCTGACGCGAGGTGGAGTCGAGCGGATCGACGGCCGGATAGATACCCAGCTCGGCGATCGAGCGCGACAGCGTCACGGTCGAATCGAGGTGAGCGAAGGTGGTCGCCGGAGACGGGTCGGTCAAGTCATCCGCGGGCACGTAGACGGCCTGGACGGAAGTGATCGAGCCGGTCTTGGTCGAGGTGATGCGCTCCTGCAGGGCGCCCATCTCTTCCGCCAGCGTCGGCTGATAGCCTACTGCCGACGGCATACGACCCAGCAGCGCCGACACTTCGGTACCGGCCAGCGTGTAGCGGTAGATGTTGTCGACGAACAGCAGCACGTCGCGACCTTCGTCACGGAAGTTCTCGGCGATGGTCAGGCCGGTCAGCGCGACGCGCAGACGGTTGCCCGGGGGCTCGTTCATCTGGCCGTAGACCAGCGCGACCTTGTCGAGAACGTTGGATTCCTTCATCTCGTGATAGAAGTCGTTACCTTCACGAGTACGCTCGCCGACACCGGCGAACACGGAATAGCCGCTGTGCTCGGTGGCGATGTTACGGATCAGTTCCATCATGTTGACGGTCTTGCCGACACCGGCACCGCCGAACAGACCGACCTTGCCGCCCTTGGCGAACGGGCAGACCAGATCGATGACCTTGATGCCGGTCTCCAGCAGATCGCTGGAAGCGGCCTGATCCGCGTAGCCGGGCGCCTGACGGTGGATCGGCATGCGCACGGCATCGTCACCAATGTCGCCGGCATCGTCGATCGGCTGACCCAGCACGTTCATGATCCGGCCCAGCGTCTGCGTGCCCACCGGCACGGAGATCGCGGCACCGGTATTCACGACCTCGATGCCACGCTGAAGGCCTTCACTGGAGCCCATGACGATGGCGCGAACCACGCCGTCACCCAGCTGCTGCTGTACTTCGAGAACGGCCTCTCTGCCCGAGACCGTCAGCGCGTCGTAGACCTTGGGCACGTCGTCCCGCGGGAATTCTACGTCAACCACCGCGCCTATGATTTGTACGATACGTCCGCTCATAGTGGTTCCTCGTAAACCTGCAAATGAAACCTGTAGGGCGCCGCGAAGTGACTTCATTCATGCGACGCCTAGCCAAGCCGTATTCGAGACCGCCGCCACGCGGGCGGCGCTGTCGTCATACCGCCGCGGCACCACCGACGATTTCCGAAATTTCCTGGGTAATGGCCGCCTGACGCGCCTTGTTGTACACCAGTTGAAGATCGTCAATCAGATCGCCGGCATTGTCGGTCGCGTTCTTCATCGCGATCATGCGCGCGGCCTGCTCACAAGCCGCGTTCTCCACCACGGCCTGATACACCTGGGATTCGACGTAGCGAACCAGCAGATGATCGAGCAGGGTCTTGGCATCCGGCTCATACAGGTAGTCCCAGCTTTTCTGCGTATCACCGGGACCGGGTTGTTCATCCCCTTCGCTTTCGTCCTCGACTGCCTCGAGGGGCAGCAGCTGACGCACGACGGGTTTCTGGCTCATGGTGTTGACGAATTCGTTGTACACCACGTAGAGCCGATCCAGACTGCCTTCATCGAAGGCATCGAGCATCACCTTGACGCTACCGACCAGATCCTGGGCTTCCGGCGCATCGCCGAGGCCTTTCTTCGCCGCCAGCAGATTGCCGCCGCGCTTGCGAAAGAAGCCGCCGGCCTTGCTGCCGATGGCCGCGAAGTCGGCACCGACGCCCTTCTGGTCCCAGTCGCGCGCGTGCTTGACCACCGCCTTGAACATGTTGACGTTCAAGCCGCCGGCGAGCCCGCGGTCACTGGAAACGACGATATAGCCGACGCGCTTGACCTCACGCTCGACCATATAGTCGTGACGGTATTCCGGGTTGGCCTTGGCAACGTGGCCGACCACCCGGCGGATCAGTTTCGCATAGGGCTGACTGGCCGCCATGCGCTCCTGAGCCCGACGCATTTTCGACGCAGCGACCATTTCCATGGCGCTGGTGATTTTCTGCGTGTTCTTGATGCTCCCAATCTGGGATTTGATCTCTTTTCCAGCTGCCATCTCGGATCACCCTGATTCATGCCGCTCAGTCGGGCGAGACGACCCGCTGCCATCGCATCACGATGGAGCGGGTCGCGCCACCTACCAGGTCTGAGTGGACTTGAACGACTCGAGACCCGACTTGAGACCTTTCTGGATCTCGTCGTCGTAGCCGCCGCTCTGGTTGATCTTGTCGAGCAGGTCGGCATGCTCGGACTTCATGTAATCGTGCAGCGCACGTTCGAAATCCAGCACCTTGTCGACCGCGACGTCGTCCAGGAAGCCTTCGTTGGCGGCGTACAGCGTCACCCCCATCTCGGCCACCGACAGTGGCGAGTACTGCTTCTGCTTCATCAGTTCGGTGACACGCTGACCGTGCTCGAGCTGCTTGCGGGTCGCTTCGTCGAGATCGGAAGCGAACTGCGAGAACGCCGCCAGCTCGCGATACTGCGCAAGGGCCAGACGGACACCGCCACCCAGTTTCTTGATGATCTTGGTCTGGGCCGAGCCGCCAACACGCGATACCGATAGACCGGCGTTGATCGCCGGACGGATACCGGAGTTGAACAACCCCGTCTCGAGAAAGATCTGACCGTCGGTGATCGAGATCACGTTGGTCGGAACGAACGCGGAGACGTCGCCGCCCTGGGTCTCGATGATCGGCAGTGCGGTCAGCGAACCGGTCTTGCCTTTCACTTCACCGTTGGTGAACTTCTCGACGTAATCGGTGTTGACGCGCGCGGCACGCTCGAGCAGACGCGAGTGGAGATAGAACACGTCACCCGGATAGGCTTCACGACCCGGCGGACGACGCAGCAGCAGCGAGATCTGACGGTAGGCGACAGCCTGCTTGGAGAGATCGTCATAGACGATCAGCGCGTCTTCGCCACGGTCACGGAAGTATTCGCCCATGGTGCAGCCGGCGTACGGTGCCAGATACTGCATGGAAGCCGGATCGGCGGCGCCGGCGGCGACCACGATGGTGTGCTCCATGGCACCGTGCTGTTCGAGCTTGCGCACCACGTTGGCGATGGTCGACTGCTTCTGGCCGATCGCCACGTAGATACAGGTGATGCCCGTACCTTTCTGGTTGATGATCGCATCGATCGCCACCGCGGATTTACCGATCTGGCGGTCGCCGATGATCAGCTCACGCTGGCCACGACCGATCGGCACCATCGCATCGATCGACTTGAGACCGGTCTGGACCGGCTGGTCGACGGACTGACGGGTGATGACGCCGGGCGCGACCTTCTCGATCGCATCGGTCATCTTGGTGTCGATGTCACCCTTGCCATCGACCGGGTTACCCAGCGCATCGACCACGCGGCCGATCAGCTCCGGGCCGACCGGAACCTCGAGGATACGACCGGTACACTGCGCGGTCATGCCCTCTTCGAGTTCCAGGTAGTCGCCCAGCACCACGGCGCCGACGCTGTCGCGCTCGAGGTTGAGCGCCATGCCGAAGACGCCACCGGGGAATTCGATCATTTCGCCCAGCATCGCGTCGGCCAGGCCGTGGATGCGAACGATGCCGTCAGCGACGCTGACGACGGTGCCCTGATTACGGGCCTCGGAGGCGACATCCAGCTTATCGATACGCTGTTTGATGATGTCGCTGATCTCGGAAGGATTCAGTTGCTGCATGCCATGTCCCTCGAACTCAAGCGGTGAGCGCTTCGCGCAGACGTTGCAATCGACCGCGCACGGAACCGTCGATGACGGTGTCTCCGGTACGCAGGATCACGCCGCCTAGCAGCTCGCGGTCCACCTGAGTGGTAATGGAGATTTCACGATTCAGGCGCTTCTTCAGAGCCTCGACGAGTACGTTCTGCTGCGCGTCATCCAGCTCGAAGGCGGAGACGATGGTGACATCGACCCGCTTTTCTTGCCGGGCGCGCAGCGCCTCGAACTCTTCGAAAATGTCGGGCAACGCAGCCAGACGCCCCTTTTCGCCGACGAGGTGCAGGAAATTACCCACGCCCTCGTCGAAGGGTTCGTCACCGCAGACTTCCAGCAGCAGACGCGTCTTGTCGTCGGCCGTCAGCCGCGGGTTGGCGAGAATGCGTGCACGGACATCGGAGTCAGCGGCCACCTGGGCGACCAGTGACAGACTCTGGGACCACGCTTGGAGCGCCTTTTGATCGCGCGCGAACTCGAACGCCGCCTTGGCGTAGGGTCGAGCGACGGTAGACGATTCAGCCATGGTGCGCCTCCTTAGAGCTCGGCAGCGAGCTTGTCGACGAGCTCACGATGCTTGGCTTCGTCGATGGAGGACTCCAGGATGCGCTCGGCGCCGGCCACAGCCAGCAGCGATACCTGGGCACGCAGCTCTTCCTTCGCGCGATTGATCTCCTGATCGATTTCGCTGCGAGCGCCTGCAATGATGCGCTCGCCTTCGGCCCGCGCAGTCTCGCGAGCTTCTTCGACGATCTGATTGGATCGCTTGTTGGCCTGTTCGAGGATCTGTTGCGCCTGCTCCTTGCTCTCCCGCAGTGTCTCTTCGGCTTTTTCCTGAGCCAGTTCGAGATCACGGGTCGCACGGCTGGCTGCATCCAGACCATCGGCAATCTTCTTCTGTCGTTCCTGCAGGGCCTGCATGACCGGCGGCCATACATACTTCATGCAGAACCAGACGAAGACGGCAAAGGCTATGGCCTGACCAATCAGTGTAAGGTTCAGATTCACGCCAGCACCTCTCGCGTCACGGGTTTGGGATTAAGGGTCACCGGAGGCCTCGTGGGCCACGAACGGCGCCGTTAACCGACAAACGGATTGGCGAAGGTGAAGAACAGGGCGATACCGACGCCGATCATGGTCACGGCGTCAAGCAGGCCCGCAACGATGAACATCTTGACCTGCAGCTGCGGGATCATTTCCGGCTGGCGCGCGGCGCCTTCCAGAAACTTGCCGCCGAGGATACCGAAGCCGATCGCGGTGCCGAGGGCACCCAGGCCGATCAACAGAGAAACGGCAATCGCGGTCATGCCCAGAACTTGTGCTTCCATGGTTGTCTCCAGTTTTCAGTCGAGTCTTGCTCAGTCGAGTCTTGCTCAGTTGAGTTTCAGGGGTCAGGGGTTAACGGGAACGCTACTCAATGCTGCTCTTCCGTCGCCATGCTCAGATAGACGATGGTGAGCATCATGAAGATGAAGGCCTGCAGCGTGATGATCAGGATGTGGAACACGGCCCACGGGAAGTGCAGCGGCAGCTGCCACAGTCCGACCATCGCTATCAGGATAAAGATCAGTTCGCCGGCGTAGAGGTTACCGAACAGTCGTAACGCCAGCGAAACCGGTTTGGCCAACAAGGTCACGAGTTCAAGCAGTAAATTGACCGGAATCAACAGGATCTGGGCAAAAATATTGGACGTATTGAAGGGGTGCAACGTCAACTCGGCGATAAAACCCGACAGTCCCTTGGAGCGAATGGAATAGAAGATGATGAGTGCGAAGACCGACAGCGACATGCCGAGCGTGGCATTGATGTCGGTGGTCGGGACGACCTTGAAATAGACATGCGACGGATCGGCACCGAACCAGCTGCCGATTTTCTGCGCCAGCATCGGCAGAAAATCCACCGGCACCAGGTCCATGATGTTCATCAGGAAAATCCAGCAGAAAATCGTCAGCGACAGCGGAGCGATCAATCGGCTCTTGCCATGGAACGTCTCGCGTACCGAGCCATCGACGAATTCGACTATCATCTCGACGAAGTTCTGCAGACCGGTGGGAACACCGGTGGAGACGCGCTTGGCCACCGAGCGGAACAGCCACAGAAACAGCACCCCGAGGCCGATCGACCACAACATGGTATCGACGTGGATGGCCCAGAATCCCATCGCCTTGGCATCGGCGGCGGAGTGAGCCATCGACCAGCCGTTCTCCGGATGCAGACCATAGGTCATGTTCTGCAAGTGGTGCTGGATGTACTCCGTACTCGTCATGTTGTTGCCAGCCATGGTTCAGCCTCGAGATTGAATGTGTGACGGTCGGCGCAGCAGCCATGGGCCCAGCCAATGCACCAGCAGTGTCACTACATAAGCGCCAAAGAAGAAAGCGGGGTTTGAGGGGGGCACGGCCACGAACGCCAGCGTGAACAGTACCGCCGTCAAACCGAACTTGCCGGCCTCGGCTTGATAGAAGCTTTTGACGATGTTTCTTGCCAGTGCCGGGCCCTGATAACGAAAGGCACACCAGGCAAAGAAGGCGTTGGGAATGGCAGCGACGAGACCACCGGTCAAGGCGGAAAATGCCGTTCCGCGACCCCAGACACCCCAGCCGATGAGGGCCAACCCCATCACCACGCCGCACTGTAACAGGATCAACCCCGCGATTCGCGGTCTTGCAAGCTTGGCCGGTGCCGCTGGTTGCATGGCTTCGGTCTCGCCGTTGATTCCTGGGATGAATTCGCTGCTGCGACGTTCGATGCCTACCTGCGGCGTCAGTCTGACGAATTCCGGCGGATTATAGAGAAGCGATCATGCCGCTTCAACCGAACCTGCACCGATCTGAGGCATCTTGCTGAGCAAAAGATCGCGAAAAGTGCGCAAATCCCGTTAACGCGCTAAATACTTTTGTCGATGCGTCCGTGCTTCGTCTGCCGACGAGTCAGACCGATCAGCGGATATGCTCGAGTATGCCATCCAGTTCGTCGAGGCTAGTGTAACGAATCGTGACACGTCCTTTGCCGGACGAATTGTGATGAATCTTGACCGGCGCGCCCAGCAGGTCGCCGAGACGATTCTCGAGCCGTCCGACATCGGCCGGGGGGCGCTTGTCTTCGGCCTTCTTCTGGCCGCTGGCGATCTGCTTGACCAGTGCTTCGGTCTGGCGCACGGTGAGCTCGCGCGCCACCACCTCATGCGCCGCGTGGCGCTGCTTGGCGGCCGGCAGGCTGAGCAGGGCACGGGCGTGCCCCATGTCCAGATCGCCGCGTTCCAGCAGCGTCAGCACCTGCGGATCGAGGGCCAGTAGACGCAGCAGATTGGCAACCTGAGCCCGCGAGCGCCCTACCGCATCGGCAACCTGCTGCTGGGTCAGTTCGAACTCGTCGAGCAGGCGTTTCAGCGCCATCGACTCCTCGACCGGATTGAGGTTTTCACGCTGGATATTCTCGATCAGCGCCAGGGCGAGTGCGACCTCGTCGCTGACCTCGCGAATGACCGCGGGGATGGTTTCGACCTCGGCCAGCTGCGATGCCCGCCAGCGCCTTTCGCCGGCAATGATCTCGTAGCGCTCTGCGCCAATTTGTCGCACCACGATCGGCTGCATCACGCCCTGGGCCCGGATCGAATCGGCCAGTTCCTCCAGCGCTTCGGGCTGGATATCGCGTCGCGGCTGATATTTGCCGCGGGTCAGCTGGCGCAACGGCAGGCGCTCCAGACGCTCGCCGATCCCTTGTGATTCGGGCGAGACCTGCGCTGGCGCCGGGGTATTCGCGTCGGCTTCCTGCGACAGGCTATCGCGGCGACGGGCACTGGAGCCGATCAGGGCATCGAGGCCGCGGCCCAGCGGGCGTTTGCGCGTCGTCATGGGGTGTTCCTCGCAGCAGTCATCGTCATTACAGCGCCAACCGCCGAATCAGTTCCTTGGCCAGAACACGATGGGCCTGGCTGCCACGCGAAAGGCGCGCGTACTTGGTGACCGGCACGCCATGACTGGGCGCTTCGGCCACGCGGACGTTTCGCGGGATGGTGGTCTTGAGCAGGGAGTCGCCGAAATACTGGCCGAGCTGCTTGCTGACGTCTCGGGTCAAGCTGTTGCGCGGGTCATACATGGTCCGCACGATGCCGAATATCTCGAGGGTGGGGTTCACGCTTTCCTGGATCTGCTCGACGGTGTCGAGCAGCGCCGAGAGACCTTCAAGCGCATAGAATTCGCACTGAACCGGAATCAGCACGCCATGGGCAGCGGTCAAGGCGTTGACCGTCAGCATGTTGAGCGAGGGCGGGCAGTCGATCATCACCACGTCGTAATCCGCAGCGACGCTCTCGATGGCACTCTGCAGCACCCGTTCGCGACCGTCGCGATCGAGCAGATCGACCTCGGCGGCGGTCAGATCACCGTTGCCCGGCAACAGCGCGTAACCGGCCACGGCGCAGTCGACGATCACCTCGGCGGCGTTCTTGTCGCCGAGCAGCACGTCGAGCACGCTGCCGTCGAGATCATGCTTGTCGACGCCGCTGCCCATGGTGGCATGGCCCTGCGGATCGAGATCGATCAGCAACACGCGGCGATCGAGTGCCGCTAGGCAAGCCGCCAGATTGACCGCGGTGGTGGTCTTTCCCACCCCGCCTTTCTGATTGGTCAAGGCAATGATTCTGGTCACTGGCGACTCCCTTCGTCGAGGCTGATCCTGTGGATCGCGAGCGATCCGCTAGCGTGTATCCGGCACGGCATGAACGACACCGCCGTTTCATAACAAAACGGCCCGTTGACGCCGTTACGAGCGTCGGCCCGCCTCATCGATTCGACCGAGGCGGAGCAGCTGGCGTTCGGCATCATCGACACCGGGTACCGTCAACGCCAGCCGTTGGTGGATGGCGACATGGGCAGGCAGCGATTCGAGTTCACGCGATTCGAGCCCCCCTTTCATTGCCAGCCATTCACCGCCTTCGGCCAGCAGCGGCTCGGTCAGCGTGACGAAATCGCCTAGCGCCGCGAAAGCACGCGAGATGATCTGGTCGAAGGTCGCATCGAAAGATTCGACCCGAACCTGCTCGCAGCTGACGTTGTCGAGCCCGAGCTCCATTACTGCCTGGCGCTGAAAGCGGACTTTTTTGCCGTTGCTGTCCACCAGCGTGACCTGAAGTTCGGGATTCAGGATCGCCAGCACCAGACCCGGGAACCCCGGTCCCGACCCTACGTCCAGCAGGGTGGGTCCGCGCACGGCAAAGGCCACGCTGACGCTGTCCAGCAGATGGCGGCTGACCATCGCCTCGGGCGAGCGCACTGCGGTGAGGTTATAGGCGCGATTCCACTTGTGCAACAGCGCGAGCAGCGACAGCAATCGTTGCCGCTGCGGCCTCTCGATTTCGACGTTCAGCGCCGCCAGACCGTCATCCAGCAGACGTTCACAAACTGGCGTCATGCGCTCAATGCCCGGCTGTCGTCGATCAGACGACGCTTTTTGAGGTGGATCAGCAGAATCGAGACGGCGGCCGGCGTGACCCCGGAGATGCGGCCGGCCTGGCCCAGCGTCTCCGGTCGGACCTGCTCGAATTTCTGGCGAATCTCGGTGGAGAGTCCTTCGACCCTGGCGTAATCCAGCGATTCCGGCAGCGGGGTGGCTTCATGGCGCCGCAGACGATCGATCTCGTCCTGCTGACGCGCGATGTAACCCTCGTACTTGGCCTCGATCTGGACCTGCTCGGCGACCGGCTCCTCGCTGACGGGCTCGCCCTTGAGCGACGCCACGTCGGCGTAGGTGAGCTCGGGACGCTTGAGCAGCTCCATCAGGCTGTACTCATGCGACAGCGGCTGACCGAGCTTTTCGGCCACACACTCGCCGGCCTCGGTCTTCGGCTGGATCCAGGTCGAACGCAGTCGTGCGCTCTCCTGCTCGATCTTCTCGCGCTTGGTCTCGAACGCCGACCAGCGATGATCGTCGACCAGCCCCAGATCGCGGCCGATGGCGGTGAGTCGCAGGTCAGCGTTGTCCTCGCGCAGCAGCAGGCGATATTCGGCACGCGAGGTGAACATGCGGTAGGGCTCCTGCGTGCCCATGGTGATCAGGTCGTCGACCAGCACGCCCAGATAGGCCTCGTCGCGGCGTGGCCACCAGGCCGATTCGCCCCGGACACGTCTGGCGGCATTGATGCCGGCCAGCAGTCCCTGAGCGCCAGCTTCCTCGTAACCCGTGGTGCCGTTGATCTGACCGGCGAAGAACAGGTTGTGGATAAATTTGGTTTCCAGCGAGTGCTTGAGATCGCGCGGATCGAAGAAGTCGTATTCGATGGCGTAGCCGGGCCGCGTGATATGGGCATTTTCCATTCCGACGATCGAGCGCACGACCTGCAGCTGGACATCGAACGGCAGCGACGTGGAAATGCCGTTGGGATAGAGCTCGTGGGTATCCAGCCCTTCGGGTTCGACGAAGACCTGATGGCTGGTCTTGTCGGCGAAGCGATGAACCTTGTCCTCGATCGACGGGCAGTAACGCGGCCCGACGCCCTCGATCACCCCGGAATACATCGGCGAGCGGTCGAGATTGGCGAAGATGATCTCGTGGGTGCGTTCGTTGGTGTGGCCGATATGGCAATCGACCTGACGCGGATGCTGATCGCGGCTGCCCAGATACGACATCACCGGCAACGGCGTGTCGCCCGGCTGACGCTCGAGTTTGGAAAAATCGACGCTCTTGGCATCGATCCGCGGCGGGGTACCGGTCTTCAGCCGATCGACCCGGAATGGCAGGGCTCGCAGCCGCTGAGCCAGCGCATTGGCCGGCGGGTCTCCGGCTCTGCCGCCGGCATGATGATCCAGACCGATGTGGATCACGCCACCCAGGAAGGTTCCGGTACACAAAACCACGGTATCCGCCATGAAGCGAATGCCGGTCTGGGTCGTGACACCGACGACGCTGTCGTTGTCGACGATCAGATCGTCGACGCCCTGCTGGAACAGGGTCAGATTGGGCTGGTTTTCCAGCATTCCACGGATGGCGGCCTTGTAACGGACTCGATCGGCCTGAGCCCGTGTCGCTCGCACTGCCGGTCCCTTGCGGGAATTGAGAACGCGAAACTGGATGCCGGCCAGGTCGGTGGCCTGCGCCATGGCGCCGCCCAGGGCGTCGATCTCCTTGACCAGATGGCTCTTGCCGATCCCGCCAATGGCGGGGTTGCAGGACATCTGGCCCAGCGTCTCGATGTTGTGCGTCAGCAGCAGGGTACGGACACCACTGCGAGCCGCAGCGAGTGCGGCTTCGGTGCCGGCATGGCCACCGCCGATCACGATGACCTGAAAACGGTCGGGATACTCCACGGTTTACCTCACGAGGTGCTGATGCGAACGCATCGAATCGGCACCGACAGCAAATGGATCTCGAAACCTCGCCAAGACGAGGTTCAGCGCCGTCGCAGCGACGCTTTTCATGGTGGCCGAGAACGGTTGGCCACGAAAGCCGCCCAGTATAAACCTCCTGTGGGTAACCGTCAGGGGTTTTCCACACCCGATTCGACGGTGAGTCGCTAACTCACAGAGTCATTATTAATTAATGAGAAATATATAAAGAAGTTCTGTTGTGGTAGTAACTAATGGTGTGGACATTTTCAGTGGATAAGTGGAAATACTCTATATATTACGAGAACTTGCATTGTTATTCGATTGCTTGACAAGCATGGGGCATGCTGCTGACAGAGGTGTTGATTCCTGTGGACAGAAGCCTTGTTTGTGCACAGCCCGGACTGCACACCTGTTATCCACCGCTGCATACGTTATCTGTTACCGCGGTGGTCAACACCCCCTCGATCATTCGCTAGCGTCGCGTGAGTCGGGGCTGCAGCAAGATCGGCAAAAAAACTATCCACAGGCGAAAAAAGCCGATCTGGATAACCTGAAACGACAAATTTCGACCTTTCCGAGCGGATTTTTTGATGCCGACAAGCGGGAATGAACGTCGTGGGTTCGGCCGGACGGGTCAGAATCGGCAAAATCGATGGAGAACGACGAGTCAGACAGCCGCAGGAAAGACGGCGATTCGAACGGCAATGGTTCGAGTCCGAAACAGCCGCCAATGAAACGGAAGGGCGATCAACATGGGAAAAAACGCTGGGGGAAATCAATGGGGGAAATCGATGAGCAAAAACGATAGGAAACAGCGCTGAAGAAAAGTGGCGGGGACAAGGGAGCGAGAAGTGAGGCAAGGAGCGCAGCGGCGCAGACAGCGAGCGTGACTCGGTCTGGAAATAGGTCTCCGCGGCACTCGACAGGAGAGCCTATCCACCGGGCAGCAGATAGCGTGCAAGCGGCTTGAAGGGAGCCCTCAAGCCGCGCACAACCCGGTTATCGACTAGTGCTTGAGCACCCGCGCCAGAAACGCCTGAGTGCGCTCATGCTGCGGCTGGTCGAAGAGTTGATTGGGCGGTCCCTGTTCGACGATCCGGCCTTCGTGCACGAACACCACACGATCGGCGACTTCCCGGGCAAAGCCCATCTCGTGGGTGACGATCATCATGGTCATGCCGTCGTTCACCAGCTCGCGCATGGCGTCGAGAACCTCGCCGATCATCTCCGGGTCCAGCGCCGAGGTCGGCTCGTCGAACAGCATCAGCCGAGGTTCCATTGCGAGCGCCCGGGCGAGCGCCACGCGCTGCTGCTGACCGCCCGAAAGCTGAGTCGGATACTTGTCGGCCTGATCGGAAATGCCGACCCGCTCGAGCAGCTTGTCGGCGGTGGCATCGGCCTGCTGGCGCGTCCAGCCACGGACCTTGCGTGGTGCCAACGTGACGTTGTCGCGGATCGACAGGTGCGGAAACAGATTGAACTGCTGGAACACCATCCCGACCTCGGTGCGCACGGCCTGCAGCGATTTGCCGCTGGCCCCGTTGGGCATCAGGGTCTTGCCATCGACTTCGATGCGCCCGGACTGGAAGGGTTCGAGTCCGTTGACGCAGCGAATCAGCGTGGATTTCCCCGAGCCGCTGGCACCGATGATGACCACGACTTCGCCATGGGCCACGCTGAGGTCGATCTCCTGCATCACGTGCAGGCTACCGAAGTGCTTGTTGACCTTGTCGAGACGCACGATCGGCGATGCCTCGGCCGTCTGAGCGGTGTCCTGGTTGCTTACGCGATCGTTCATCCCACCAACCCCTTGCGTTCGAGCAGACTCAGAGCCAATGACAGACTCAGGGTAATCGCCAGGTAGAGCAGGGCGATCATGAAGTAGACCTCCAGCGCGGTGAAGGTATTGGCGATGTAGACCTGGCCCTGGCGGACCAGCTCGCCGACCCCGATCACCGAGAACAGCGAGGTGTCCTTGATGCTGACGATGCCCTGATTGCCGAGTGCCGGAATCATCCGGCGCAGGGCCTGAGGCCAGATCACGTAGCGAAAGGTCTGAGGCGGCGACAGCCCCAGCGACAGCCCGGCTTCGCGCTGGCCACGTTCGATCGACTGCACGCCGCCCCGGACGATTTCCGAGATATAGGCGCCAGCGTTGAGGGCGATAGCGGCGATGCCCGCCGTCAGCGCGTTGATCGGGCCACCCAGCAGCGTGGGCAGGCCGTAGAAGATGAATAGCACCTGGACCAGCACCGGCGTGCCGCGGAAAACCTCGATATAGACCACGGCGGGAATTCGCAGCCAGCGAGTGGGCCCGATCCGCATCAGGCCGAAAACGATGCCGACCACGAAGCCGATGGCCAGGCCGACGAAAGAGATGAGCAGGGTGTAGGGCAGACCCTTGAGCAGGAAAGGCAGCGAATCGATCGCCGCCTGCCAGTCGAACTGGAAGTTGAACTCCACGGGGTGTCTCCGTTGGCAACGCGAGCAAAAGACCTCACCGCCATGCGATGAGGTCTTCCTGAACTGCCGTCTTCAAGAACGAACAGTCACGGTATCCGCAAACATCGAGACCGGCGCGAGAGCGCCGGCCTCGATCAGACGTGGTCGGTCATTTGGCGTCAGCCGCTTCGCCGAACCATTTCTTGTGGATCTCGTCGTAGGTGCCGTCGTCATGCATGGCCTTCAGCGCCTTGTTGGCAGGCTCTACCCACTGGCTGTCCTTGGCAAAGGCGATGCCGTACTGCTGGCCTTCATACAGCGGGCCGACGGTCTTGACCTTGTCCTTGCCTTTGGTCTGGGCGAAGTAGCCGACGTTGGGCGCGTCGTAGAAAACCGCGTCCGCGCTGCCGCCCATCAGTGCCATGTACATGTCGGAGCTGCCCGGATAGGGCGTGATCTCGGCATCGTCGCCCAGCTTCTCCTGCAGGTAGTCATAGCTGGTTGAGCCGATCTTGGTCGCGATGCGCTTGCCTTCCAGATCGTCGAGGGATCCCACGTCGCTGTCGTCGGAGACCAGAATGCGCAGGCCGGAGTCGTAGTAGGGGTCGCTGAAATCGACGATCTGCTGGCGTTCGTCGGTGATGGTGATGCCGGCGATCGCCAGATCGACGTTGCCGGTCTGCACCGCGGGGATGATGCCGTTGAAATCCATGGTATTGAGATCGACCTTGAAGCCGGCGCGGTCGGCGATCTCGTGCAGGATGTCCATATCGAAGCCGACCATCTCGCCACTGTCCTGATCCATCATCTCGAACGGGACGAAGCTGGGGTCGGTGACGGCCTTGAGCGTGGTGTCCTGCGCATTGGCCAGGCTGGAGGCACCCAGCGACAGGGCGAGGGCGGGGATGGTGAGCCAGTAGCTCAGGGATGTGTTGTTTTTCATGGTTTCCTCACGTTTTTATCGATTAGGGCAATCGACGACTACCTTGAGGAATCTTGTTACTGAACGTCAAGTCGACCTAGGTTTTGCTCGAAAATGCCTGTGCTCGACCATACTGCGTTAAAAACTGACTGGAGCTCCTGCCCGGTCAAAATACTCACCGCGTAAACTCCGCTATTTCCTCAGTTTTTGCCTTGTCTGCTCGTCGTTCGGCTAATTTTCGATTCAAAACCTAGTTTACCGCCCCAGTTCCTAGACCGAGAACGAGGCGCCGCAGCCACAGGTGGATTGGGCATTGGGGTTCTTGATGATGAAACGGGCCCCGGCCAAGCCTTCCTCGAAATCCACCGTCGAGCCGACCAGATACTGGTAGGAGAGCGAATCCACCACCAGGCTGACGCCGTCGTTGTCGATCACGGTGTCATCCTCGGCGGTCTGGTCGCCGAGATCGAAGCCGTACTGGAATCCCGAACAGCCGCCGCCGGTGACATAGACCCGCAGCTTGAGGCTTGAGTTGTTCTCTTCGGCAATCAACGCCTTGACCCGCGTAGCGGCGGCATTGGTGAAGAACATCGGGGTCGGAGCGAAAGACTCCACTGTGCTCATTGTCACGCTCCCGTGCGTGCCGGCCGTCGATCGAAGTGGCCGGTCTAGCGAAAATGGCATGGGCGGTGAAAACCGCCTCGTTGACGTCCATTATCGGTAATACCGAGTAAAAGGGTCAACTTTAGCCTTGGCGAGGCCGACGCGAGTCTGCCAGCGGCCGTCACGGATCGGTGTATGATGTCTGTCTCGTCAACCGCTTGGACGGTGTCGCCGGTGGCTCGCACAGGTATCGGGCTGCATGGCTATCGCCCGGCTGGACGAGCGCTTTGGATCGGGCAAGGAGGACGCTTTGCCACGCGTGCCGCGGTTTATCCCCAGACGTCTCAGCCTCGAACGATTTCGACGCCAGCTGGCGAGCGTCGATGCCATGCCGCAGCTCTGCCTGCTGGGCATTCTTGCCGGCATCCTGACCGGAACCGTGATGGTCGTTTTCCGGTTGCTACTGGAATTCGGCGCGCTGTTTTTCATCCCCGGTGACGACCCGGAAGCGTTCGAGACCCTGTCGCCGCTGTTTCGTGCCGGTCTGCC
Source organism: Salinicola sp. V024 (assembly GCF_052645315.1). Lineage (NCBI taxonomy): Bacteria > Pseudomonadati > Pseudomonadota > Gammaproteobacteria > Oceanospirillales > Halomonadaceae > Salinicola > Salinicola sp. V024. The sequence continues at coordinate 35,298 of NZ_JBQXYB010000006.1, forward strand.
GCTGGTCGCCGTTGCCCTGATCGGGGCGTGGCTATGGCCGCAACCCGGTCGCGCGCTGAAGATGGGGATCGGCCACGTCATCGAGCGTCTCGCCTATCATCAGGGCAAGATGCCGCTGCGCAACTGGATCAATCAGTGGTGGGTCGGGGTGATCTCGGTGATCGGTGGACTCTCGGCCGGTCGTGAAGGGCCGGCGATCCATCTCGGCTCGGCGGCGTCGAGCTGGATCGGCTCGCGTCTGCGTCTGCCCCACAACAGCCTGCGGGTACTGGTGGCTTGCGGCACCGCGGCCGGGATTTCCGCCTCGTTCAATACCCCGATCGCCGGGGTCATCTTTGCCATGGAAGTGGTGATGATGGAGTACACCATCGCCGGCTTCATGCCGGTGATCCTCGCCGCCACCATGGGGGCGCTGGTCTCCTGGGCGGTCTACGGGGCCGAGCCGGCCTTCAGCGTACCGCCACTTCAGCTCAATTCGCTGCTGGATCTGCCCTGGATCGTGCTGACCGCGCTGGTGGTGGGTCTGCTCGCCGGCGGTTTCGTGCGCTTGGCCCAGGGGCATCCTTCGATCAGCCGCCTGCCTTTTGCCCTGCGTCTGGCGATCATCGGGCTGCTTACAGGCGCCGTCGCCTGGTGGTATCCCCAGGTCCAGGGGATCGGCTACGACAGCCTGGAGCAGATGCTCAACGGGCCGATGGCGCTGGACGTGCTGCTGGTGCTGGCGGTGGTCAAGCTGGCGCTGACCGGACTCTGCATGGCCGGCGGCGTGCCGGTGGGCGTGATCGGGCCGATGCTGGTGTCCGGCGCCGCCGTGGGCGCGGTGATGGGCATGCTCGGCGGGACGCTGCTGCCGAGCGTGGTCACGACGCCGGATCTGTACGCGGTACTCGGCATGGCGGCGATGATGGGTGCGGCGCTGCAGGCGCCGTTGGCCGCCCTGCTGGCGCTGCTGGAACTGACCCGCAACTCGGCGATCATGCTGCCGGGCATGCTGGCGGTGGTAGTCGCGGTGCTCACCGCTCGCCAGCTCTGCCGCTGCCAGGGATTCTTCCTCTCCAGCCTGACCCAGCAGGGGCTTCACCCGTTGCAGCAGCCGCTGATGCAGGCCCTGTCGCGAGTCGCGGTACCGGCGGTGATGGAGCGCAACCTGGTGCGCACGCCGCGGGTCATCGACCATGACCGGGCCAAGGCGCTGCTCGATTCCAAACCGACCTGGCTGGTGATCATCCAGGACGACAAGGACAAGCCGCCGCTGGCGATGAAGGCCGCTCACCTGGCGCGGGTGCTGCATGACGAGGCGTGGCTCGCGGAACACGCCCAGATCGATCTCGAGGAAGTTCCCGGCCAGCGTCTCGATCTGGCGCCGGTGCATCTGGAAGCGACGCTGTCCGAAGCCTATGACACGCTCAACGAATCCGGTCTCGACGCGCTCTATGTGGAGCACACCACGGCGCCGATGATTCGTAAGATTTCCGGTATCATCACTCGCGAGGCGATCGAGAACTATTATCGACGTAAGCGCTGACGTCTCTTGTTCGTGAGCACCGACGCCTGTGTAAAAGCACCGGCACTAACCCGGTCCGCACGGAGGTCGAGCCGTGCCGTTGCTGACCGGGCTGCCGACCTCACTTGCCTACCACACTGGATAGCGCAACGAACACACCGCAGCGATCGACGAGGAGAGCAACCATGCGAAAAGTGACTGGCTACCTCGCCACCCGATCCCGAATGGCGACGAAACTTCCGGGGTGGGCGCCATGATTCGTCATGCCGACAAGCCCGTGGTGATGATTCTGGCGGGCCACGATCCCAGTAGCGGCGCTGGACTGGTCGCGGACGCCGAAGCCGTGAGAGGCTGCGGCGGCTGGCCGGTGACCGTACCCACCGCGCTGACCGTGCAATCGACCCGCGAGGTCATCAGCGTCGAACCCTGTCGAGGAGATTACATTCGTCGTGCGGCGCGCGCGCTGTTCGACGATTTTCGTATCGCGGCCATCAAGGTCGGCGTGATCCCCAATCTCGAGGTTCTGGAGGCGGTGATCGACGTCGCCCGTATGAGCCCCGGTACGCCGTTGATCGTCGATCCGGTCATTCGTGGCGGTGACGGCTCCGAGTTATCCACAGTCGATTTGATCGAGCCGATTCGTCGCCGGCTGTTACCCCTTGTGGATATCTTGACTCCCAATCGACACGAGCTGGCACGTCTGACTTTTGCTATCGGCGGAGACGACGTGGCCCGGGTGGTGGAGATAATGTCGCTGGGCTGCGCGGCCGTGCTGGTGACCGGCACGGATCCGCTGGATGGCGAGTCGGCCGCAGGCAATGTGGTGCATACTCTGCACACGCCGGAACTCAATCGGCAGTGGCAATGGCCACGGCTGCCCGCTCATTATCATGGCTCTGGCTGTACGCTGGCCTCGGCGCTGGCGACCCGTCTGGCCGCCGGGGAAGGATTGGCCGCAGCCTGCGCTCAGGCTCAACGCTTCACCTGGGATACGCTGGATAACGGCCTGGCGCTGGGGCAGGGCCAGTATCTGCCTGACCGGGTCTGGCGTGCGCCCGACTTCGATGCCACGCTGGAATGATGATCTCGATGCCGCCGGTCTCGACCGTCCCGAACGCGCTGTCTGGGAGGGTCGAACCAGGCTTCATGCAAGGTTTATTCAAAAGTTATGCACGGGTTTATGAACAAGGGGCTTTACGCGATCACCGATAGCCGATTGCTGCCGGATGACAGAACCCTGCTGGATGCCTGCGAATCGGCACTGGAAGCGGGGCTCGTACTGTTGCAATATCGCGACAAGTCCGCGGATGGCGATCGTCGCCGACGCCAGGGCGACGCCCTGGCCGCACTCTGCGAACGCCATGGCGTACCCTTGGTCGTCAACGACGATCTCGAACTGGCGCTACGCCTGCAACAACGTTGGGGCACTATCGTCGGGCTACACCTGGGGCAGGAGGACGTATCGGTCGCTGCTGCCAGAGAGCGCCTGGGACGTGACGCGATCATCGGCGCGACCTGCCACGACTCGGTGGCACTGGCGCGTGCGGCCGCCGAGGCCGGCGCCAGCTATCTGGCGTTCGGGCGCTTTTTCGCCTCGCGCACCAAGCCTGCGGCCGCATCGGCACCGCTGTCGATTCTTGCCGAGGTCGAATCCCTCGGGTTGCCCCGGGTGGCGATCGGCGGGATCGATGTCGACACCGCCGGCCAGGCCCGAGCGGCGGGCGCCGAGATGCTGGCGGTTGTCCATGCGATCTTCGGCCAGCCGGACGTCGGCCGAGCGGTGCGCGAACTCAACGCCCGTCTCGCCGAGGTGGCTTTGTCGAATTCCGCCATCGATGGAAAACCTGTCATCGATCGATGGCAGTAGAACTTTGCTGGAGAGAACACCATGACGACATCCGCCGAACTGTTCGAACGCGCCTGCCGGCACATTCCCGGCGGCGTCAATTCTCCGGTACGTGCCTTCAAGGGCATGTCGCAGCCGCCGGTCTTCGTCGAACGCGCCCAGGGCGCCTATCTGTTCGACGTCGAAGGCAAGCGTTATATCGATTACGTGGGCTCATGGGGCCCGATGATCACCGGACATGCCGATCCGGAGGTGTTGAACGCGGTCCGCGAAAGGCTGGATAGTGGGCTCTCCTTCGGCACGCCGACGGCGATCGAGACCACCATGGCCGATCTGATCTGCGAGATCATTCCCTCCATCGACATGGTGCGGATGGTCAATTCCGGCACCGAGGCGACGATGTCGGCGATCCGTCTGGCCCGGGGCTATACCGGCCGCGACAAGATCGTCAAATTCGAGGGCAACTATCACGGTCATTCGGATTCGTTGCTGGTCAAGGCGGGTTCCGGCGCACTGACCCATGGCGAGCCCAGTTCGCCCGGCGTGCCGGCATCGCTCGCCGAACATACCATTACGCTGGCCTATAACGACATCGAAGCGGTGCACGAGTGCTTCGAAGCCATGGGCGAGCAGATCGCCTGCATCATCGTCGAGCCCGTGGCCGGCAACATGAACTGCATTCCGCCGCAGCCCGGTTTTCTGGAGGCGCTGCGCGAGGTCTGCAACAGTCACGGCAGCGTGCTGATCTTCGACGAAGTCATGACCGGCTTTCGCGTGGCACTGGGCGGCGCTCAGGCGCACTACGGCGTCACCCCGGACCTGACCTGCCTGGGCAAGATCGTCGGCGGCGGCATGCCGGTGGGCGCCTTTGGCGGCAGACGCGACATCATGGAACAGATTTCACCGCTGGGGCCGGTCTATCAGGCCGGTACGCTGTCCGGCAATCCGCTGGCCATGGCCGCCGGCATCACGCTGCTCGAGAAAGTGCGCCAGCCGGGTTTCCACGAGGCCCTTTCCACGCGCGTCGAGACGCTGTGCGAAGGACTCGAGGCGCGGGCCCGCGATGCCGGTATCGAATTGATTACCCAGCGCGCCGGGGGCATGTTCGGGCTCTTCTTCACCGCCCAGCAGCGGGTCGACAACTTCGGCCAGACCATGGCCTGTGATGCCCAGGCGTTTCGTGATTTCTTCACCCGGATGCTGGAATCCGGTGTCTACCTGGCACCGTCCGCGTTCGAAGCCGGTTTCATGTCGAGCGCGCACACCCACGACGATATTCAGACGACCTTGATGGCCAGCGAACGTGCCTTCGCCGCCATGCGTCAGCTATAAGACACGAACGCGACTGACAGGGAGACGACGCATGAGCCGAACGCTGATACAGGCGCTCAAGGAGGGTGACGGTTTCGATCACCCGATTGGCGCTGTCGAGGTGTTCGAAACCCCCATCTCCTGGGTGGTATCGACGGGCGAGTACGCCTACAAGATCAAGAAGCCGCTGGACTACGGCAGCTTCCTCGATTTTTCGACGCTGGAGAAGCGGCGTCGCCTTTGCGAGCAGGAAGTCACGCTGAATCGTCGCGTTGCGCCGACGCTCTATATCGGCAGCGTGGCGATCTCGGGGTCCGAGACGGCGCCGCGGGTCAACGACGACAGCGCGCCGATCGAATACGCGGTCAAGATGCGCCAGTTCAGCAGCCGCCATCTGCTCAGTTCGTTACAGGCCAGCGGCGAACTGTCGGCGGAGTTGATCGACGATCTGATTGATCAGCTCGTCGCGCTGCATGAGTCGGCCGATCGCGTCGATGACGATAGCCCCTACGGTTCTCCCGAGCATATTCGCCAGATGCTGGTCGAGGAGTTCGAACTGATCGAGTCGTTGCTGGAATCGCCTGCGGATCTGGCCGAACTCGAGCGGGTCAAAACCTTGAGCCTGGAGAGTTTCGCTCGGCTCGAGCCGGTTCTCGAGACCCGTCGGCGCAACGGTTTCATTCGCGCGAGCCACGGCGATATCCATCTCGGTAACGCGGTGCGCTTCGAAGGGCGTGCGATTCTGTTCAATGGAATCGAGTTCAACGAGCGCCTGCGCTGGTGCGACGTTGCCTGCGAACTCGCTTTCCTGATCATGGATCTGGAAGCGCGAGGCGAAACTGAGTTCGCGCACTATGCGCTCAATCGTTATCTCGAGCTCTCCGGGGATTATCAGGTCGTCCGCCTGCTCAACTTCTACAAGCGCCACCGAGCGCTATTGCGGGCACGGATCGAACTGGTGCGCGATCACGATGCCGGTATCATCGACGACCTGCCGGCGGGCGAGCCGATCGACGTGTTCCGTCGCTATCTGACCATGGCGCAGGCGTACAGCGAGTTTCGCTTCCCCTACCTGATTCTGGCGGTCGGTGTCTCCGGCAGCGGAAAAAGCCGTTTCACCGAGGAGATCGTGCGGCGTCTGGGTGGCGTGCGGATTCGTTCCGATGTCGAGCGTAAGCGGCTTTTCGATTTCACATCGGCACCTGCCGATGCCGCCGAGGTCTACAGCGAGGAAGCCACCGACCAGACCTACCGTCGTCTTGCCGAACTCACGGGCACGGTACTCGAAGCAGGGCTGCCGGCGTGTATCGATGCCACCTGCCTGCTGCTGGAGCAGCGCAAACGGCTTCGGTTCGAGGCGGAAAAGCGTGGGCTGCCGGTTCTGATCGTCAGTTTCGAAGCCGATCAGGCCACGCTCAGAGCGCGTATCGTCAAGCGTGCCAGACGTAGCGGGGAATCGTCGGAGAAGAGTCTTTCGATTCTGGAGCAGCAGTTGCAGCGCTTCGAGTCATTTGCCAGCAACGAGACGACCCATCTGGTCCACCTCGATACGACGGCGCCCGACGCCAACCTGACGCTGGCCTCGTTGATTCAGGAACGCATGCGGCTGAACTGAAAAATCCCCGGGAAAGCCGCTGGACAATGGCTTTCCGGGGGAATCAGGTACGACTGATGACGACGTACGGGTGATCAGGGGCGTTCAGCGACGCCCGCTGGCGTAGCGCGAGGCCATCACCGGAATCGTGCCCAGGTTCTGGCGGGCCCAGTTGGTGGCCTGGATGCGGTTGTGGACGTTGATCTTGCGGAACAGGTTGTAGAGATGCGACTTGACCGTATGCTCGCTCACGAACAGCTTTTCCGCGATTTCGGTATTGCTGGCGCCCGATACCAGCAGCGTGACGATCTCAAGCTCACGTCGGGTCAGGCCGCATACCGGCCGATAGGTATTGACCTGCTGGCGACGATAGAAGTCGATCAACATGGCGGAAAGCGGACGGGATATCCACAGCTCGCCCCCCAGCAACTGGACGATACCTTTGCAGATCAGCTCCAGGTTGTCCTGGCGGTAGAAGACCCCGCGAAGATGGATGCCGATCAACAGCTCCATGACCTGCTTGTTATCGCGAACGTTGAACGCGGAGAGAATGATCGCGTCACTCTCTTCTGCCCGCGTGTTCCAGGCCAGCAGGTCCTTTTCCTGAACATGGTCTCCATCCAGAAGTACGAGAGCTCTTCGTCCCTCTGCCAGGGGAAACCGCTCCTGAGGACTGAGCGCAGAGACTCGACACCCGGTTTTCTGATGGATGTAGTCCAGAAAGAGGACGGATTGTGAGTTACAATCTGTAACAAGTACGATATCGGTATTTTCGGTGTTCATGGTCTGATCCCTTCGAAGGATTTTAATTAGTGTTTTAATTTTTTCGTTGCAACCCCTAGCTGAAAAGCCTACCGCATCCCGTGTTTTTGGGAGCTCAATAATGTGAATAAAACCCATCCGTTGTAAATATACTGCATCTAGTTTTCTACGAAGTGACAAACTGGAAACAATTAAGATAACGATAATGTTCTAAAAAAGTCATTACCTATCAGATCGTTGCGTGAAGCATTACAATGTAAATTTGAAGAACATCGTTTTCTTTGCGAGAAAAAGCACGCTTCCTTGCATCTTTGGCAGGGATATTGATTAGTCAAAGCAATGACTTTTCTCAGCCCAGTCGATAGTGGCAACTTCATGAGCCACGAAGCGGGTTGCTTGCTCCAACCGCCGTGGCCCGTAGAATGGGCTTTTTGTCAGGAAACCGTCATGAGTGTGGATAGCGAAAATCTGGTCATTGCCAGTGGCAATCCTGGAAAACTGGCTGAATTTCAGCAGCTTCTGGGCCCGCTGGGTCTGAACGTGCAACCTCAGTCGGATTTCGGCGTGAGTGGCGTCGAAGAAACAGGGCTGACCTTCGTCGAGAACGCCATCCTCAAGGCCCGCGCCGCTTCACGCGCCAGCGGGATACCGGCGCTGGCCGATGACTCGGGGCTGGCAGTCGATGCGCTGTCGGGCGCACCGGGTATCTACTCGGCGCGTTATGCCGGGGTGGCCGAAGGTGGCGAATCCCAAGATAAGGCCAACAATGCCAAACTGCTGGCCGCACTCAAGGATGTCGCTGAAGGCGAGCGCACGGCGCGTTACTGGTGTGTGCTGGTTTACCTGCGTCATGCCGATGATCCGGTGCCGCTGATCGTCCAGTGCGACTGGAAAGGCGACATCCTGGCCTATCCTCGCGGCAGCGGGGGTTTCGGTTACGATCCGCTGTTCTGGATTCCCGAATGCGGCATGAGCGTGGCCGAGCTCAGCGGCGACGAGAAAAATCGCTTGAGCCACCGCGGACGTGCGCTGCAGACGCTGATGGAGCAGTTCAATCAATGAGGGTTTTACCGCCGCTGGCACTGTACATCCACGTGCCCTGGTGCGTGCGCAAATGCCCCTACTGCGATTTCAACTCGCACGGTGTGGGACGTGGTGCCGAACTGCCGGAAACCCGCTATGTCGAGGCGTTGCTGGCCGATCTCGACCATGATCTGGAGGCGGTTCAGGGGCGGGAGATCGTCTCCATTTTCATCGGCGGCGGCACGCCGAGCCTGTTTTCCGCCGCAGCGTATCAACGTCTGTTCGACGGGTTGCGTCAGCGGCTGACGTTCGCCGCCGACATCGAGATCACCCTGGAAGCCAATCCGGGAACGGTGGAGCAGGCCCGCTTCGAGGGCTATCGCCGAGCCGGTATCAACCGGCTATCCATCGGCGTGCAGAGCTTCGCGCCAGATCAGCTCGCGGCGCTGGGGCGGATCCACAGTGGCGAAGAGGCGGTGCGCGCCATGCGCAGCGCCCGTGACGCTGGTTTCGACAACGTCAATCTGGACCTGATGCACGGTTTGCCCGGGCAGACGCTCGAGACGGCGCTGGGGGACATCGAACAGGCCCTGGCCCTGGAGCCCACGCATCTGTCGTGGTATCAGCTGACGCTGGAACCGAACACCGAGTTCTTCTCCCATCCGCCAGCGCTGCCCGATGAAGAACGGCTATGGGATATCCAGGACGCCGGCCATGCGCTGATCGAATCCGCGGGGCTGACGCGCTACGAAATTTCCGCCTACGCCCGGCCCGACCGTCAGGCACGACATAACCTCAACTACTGGCGCTTCGGCGACTATCTCGGTATCGGCGCCGGCGCCCATGGCAAGCTCTCGTTCATCGACTCGACAGGGCAGTGGCGTGTCGAGCGGCGCTGGAAGACACGCCAGCCCGAAGCCTACCTGCGTCGTCTGAATGATCCCCGCGGCTTCGTGGCCGGTGGTCAGCCGGTGGACGCCTGCGCATTGCCGCTGGAATTCCTGATGAACGCGCTGCGTCTGGTCGAAGGCGTGAATGCCGACGATTGGCAAAACCATACCGGCCGAGCGTTGTCTGAACTGACGCCGCGGTTGGAGGCGGCACGCCGCAAGGGGCTGTTGGGGGAGTCGCCAGCGCGACTGCAAGCGACCCCGCAAGGCCTGTTATTCTTGAATGACTTGCTCGCGCTGTTCGACGAAAAAGTTCGATGAAGAAAGTTCGATGACGAGCGTTAGACGAAGCCTTTCGACTCTCGAATGACAGCCGGGTAGTAACGGATCCATCGTCGCGTTGCCGCTGATAGCGGCAGGCGTGACGAGTCGCCAGCAAGGAGCCTTTAGGCATGAAGATGATGAAGAAGACGTTCTGGTTGTCCATTCCGGTTGCCATGGCGGTCGGCGTGACCGGCTGCGCTTCCAGCGGTGCGGATAATCAGCAGCAGCAAGGTGGTGGCAACACCAAGACCTGGAGCGGGGCGGGAATCGGTGCCGTTGCTGGCGCTGTTGTCGGCGCGTTGACCGGTGATGGCGGCAGTAGTACCCGGGATCGCGCTCTGATCGGTGCTGCCGCCGGCGCGGCCGCTGGTGGCGGGATCGGCGCCTACATGGATTCGCAGGAGAAAGAGCTGCGCAACCGCCTCGATGGGACGGATATCGGCGTCGAGCGCGACGGCAACAATCTGATCCTCAACATGCCGAGCAGCGTGACCTTCGACGTCGATGCCAGTGATCTGAAGACGCCGGCACGTCAGGCGCTCAACGACGTCAATGCGGTGCTGCGCGCCTATCCGGAGACCCGTATCAATGTCGGCGGTTATACCGACAGCACCGGCTCCGACAGCTACAACCAGAAGCTCTCCGAGCGCCGTGCGCAGTCGGTGGCGACCTACCTCGAACAGGGCGGCGTCGAGTCCGGACGCATCAATGCGGTCGGCTACGGCGAGACGAACCCGGTCGCCAGTAACGATACCGACGCCGGTCGCTCGCAGAATCGTCGCGTCGAAATTACCCTGACGCCGACGCAGCAGTCCTGAGACAATCGAAGGCGTGATCGCGACGCCCGCCAATGGGCTCGCCGATCGCCGCTTTGATCTCGATTCCGGGCGCAACCTTCGGGTTGCGCCCGTTTGATTGGATGGATTCCCATGCTCGCCTATCAGCACGCCTACCACGCCGGCAACTTCGCCGATGTGCACAAACACTTGGGTTTGCGCCAGCTCGTGGCAGCGCTGACGCACAAGGCGTCGGCGATCAGTTTCGTCGATACCCATGCCGGGCGAGGGCTCTATCCGTTGGCGGCGCCGGAAACCCAGAAGCTCGGTGAATACCGTCAAGGCGTCGAGCGGCTTTGGCAACGTCGCCGCGGTTTCCCGGTGGAATCGCCGATCGGCGAATGGCTGGCGGCGCTCGAGACGTTGCAGACCGGCACCGAGTTGAGCCGCTACCCTGGTTCGCCGTGGTGGCTGGGATCGACGCTGCGATCCCAGGATCGGCTGACCCTGTTCGAGCTGCATCCGGGCGAACATCGTCATCTGACGGATCAGCTATTGCCGGCGGATGCTGCGGTGCAACGCCGTCACGCCGACGGTCTCAAGGGGTTGGTGAAGCTGGTTCCGGTTTCCACGCCACGACTTTGCGTGCTGATCGATCCCAGCTACGAGAGAAAAGAGGAATATGAAGAGGTTGCCGCCACGCTGATTCAGCTGGTGCGCAAGGTCCGTCATGCCGTAGTGCTGGTGTGGTATCCGCTACTGCCGGCCGGACGCCACCAGACGATGCTGGCCACGCTGCGCGAGGCGGGAATCCCCAAGCTTTGGCGCAGTGAACTGCAGCTACGCGAGCCCGCTGCCGAGCGCGGCATGTACGGCAGCGGGTTGTTGATGCTCAATCCGCCCTGGCAGCTCGATCAGACCCTCGACACGGCCTTCTCCGAGCTGGCCCCGGTGCTGGCGGACGGCGCCAGTCACCGTAGCGAATGGTGGACGGGCGAGGCGTGACGGCGGCGTCGAGCGCCGCCGTGCTTGCATGGCGCCCCGAAGCTGGCGCGGCTTCTGCGGCGCCCCGAAACCGGCGCGGCTTCCACGATGCCCCAGAGCTGTCGGGCTTTTCACAGCCCCCCGAAACCAGTGCTCGTCGCGATGCCTAGATCAGGTTCGTTGACGGGTTGGCGGGGCTTTCGGTGCCTTCGGGTTCCTCGCCCTTGATCGCGGCGATGAACTCGTCGCCCCAACGCCGGATATCGTTGTAGCTGACGATATCGTTGAGCTGGCGCAGACGCGCTTCGGCATCGGCTCGCGGTAGATTGAGGGCCAGGTAGCAGGTCCTGGCGAGATCGCGGCGGTCGTGCGGGTTGGTCAGAATCGCGCCTTTCAATTCGGCGGCGGCACCGGCGAATTCCGACAGCACCAGCACGCCGCAGCCCTGGGTCATGCCCTGGGTGGCAGCGAACTCCTTGGCGACCAGATTGAGACCGTCGCGCAACGGGGTGATCCACATCACGTCGGCCATGGCATACCAGGCCACGACTTCCTCGAACGGGAAACCGCGGAAATAGAACTGCACCGGGGTCCAGCCCACATCGGCGAAGCGCCCGTTGATATGGCCGATGGTCTGCTCGATCTGCGTCTGCAGCTCGTTGTAGATCGTCATTTCCCGGGCCGCGGGCACGCAGATGCTGACCAGCGTCACCTTGCCGCGCAGCTCCGGATTCTCGTCGAGCAGCAGCTCGTAGGCCTGCAGTTTCTCGAGAACCCCCTTGGTGTAATCGAGGCGTTCCACCGACAGGATCAGCTTGACCCCGCTGAACTCTTCTCTCAGCTCAGCCATGCGCGAGCTGGCACCCTCCATTTCCAACGCATTCTGGATCCGGCCGATATCCAATCCGACCGGGTGCGCACCCAGACGGACGACGCGAGAGCCGGTGTCGACTGCGGTGGTCATCGTCTCCAGGCCCACGGCGCAGCCGTAGGTCAGAAAGCGTGGCGCGCAGCTCTGCCGGGAAAGCGTGGTCAGCGGCACGACGCCGCGGGCCACGTCGACGAAGTTCTCGACCTGGCGCGGAATATGGAAGGCGACGTAGTCGCACTGGAGCAGACTGCCGATGATCTCGCGGCGCCACGGCAGCACGTTGAACACGTCCGCCGATGGGAAATAGGTGTGGTGGAAGAAGGCGATCCGCAGATCCGGTCGCATCTCGCGCAGGTATGCCGGCACCATCCACAGGTTGTAGTCGTGAATCCAGATCAGCGCGCCCTCGGCGGCTTCCTCGGCGGTGCGTTCGGCGAAGGCGCGATTGACCTCGCAGTAGACTTCCCAGTCGTCTTCACGAAAGTGCGCCCGCTCCCAGAAGGTGTGCAGCGTCGGCCAGAAGGCCTCCTTGGAGAAGCGCTTGTAGAAGGTGTCGACCTGGACCTTGGTCAGCGGCACCCGGGCCGCGGTCAGCAGCGGATACTGCTTGGCGTCGACACTGGTGTGAGTCACGAAATCCTCTTCGTCATCCTCCTCGTAGATCGACCACGCAATCCACGAACCGCGCTGGTTGGCGAAGAAACTCAGCAACGTCGGGATGATGCCGTTGGGCGATGTCGGACGGCGGCGCTGGATCTTGCCGTCGACCCGGTACTCCTCGTAAGGAAGCCGGTGATACACCATCACCAGTTCGGCCTTGCCGGTCTGCGTCTCGTCGCGACGGTTTTCCGCCGCGACGCCATGGGCGCCGAGAAAGCCGAAATGGGCGAACGCCTCGATGATGCCGCCACAGCCGGTTTCTTCGGCATGCATCACGCGAGTCTGATTCTGGGTCTGTTCGAGCAGCGCGGGTTCCGAACCGCCGACGCACACGGACTTGAACCCGGCGGTCAGCATGGCGAGATCGTTCATGGTGTCGCCGGCGACCAGCACTTCTTCGGCGTCGATCTCGATCCATTCGACCAGCTTCTTCAGGCTGCTGCCCTTGTTGACGCCCTTGGGCAGGAAGTCCAGATAGCGGCCGGCCGAGTAGAGCATCTCGCAGTCCAGCTCCTGGGCCAGTTTCGTCAGCGCCTGGTCCTTGGCGAGCTCGGGCGGGCAGTAGTAGGAGCAGCGACGTAGCTGCGGTTCGTCCTGGCGCACGATATCGGGAAAGCGCTGCATGGCGCTGGCGATGCGAGATTCGCCGGGCCAGCTCGCATCGATCTCGTTCTGCAGCGGCTGGATGGACTGCAGGTTGTCGCCGTAATAGAGGCTGGCGCCCACGTCGGCGACGATGTAGTCCGGCTGGGGCAGCGTGGGGTCCGACAGCAGCGGCAGAATCGCCTCCAGGCTGCGGCCACTGATATAGGCGAGCTTGATATCCGGGTGCGCGGCGATGGTCTGATAGAGGCTGAGGCGGGCTTCGGGATCGCCGCCGAGAAAAGTGCCGTCGAGATCGGTTGCAAGTAACATGTTTTTCCTCCTGCCCGGCCTCTGTGGACCGGGGCGATTTTCCCTGCGCGAGCGGTTCGTGCGTTCGTCGAGTGACGTTGGCCCAGATTCAGATTCAGGGTCAGGTCCTGCCGGCCATCTCGACGATTCGCTGGCGTTCGTGCTCTTCGTAGAAACTGGGGTCGGCGAACAGATCCTTCTGCACGTCGTCGTACATCATCTCCAGAGCTTGGCTACTGGTCGGTGTCATGGGTTCGAAATGGGCCGTATCCCCGCTGACCAGCACCGATACGTGACGACGACGATAGAGGGCATAGGCCGCCAGCAGCGCCATGACTGTCGCAATGTAGAGTGGCAGCCCCTGATCGCCAACGCTATGCATGATGACCCCGGCCAGAATCGGCGCGACGGCGCTCCCGGCTCCCTGAACCACCAGCATATCAGCTGAGCCGGCCACGATTTCGTCGGGATGCAACTGATCGATCAGCTGGGCCACGGCAATCGGATAGATGGAGAACGACAAACCGCCCCACAGAAAATATAGCCCGAGCAGGGTCAACTGGTTGGGCGCGAACGGCATGGCGACGGCAGCGATCGCGGCCAGAATCACCACGTAGGTCATGACCCGCGGGCGATCGTGAGTATCGGAGAATCGACCGATGGGTATCTGCAGCAGCGCGCCGCCAACGATGGCGCAGCTCATCACCACGCCGACGCCGGCGACATCGAATCCGACGCTGTGCGCGTAGACCGGCGTCAGGGTCCAGAACGCGCCCATGGCAAGACCGGACATCGCCGAGGCGGCGACGGCCAGCGGCGCGAACCCGAGCAATGCCTTGAGACTGCTCTTGGGTCGTGCCGGAATGACCGGCTGGCTGCGTTTGGTGATCGTGATCGGCAGCAGGGCCCAACTGATCAGGATCGATGCCAGCGCGAACAGCAGGAAGCCGTCGGCGCTATCCAGGCGCAGGATCTGCTGGGCGATGGCCAGCGCGCCCAGGTTGACCACCATGTAGATCGCGAAGACCCGGCCTCGCTGATGGCTGGCGGCCTGGCTGTTGAGCCAGCTTTCGATCACCGTCATCAACGTGATGAACGAAAGACCGTAGATCACCCGCAGACCCAGCCACACCCAGGGGTTGATGAATATCAGGTGAAGCAGGGCCGCCGAGGCGCAGAGCCCGGCACAGAACGCAAAGGTGCGGATATGCCCCATGCGCTTGATCAGCCGGCCGCTGATCCAGGTACCGCCAATGAAGCCGATGAAGTACCCGGACATGATGAGGCCGATCAGACTGGTCGAGAAACCTTCGTCGGCGCCGCGCAGTGTCAGCAGGGTATTGATCAGGCCATTGCCGAGCAGCAGCAGCGCCACGCTGCCCAGCAACGCACGAATGGGTCGTAACAACGACCACATAGCTTTCTCCTTGCCATGGCTTGAATGCATTCATGCAGTAAGCGTGCCGAAGTCCCTGAAATTCGGTAAAACCGTTGTTATTATAAGATGATATTATCGTTTTATGCTCGTAGCCATAATCGAGGTTATTCGATCATGTGCACTCGAATGGTGCTGATTGGCTGATTCGATTCAGCTTAGCAGCCAAACGCCATGCCGCTGCAAGGAATCACGGCACGCGGCGAAGCCACGCCTCGCTGGCGAATTTGTCGTTCGCCAGAATGTTCGCTGCATCCCGCTCGTTCTCGGTCAGCGCATCCGGTTCCAGCGTGAAACGTGCGGCAAACGATTCGATCATGCGCTGGATGATCTCCTCACGCGCGAGACCCGTCTGGCGCTTGAGCGGATCGACGCGCTTGCCGGCGCTGGTGGTGCCCTTGTCGGAGAGCTTTTCGCGGCCGATCCGCAGCACGCGGGTCAGTTTCTCGGCGTCGATGTCGTAGGCCATGGTGACGTGATGCAGCACCGCGCCGTTGATCCGCTTCTGGGCGGCGCCGGCGATCTTGCCGCCGGGAGAGGTGATGTCGTTGATCGGCACGTACCAGGCGGTGATGCCCATGTCGCCCAGCGCTTGGATTACCCATTCATCGAGAAAGGCGTAGCTTTCGACGAAGGTGAGCCCCTGAACCAGAGTTTCCGGCACGATCAGCGACCAGGTGATGGTGTTGCCCGGCTCGACGAACATGGCGCCGCCGCCGCTGATACGACGCACGACCTCGATACCGGCGTGGCCGGCGGCCTCGGCGTCGACTTCGTTGGCCAGCGACTGGAACACGCCGATGATGATCGCTGCACGGTCCCATTCCCACACGCGCAGGGTCGGCCCGCGCCGCCCCGCCGCCACTTCGCGGGTCAGCACTTCGTCCAGCGCCATGTGCAGCAGCGGTGATTCCGGCGCGCGGTGGATCAGGCCGAAGCGATGATCTCGCCAGTCCGAAGTCCGGGAGAGTGCGCGCCGAATGACGGTGGCGATAGCGGGCACCGAAAGCCCGACCATTTCGGTCTGTGGCAGCAGCGCGGATTGAATTCTGGCGATCAACGTATTGGCATCGGCATCGATTGACGCGCCGACCAGGGCGCGGTTGATCGCCTCCAGCGCCTCGTCGGGCTCGAGGAAGAAATCCCCGGACAGCTGCACCGAAGCCAAGCGCCCTTCACGTACCGTGACGTCCGCCACCAGCAGTTTCCCGCCCGGCACCTTGTACTCGCCGTGATGTACGGTTTCACGACCCTCATTCGACTCCGTCATTCCGGCTCCTCGAGCAGCACTGTTCGAGGAGCCAGTATAGCCCCCACGCTCGAAGTCACGTGACGAATCAGAGCTTGGAAGCTCTATACCGACACCTTACCGGTACGGAAGCTAGCGCCAGAAGGGCCGATGACTCTCGCGTCGAGCCTGGGCTGGTGTCAGGCCGATATCCTTCAACTGCCGTTCATCCAATCGTGCCAGCTGCTGGCGTGTGCGCCAGCGCTGCCATGGGCTCGGGCGATAGGGGCTATAGGGGCGATAGGGGCGATAGGGGCGACGCTCAGGTAAACGATCTGAGCCGGCAATGGCGGTCGATCTGGACGCTGCCCCTTTACGGTGGGCGACGATTAGTGAAAAAGGGGAAAACAGGGCAAGGCGCATGACGGACTCCCGCTCGCTGAACGATGGGTTCAAGCTACGGCGGGACGGATCAGCCATACAGATCCAGGAATTCGAAAGTTTTGCGATACAGATGTTCTGGGAACGCGGCTGTATGCCGCATTTCGCTCCAATCTGTATCGTGTTCTCTCGAAAGCTGCCATACACAATGAGGCAGAGCTTCAAGGAGACGCCTCATGCACCGCTACGAACGACTGGCCGACCATCTACGCGAGCGTATCGAGGCAGGCTACTATCAGCCCGCCGATCGCCTGCCGTCGGTACGCTCGCTGGCGGCATCCCACGGCGTCAGTCTCTCCACCGTTCAGCAGGCCTATCACCAGCTCGAGGATGCGCAGCTGATCGAGGCGCGTCCCAAATCAGGCTACTTCGTCTCGCCCCAGCGGGAGCGGCCGATGCCACCGCCGGCCGGGCGAACCGCGCAGCGACCGGTCGAGGTATCGCAGTGGGAGCAGGTGCGCGAGGGGACCTGCATCTTGCCCGATACCCACGTCGTTCATTTGGGGCGGGGTATGCCGGATATCGATGCGTCGACGCTGAAGCCGTTGCTGCGCTCGCTTGCGCGGGTCAGCCGTCGTCAGGATCTGGTCGGGCTCAACTACGACACCCTGCACGGTCGCCTGGAGTTGCGCGAACAGATCGCCAGACTCGCGATCGGCCACGGCTGTCGGCTGCATCCGGAGGAGCTGGTCGTGACCACCGGCTGCCACGAGGCGATCTCGATCGCCATGCGAGCGGTGTGCGAGCCCGGTGGCATCATCGCCGTGGATTCCCCCAGCTTCTACGGCGCGCTGCAGGCGATACGGGCCTACGGCATGAAGGCGATGGAAATACCCACCGACCCCGAACACGGGATCAGTCTGGAAGCGCTGGAACTGGCGCTGGAGCAGTGGCCGATTCGTGCGATCCAGATCACCCCAACCTGCAACAATCCGCTGGGCTATACGCTGTCGATCGAACGCAAGCGGGCGCTCTACGCGTTGGCGCAACGCTTCGACGTGGCGATCATCGAAGACGATGTCTACGGCGACCTGGCCTATGGCTTTCCGCGTCCTCCGACGATCAAGTCCTTCGATGACGATGGGCGTGTGCTGCTCTGCAGCTCGTTCTCCAAGACGCTGGCACCGGGTCTGCGTCTCGGCTGGATGGCGCCGGGGCGTTATCTCGAACGTGCCTTGCACATGAAATACGTCGGTACCGGATCCACCGCCACGCAAGGGCAGATGGCGGTTGCCGAGTTCATCCGGGAGGGGCACTTCGAGCCGCACCTGAGAAAGATGCGGGCGCAGTACCAGCGCAATCGCAATGCGGCGCTGGATCTTATCGTCGACGTGTTTCCCGCTTCCACCCGAGTCAGCTATCCCGAGGGCGGGTTCATGCTTTGGATCGAGCTGGATTCCGGGGTCGACTCGGTGGCGCTCAATCAACGCCTGATGGTGGAAGGTATCCGCATCGCGCCCGGAGTGATGTTCTCGGCCACCGGCAAGTATCGGCATTGCCTGAGAATCAACTACTCGCTATTCGACGACGCGACCCGACAGGCGATCAGAGGCATAGGGCGAATACTCTCCGACCCGGAAAGCGCGGGGGGCTGAGGGTGACGCTGGATCTCCGTCAGTCTACGGGCGGCCCGATCCAGGTTCGGCGCTGACGACACGCATCTTGCGAACGATTCGGCGCATACGATCTTGTCGCGTTATCGATAACGGCCGATCTGGTGGTGCAGCTCACCGGCCAACAATAGCCAGGCGGCGCGGCGCCCTTCGCTGGAGTGATTGAAGCCGCCCTTGTCGACCGCGGCATCCAACTGGGCCAGGGTCTCCTCGACCTCGGCCAGCTCGACGCCGGCCGCCAGGATATCCGCGCGTCGTTCCGCCAGGTCGTCGCGTAGCTGCGCGATACACTGCTTGATCGTGCTCTCGCCGGTGTACTGCGTCGCCTCCGCTTCCCCACCAAACACTCGGCCTATTGGCAGGTCGTCGTCGAGCGAGACGCGGGTAACGCGAGCCAGATTGTCGGGGGAGGGGCTTTTGTAACCTTCGTCATAGGGGTGCTCGGCAAGGCCGGGAGCCAGGTTTGCCATGATGTCGTAAAGGATCTGGTTGCTCTCCAGATGCTCTCGGGTACAGACGTCGGAACAGGCCATCAGCCAGCGGCTGCCCAGCGGCGCGCACATGATGTAGTACTGCAGCGTGCGCCCCACGTGAAAGCGGTCGCGAAACTCCCGGTAGTGAAGAATCAGCGGATGGATATCAGCCGGGTTGCGCCGCTGCAGCGTGTCGACTGCCCCGAGCACGTCCTGCTGCCAGCGGGCAACGAGCGCTTTCTCGGCAAAGCCTTTCTGCTTGCTGCGAAGATACTGTTCCGGCGCGATCAGCGGATAGAAGGGACGATGAGACTCGCCACCCCCGCCGCCGAAATAGATGTGGCGTGAAGAGTTGAGCGTGTAAGGGAAATAGACCGGGGTATAAATGCCCAGGCACAGCGCTTTCCAATCCTCGTAGGCGTGATGAGCCGCCAGCGGCAACGGCTTGGGCGTTTTCTGATTGAGTCGCAGATCATAATGCCTGGCCAGTGCCTGCGCGATGGCCAGATCCTTGGCCAGCCGCGGCTTTTTATCGGCTCGCAGATAAAGGTTCGTCGTCGCCTGCGCGATGCCCAGTCGTTCACGCGCGGCGAGGAAAAAGCTCAGCAGAGCGCGCGAATCGCGCCCGCCGGTGAGATCGGCAATCAGAGACAACCTGCCCTCATGCATCAGGCCGCTGATGCGCGACAGCCAGATTTCCAGATACTGCTTCAACGCGCCGGCATAGGCACCCGGCTCAGGAAGCTCGCGCGTGACGGGGCTTAACTGGCCTTCTGCAAGGTCGAGACGGTAAAAAGACGGCAGAATCCGGATCTCGCTGACCGCCGTGGAAAACGATGCCGGCTGCGCGGTGAAAGGCTTGGGGTGGCTCCAGGCCCGGAGCTGGGCACGATCCACCGTGAGCGATACGCCTTGCTCACGGAGGTGGCTCACCAGCGCCATCAGGGAGTTGGAAAAAGCCCAGACACGATCCTGGGTGTAGTAATACAGATGTTTGTAGCCCTTGAAGTCGGCGCCGATCATCCGACCATTCCCGTGCGGAACGATGGCGACGTAGCAACCGTCTTCTCCGAAAGGTACCTCGAGACCGGTTGCCTTCCGGTACTGGCGGGCTCCCTCGGCGTCCGTAATGAAATCCCGGCCGGCAAAGCAGTAGCCGCTGAACCAGCGATCCGGTATCCCGGTGGCGCTTGAGAAAAGAAATACCGAATCCGTCACTGTCGTATCGTCCCTGTCATGTTCTGCGATGCCCACCTTAAGGTATCTGACGGCGCAGGCAAACGCTCACCGGTTTCCGTTTTGCTTGGCACCGAAGTCGGCCACGAGTGGCCATCACGAGCGCTTCAGGTACGCGCACTCCGTCGCGACCACAATCTCTTACCCCGGTCTGCGTGACTGTTACCGTGAATTATTCGATCATCGCGCTCTGGAATACGCCAAGGCGGCCCACTTACACCGGGATGAAACATGTCAGCACCCGAACACGGCGGGTCCGATCACTCGGATCAGCCGATCCGTTTTTACTTCGGTATACCGCTGCGCGCACGTGCCAGCGCGCTGAATTGGACACAGGTTTGCGACAACCTGGCACGCACGCTGGATAGTCTGGCGCGTCAGACCCGGAACGATTTCCGAGTGCTGATCTCCTGTCATGATATTCCGGATATCGATACCCGGGGGCTGAACGTTCGCTTCCTCCAGGCAGGGTTTGCGCCTCCCGTGGATGAGCAGGGAAAGCCGCGCAGTGACAAGCACAAGAAAAAGCGCCGACTGGGGCATGAACTTGCCAAGGAGGTGACCGATGGCGTCTATTTCATGCCGCTGGATGCCGACGATCTGATCCATCCGGAACTGGTCGAGAAAGTGCTGAGTGACGACAATCGCCGCGGCTATTTGATCGAACGCGGGTGGATGTTCAATACCGCGACGGGCCATTATCGCGAGTGTACCGAAAAGCAAAATCCCTTCTGGCGCTACTGTGGCTCGTGCGCGGTC
Source organism: Salinicola sp. V024 (assembly GCF_052645315.1). NCBI lineage: Bacteria > Pseudomonadati > Pseudomonadota > Gammaproteobacteria > Oceanospirillales > Halomonadaceae > Salinicola > Salinicola sp. V024. Next base: position 55,922 of record NZ_JBQXYB010000006.1, read on the forward strand.
ATCTACTTCGAGCCGGATGAGCTGCCACTGGAGAAAGGCGACAAATCGCGCTATTACAGCCGCTTCTTGAATCACATCCATTATGCCGAGGTCGCCGAGGCGGCAGGACGTCCACTGGCACCTTTCAGCGACGCGATGGCGGTCTATGTGATCAATCACGGTGAAAACGACTGGACGGTGTATCGCCAGCGTCCCGATGGCAAGACACACTACGTCGAGCAGCGTCCGGTCCGTGACCGCCGCCAGCTTCAGGCGCTGAAAGTCCTTTATCCTCAGCTTGATGCCGCTACCCCGCCTCCGCGGGCATGGAGCTGGGTCTGTCAGCAATCCCGGCGGCTACGGCGTCGTCTTTCCCGGCGCTCGGGGCATGCCTGAAGACACTTCCGAGGCTCAAACTGATGAAGCGACAGCGGCCATCCCGAAGCCATCGCGGATCGATCAGGGGGGAAGCGGCACGCGCGTCGTACTCTTGATCTCTTCCATCACGAATGAGGCCGAGACGTCGGCCAGCGATACCCGAGCGATCAGACGCTGATAGAGCCGATCATAGGCTTTGACGTCGGCGATACGAGCGCGCAGCACGTAGTCCAGTTCGCCACTGGTCCGCCATACGTCGACGATTTCCGGCAGGGTCTCGACCGCATTCCGGAAGGCTTCCAGCCACGCCGGATCATGGCGATCGGTGCGAATCTGGATCAGTACCGTGAGGCCACAGCCGACCCGCTCGGGATCGAGCAGCGCGACCCGCCCGCGTATCACGCCGCGTGCCTCGAGCGCCTTGACGCGACGCCAGCAGGCATTGCGGGAGAGATTCACGCGTTCCGACAACGCCTCGACCGAGAGCGTGCCGTCCTGCTGCAGGGCATCGAGAAGGCGGTGGTCGAAATTATCCAGTTCAGGTGTCATGTTGGGATATATATCCCAAAATTTCGGTTTCAGGAAGGAAGTTCGGGATAAAATCGGCGCCGCGCTTGGATAGGCTGGTGAGAACCGACCATCGATCCTGCCGGAGCCGAGACATGTCCCTTCGCCTGCCCCGTCTGTTCACCGATCATCCCGCCTCGGTTGAGGAAAGCTACTTCGAACACCTGCGCTTCGCCGGCGCTTTTGCCGGGCAACTGCTGCTGGCGGGTCTGGCGGCGTCGATTCACGCCGTGCTGCCGTTCCTGTTCGAATCCACCGCCAGCCGAATCATCACCCAGCTTCATGCGCGGCTTCAGCGGCGCCACTGAGTCGGTTCACTTGCCGATGCAGAAGCTACCGAAGATTTCGCCGAGCAGGTCGTCGGCGGTGAACTCGCCGGTGATCTCGTTGAGAGAGTGCTGGGCGTCACGCAGATCCTCGGCAAGCAGTTCGCCGGCAGCGGCGCCTTCGAGCTGCGCGGTGCCGTTGGCCAACGCCAGCGCGGCGCGTTCCAGCGCGTCGAGGTGGCGACGGCGAGCTGAGAAGCGGCCCTCGGTGGTGGCGTCGAAGCCCATCACGGCCTTGAGGTGGGCTTTCAGGTTATCCACACCCACTCCGGTTTCCGCCGAGATTCGAATCACCGGAGGGGTTGTGGATAGATCGAAGTCGCTGCCTTCGCCGCTCTGATCGATCTTGTTGCGCACCAGTGTCAAACGCCCGGGATCGGGTAGCCGCTCGACGAATTCCGGCCAGATCTCGACAGGATCGAGCGAGTCCGTTTCGCGCGCGTCGACCAGAAGCAGTACGCGATCCGCCTTCTCGATCTCCGCCCACGCGCGCTGGACGCCGATCTTCTCCACCGCATCCGGCGTGTCGCGCAGGCCGGCGGTATCGATCACGTGCAGCGGCATGCCGTCGAGATGGATGTGCTCGCGCAAGACATCGCGAGTGGTGCCTTCGATCTCGGTAACGATGGCGCTATCGCGCTCGGTCAGGCGATTGAGCAGGCTGGACTTGCCGGCGTTGGGCCGCCCCGCGATCACCACGTTCATCCCCTCGCGCATCAGCGAGCCCTGATTGGCAGCGGCACGGACGGCTTCCAGTGTCTGCCGCAGCGTAGCCAGCCTGGCGGCGACCACGCCGTCGGCGAGAAAATCGATCTCTTCCTCGGGAAAATCGATCGCGGCCTCCACGTAGAGACGCAGTTGAATCAACTCGCCGACCAGCTGCGAAACACGCTGGGAGAATTCGCCCTGCAACGAGCGCAGGGCGTTTTCCGCTGCGGCGCGGGAGCTGGCGTCGATCAGATCGGCGATGGCCTCGGCCTGGGCCAGGTCGAGCTTGTCGTTGAGAAACGCGCGCTCGGAGAATTCACCCGGGCGGGCCAGCCGCGCGCCGAGTTGCACACAGCGCTCCAGCAGCATGTCCATCAGCACCGGCCCGCCGTGCCCCTGAAGCTCCAGCACGTCTTCACCGGTGAACGAATGGGGGCCGGGGAAGTAGAGCGCGATGCCCTCGTCGATGACGCTGCCTTCACCCTGGAAAGGCCCGTAGTGGGCGTAGCGAGGCGTCGGCTGGTGGCCGAGGATGGTTTCCGCCAAGGCGCTCGCCGAGGGCCCGGAGACACGCACGATGCCGACGCCGCCGCGCCCCGGAGGGGTCGCCAGGGCGGCGATGGTGTCCTGGCGGTACAGCGGCGCGTCGGTAGAGGGGAGCGGGGCGTTCATGAGCTTCTCCAAAAATCGATATCGTGGCCGGCTTGGCGGGCATTGTCCGGGGCCTCTCGGTGTAATGCCAGTGCGGAAACCCAGAGCCTGAAACGCCAGACCCTCGCCGAAGCGAGGGTCTGGACGTTGCGGCAGGCTCCGATCGAGCGTCAGCCTTTGGCTTTCACCGCCTTGCCGCCACCTGCGTCGTCCTTCATTACCTTGTTGGTAATGAACCACTGCTGCAGGATCGAGATGCTGTTGTTCACGACCCAGTAGATCACCAGGCCGGCCGGGAACCACAGGAAGAAGAAGGTGAAGACGATCGGCAGCATCTTCATGATCTTCGCCTGCATCGGGTCCGGCGGTGTCGGGTTCAGGAACTGCTGGAGCAGCATGGTGCCGCCCATGATGATCGGCAGGATGAAGTACGGATCCTTGGCCGACAGATCCTGAATCCAGAGCATGAACGGCGCGTGGCGCAGCTCGACCGACTCCATCAACATCCAGTAGAGCGCGATGAACACCGGCATCTGGATGACCATCGGCAGACAGCCGCCAAGAGGATTGATCTTCTCCTTCTTGTAGAACTTCATCATCTCCTGCGACATGCGCTGGCGGTCGTCGCCGTACTGTTCCTTGAGCCGCTTCATCTCCGGGCCCATCTTGCGCATCCGCGCCATCGACTTGTAGGCCTTGGCGGCGAGCGGGAACAGCACGATCTTGACGCAGACGGTCAGCAGGACGATGGACCAGCCCCAGTTGCCGATCAGGGCATGAATCTTCGTCAGCAGCCAGAACAGCGGGTTGGCCAGGAACCACAGCCAGCCGAAATCGACGGTCAGCTCTAGATGCGGAGCTACCGCTTCGAGGCGCTCCTGCACCTTCGGTCCCACGAACAGCGTGGCGTCGAGCGATGTCTGCTGCCCGGGTTCGATGGTCTGATTGGGACCGGCGAAGGCGGCTACGGTACGGTCGCGGTTGTCGACATTGCCGTAGTAGAGATTCTGCTGATCCGGGTTCGGCACCCACGCCGAGGTGAAGTAGTGCTGAATCACCGCGACCCAGCCACCTTTCACGTCTCGATTCTGGAAGTCGCCGTCACGGATATCGTCGAACTTGACCTTGCTGTAGTGCTCGTCCGGCGAGGAGAACGCGGCACCCAGGAACGAGTGCATGCCGACGCCGGAACCGCTGGCCGGATCCGGGCTCTGGTCGCGTGCCAACTGGCCGATAAAGCGAGCGGTGACCGGCTGCTGGCTCTCGTTGTCGATCCGGTACTCGACCTTGACGGCGTAGTCGTCGCGATTGATGACGAAGCGCTTGACGATGTCGACGCCGTTGACGCTGCCGTGCAGGTCGACGTTGATCGAATCCTGACCTTCGCTGAGCTGGTAGCTGTTGCGGTCGGCAGTGAACGCGATGCGCCCCGAATGGCCTTCGATCTGCAGACCGGACTTGGCCACGTAACTGCGCACCTTGTTGTCGCTGAGCAGTACGAAAGGGGTGTCGGAGTCGAGGGCCTGATCATGTCCGAACAGCGCGGCATAGACGATGTCGCCGCCATTGGGATTGATGCGCAGATCGAGCACATCGCTCTGGACCTGAATCAGGTTGCTGCCTTGCGCGGTATCGGCGTCGGCGGGCATGTCGTCCTGAATCGGCTTGGCCTTGCCGTCGCTGCCGGTAGGTGCAGAGAGCGCACCGACATCGCCGTCTTCACCGCTATTGTTGCCACCCGATGAAGCCGCCATCTCCGGCGCCGGGTTGTTCACGACGTTCTGACCGTAGTCCTGATTCCACTGCATGATCAGCAGATAGGCCAGCACGGCCAGAGGAATCACGAAAAGGAGGCGTTTCAAATCCATATAGGGGTCTGCCCGGTAGGGGAATGGGTCAGTGGGCGCCGGGCATCGGCGGACGACCGGCAGCATTTGCCGGTGCTCCCCGGCCTTTGACGCGGGGATGTCCGATCAAGAAGACGAAACGTCCTGTTGCGTCTGACGAGCGGATTTTTCCAGACGCCGCCACATGCCATTGAGCTGACGAGAGACGCTGGCGTTATCCTGCTCGTGCAATCCTCGTCGCGCGAGTATGACGATATCCACTGCCGGTAAACGATGCTGCTGATGGCGAACGGACTCGCGCACAAGACGCTTGAGGCGATTGCGGTCGACGGCACGGCGCACGTTCTTCTTGCTGAAGATCAACCCGATCCGCGGATGGCCCAGTGCGTTGGGACGGGCCAACGCCAGTATTCCTTTACCGTGGACCTTATAGGGAGCGTGGTCGAAAACGTGCTTGTAGTCCCCGGCTGTCAGCAAACGCAGCTGCCGGGGAAAACGCTGATCGGGCACCCGGTGTCCGATCAGGCGCTGAGACGCTTACGGCCTTTGGCGCGACGACGAGCAAGGACTTGGCGGCCGTTCTTGGTGGCCATGCGGGCGCGAAAACCGTGGACGCGCTTACGCTTCAGAACGCTGGGCTGGAAGGTGCGTTTCATAGCTGCTGATTCCCAATTAGTTGATTTCTAAAGAAAACGGGTTGAAGCGGGGTGCCCGGCACGCGCAACGGGAGCGGGCTCACTCGACTCAAGAGCGGGAATTCTAGTGAATCCGTAGTTCGGGTGCAATTTTTCCGTGAATTATCCACACCCGGACCAGGCTCAAATGGCGGCCCGCCCTGCTCGATTTCGTCGGCTGGCGGCCCTTGGCGTTGTCGCGATGAGCGATCGATTTCGATTCCTCGGCCGAGCGGCGAGATCGCGATTTCTCGACTCTGTCAATCACATCATGTGGTTAACAATGGGGATAACAGTTGTTAATAACTCATTTATTAGCATGTAAAACAATGATTTATGCTTTATTTCAGGTTGTGGGGAAAGTGCGTGAAGGCGGTGTATAGCGCGGGGATGAATGCGCTCAGGGAAACTTGGCCGAACGACGCTGCGTCGATGTTTCCCCATCCTATACCGTAGAATCCACAGGATTGTCACCTTGCTATCCTTCAGTTATCCACAGTTGGTCGAGATTTCGACATCGTGTGGATAACCTGACGGGCCGACGCTACAATGTGCGGCCGTTTTTTCGATTCCATTTCCCAACGTTCGGTGAGGTCGTGTGTCTGTCGCTCTCTGGCAACAATGTCTGAACTCGCTGCAGGACGAATTGAGCTCTCAGCAATTCAATACCTGGATTCGTCCTCTGCAGGCAGAGGACGGCGAAATGGACGAGCTCTGTCTTCTCGCCCCCAATCGCTTCGTACGTGACTGGGTCAGCGACAAGTATCTGAAGCGAATCAATGAACTGTTGCGTGAATCCACGTCCAGCAGCAAGCCTCCCAAGGTGCAGCTGACGGTCGGCAGTCGCCGGGCCGCAGCGGTATCGCCGCGGGATCTGGGGGCACCGGTTTCCGCGCCCAGTCGTCCGTCCCAGCGACAGGCGGCCGCGCCCAGCGTGCAGACCGAATCGCGTTCGAGCGAGGCGGCGGAGGAGCGTCAGCTCGACCGATCCCGCGAAGAGAGCGGCCGGCGAGGCAGAGAGCGCCAGGTCCAGGTCGAAGGTGGGCTCAAGCACGGCAATGGTCTCAATTCGAACTTCACCTTCGAAACGTTCGTCGAGGGCAAGTCGAACCAGTTGGCGCGTGCCGCCTCGCGGCAGGTCTCGGAAAACCCCGGCGGTGCCTACAACCCGCTGTTTCTCTACGGGGGCGTGGGGTTGGGCAAGACCCACCTGATGCACGCGGTGGGCAATCATCTGGCTGGGCTTCGCGACAATGCCAAGGTCGTCTATCTTCACTCCGAGCGTTTCGTCGCCGACATGGTCAAGGCGCTGCAGCTCAACGCGATCAACGACTTCAAGCGTTTCTACCGCAGCGTCGATGCCCTGCTGATCGACGATATCCAGTTCTTTGCCGGCAAGGAGCGTTCCCAGGAGGAGTTCTTCCATACGTTCAACGCTCTGCTGGAAGGCGGGCAGCAGATGATCCTGACCTCGGACCGTTATCCCAAGGAGATTAGCGGCGTCGAAGAGCGGCTGAAATCCCGCTTCGGCTGGGGCCTGACGGTGGCGATCGAGCCGCCGGAGCTCGAGACGCGCGTGGCGATCCTGATGAAAAAGGCCGATCAGGCCAAGGTCGATCTTCCCCACGATGCGGCGTTCTTCATCGCCCAGAAGATCCGTTCCAACGTGCGCGAGCTGGAAGGCGCGCTCAAGAAGGTGATCGCCGACTCCCACTTCATGGGCAAGACGATCACTCAGGACTTCATCCGCGAATCGCTCAAGGATCTGCTGGCGCTGCAGGACAAGCAGGTCGGTATCGAGAATATCCAGCGTACGGTGGCGGAGTACTACAAGATCAAGCTCGCGGACCTGCTCTCCAAGCGCCGCTCGCGCTCGGTGGCGCGGCCGCGTCAGGTGGCGATGGCGCTGGCCAAGGAGCTGACCAATCACAGTCTGCCGGAGATCGGCGACGCCTTCGGCGGGCGCGATCACACGACCGTGCTGCATGCCTGCCGCAAGGTCGTGGCGCTGAAAGAAGAGAGTGCGGACATTCGCGAGGACTACAAGAATCTGATGCGATTGTTGACCAGTTGAGCCACTGCGCCGTGAATTCGAGCCCGTAAGGGATTGCGGGCGGCGTCCGGCGAGGCAAGAATGGGACGGCGCGGTCCGAGAGCTTACATCGGCGATCCCCATGCGGGATCGTTCCCGTTCAGGTCCATCGAGCCGGCCGGGAACTATTGCTTCAGCTTAGATTCATTCCAACTACGGAGCCCCAATGAAATTTTCCATCTCTCGCGAAGCCCTGCTGCGCCCGCTGACACTGGTGGCCGGGGTGGTAGAGCGCCGTCAGACGCTGCCGGTGCTCTCCAATGTGCTGATCGAAGTCCAGGACAACCAGTTGGCGCTGACCGGCACCGATCTCGAGGTGGAATTGATCGGCCGCGCGACGCCGGCGCTGGTCGACGAGCCCGGTTCCGTGACCGTGCCGGCGCGCAAGCTGATGGACATCTGCAAGTCGCTGCCGGATCAGTCGGACATCAGCTTTTCGCTGGAAGACGGGCGGGTCGTGCTGCGCGCCGGGCGTTCGCGTTTCACGCTGTCCACGCTGCCGGTGGCCGAGTTCCCCAATATCGAAGACGGTCAGAACGACACCACGCTGTCGCTGCCGCGGGGCACGTTGAAGTATCTGATCGATGCGACGTCGTTCGCCATGGCGCAGCAGGACGTGCGCTATTACCTCAACGGCATGCTGCTTGAGCTGGCCGATCATCTGGTGCGTACGGTGGCCACCGACGGCCACCGTCTGGCGGTGTGTGAACGCAGCGCCGATATCGAGATGGAAACCTCGCGCAAGCTGATCGTGCCGCGCAAGGGCGTGCTGGAACTGACCCGACTGCTCGACGGCAGCGACGAACCGGTCGAACTGATGCTGGGCTCCAACCACATCCGCGCCAACACCGGCGAATTCACCTTCACCTCCAAGCTGGTCGACGGCAAGTTCCCGGACTACGACCGGGTCATCCCCAAGGGTGGCGACAAGGTCTTCATCGCCGAACGCGGCGAGCTGCGCCAGAACCTCGCCCGTACCGCGATTCTCTCCAACGAGAAATACCGCGGCGTGCGCCTGCACCTCGAGGAGAACAACCTCAAGGTGATGGCCAACAACCCCGAGCAGGAAGAAGCCGAAGAGAACGTCAGCATCGAATATTCCGGCGATGCGCTGGAGATCGGTTTCAACGTCGGCTATCTGATCGATGTGCTCAATGTGCTGGATGCCGATCGCATGCAGATGACGTTGTCGGACTCCAACAGCAGCGCGCTGATGGAAGAGCCGGGTGGGGGGGATGCCCGGTACGTCGTCATGCCGATGCGCCTCTGACGAAAGGTAATGCCTGCGCGCGCGAACCACTTTGTTGCACGCCCCCCGGCAAGCTCGCCTAACCCCGTTGTTATGTCTCGCTTGCCGGGTGTCGTGCGCCGCGTGTTTCATCACGCTCGCCGATTACCCGCCAGCGGCGGCGGGTCCGATCGTCGCTCGCCGGTTTCTTCCGCCTCGGTGACTGGCACGATTCGATAAACTCGAAGCGATGTCATCGCGATGCCCTTTGCCAAGAGTTTCGAATACTCATGCCGCTTGATCGATTGAACTTCCAAGGCCTGCGTAATCTTGGCGCGCTGGAAATGTCGCCGGGGCCGCATATCAATCTGATCAGCGGTGCCAACGGTAGCGGCAAGACGTCGCTGCTGGAGGGCATTCATGTACTCGGCATGGCGCGCTCCTTTCGGACACAGAAACTCAAGTCGCTGATCGATCACGACGCTGAAGAGACCACGCTGTTCGGCCGGTTGGCGGGTGATCCGCCGCTGCCGATCGGGGTGCGACGTCGTCGTGATAGCGCCGAACTCGACATCCGGGTCAACGGAGAGCGTGCGGCGCGGATAACCCAGTTGGCCGAAGCGCTGCCGCTGCAGTTGATCAACCCCGATGCCTTTCGTCTGCTCGAGGGCTCCCCGGCCTCACGGCGCGAATTTCTCGACTGGGGCGTATTCCACGCCGAACGCGACTTTCTGGATGCCTGGAAACGCGTCAGAAGGGCCTTGAAACATCGGAATGCGCTGCTCAGGCATGATAGAATCGACGTTCAGTCGATACGCATCTGGGAGCGCGAACTGGCGCACTGGAGCGAGCGTCTGGACAGTCTGCGCGAGGACTACATGGCGCGCTTCGCACCGGTCTTCGAGGAGACCCTGGCGGCACTGTTACCGCTGCCGGACCTGACCTTGCGCTACTCGCGGGGTTGGGATCGCCAGCGTGCCTTGCTGGAGGTCTTCGAGACGGGACGCGACACCGATCGCCAGATGGGTTTTACCCAACAGGGGCCGCAGCGCGCCGACCTGCGAATCCGCGTCGGACGTTATGCGGCGGTCGAAGTGCTGTCGCGCGGTCAGCAGAAGCTGGTCGTGAGCGCGTTGAAACTGGCCCAGGGGCAGCTGCTCGAGCAGTTGAGTGGCCGAACCTGCCTCTATTTGATCGATGACCTGCCGGCGGAGCTCGACGGCGACCATCGGCGGATCTTCTGCCAATGGCTCGAGCGGCTCAACTGCCAGGTCTTCATCACCAGCGTCGATCGCGAGGCGCTGGCCGACGTCTGGCAGCCAGACACGGATGTGGTGGCGTCGCAACTCGCCGGCGGACGGCTGCATTCGGAATGATTTCACCACGGAGTGAGCAATGAGCGAACAGGCCTACGATTCATCGAGCATCAAGGTCCTCAAGGGACTGGACGCGGTGCGCAAGCGTCCCGGCATGTACATCGGCGACACCGATGACGGCACCGGGCTGCACCACATGGTGTTCGAAGTCGTCGACAACTCCATCGACGAAGCGCTGGCCGGTCATTGCAGCGAGATCCGGATCGTCATCCATCCGGACGAGTCGATCACCGTTTCCGACGATGGCCGCGGGATTCCCACGGATATTCACGACGAAGGCGTTTCTGCCGCCGAAGTGATCATGACCGTGCTGCATGCCGGGGGTAAGTTCGACGATAACTCCTACAAGGTCTCCGGCGGCCTGCACGGTGTCGGCATTTCGGTGGTCAACGCGCTCTCTGAACAGCTCAAGCTGGTCATCTGGCGTAACAACCAGGTTCACGAGCAGATCTACAAGCACGGCGTACCGCAGGCGCCGCTGGCGATCGTCGGCGATACCGAAAAATCCGGTACCCAGATCAGCTTCAAGCCGTCGAGCGACACCTTCGCCAATATCGAATTTCATTACGATATTCTCGCCAAGCGTCTGCGCGAGCTGTCGTTTCTGAACTCCGGCGTGGCCATCCGGCTGGTCGACGAGCGCGATGGGCGTGAAGAGCTGTTCCATTACGAAGGCGGTCTCAAGGCGTTCGTCGATCACCTCAATACCAATCGCACCGCCATCAATCCGGTCTTCCACTTCGAGATGCAGCGCGAAGACGGCATTGCCGTGGAAGTGGCGATGCAGTGGAACGACACCTTCACCGAGAACGTCTTCTGCTATACCAACAACATTCCGCAGCGCGACGGCGGCACCCACATGGCGGGTTTCCGCGCGGCGCTGACACGAACGCTCAACAGCTACATCGAAGCGGAAGACATCCAGAAGAAGGCCAAGGTCGCCACCGCGGGCGATGATGCGCGTGAGGGGCTGACCGCGATCATCTCGGTCAAGGTGCCGGATCCCAAGTTCTCCTCGCAGACCAAGGACAAGCTGGTCTCTTCCGAGGTCAAGACGGCCGTCGACCAGGAGCTGAGCCGACAGTTTTCCGACTACCTGATCGAGCACCCCAACGAAGCCAAGGCGATCGTCAGCAAGATGATCGATGCGGCGCGTGCGCGTGAAGCCGCGCGCAAGGCCCGCGACATGACGCGGCGCAAGGGCGCGCTGGATATCGCCGGGTTGCCGGGCAAGCTGGCCGACTGTCAGGAGAAGGATCCGAGCCTTTCCGAACTCTACCTGGTCGAGGGTGATTCGGCCGGCGGTAGTGCCAAGCAGGGTCGCGATCGGCGTACCCAGGCGATCCTGCCGCTGAAAGGCAAGATCTTGAACGTCGAGAAGGCGCGCTTCGACAAGATGCTCTCTTCCGCCGAGGTCGGCACGCTGATCACCGCGTTGGGCTGCGGTATCGGCCGCGAAGAGTTCAATCCGGACAAGCTGCGCTACCACTCGATCATCATCATGACCGATGCCGACGTCGATGGATCGCACATCCGCACGCTGCTGCTGACCTTCTTCTTCCGCCAGATGCCGGAGCTGATCGAGCGGGGCCATGTATTCATCGCCCAGCCGCCGCTCTACAAGATCAAGCGCGGCAAGCAGGAGATGTATCTGAAGGACGAGCAGGCGATGACCGACTACCTGACCGCCACGGCGCTGGATGGCGGTCGGCTCTACGTCAATGCCGACGCGCCGGGGATTGGCGGTGAACATCTGGAGTCGCTGGTCAACCAGTATCGTGATGTGATGAAGCGCATCGACCGCCTGTCGCGGGTCTACCCGAACGCCGTGCTGCGAAAGATGGTGCATGCCGTCAAGCTCGACGAGAGCAACCTCGACGACCGCGGCACCATGCAGACCTGGATCGACGCGCTGCAGGTGGAGATGGACTCGCTGATCGCCCATGAGGGCGGCCCGCGCTACACCTTCCAGCTGGAAGAAGATACCGAGCGTGGCCTGTGGCTGCCGAGCGTGGCGTTGACCGCCCACGGCGTGACCACGGACTATATCTGGGGTATCGACTTCTTCCGTAGTGTCGACTATCGGGCGCTGGCCGATCTGGGCGAAACCCTGGACGGCCTGATCGAGGAGGGCGCCTATATTGCCCGCGGCGAGCGCCAGAAGCCGATCGACAACTTCTACGATGCCCTTGAGTGGTTGATGCTCGAAGCGCAGCGCGGACTCAGTATCCAGCGCTACAAGGGGCTGGGCGAGATGAACCCGGATCAGTTGTGGGAAACCACCATGGATCCGCAATTCCGGCGCATGTTGCGCGTTTCGATCGAGGATGCGGTTGCCGCCGATCAGATGTTCAATACGCTGATGGGCGACGAGGTCGAACCGCGGCGCGACTTCATCGAACGTTTTGCCTTGGTAGCCAATCTGGACGTGTAGGGAAGTCTGGATGTAAAGGGCGAGAGTTGGATAGCGACGATTATGGCGTCGAGTCCACTTCGACCTGATATGACAAGTTCGGCGAACAGAGCGGCCCATCCTTTTTGGATGGGCCGCTTTTTTATGCATCGACGTTTTTATGCGTCGCCGCTTTTTATACGTTGCCGATTTTTATGGGTCGCCAAGGACGAGTGACTCATTATCTATTATCAATTATTCAGCCATTGGCGCACGGATAGAACAAGTAGAGGCGTCCTTGCGATATTACCTATTGGTCGATGCGACTTAGGGAGTAGAACCCGGCGTTATCTACCGCCGGACCGGGTTTTCAGCGCCACCAAGTCGTTTCAATGAGCGCGGGGTGAATGGGTGTGCGTCCATGGTTGTATTGTTAGGTAAATGCAGTTAGGTAATAGTCTCAATTATCCCACTTGGTGCGCCAGATGAGGTGGGTCGTTTCGTAAAAGAACTAGATGTTGCCCCAACAAGAAGAGGAATTAAGGGATGCACAGCAATCACAACAGGACCCTCGCCAATCGTCTGGGATTTGCGCTACTTCCATTCGCTTTGGCGCTATCCACCAATACGATGGCGGCTGATACTTCAACGGATAATCAGGTCGAAGTTCTCAACTGGTGGACGTCGGGAGGCGAGGCCAAGGCGCTTGGCGCGTTGAAGGACAGTCTGGCGGACCAGGATATCGGCTGGAAGAACATGCCGGTCGCAGGAGGCGCCGGTACCAATGCAATGGCAGTTCTCCGCTCGCGTATCACCTCGGGCAATCCACCGACAGCGGCCCAGGTGTTGGGTTACGACGCGCAGGACTGGGCCGAGCGTGACGCCTTGAGTTCGCTCGACGACGTCGCCAAGGCGGGGAAATGGGACGAAGTCTTCCCGCAACCGCTGCAGGAGTTCGCCAAGTACGAAGGCCACTGGATCGGAGCACCGTTCGAGATCCATTCCACCAACTGGGTCTGGGCCAATAAATCTTTGATGGACGAATTGGGCATCGAACAGCCCAAGACCTGGGACGATTTCATTGCCTCGTTGAAGAAGGCCAAGGACGCCGGTTATACCGGTCTGGCCTATGGCGGTCAGCCGTGGCAGGACACCACGGTGTTCGAGAACGTGGTGCTGGCGACCGGCGGTGCCGATTTTTATCGACAGGCGCTGATCAATCTCGATCCCGAGGCGCTCGATTCCGACACCATGACGCAGTCGTTCGATCATCTGCGTGAACTGCTGAAGTACAAGGATGACAACTCGCCCGGCCGCGACTGGAACCTGGCCACGGCGATGGTGATCAACGGCAAGGCGCTCTACCAGATCATGGGTGACTGGGCTAAGGGTGAGTTCCTCAACGCCAACCTCGAGCCGGGCAAGGATTTCATGTGCTTCCGCACCCCGGGCACGCAGGATGCCGTGACCTTCAACAGCGATCTGATGATCATGTTCGATACCGATGACAGCGGTCAGCAGAAGATGCAGCAGACCATGGCCAAGATCATCGGCTCACCCGAGTTCCAGATCACCTTCAGCCAGTTCAAGGGCTCGGTGCCGGCGCGTATGGATCTCTCTGCCGACAAGCTCGATGTCTGCGCTCAGCGTGGTTATGAGCAGGTCAAGTCGGCCGCGAAGAACCACACCTTGATGGGTAGCCTGGCGCACGGTTACGCGGCGCCGGCATCGGTCAAGAACGCCGTCTTCGACATCGTCTCCTCCTTCGTCAACAGTGACATGCCAAGCGATGTTGCCGCCGAGCAGCTGGCGATGGCGGTGAAGGGCGCAACGTCCTGATGATCGGCCCCGCCCGTTGGCGGGGCTTCTCATTCACGAATCGAGAGTGATCCGATGTCCAATGCTTCCCCGGATCGGGACGGTGGAGCGCGGGAATGGCTTCAGCGCTGGCTGCCCAAGCTGGTGTTGTCGCCTTCCTGTGTCCTGGTTCTGTTCTTCGTCTACGGCTTCATAGCCTGGACCAGCTACATCTCGTTCAGCGATTCCGGCATGATGCCGGATTACACCTGGGTCGGACTCCATCAGTGGTCGCGGTTGTGGACCTCCTGGACCTGGGGTATCGCGCTGCACAATATCTGGGTCTTCGGGCTTCTCTACATCGTCAGCTGTATCGTGCTGGGCCTGGTGCTGGCGATACTGCTCGATCAGCGCATCCGCGCCGAGGGCGTGCTGCGCACCATCTATCTCTACCCGATGGCGCTCTCCTTCATCGTCACCGGTACCGCCTGGCAGTGGTTTCTCAATCCCGGACTGGGGTTGGAAAAGACCATGCATGACCTGGGCTGGCAGAGTTTCAGCTTCAACTGGCTGATCGATTCCAACATGGCGATCTATACGGTGGTGATCGCTGCGGTATGGCAGGCGACGGGTTTCGTCATGGCGATGTTTCTGGCGGGCCTGCGCGGTATCGACGGCGAGATGATCAAGGCCGCCCAGATCGACGGCGCGCCGGCCTGGAAGATCTATGCGCGCATCATCATTCCCCAGCTGCGACCGGTCTTCATGAGCGCAATCGTGGTACTGGCGCATCTGGCGATCAAGAGTTTCGACCTGATCGTGGCGATGACCGGCGGCGGGCCGGGCAATGCCACGGCGGTGCCGGCGACCTTCATGTACTCCTACGCCTTTTCGCGCAACGAGATGGGCATCGCCGCGGCCAGCGCGGTGTTCATGCTGGCGGTGATCGCCGCGCTGATCATCCCCTATCTCTACTCCGAGCTTCGGGAGCCCCGATCATGAGTGCCGCACTTCCCACCGTACGCCAGGGCGCTGCCACGCGTGCCATCCTCTACGCCATTCTGCTGGTGTTTGCGGTCATCTATCTGCTGCCGCTCTACGTGATGCTGACCACGTCGTTCAAGACGCTGGACGAGATCCATCAGGGCAACATGCTGGCGCTGCCCAGCGAATGGACATTCGCTCCTTGGCGGGAAGCGTGGGGAAGCGCCTGTATCGGTCTCGAATGCGAAGGGGTGCATGGCTACTTCTTCAACAGCATCAAGATCGTGATACCGGCGGTATTGATCTCCGGCCTGCTGGGGGCGTTCAACGGTTACGTATTGACCAAGTGGAAGTTTCGCGGCCACAAGATCGTGTTCGGACTGATCCTGTTCAGCTGCTTCATTCCGTTCCAGATCATCCTGCTGCCGATGGCTCGGATGCTGGGAATTCTGCATCTTGCCGACAGCACATGGGGCCTGGTGCTCGTCCACATCGTCTACGGTATCGGATTCACCACGCTGTTCTTTCGCAACTTCTACGCCAGCTTTCCGGATGAACTGGTGCGGGCGGCGCAGCTCGATGGTGCCGGATTTTTCGTCATCTTCTTCCGGATTCTGCTGCCGGCGTCGGTGCCGATCATCGTGGTCACGATCATCTGGCAGTTCACCAATGTCTGGAACGACTTCCTGTTCGGCGTCTCGTTCGCCTCCGGCGACAGCGCACCGATCACGGTGGCACTCAATAATCTGGTCAATAGCTCCACGGGAGTGAAGGCCTATAACGTCAACATGGCGGCGGCGATGGTGGCGGCCGTGCCGACGCTCATCGTCTATATCCTCGCGGGCAAGTATTTCCTGCGCGGGTTGATGTCGGGATCGGTCAAGGGCTGAGGATCACATGAGCTTTCTGCATATCAATAACGTTCACAAGCGCTTCGGCGAGACCCATGTCCTCAAGGGCATCGATATCTCGATCGAGCAGGGTGACTTTCTGGTCCTGGTAGGGCCGTCGGGCTGTGGCAAGTCGACGCTCCTGAACATGATCGCCGGACTCGATTCGATCAGCGAGGGCGAGCTGCTGCTCGACGGCCGGTGTATCAATGACGTGCATCCGTCACGGCGCGACATTGCCATGGTGTTCCAGTCCTACGCGCTCTACCCGAGCATGACGGTGGCGGGCAACATCGGCTTCGGGCTGGAGATGCGCAAGGTCCCGCGCAAGGAGCGCCGCGAGGCGGTCGATCGGGTCGCGAAGCTGTTGCAGATCGAGAATCTGCTCGATCGCAAACCGGGGCAACTTTCCGGCGGGCAGCGCCAGCGCGTGGCGATGGGGCGGGCGTTGGTGCGTGATCCGCAACTCTTCCTGTTCGACGAACCGCTGTCGAACCTGGATGCCAAGCTGCGCGTCGACATGCGTACCGAAATCAAGCAGCTCCACCAGCGCCTGGGGACCACGATCGTCTATGTCACCCACGACCAGATCGAGGCGATGACGCTGGCGTCGAGAATCGCCGTCATGCGCGGTGGCGAGCTCCAGCAACTGGGGACGCCGCAGGCGGTCTACGACGACCCCAACAATCTGTTCGTCGCCGGTTTCATGGGCTCGCCGTCGATGAACCTGATCGAGGCGCGCATCGTCGAGCGCGATGGCGTGCCGGTAGCACAGGCGGTGTCGGGTGACACTACGCTGACGCTGCCTATCGTGCGCGATCGCGAGGCCCTGCGTGACTGGTGCGATCGCGATGTCATCGTAGGGCTGCGGCCCGAGGCGATCACCGATCCGGCCAGCGCCAATCACCGCGAGGGCAACATTCACGAGGCCGAACTGCCGGTCGAGCTGGTCGAGCCGACCGGCGCCGATCTCTACGTGGTGACGTCGCTCGGGGGTACCCACGTCAACGCCCGCATGCGCCCGGGTACGCCGCTATGTCCGGGCGAACGGACGCGATTCGCCTTCGATGTCTCGCGCATGGTGGTGTTCGATCCCGAGACCGAGCGCCGGATTCGCGACGAGCGTACCGCCGACGTCAGTGACGTGCTGGAGACGGCCTGAGGCTGGCGCGTTGCCGGCACGTTCAGCGCTGCGAGGCGACGAACTCGCGAATGCCGGTAGCGAGGCGTCGGCCCTGACGGTCCAGCGCCTCGCCTTCGACCATGCCGACGCCCAGGATCAGGCCACGCCGGTGGTCGCCCGGGGCGCACACTCGACTCAACGGCCGGGCGACCAGCTGGTGTCGGTTCAGCAGATGCTGTGACAATCGCTCGTCGTCCAGAGTCGCGGCGAGCGACAGGCTCAAGCTGATGTTGCCAGATGGAGGGGAAATGCCGATGACACCTGGCGTCCCGATGAGCAGATCATGTAGCCGCTGCTGGCGCTGCAGGTACTCGCGTGCCATGCGCTGACACCAACCATCCAGATCGCCATCGTCGATGAACGTGGCGAGCACCGCCTGATCGAGCAGCCGCCCTTCGCGAAAGACGCCGGTACGCACCCGGTTGATCGCGGCACTCAGCCCTCTTGGAACCACCAGATAACCCAGTCGCAGGCCCGGAAACATCAGTTTGGAGAACGAGCCGATCAGAATCTGGTTGCCGGCGTCGGGATCGAACGTCAGCTCCCGGTGACAGCCGTCGCCGAATTCGTAGTCGTCTTCCAGAATCCAGTCCGGTTCGAGATGTCGAACGAGTGAATGTTTGTGAGCGCTCACTGACTTCATGCCTAACGGATAATGGTGAGACCCGGTGAAGTAGAGCAGTCTGGGACGAGCCTCTGGCAGCATACCTACATAACCTTCCCGCGGTTCCCAGATGGCGTGCTCGATAACCAGCCCGCCAGCCTGGAAGACGTTCCTGGCCCCCCAGTAGAAGGGTGAGTCCATGACGGCGCGATCGCCATGGTCGGCCAGCGTCAGGGCGCATAGCTGCAGGCCGTGGTGGGCGCCCTCGGTAATCACGATCTGATCGAGTTCGCAGTCGATGCCCCGCCACCGTGCCAGGTAGCCGACGATGGCGCGCTTCAGCGGCCCGTAACCGCCTGAGGCATAGGAGAGCAGCAGCGTGTTGTGGGGCACGGTGATACGCGAGTAGAGCTGGCGCCAGCGGGCGATGGGGAAGTGCACGATATCGGGAACGCCGGGCACGAAAGCGCCGCTCTGGAGCGAACTGGCACCGACATCGCCGAGCAGATCGCTGGCGCGACGAGAGACCGGCCCGGTGGTGACGGCCTCCCGCTCCCGCGGGGGTAAGCGCTTGCACACCCAGGTACCTCGACCATGGTCGGTGATCAGATGGCCCTGATGGACCAGGCTCTCGATCACGCCGGCAAGCGTGTTGCGGGCAACGCCAAGCGTGGCACACAGCGCTCGGTGCCCCGGCAGTCGCTGGCCATCCTGCCATCGCTGCGCAATCAGGCTCTGCAGGGTGTGCTCGAGTCGACAATGTTTGGTCAGATGAACCGGCTGAGCGAGGTAACCCTGCTCGATGCGACTCAACGCCTGGCGACGGTCGTCCATGCGACATCTCGTGAGGGAGGCGGAAAGGAGGCGGAAGGAATCCGTCGATTATGCGCTGGCCATTCCAGGTGGTCTACCTGGAGCGGAAAGTGGTCTAGTCCCGGGCGTGTCTTGGAGTGATAGCGTGACAGCTGGATCGAAGCTCTCGATCTATCGACAACGCTCTCGCCTTCTCAACAACAACCTGAAGAGAAACCCTCATGTCGAATGCTCCTCATCCCCCGGAATTCGTGCGGGTGCTCGCCCGTACCGATGTTCTCGCGTTGGCTTTCGGCGCCATGATCGGCTGGGGCTGGATCGTCCTCACCGGTAGCGCCATTCTCGATGGGGGTAGCGTGGGCGCGATACTGGCGTTCGTCATTGGCGGCATCGCCGTACTGCTGGTGGGGCTGACCTACGCCGAGCTGGCGTCGGCGATGCCCCAGGTCGGTGGCGAACACGTCTACAGCTATCGAGCGCTGGGTCATTTCGCCTCTTTCGTCTGCACCTGGAGCATCGTGCTGGGCTACGTCAGCGTGGCGTCGTTCGAGGCCGTGGCGCTGCCGACGGTGTTCGAACACCTGTTTCCCGGCTACGCCGTCGGCGATCTGTGGACCGTCGCCGGCTGGGAGGTCAAGGCCACCTGGGTCGCGGTCGGCGTGTTCGGCTCGATCGTGATGATGGTGGTCAACTATCTGGGTATTTCCACCGCCGCGCTGCTGCAGAAAGTCGTGACCGGCTTGATCCTGGTGGCGGGGGTGATGTTCGTGACCGGTTCGCTGTTCACCGGCGATAGCGCCAACATGCAGCCGCTGTTCGGCGGCGGCGAGCACGGCGTCTTCGGCGGCATCGTGGCAGTGCTGGTACTGGTGCCGTTTCTGTTCGTCGGTTTCGACGTCATTCCGCAGGCAGCGGAAGAGATCGATCTGCCGTTCCGGGATATCGGCAAGGTGCTGGTACTTTCGGTCATCATGGCGGTGTGCTGGTATACCCTGATCATCCTCGGCACCAGCCTGATGCTCGACAACCAGGCGTTGCAGGGCAGCTCGCTCAGTGTGCCGGATGCGATGACGGCGGTCTTCGACGGCGCCTGGGCGGGCAATCTGATGGTGCTGGCGGGCATAGCCGGCATCATCACCAGCTGGAACGCGTTTTACATCGGCGGCTCGCGGGCGATTTATGCGCTGGCTCACTCCGGTATGTTGCCGGCGTTCCTGGGCAAGCTGCATCCGCGTTACAAGACCCCGACCCATGCCATCATCCTGATCGGCGTGTTCTCCACCGCGGCACCATTCTTCGGACGTCCGGCGCTGGTATGGCTGGTCGATGCCGGCGGCCTGGGTATCGTTCTCGCCTATCTGTTCGTGGCGCTGTCGTTCGTGATTCTGCGTTACCGTGAGCCGGACATGCCGCGTCCCTACCATGTCGGTGCCGGCAAACTGGTCGGCGTGCTGGCGGTGCTGCTGTCGCTGGCCATGACGTGTCTGTATCTGCCCGGCAGCCCGTCGGCGCTGACATCCACCGAGTGGTTGATCTTCGGCAGTTGGATGATCGCCGGATTGGCACTGTACGGATGGGCGCGACAGCACTACGGTCGAGAGATGGACGATCGCCTCATTCGGGCTGCCTACGACAAATCCTGATCTCGATTTCATGGCGCGCCGCCTGCCAAAACCGACGACGACGCGCGATCCACGTTAGCGGCACCCGGTGCCGCGTCAGAGGAGTGTTCATCCATGACCAACGCAGAACTCAATGAACTCAAGCAGCGCTACGTCGCGAATGGTGCGGCCAGCCCGGCCGGCCAGTTCGCCGCTCGTGCGGAGAACGCCGAGCTGTGGGACGAGGACGGCAAGCGCTTCATCGATTTCGCCGGGGGTATCGGGGTGCTCAACATAGGCCACCGTCACCCCAAGGTGGTCGAAGCGGTCAAGGCCCAGCTCGACAAGGTCATGCATACCTGTCAGACCGTCATGCCGTACGAAGGATACGTGCGGGTGGCGCAAAAGCTCAGCGAAGTGACGCCGGTGCGCGGCCATGCCAAGGTGATGCTGGCCAACTCCGGCGCCGAGGCGCTGGAAAACGCGGTCAAGGTAGCGCGTGCCGCCACCGGACGCTCCAGCGTGATCTGCTTTACCGGCGGCTACCATGGCCGGACGTTCATGACCATGGCGATGAACGGCAAGGTGGCACCGTATCGTAACGACTTCGGCCCGATGCCGGGTCAGGTCTACCGCGCGCCCTATCCAGTGCCGTCCATCGGCGTCAGCGAGGAAGAGGCGCTGCGCCATCTCAAGATGACGCTGAAGACCGATGCCAACGTCAACGACACCGCCGCGATCGTGATCGAGCCGGTGCTGGGCGAGGGCGGCTTCCACGCCGCGCCTGCGAGCTTCCTGAAAGCGCTGCGGGAAATCTGCGACGAGCACGGCATCCTGCTCATCGCCGACGAGGTGCAGTCCGGCTTCGGGCGGACCGGTAAGCTGTTCGCCATCGAGCACAGCGGCGTCGAGCCGGACATCATCACCATGGCCAAGAGCATGGCCGATGGCATGCCGATCTCTGCCGTGGTGGGCACCGACAAGGTAATGGACGCCTCCGGCGGCAACTCGCTGGGCGGCACCTACACCGGCAGCCCGGTCTCCTGTGCTGCGGTGCTCGCGGTCATGGAAGTGTTCGAGGAAGAGCGCATTCTGGAGAAGAGCCAGGCGCTCGGCGAGAAGCTCAGAGTGCGTTTCGACAAGTGGCAGCAGGACTACGCCGGTGTCGCCAACGCGCGCAATCTGGGTGCCATGGCGGCCTTCGATCTGGTCACCGACAAGAAGAGCGGCGTGCCCAATGCCGAGCTGGCAGGCAAGCTCTGTCGCGAGGCGCGCGAGCGCGGGTTGATCCTGCTCTCCTGCGGGCTTTACGCCAACACGATTCGCTTCCTGATGCCGGTCACCATCAGTGACGAGGTCCTCGAGGAAGGGCTCGACCTGATCGAGAAGATGCTGAGCGAATTCGGCGCCTGATCGCACGGATGTCTTTTCCCTCTGATGGGGAAGACATCGCACTGACAAAGCCGACGCTGTTCCGCAGCGTCGGCTTTTTCCTGCTCGATAAAGTGAGTGCTTACTGACCCTGCAGGCTTGCTACTCGCCGCATGTCGATATGGGGAATATCGTCTTCAACATAGACATCGCTCACGGGTTCAAACCCATGGCGGCCATAGTAGCCCTGTAGATGGGCCTGGGCGGAAAGCGAGGCTTCGCGGCCGGGCCATCGCGATTCGATTCGCGTCAGTGCGGCGCGCAACAGCTCGTGACCGAGCCCGCCGCCGCGGTAATCGGGATGAATGACCACGCGGCCAATGGAGACGGGCTTGTCGATCTCCTCCGGGACTTTGAGACGCAGGGTCGCCGCGAGACGGTCTGCCGCCAGTACGCTCAGATGGTGCGTCGAACCGTGTAGATCGTGACCATCCAGTTCCTGATAGGGACACTGCTGTTCTACCACGAACACGGCCTCACGCAGCGAGAGCAGCGCGTAAAGCTCGGCAGGATCGAGCTCGGGGCCTGTCTGCCATGTCCAGTCGTATGATGCCATCTGTCTCTTTCCTCGCGGCCGTTCAGCCATCATGATCGAAGATCTTATCCAAGTGCTTTATTTAAGCATTTTGAAAGGCTTTCAATGTAGCGCTGGAAGCGACAACCGCGACAACGACGCGATGACAACGGGAGAACGATGACGGCATGAGCACCCTGGCAATCGACTACGATGACGTGGTAGCGGCACATCGCCGGCTGGAAGGCATCGCACATTGGACACCGGTGCTGCATTCGGCAACGGCGGACGCGCGCACCGGCGCGAGGCTTCACTTCAAGGCCGAGCACCTTCAGCGCGTCGGGGCCTTCAAGTTCCGGGGTGGCTATAACGCCATCAGTCAGTTCGACGCTGAGCAGAGAGCCGCCGGCGTCATCGCGTTCTCCTCGGGCAACCATGCTCAGGCAATCGCACTCTCGGCCAGACTGCATGGCATTCGCGCCGTGATCGTGATGCCCGAGGATGCGCCAGCGATCAAGATCGCGGCCACTCGTGGCTATGGCGCCGAAGTCGTGCTCTATGACCGTTATACCCAGGATCGCGAGGCGCTGGGCCGGGAACTGGCCGATGCCGAAGGGCTGACCTTGATCCCGCCGTTCAACCATCCGCACGTGATGGCGGGGCAGGGTACCGTTGCCGAGGAGCTGTTCGATGATGTCGGTGAGCTGGATACATTGATCGTGCCGCTGGGTGGCGGCGGGCTACTGTCCGGCTGTGCCACGGTTGCCAGGGCACGTTATCCGAACTGTCGAATCATCGGCGTCGAGCCGGAAGCCGGTAACGACGCTCAGCGGAGCCTGGTCAGCGGCAAAATCGTTTCCATCGACACGCCGCGCACCATCGCCGATGGCGCCCAGACCCAGGCGCTGGGTACGCTGACTTTCCCGGTACTCCAGGCGCATGTCGACGAGATCGTCACTGTCTCCGACGCGGAACTCGTTGATGCCATGGGCTTCATGGCCGGACGCATGAAGCAGTTCGTCGAACCGACCGGGTGCCTGGCAGCGGCTGCCGCATTCAGTGGACAGGTGCCGATCGAAGGGCAGCGCGTGGGGATCGTTCTTTCCGGCGGTAACGTCGACCTGAATCGATTTGCCGACTTGATTCAAGACTCTCGGTAATGACCGAGAGCGCTCGGCTGAAACGCGATGAGAATGACCCGTTGTCGATGACATCAGGGCACCCTCACCGCGTTGGTTGGCTCAGTCGCTATCGATGATTTTTCGAGGCGATGGGTAGCCTGACCGAGTGATTAGAAGAATCCCATGGGGTTGACGTCATAGCTGATCAGCAGGTTCTTGGTCTGCTGATAGTGCTCCAGCGCCATTTTGTGGGTCTCTCGACCGACGCCGGATTTCTTGTAGCCACCGAAGGCCGCATGAGCCGGATACTGATGGTAGCAGTTGGTCCACACGCGCCCAGCCTGAATGCCGCGACCCATGCGGTAGGCGCGATTGATGTCGCGAGTCCAGACGCCGGCGCCAAGGCCGAACTCGGTATCGTTGGCGATGGCCAGGGCTTCCGCTTCGTCCTTGAACGTCGTCACCGAGACCACCGGGCCGAAGATCTCCTCCTGGAACACCCGCATCTTGTTGTTGCCTTTCAATAGCGTCGGCTGGATGTAATAGCCCCGCGAAAGATCGTCGCCCAGAGACTCCCGCTCGCCACCGGACAGGAACTCCGCGCCCTCGTCGCGCGCGACGTCCATGTAGGACATGATCTTGTCGAACTGCTCCTGCGATGCCTGAGCGCCCACCTGGGTTTCGGTATCCAGTGGATGGCCGCGCTTGATCTTCTTGACCCGCTCGATGACCTTGACCATGAAGTCGTCGTAGATGCTCTCCTGGATCAGCGCACGGGAAGGGCAGGTACACACTTCGCCCTGGTTGAGAAAGCCCAGCACCAGGCCTTCAGCGCATTTATCGATGAACTCGGGTTCCGCTGACATGATGTCTTCGAAGTAGATGTTCGGTGACTTGCCTCCCAGCTCCACGGTGGAAGGAATGATGTTTTCGGCCGCGCACTTCATGATGTGCGAGCCGACGGGGGTGGAGCCGGTGAAGGCGATCTTGGCAATACGTTTGCTGGAGGCCAGTGCCTGGCCGGCTTCTTCGCCGTAGCCGTTGACGATATTGATGACGCCCTTGGGCAGCAGGTCGTGGATGATCTCGATCACCTTGAAGATCGAGACCGGTGTCTGCTCGGCAGGCTTCAGTACGACACAGTTACCTGCAGCAAGCGCCGGCGCCAGCTTCCAGGTCGCCATCAGGATCGGAAAGTTCCAGGGAATGATCTGGCCCACCACGCCCAACGGTTCGTGAAAATGATAGGAAGCCGTGTTCTCGTCGATTTCGGCGGTGGTGCCCTCCTGGGCCCGAATACAGCCGGCGAAGTAGCGGAAATGGTCGATCGCCAGCGGAATGTCGGCGGCCAGGGTCTCGCGCACGGCCTTGCCGTTATCCCAGGTTTCGGCAACGGCCAGCATTTCCAGATTCTGTTCCATCCGGTCCGCGATTCTGAGCAGCAGGGTCGAACGTTCCTGAACAGAGGTCTTGCCCCAACCGGGCGCGGCCTTGTGGGCGGCGTCCAGTGCCGTATCGATATCCTTCTGGCTCGACCGGGCAACTTCGCAGAACACCTCGCCGGTAACCGGCGTGATGTTGTCGAAATAACGCCCTTCGGCCGGGGGTATCCACTCGCCGCCGATATAGTTGTCGTAGCGCTTCTCGAACCGAGTGATGGCGTCCGAGGTGTTCGGATTGGCGTAATGCATGATGGCTTCTCCTGATGGATCGATCACCGATCGCTGGATTTCCCCTCCCAATCTGCTCTTCCCGGCGGACGCCTGCCATTACGCTTTAGGCGACCCTATCCGGCTTCGCGATCTTCCGTAGACAGGGACCCGTGACTTCGACCAATGGCGAACGGTGACAATAAATCGCAGTGTTACTATGAGTGACAGGGTTCAGCGACCTAGAGGAGGGTCTGACCATGTTACAGACTCAGGAAAAAGCAGTTCAGGATCGCCCGCTGACCGACGACACCGGCTGCTGCCAGATGAGTTCGATCAATCTGCTGGATGACAGCGTCTCCACGCAGAAAGAAGTTCAGGAGCGCAACGTCATGCAGCTATATCTGCTGACGGTTCAGGTGAGAGCACTGATGGACGTGGCTTGTCACCAGGGGCAGGCGGCGTTCCTTACCGAGCGTTTGCGCTTTCACACCGATCAGCTGGAGGCGCAGTTTTCTCATCTGGTGGATAAGCACAAGGGCGCATCGTATACGCGTCATTTCTACGCCCAGCAGCAAAATCGATTCGATGCGGAAATCGAGAAGATCATCGGTGCGCTCGAATCCCTGGGTGAGCAGTACGCCGACAACGCATCACGGTAGTCGCGACGCCCCTCGTGAACTGAAAGAAACACGTGAACTGACTGAAAGACGTGACCTGGCTCACCGAAAGAGTGTCCAACATCTTCATCTCCAGCCCGACGCGATCCAGGTATCGCGTCGGGCTTTTTGATTTGCGGCTTTCGATCTCAAGAGCGCCATGAGATGCCAACCGCCAACGTCATGCACTATTGGGTGATGTTTCACGTGGAACAATCCAGGTCATTCGCTTCCCGTCTTGAGTCGATAGCTCTTCTGAGTTCCGGGATCCTGGCATGAGCTTATCCGTCAGTCTTGACCTGACTCAGGAAATCGTTACAGGGAGTCTTCTCGTCAGCGCTGGGAGATATCAGCGCCAGCAGAGCCGCGGCGGGAGTCGCAACAGTGCCCAGAAATGCACCGATGGCTCCCCGAGCCAGCAGCGATCCCGTGTCCACGCCGGGGGAGGGGTTCTTGAAGGTCCCTTTGACGTAGAGGGGTGAGCGTAGTGTGAAGACGCGGGCTCCCTTGCTCTCCGGCTCAATGGTCAAATCCAGTGCCTCATTACCGAAGTTGACGTTGCCATCGATCTTGACCAGGGCATTTTCCGTATCGATCAGGAAAAAGCGAGTCTTGGCCAACCCATCTTTGACATTGAGGTTGGCTGCCGCGCAGTTGATTTTAACCTGCTCGTCACCGAATAGTTTACCGACCAGGTAGTTGCCCACATTGAGGCCGGCTAATTCCATCAGATTCTGGCTGATCAGGCCATCATTGATCAGCATCTGCAGGTCGCCGTTGCTGCTGCCAAGAATGCTCGCAACGGAATTCCCCGTGCCGCTTAGCGTGGCGTCCCCGTTGAGCTCTCCGCGGCTGTTTTTCATCAGATCCACGTCGGGAAACAGTCGGCTCAGCATCAGGTGACGAATATGCATATCGACCCGGCTTTGCATCGGGCTTTGACTGCCGTCGAGGCGTAACGTGGTATTGAGATTCCCTCCTGCCATGCCGAACCGCAGCGGATCCAGCAGAATCTCCCCGTCCTCCAACGTGACATGGGTATAAATGTCCTCGAGCGGTAGAGAGTCACCGTGCTCGACACGTTTGGCGGTGAACTTGACGTCGGCGTCCATGGTTTTCCACTTGGCCGTATCGAACTCTTCTACCGGCAACAACTTGTCGTCCGGCTGACGGCTGGTTTCGCCGCGGTCGGCTTTTTCGGCATTCGAATCAGCGCCAATCAGAGGCGCAAGGTCGGCGAAGCGCAACTGTCGCGAGACGACTTCGCCCGTGAGTGAGGGGCGCGGTTCACCCATGCGATAGGTAAGATCACCGTGGATGTCGCTATCACCGATCTGGCCGTCGAAGTCGCGATAACGAAAGGACAGCGCATCCTGGGTATTCAGGTTGGCGGTCAAATGGCCTCGAGTGGAATAGGGCGGTGTGTCGGGCAGGGTCACGCCGATGATGCCATAGAGATCGCCCAGGTTCTGACCCGAGAAGCTGAGATCCATATCGACCGTTTTCGGCGATAACGGGTCGGTTATCGTGCCGTTGACGGCCACCTGGGTATTGCCGGCGTCCAGCTTGGCCTGAACGGGATACGGGATATTCCGCTGCTTCAGCGCTTCGGGTCCACCCAGCTTTCCCGAACCCGAGAAGGGCTGCTCGCGATAGGTGCCCTCGGCTTTCCAGCCGAAACGGTAGTCGCCGATCTGCCGATCTTTTGTCTGGCTGACGGCGCTATCATCGTCAGTCAGCTCATTGAATGCGATGGGCTGGCCCAGTAGCTGGAACGTTGCGTCTATGTCGGCAGCCAATATTGCATCTTGATAATGAACATCGATGGGATCGAAGCCGATTTGCCCGACATCGACCGTCCAGCCGTTCTCTTTCGAGCCGTCTTCCTTTGCCTGTTCCTTCTGATCATTACCGCCCAGGTCGAAAGTCCAGTTGTTGCGGCCATCCTCGAGACGAGTGAGGTTCGCCGCGCCGCCGCTCAAGCCGATAGCTGGCAAGGAGAGAGTTTTGCCGAGCAACGGCAGGGGAGATAGCGTGATATCGAGTGTCTTCAGGCGGACGAGGTCGGCATCGGTAATAGTGTCAGGGCTACCAATGTGAATATCTTCGGCATGAACCTGGGGCCAGGGAAACCAATGCCGCCAGCCGCCGTCTCCGGAAGGCCACTGCCAATCGACGCTCAGATCGCCGTCGATGGAAACCTGCCGGTTCAGCGCATCGCTGGCGCGCTGGTTGATCGTCGGCTTGAGCCGATTCCAATCAAAGGTCGCGACCACGATGACCAGTGCGGCCATCGTCAGTATGACAATAGCCAGGACCCAGACGCCCACTCTCTTGCCTCGAGTCATCACGCTATCCCAAGTTCCGTGGTGAAGAATTCAAGGATAGTCGAGGGCTGGAAGAACGTCGCCTTGCCTCATAGGACAGAGCGCCATCCCCCACGAGGCGGTAGGTGCGTGTTTCACGTGAAACAATTCGGAGGCCTCGGCTGTCGTCGGCTTACTGAGCAGCTCGAAATTTTGGAAAGCGGCGAAAGCGCTTGTTCTTTGCTTCTGCTCGTTTTCGCCATGGCCGTCGCCTAGACCAGGCGTTCGGCGAATTCGGCAAGGTCCGCGCAGAGCCAGTCGGGGCGAATGGACCGAGGGAGCTTGGCCAGAGTATCGGCTCCCTTTCCCGTTTCGACCAACGCGGTGAGACAGCCTGCGGCCTGACCGGCCTGGATATCCCGGAGGCTGTCACCGACCATCCAGCTCTGTTCGAGCGACGCGATACCCAGAGACTGTTGAATTTCGAAGATCATGCCGGGCTTGGGCTTGCGACAATCGCAGCCTTCATCGGGCAGATGAGGACAATAGGTGATCAGGGCGATGCTTCCGCCCGCACGTTCAACACGCTCCGTGAGATGGCGGTGAATGTCGTGCAGCGTAGTCAGATCGTAATAACCTCGACCGATGCCGGACTGGTTGGTGGCGATCGCCACCTGCCAGCCGGCGCGGGATAGGCGGGCTATCGCTTCGATCGAACGGGGCAGGGGGCGCCATTCGTCGAGCGATTTGATATAGGCGTCGGAGTCTTCGTTGATGACGCCATCGCGGTCAAGTATGACGAGTCCGGTCATCGGAGGGATCCTGAAATAGAAGGTGAAGAACGGTGCAGGGCAACGGACGATACCACTCCGACTCGAATCTCACGTGCGCAGAGGAGTGTTCCACGTGAAACAAATTGTCATTAAGATACTGGAAAGGCGCGCCGAAAAGAAATTCTCATCGATCGTGTTTCACTCCTTCATTGCTGCCACGCCGGCCGAGCCTGTGATGTGATAGCGGGAAAAATTATCCGCTGACTCTCAGAAATTCGGAGAGCTGAGGGTAATCCGCTACGAGCTTGGAGATTTCGTCAGGATCCTCGACCAGAGAGCGTCGAACATACTCACTTTTGACGCCCTTCTTGCCTCGGTACATCGAAATATCATTTTCACCATGGTTGACGAGATAGATGGCCATAGGCTCCGGGTAGGGCACCAATGGCTGGCCGCGGGCGGCAGCAATATCTGCGTACTCCCGATGCCGCTTGAACTGGTTGAAGTAGCAGCGATTATCCATCAGATGATCGGGCATATCGGCTTTCGTGAAGTAAACGACTGCGCATGACCCACAGTGTCGCCAGAAAGGGCTGTGCTCCTGATCCATCTGTCCGAATTGACCCGTGCAACAGTCAAACATGTAACCCCTCTCAATGAGATACCCGCGTCGATTGTCGTCTGCCAGGGTAAAGTTCACTAAATCAGGGTGTATCAGGTCGTCGGCATCCAGTTGTAAGTAGTATCCGTCGTCGGCCATTCTCGCTTTCATGGCGAGCCCCACCATCCTCTTTTTCTTTGGCTTGTCATTACCGGGCCTGCCTTCATCGTCAACCGCGGGCGGCGGATCAAAATCGGCAACGATGAATTCAATATCGAGATCAAAAGTGTCTACATCGGGTATTTCATGGCACGCAACCAGGATGCCGAAGTCGCCGCACGTCTGGTGCTTCAGCGAGAGCAGCGTTCGCTCAAGATTGCGGCAAACCAGTGGCCAATCGAAGCTGGCCTGCCGAGAGCGTAGGGGTATGCCGAAGTAAAATCGCGGGCAAGCGGATAAGCGTGATGTTGGCGGGCTGGGTTCCAATGAAATCTCCTTGATCGGTACGCTTCACGACTGGATCGGTATCGTAAGCTTCGATAGCTTCTACTGGCCTTAGATTAGGAAAAAGCGAGTTCGTTCTCGAGGTTCATGACATCGAGGTCTAGCGACGCATGATGCATATCCCTGCAGGATAGCTGGCTGGACCCGCTCAGTGGTGGCTGAGATGTTTCACGTGGAACATTATGCGACTGCTAGGGGCTCAAAGTTTTGGCTTGGGGTATCGGCCAGTAGCTATGAGATGCAGATTGAAATAAAAAGCCCGGCCTGAAGGCCGGGCTAATGTTTCACGTGAAACGATCAAGAGTCACGACTGCAGTTCGGCGATGTCGGCCACTTCGAGAAATAGCGCCTGCAGACTGGCGAGCAGCGCGAGACGGTTGGCGCGGACGGCGGAGTCGTCAGTGGCAACCATCACTTCGTCGAAGAAGCGATCGACCGGCGCGCGCAGCGTGGCAAGAATATCCAGCGCTTGGGCGTAGTCTGCTTCCTGGAACAGCGGTTCGACCTGATCGCAGCAATCGGCTACCGCGTTAGCCAGGGCGATCTCCGCGTCCTCAACGAGGAGGTCGCCTTTCACCTGAGTGCTGCCGCCGTGTTGCTGCTTGGCCAGGATATTGGAAACGCGCTTGTTGGCCGCTGCCAGGGCCGCGGCTTCCTCGCGCTGGCTGAAACGGTGCACGGCGCGCAGACGGCGGGCGAAATCCAGCGGCCGCGTCACAGGGCGAGCACGTACCGCCAGATAAACGTCGACCGGCAAGCCTTCGTCCTGCGACCAGGCGCGAAAGCGATCGAGCATGTAGGTCAACACGTCATCGACCAGGCCTTCGGCCTTGGGCAGGTCGCGGTGCTGGGACGCGGCCAGTTCCAGCAACTCGCGCAGGTCGAGATCCCGCTCGCCCTTGATCAGGATGTTGAGCACACCGATGGTGGCGCGGCGGAGGGCAAACGGGTCCTTGGCGCCGGTGGGGCGCTGACCGATACCGAAGATACCTGTCAACGTATCCAGACGGTCGGCCAGCGCGAGTGCCTGACCGGTCGATGTCTGGGGAATGACATCGCCGGCGAAGCGCGGCAAATACTGCTCGTGAATGGCTTCCGCCACGGCTTCCGGCTCACCGTCGTGACGTGCGTAATAGGTCCCCATGATGCCCTGCAGCTCGGGGAACTCGAGCACCATCTCCGTGACCAGATCGCATTTCGCCAATTGGGCCGCGCGGGCTGCCGCCTGGGAGTCGCCGTCGATCTTGCCGGCGATGAACCGGGCGACCACTTCGCTGCGGGCGGACTTGTCGGCGAGCGAGCCCAGTTCGCGCTGGAATACGACGTTAGCCAGCGACTCGCGCCGGGCCTCCAGCGTCTGCTTGCGATCGACCTCGAAGAAGAACGCCGCGTCGGCCAGACGGGGGCGAATGACCTTTTCGTTGCCGTAGATGACCTGTTGCGGATCTTCGCTATCGATGTTGGCCACGGTGATGAACTGCGGCCTGAGCTTGCCGTCGACATCCAGCAGGTGGAAGTACTTCTGGTTGGCCTTCATCGAGGAGATCAGGCACTCGGCGGGCACCTCGAGGAAGCGTTCATCGAATGTACCCGTCAGCGCCACCGGCCATTCCACAAGACCGCTGACCTCTTCCAGCAGATCCTCGTCGATGACCGCCTGGGCATCTTGAACTTCGGCCTCGGCCAGTACCTGCTCCCGAATGCGCTCCCGGCGCCGCTCCAGATCCACCAGCACGTAGGCGTTTTCGAGTGCGGCTTCATAGTCGTCGGCGTGGGCGAGCTCGATCGGCGCCGGGGCATGAAAGCGGTGCCCCAGCGTCGTGCGGCCGGATTCCAGACCCAGCACGCTGGCCGGCACGATCTGATCGCCGTAAAGCAGCACCAGCCAGTGGACCGGACGCGAAAATTCGATGCGCGAGGCGCCCCAGCGCATGTTCTTGGGCACCGGCAGGGCGTTGACGGCAGCGTTGAGGATTGCCGGCAGCAGCGACTCGACGTTGTCTCCCTGCTGCTGTTCACGGTAGCCGAGCCATGTGCCCTTGTCGGTCTCCAGGTGAATCAGTTCGTCCACCGTCACGCCGCAGGAGCGTGCAAAACCTTCCGCCGCCTTGGTGGGCTGGCCATCCTTGAAGGCGGCGGCCAGGGCCGGGCCGCGCTTTTCGACTTCGCGGTCAGGCTGCTTGTCGGCGAGCGACGCAACGCGCACGGCCAGACGCCGCGGGGAGGCGAGGGCGTATGCCTCGCCATGGGGAACCTCGGCGTCGTCGAGACCCTTGACGACGCCGTCACGCAGGGCGGACGCCAGGTTGGCGAGGGCGCCTGGCGGCAGCTCTTCGACGCCCAGTTCGATCAGTAGGGTGTTGACTGCCATGCTCATGCGTCTCCCTGAGTGGTTTCTGAGGTTTGCTGCAGGAGCTCGCGACGCAGCGCCTCCGGCGCCAGCGGGAACCCGGCGGCTTCACGTGAGGCGTAATAGGCGTGCGCGACCTCACGCGCCAGCGTGCGCACTCTCAGGATGTAGCGCTGCCGCTCCGTGACCGAGATCGCATGTCGTGCATCCAGCAGATTGAACGTATGCGAGGCCTTGAGTACCTGTTCGTAGGCGGGCAACGGCAGATTGGCCGCGAGCAGCTTGTTGCACTCGGATTCGCAGTGGTCGAAGGCTTCGAACAGATAGGGCACGTCGGCGTGTTCGAAGTTGTAGGTCGACTGTTCCCGCTCGTTCTGCAGGTAGACATCGCCATAGGTGATGCGGGTGCCATCGGGAGCAATCGTCCACACCAGGTCGTAGACGCTGTCGACGTCCTGTAGGTACATGGCGATGCGCTCGAGACCGTAGGTCAGCTCGCCGGTCACCGGGAAGCATTCGATCCCGCCGGCCTGCTGGAAGTAGGTGAACTGGGTCACTTCCATGCCGTTGAGCCAGACTTCCCAACCCAGACCCCAGGCGCCGAGCGTCGGCGATTCCCAGTTATCCTCGACGAAACGGATATCGTGCACCCGCGGGTTGATTCCCAGCCGTTCGAGCGATCCGAGATAGAGATCCTGCAGATCCTTGGGGGAGGGCTTCATCACCACCTGGAACTGGTAGTAGTGCTGCAGGCGGTTGGGGTTCTCCCCGTAGCGGCCATCGGTGGGCCGGCGCGACGGCTGGACATAGGCTGCGTTCCAGCTCTCCGGGCCGATCGAGCGCAGGAAGGTGGCCGGATGAAAGGTGCCGGCGCCCACTTCCATGTCGAGTGGCTGCAGCACGACACAGCCCTTTTCCGCCCAGTATTGCTGAAGGGCGAGTATCAACCCCTGAAAGGTTTTTGCATCTGCCGTCGAGTCTGTCATTGACTGCGCACCGTTGCCCATGAATTCGTGAGCCGCCAAGTATACAATTAGCGCTCAATCGGTTATAGGCACTGTCGACGATCAGGCCGTGTCGTTGGCGCATTGTCATCGAACGTCCGGCGACGCACGCGGTCGGAGTCTCCATTCACGGTAACCGAGTCGATCGAAGAGGAGTTACGACATGATCGTTGTCACGGGCGGGGCCGGCTTCATCGGGGCCAATCTGGTCAAGGCACTCAACGCACGCGGCCATCTGGACGTTATGGTGGTCGACGATCTCAGCGACGGCACCAAATTCGTCAACCTGGCGGACTGCACGCTGGGTGACTATCTCGACAAGGACGATTTCCTGGCCCGCGTGAAGGCGGAACTAGGTGGTGAGATGCGCGGCGAAGCCGGCGGACTGCCACCGATCGAGGCGATCTTCCACGAGGGCGCCTGCTCGGATACTACCGAGTGGGACGGGCGCTTCATGCTGGAGAACAACTTCGAGTACTCCAAGGTGCTGCTCGAATACTGTCAGGCCAAGCGAATCCCGTTTCTCTATGCCTCGTCCGCCGCCACCTATGGCGGTAGCGAGGTGTTCGTCGAGGACCCCGCTCACGAGAAGCCGCTCAACGTCTACGGCTACTCCAAGCTGCTGTTCGATCAGTACGTGCGCGCTCGCTGGGATGAATTCGACAGCCAGGTCGTCGGCTTTCGCTACTTCAACGTCTATGGCCCTCGCGAACAGCACAAGGGCAAAATGGCCAGCGTCGCCTACCATCACCACAGCCAGGTCCAGCGTGGCGAGAACCCCAAGTTGTTCGGCGCCTGGGACGGCTATGAAGCCGGCATGCAGAGCCGTGATTTCATCTACGTCGGCGACGTGGTCGACGTCAATCTGTGGTTTCTGGACAACCCCGAGGTCTCCGGCATCTTCAACCTGGGCACCGGCCGCGCGGAGCCGTTCAAGGCGATCGCCGAGACAGCGATCGATTTCTATTCCGACAAGGACGGGGCAAAGGTCGAGATCGAGTACATCGACTTCCCCGATGAACTCAAGGGTCGTTACCAGAGCTACACCCGTGCCGATATCGGCCGTCTGCGCGAGGCGGGCTATCGCGCCGAATTCAAGACCGTGCGCGAAGGCGTTTCCGCCTATCTGGAATGGCTGAATGGATGAAGCTGCTGTCGGTGCCGAGGCACCACGAACCCTGGTCGTCGGCCCTTCCTGGGTCGGCGACATGGTGATGGCGCAGAGCCTGTTCATCACGCTCAAGCGACGCCATCCGGGCGCGAAGATCGGCGTGCTGGCGCCGGGCTGGTCGCTGCCGATTCTCGAGCGCATGCCGGAAGTCGACGAGGCCATTGCGCTGGACGTGAAACACGGCGAATTCGGCTGGAAGACCCGGCGCGACGTCGCACGCTCGTTGAAAGGCCGTTTCGATCGCGCCATCGTATTGCCGCGTTCGCTGAAGTCGGCGCTGGTGCCGTTTTTGGCCGGCATTCCCCGACGCACCGGCTTCACCGGCGAACAGCGCTACGTGCTGCTCAACGATCGCCGCCGGCTCGACAAAGGTGTGCTGGATCAAACCGTCAAGCGTTTCGTGGCGCTAGGGCTCGATGTCGAACAGGCCGCGGGTGGGGATTTCGAGATTCCGCATCCACGACTGCACGTCGATCGCGGACGTCAGACTGAGCTGCGCGCCGAGCTGTCTCTAGGCGAGCGACCCGCCATCGGCATGATGCCCGGGGCGGAATATGGCCCGGCCAAGCAGTGGCCGCTCGAGTATTTCCGCGAACTGGCCGAGACACTGATCGGCAAGGGCTACGCTGTGTGGGTTCTGGGTGGGCCCAAGGATACCGAGGCCGGCGACGTGATCGCCGACGGCCTGGAATCCGCCCATAACCTGTGCGGCAAGACCCGACTGGCGGACGCCGTCGACCTGCTCGCCGCCTGCGAACAGGTGGTTACCAACGACTCGGGACTGATGCACGTGGCCGCCGCGGTCGGCACGCGGATTCAGGCGCTCTACGGCTCCTCTTCGCCGGCCTATACGCCGCCGCTGACCGGCAACGCCGATATCCATTATCTGGCACTATCCTGCTCGCCCTGTTTCGAGCGCACCTGCCCGTTGGGGCATCGCAACTGCCTCAAACAGATGTCGCCCAGCAGCATCGAACAGACGATTCTGAGCTAGGAAAAACGGTAACCGATCTGGGTGCCCCACTGTCATGCTTATCGGGAACGACCATGCCGTTAATGACTGCCAAACGACAGCGAAAATTGCGCTCGGCGCTGCGTTTTTTCCACTATCGAATGAAAAATCCCCGAGCGTCCCGCCGCGTTCCGACCAGCGGTGATCGGCTCATCATCTCCTTGACCACCCATCCGCGACGTATCCATCAGGTCTTTGCCACGCTGGAGTCGCTCTGCGAGCAGGATATCGATGCTTTCGACGTTCATCTCTATCTGTCCAGACGGGACAAGGAGGTAATCGGCGAGCTGCCGAAGTCGCTACGGCGACTGGAAGGCCGTGGGGTGAAAATCGTGGTGACCGAAGCGGATTACCGCTCCTATGACAAGCTGGTGCATGCGCTGGAAGCCTATCCGCAAGCGACGATCATCACCGCCGACGACGATATGCTCTATCCCGCGGATTGGGCACGACGCCTGATGGACGGTGCGGCTCGCTTTCCCGGTTGTATCGTCTGCCATCGTGGCCACATGCTCTGCGAGAGCTCGCCGGGCTCGGGTGAAATATCCTACCGCGTGGTCAAGAACCGCCAGGCCGCGGGCGCGACCCAGCCCAATTTCGCCCTGATGCCGACCGGCAGCGGAGGCGTGCTGTACCCGTCAGGCGTACTGGATGCGATGGTCTTCGACGCCGAAGCCTTTCAGGCGCTGGCGCCCAATGCGGACGATATCTGGTTCAAGATGGCATCGCTCAAGGCCGGTACGCGCTGTGTCAGAATCAATCAACGCAACGTCGATTTTCTGCCGACGCCGGCGGCGGGTGAATCCGCGCTGCATGAAGAGAACATCAAGCAGGGTGGGAACGATGTGCAGTTCGCCAATTGTCTCGCTCGCTACCCCGAACTCAAGCCGCTGATGTTTGGTCGGCCAATCGATGATGAGAGAACGTGATGACGCGGGCGACGACAACATGAGCCAACGGGTATTGCTGGTTGTTCGCAAGCTGAGTATCGGCGGCATCGAGCGGGTCACCGTGAATCTTGCCAACGTGCTGGCGCGAGAGGGTCACGAGGTCCACGTGCTGGTGCTCAAGGGCGGCTACGAGCTGGCGCCGGATGCCGGCGTGACGGTCCATCGGGTAGATTTCGACAAGTCTTTCCGCAAGACGGGTATCGGGTTGCTATACGATCTGGCAACGCGAGCACTTCTGAAGCCCCTCATGCCGGGCTCCGGATTCCTGTGGCGTGGTTGGTATGGCGGTCACTACCTCAATCGCTTCGTGGAAAAACTGGAGGCCGAGCGTGGTCTCATCGACCGCGTCATCATGCGCGGTCAGGGCGCCTTCGAGACGGTCTGGTCGTGGCGCGATCCGCGCCTGTGGCAGGTGACGGTCTCCTGGCCCGGCGAGTACGGAAGCCGGCTAAAGGGCTTTTATCTCAAGCGCCTCTACGAGGGCAAGCAGATCATCTGCAATACGCCCAACGTCCGCGCCCAACTGGAAGGGCAGCTCGCCCATCATGGCATTCGCCCCGCCCGCTGGGCGACCATCATGAATCCGTGCGATATCGAGGCCATTCGCCGCCAGGCCGACGAGCCCGTCGAACTGCCCCCCAGGCCTTTCATTGTCCACGTCTCCCGACTTTCCGATGTCAAACGCCAGGAGTGGCTGATTCGTGCCTATCTCGAGGCCGCGATCGAGGAAGATCTGGTCATTGTCGGCGATGGGCCCAAGCGTGAAAGTCTCGAGCAGCTCGTCGATGAACTCGGGGCCCGCGCGCGTATCCATTTCGTCGGCAGCCAACCCAATCCCTACCCCTGGATGAAACACGCCCGGCTCTTCGTGCTGAGCTCGCGCAGCGAGGCTTTCGGGATCGTGCTGGCCGAAAGCATGATCTGTGGCACGCCTTGTGCCGCGGTCGACTGTCCGGGCGGCGTGCGCAACGTGCTGATCAACGACCAGGCGCGACTGATCGCCGAGAATTCGATATCCGGCCTTTCGCAGAAGATTCGCGAAGGACTGGCGCATCCGCCTCGATTGGAAGCCGACCCCGAGTTGATCGAGCGTTTTCGCGACACGCGGATCATGCAGCAGTTTCTCGATCTGCCAACGACTTAGACGCGAAGGACGGGACGCTACGGGGAAAGTGACGTTGGCTATCGGCGACTAACTGTATAGCCTGCTTATCAATGTGCTATGCTATGCTCATCGAACAGCGTTTGATAACGGCATTTTCACTACCCGAACGTGTAGGCTTCCCGATGGCGCGCGTCTCTCAGCCTCATTCCTCTCCGCGGTTGCCCGCTGACGAGGTCGCTTTCAGCGACCTCGTCGATCGCCGAATGGAGGGCGCCGTTCGCCGCGCGCGCTGGCAGGCTGAGCTACGTGACGCTTTTCAGCGCCACATTGGCGCACCGTTGGAGGAAGCACTGTTTCGACGCTGGGCCGACGGCAAAGCGGGCGGTGGCTGGATCGAACGTCGGGGGCTGCCGCGGCGCTCGGTCGAGACTCGGCTAGGCTCGGCGCTGGTCGTGCACGTCGACCCGCGCGAGTTGATTCGGGATCTCAACGTCAAGGGTGTCGGGGGTAGACGCCCGTTCTCGTCGGCGTTCATCTGGGACGGCGACTGGGATCAGAGCCGTGGCGATCTGCGTCGCGGTTCGCGCTACCGCTTCATCAGCGATCTCGATCTCCATCGCGCTGATCTCACCCAGACCGAACGCTTTCGCCAGTATCGATCGCGGCTTCAGTCGGGTAATCCCTGGTCCTCGCATCGGCAGGGCCTGCTGCTCGATTCCGAAGAGGCGATCCTGGCATATCTGAAGACCTATCTGGGGTTTCTCGATGCCATGGCCCGCGACGGCTTCGATAGCGAGCTGGGCAAGGACGATCTGGGTGTTGCGGTCACCCGCGACGGTCGGCTGCTCAAGGTCAATCGCGGCCTCCATCGTCTGGCGATGGCGCAACGCGTGGGACTACGGTCGATCCCCGTCGTCGTGCGCGCGGTGCACCGGCAGTGGTGGCAACGAGTGGTCAAAGATGCGAGCGGCGAGGCAGCGCTGTCCCGCGTCGCCGAGGCGTTGACGCGCTGTACCCCGGAAACCGAACCGGGCGAGCTGGACCCCGGCGAAGAGCTGGGGCCCATCGATTGGCCGGCGCCACGCTAGCGCCTTCCGCGCCCGGTCGTCTTCGTTCCCTCGGCTGACCCCGCTTCCTTCAGTTGACTCCATTCCCTCAGTTGACCCCGTTCCAGAGCCGCTCCTGAAGGATGTTCTCGCTACGCATGCGCTGGTTCATCTCTTCCAGCGAGTAACGCTCGACCAGCGTGGGTGACGATGAAAACAGCGACACGCCCAGGCCGGCGCGATGATCCGGAACGGTATAACCCATTGCCTCCAGCAGCGTCGGCAGCACGTCGACCATGCTCGACGGGCGTTCGACAATCCGCGGGCGCAGACCATTGCCCAGCATCATCAGCGTATTCTCGCGGTCTTCGGCGATCAGGTCTTCCCACGCCGAGTTTTTCATCGAGAGATGGTCACTGGCCACCACGATCAGCGTGTTGTCGAGCAAACCCTCGTTTCGGAGCCGCTCGATGAAATTCTTCACCAGCCAGCCGGTACATTTGACCGAATAGAGAATGTTGGTGCCGTCGAACGGGCCCTGATTGTCGATACAGGACTGCGACGGATTGCCGAACGGAGGGTGCGCCGCCAGGGTCAGGCCGAAGAAGGCGTAGGGTGTGTGGCTGTCATGTAGATTCCGGATACGCTTTTCGGCCAGCCCGAACAGCGTATCGTCGTAAAGTCCCCAGTCGTTGAGATAGTCGGCGGGGGCCTTGTCCTCCAGCTCGTCACGTCCCAGAACGGTATCGAAACCGTGCCCGCGATAGAATTTTGCCTTGCCGGCGAACTTCGTGCTCGCGCCGCCCATGTAAGTGAGATCGTAGCCGCGTTCATGCAGCAGATCACCGAGACAGCTGACGCCGGGGAGCACGTCCGATAGTGGTTCGAACTGGTTGTCGTGCATCAGACCTGCCGGCATCAGCGGTACCCCGCACTGACTGGCAACCATGCCGGCCATCGTCCAGCCGCTATTGTCGAGCTGCTTGACGCCATGAAAGACCACGCCTTCCTTGCCCAGCTGGCCCAGATCCTCGTAGGCGTCACCGAAGCGCTGGGTATCGCTGTAGGTGCGCTCGGTGCTCTCCATGTAGAGATAGATCAGATTGGGCGGTTGCTGCGGCGCGGCGACGATCTCCGGTGGCCGGTAGCGATCATTGAGCCAGGCTTCATCGTCATCGATCACCGCGGCGCCGCGTAACGAGAGGCCGAACAGCAGCGGATTGAAGGCCAGCAGGAACAGACTCAGTACACGTTCCCACAGACGCCAGCGATGATCGGCACGCACCATCCAGGTCACCGCGAACAGCATGATGATCGCGGCGATGGAATAGAGCACCCCGGCGATCTGGCGGTCGGTGCTGCCGTTCTCCTCGATGCCGGCCTGCAGATGAAAGATCACCGCGCCCAGGTCGAGCTGGCCGAAGCTGTCGTCGAGATAGATGTAGACCCACCACAGCACCAATGGCAGCAGCGACCACGGCCATGTCTTGCGCAGCGTGGCGCGCTGCGAGACGTGCCCCCAGTGAAAATGGTAGCCGGCGGCGAGCCAGACGAGAGAGATGGCGAGGGGTGTCCACCACGGGAGCACCCAGATCACCATGACGGCGTACCCGATGCAGAGGCCGATGTAGGTGAGTGCACACCAACGTCGTGTGTCGCGAGAGATGGTCATGACCGGCTTCGATCCGTGAACGTCGTGTTCTGTCGATGCCGCTTCCAGGCACCGGGTGAGCAATCGTCATGACTCTAGCATGACGAATTCAAGACAAGCAGGTTGCCCGAGAGTTCCGGCGCGGGTAGCGGGACTCGGGCCGCGCTTCGGGATTCCATGGCCTGAGACGGGAATTTCCCGGCGCCTGGCGCAAAATTCTCAGCCCTCAGCGAGAGTGGCTCAGCGCCAGATCCTCGGCGTGGCGTGCCATGGCCAGTTCGATCAGCCGCGTCACCAGAGCCGGGTAGGTCAGACCGCTGGCCTGCCACAGCTTGGGATACATGCTGATGCGGGTGAAGCCCGGCAGGGTATTGATCTCGTTGACGACGACCTTTCCCTC
The DNA here is from genome assembly GCF_052645315.1 of Salinicola sp. V024. NCBI lineage: Bacteria > Pseudomonadati > Pseudomonadota > Gammaproteobacteria > Oceanospirillales > Halomonadaceae > Salinicola > Salinicola sp. V024. The sequence continues at coordinate 96,259 of NZ_JBQXYB010000006.1, forward strand.
GGGTGTGAGAAAGACATCGACACGAGCCAGACCGGCGCACTCCAGGACCTGAAATGTCCGCACCGCCAGCTGGCGGATCGATTCGCTGGCGTCGGCGTCGATGTCGGCGGGGACGGCAACCGTAGCCGCGTCATCGTCGATGTATTTGGTGTCGTAGGAATAGAATCCGCTTTCGACCACGATCTCGCCGCAGACGCTCGCTTCCGGGGCGTCGTTGCCCAGTACGGCACACTCGATTTCCCGGCCGACGACGGCGGATTCGACCAGCACCTTGTGATCGAAAGCCAGCGCCAGCGTCAACGCCTGGTCGAACTCGGCAGCGCTCTCCACCCGGCTGACCCCCACCGAAGAGCCCTGATTGGCAGGCTTGACGAACAGCGGCGACCCCAGCTTCGCACTCAGGGTCTCGAAATCGGCGCTGACGGCCGTGCGCCGGGTCAGGGTGACGAATGGCGCGACCGGGATACCGGCGTCGCGCAGCAGGCGCTTGGCGACATCCTTGTCCATCCCGGCGGCCGAGCCGAGCACGCCGGAGCCGACGAAAGGCAGATTGGCCATCCGCAGCAGCCCCTGCAGCGAACCATCCTCGCCGAGCGTGCCGTGAACGATGGGGAAGACCACGTCGAGTTGGCCCAGCGCCTCCTGGGAGGCTTCGGTGGCGATCAGCTGGTGCTGCTCGCGGCCGGGCACCAGGGCGATATCGCCGGCTGACGGGTTGAGAGCGATGCGCCGCGGATCATCGGCATGAAGCAGGAAGTTGGCGGCATCGTTGATATGCCACTGGCCCTGCTTGTCGATACCGATGACCGTGACCTCGAAACGCTCGCGATCCAGCGCATCGACGATGTTCTTGGCCGACTGCAACGAGACTTCATGCTCCGCCGATTTCCCGCCACAGATGACGCCAACCCGAATCTTGCTCATAGTTCTGCTCCACTTCGCTAACGATCTCGACGCCGCTGGGGCGCTATCACTCTCTATGCCGCTCGGGCGTCATGATGCCACGTTCCCGGCGCGCAAGTATCGCGCCACCGGGTGAGCCTGCCCGCAGAATCAGCCGCCGGCGAGCCGCCGATAAACGCAGAGATAGGCCGTGGCCATGGCGTCCGGGGTGAACGCCGACAGGCGCTGACTGGCAGCGGTGGTCAATCGCTGCCGGCGCGCCGGATCTTCCAGCAGCGCGGTGAGAGCGGCTGTCAGCGTATCGGGGTCAGCGGGCGGCACCAGCAGCCCGCTGACGTCGTTGTCGATCAGATCGGGGATGCCGTCGACGTCACTAGCCACGATCGGCACGCCGTGGTCCATGGCATCGAGCAGCGTCGATCCGAGGCCTTCGTTGCGGGAAGGAAACGCGAACAGCGTCATGATCTCGAGATAGTCGCCGACGTTGGGCTGGAAACCTTCCCAGATAACATTGTCGAGATCCGCGCTCTCGGTCTTCAGCGCCTCGCCGTCGTCGCCCTCGCCGAGCAGCAGGAAGCAGACATCCGGATGCGTCTCGCGCAGCCGTCGTGCTGCCTCCAGCAGCACCCGCTGGCCCTTATGGCGATCCACCAGCGCGCCGATATGGCCGATCACGCGCCGTCCGGCAAAACGCTCGCGCAACGCCTCGACCCGGCTCGCATCGCTGGGCTGACCCGACAGCACGCTGGGGATGCGAGTGACGGGACACCAGTTCCTCTCGCGAAGATGGTTCTCGATCACCGACGAGATCGCCACGGCCATCGCTGCGCCGCGATAGGTCCAGCGATTGAAGCGCTTGTTCTTGACCGGCTGGGGAACGCGGCGGGTCAGAAGATAGGGCGTGCCGTGCAGGCGGCGTTCGACCCAGGCCCAGTGCACCGCCTTGGCTTCGTGGGCATGGGTCAGGGTCGCCTTCGGCCGATGGCGATCATGATGAGAATGCCCGGCGAGGGCATGATCGGCATCGATCAGCGTGACGCCGATATCGAGACCGGCCAATGCCTCGCGCATCGGCGAGTCGCGCCGACAGACGAGGCTCTGCGCTATTGTCATCTGGTCATCGTCGATTCGGGCCAGCGCCTCGATCAGCAGCAGCGTCTGGCGCTCGCCGCCGCGAAAGCCGCGGGCCAGATTGACGTGGCGGATATGCAGGGTCGGTTTTTCCATGGACTCACCAGATCCGGTCGAAGTCTTCGGCCTCGCGAACCTGGGCATCGCGCTGCAGTTCGAGCAGCTTGGCGTATTTCAGGTAGGCGTTGACCGCCGCCGACAGCGCCACGGAAGCGCCGTCGAGCCCGCCGAGAAAACCGCGCTGGAACACGTATTTGCGTACGAAGGCGTTGGCGCCGTGCAGCGCCGGCGACATGGCGTTGGCACGCTTGCCCTTGAGATACATGATCTTGGCGGCGCGATTGGAAAAACGACCGCTGGCCTTGCCGAACAGCTCGGCGAGATTGGCGAACGAGTAGTGTTCCAGATCGGCATCGAGCCGTTTGGCATTCTGCGCCTGGACGGAGGCGTGCTGGCGGCTGTCGGAGAACCCGCAGCGCTCGCGATCGAACAGCCGGAGGCAGTAGTCCGGATACCAGCCGCAATGGCGGATCCAGCGGCTGCCGACAAAGTTGCGCCGACGCAGCGCATAGGCGTCGTGACTGGCCTCTCCATTTTCACCGGCGTCCAGATCGAGCGCCTGAATCGCCGCCACGGCGCCGTCGGTGAGCCGCTCATCGGCGTCCAGCGACAGCACCCAGCGATGGCTGGCCGCCTGCGGGCCGACACGCTTCTGCGGGCCATCGCCCAGATACGGCTGATGGATCACGCGGGCGCCCGACGCCTCGGCGCGGGCGACGGTGTCGTCCCGGGAGCCGGAATCGACCACGATCAGCTCGTCGCAGGCCCGGGCGAGCGACGCCAGGCAGGCTTCGATGTTGTCGGCTTCGTCGAGCGTGATCACCACGCCGGTAATGGCGGCCATGGGCAAGTCCTGGGTCGTCGATGAATGGTCGTGGATGGAGGGTCATGGATGAATGGTCGTACCCGGTGCCAGACGATGGCGGGGCGTCGCGGAGTGTCGCGACGCCCCGCCAAGAATGTTGGCAGCGCCTGGCGCATTGTAGCGCCAGTCATTGTGACATCGGCAACGCTATCGGTAGAACTGACGGAACCACTGCATGGCGTCGAACACCGCCGGCGAGAACTCGGCGTCCTCGATGGGATCGAGCTGCCGATCGACGATATTCCATTGGCCGGTGCCGTCGACCACGGTGATGCGCTCCGGCTCGATGATCCCGTAATCGATGTAGCTGCTGGACTGGACCCACGGGTGGTCGATGTCCGGCGCGAGCAGATCCTCGCCCTGAGCGTAGTCGGAGAGCGGATTGCGGCAGCCGAGCGCGTGACGCATCAGCATCGGCATGACATCAAGGTGACTGGTCATGCCCTCGAACTGCCCGGGCTCGACGCCGGGGCCGTTGACGACCATCGGCACGTGGGTCTGTGGCGACGCGAAGTTGCTGTTGTGACCCCAGTAGTTCTTGCCGAAGTCGTTGAGGGACTGGCCGTGATCGGCGGTGACCACCAGCATGGTGTTGTCCCACTCGCCCTTGGCCTTGAGGTCGTCGATTACCCGGCCGAGCAGTTCGTCGTCGTAGTGCACCGCATTGCGGTGGCGGTTGAAATAGGGCGTCGGGTCGGTATCCGGGCCCAGATCGAGATAATCCATCCCGTTCACCGAAGGCTGATACGGTTGCTCGGCGTCGTCCGGCACGTCGTAGCCGTGGGGCGCGTCGTAGAACAGCATGCCGAACCAGGGCGAATCGTCTTCCTGCTCCTGCTGATCGACCCAGCTTAGCCAGTCCTCTGTCATCTGCCGGTCGCGGCCCGCCGGGGAGTCGCCCGGCGTGCTCAGTCGCAGCGGGTCGACCGAGGTGAAGATCGTGCGATCGAAGCCGACCCCATCGAGGCTGGCCGAGGAGAAGATGCCCATCGCGTAGTCCTGCTTCTGCAGCTGAGTGATCAGCAGGGGCGGCGTCTGGGTATCGTCCAGATAGGCGTAGTAGTTGCCGGTGAGACCGTAGAACAGACTCATGGCACCGTTGCGAGTGGCATTGCCACCGCTGTAATGATCGAGATAGCGACGACCGCTGTCGTTCAGCGCGGCATAGAGATTCGGCGTGTTCTTGGGGCCGTATTCGTCGGCCCGCCAGGAGTCGATCAGCACCACCATGACATTGGGCATGGCACTGGAGGCAGGGTCGGCCTGACAGCTGAGCGGATTCTTGGGCCAGTCGAGATTCTGCGCCTGTTTGGCGTTGGTGTCGGCTCGCGCGGCACGGGCGGCGCGAGGATCGAGCCAACCATGGTCTTCCATGAAGCCCTTGGCGGTGGCCGGGAACAGCAACGGATAGATGCCGACCTGCTGGGTCACGCTACGCTGATAGCGGGCATCGGCGACGAGATGCAGCCCATGGCTACCGATCAGGGTCACCAGAATCACGCCGCAGGCGATCCCCACCGGCAGGCGGCGGCCGCGGTTGCCCACGATCAGACGGCGGGCGAGCCAGCCTTCCAGCGCCAGGGCCGCGACCACGCAGCCTACGACCGCCAACCAGGTGGTGGTGGTGAAGCTGAAGATCTCGCCGTCCTTGTCGTTCAGGAACAGCGATACCATGAACGCATTCACGTGGAAGCGATACTGAGCGTAGACGATCGTGTCCAGCAGCAGCGCGCTCAGCCCCAGCGCCCCGAGCAGCGTCGCCGGCAACCATAGCCAGCGGGCCTTGAGCACCAGCGCCAGCACGGCGAGCGGTAGCCAGCCGAGCAGGACCAGCATGCCGAAGTGACCGATCCAGGTCAGGATCAGATAGGCGATCCCCATGGCATCGTGCGGCATGGCGAGGTAGGGCGAATAACGCAGCGCGATCAGCCAGACCAGCGGGAGTTGAAACAGGGCGAAAAGCAGAGTGCCGCGCCAACGGCGCTTTAGCGTGTCATGCATGAACGGGAAGAGCCTTAGCGTGAATGGGAGCCGAGTGCGCCATGGTAACCCTCGACGACGAGATCGTAGGACGCTAGGGCATTCGCGGGCGAGAAACGCAGGAAAGAGCGCTTGAGTCGTGACAGGTTGCGCTGACGCCAGGCACCTTGCGGGCGTAGTCGGCAGCGGTCGAAATCTATCAGCCAAACCTTATCGTCGGCTGAAACGAGCAGATTGCGCGCGTTGAGGTCGACGTGGTCGAGACCGGCCTCATGGAATCGGCGGATGGTGGCGCCGATCTCGGCGAGCAGCGCGGGCGAGGCATCGGCCAGGCGTTCTGCCAGCGCCTGGCTATGGGGCAGGCGCTCGGTGATCAGCGCGGCGCGGTAGCTCGGGCCGTGACGCACCACGATGGCTGCCACCGGCGCCGGTACCGGCAGGCCCCGTTCGAACAGGGCGCGGGTCAGTCGCATCTCGCGAAACCCGCGAGTGCGCTCGAGTCCCGTCCACAGATAGTCGGCCTGACTGACTCTGGCCGCCATGCCGCCGCGACGATAGGGCCGCAGCACCCATTGGTGCTCGTCGATCTCGAGAAACTGGCTGGCCCCGCGGCCCGGTGCCGAGCCGACCACCAGACCCAGTTCGGCCCAGGCGGCCGGCTCGAGCCAGGCCTCACCGAACGCCGGCAGAATCGGCAGGTCGGGCTGAGCGAGACGCGTATCATCGTATAAGATGTGCGAGTCCCGATGATGATGGATCGATAGCGTCATGATCGGTCCTTGGCGTTGGGCCGCAGCGGGATTGACGTGTCGCCGGCCGGTAGGCGACGACTGGCCGGCGGATGCATTGTAACCGGGCAAACCCGCCGCCGCATGTCGGGGCTTCACGCTGCTCGCCTTCGTCGATCATTGGGGGATTCGTCGATCATTCGGGCATCATCGAACATCAAGGAAGCTTTCGTGACTGAAGATTCGCAAGCGCCGCTGGCCGTGATTGCCATTCGTCAGGTGGAGAAAAGCACCGGTGCCAGTCGCAACGCCTTCGAGCAGGCCGCGGCGTTGAAAGCGCTGGGCTATCGGGTGGTGATTCTCGCCGAGCGAGGTCGGCGCGAGCTGGCGGAAGCCGCCGGGGCGGAGCTGATCCGGCTGAAACGCTGGCCGCTCAAGGGGCCGTTCCGGCGCTTCTGGTTCAACCGCCGGGTGCAGGCCTGGTGTCGTCGGCACCGGCCGGCGATGCTGGTCAGCCACGGTGACGTGGAAACGCCGGACGTCGTCTACATGCACAACTGCGTGCATCTCGCCAGCCAGCGCATCCACGGTCGCGATCTGCCCGCGGGGCACGAAGTGGCCGCCATTCACGATCATGTGCTCGAGGGCGGCAAGTTTCGCCGAGTGGCGGTCAACTCGCGCATGATGGCGCAGGATCTTCGCACGCGCTACGGCATCGACGACTCGCGAATCGAGATCAGCTACCCCGGCTACGACCCCGACGTCTTCAATCTCGAACGCGCATCGGCAGGCCGCGCGACACGCCGAGGCGAACTGGGCGTCGATGACGACACCTGGCTGATCGGATTGATCACCTCCGGCAACTTCACCAAACGCAACGTGGCCGGCTTCGTCGAGATGGCCGCCGGGTTGGAGCGGCGGCTGGCGGGGAAATGCCGCTTTCTGGTCGTCGGCAAGGACGATTTTTCGCCCTATCAGCGCCAGGCCGAACAGGCGGGCGTTGCCGAGCGCTTTATCTGGCGGACCACGGTCAGCGATGTCGAGACACTCTACGGCGCGCTGGACGTGTTCGTGCTGCCGGCCCATATCGAGGAGTTCGGCCGCGTCTCGCTCGAGGCCATGGCTTGCGGCACGCCGGTATTGCTCTCGTCCACCACCGGCGCCGCCGAGCTGCTCGAAGCGGACCACGCCGACCTGATTCTGGAGAGTCGGGATACGCAGGCGTGGGTCACGCGTCTCGAACGGATGCTGGAAGCGTCCGATGTCAAAGCCCTGGGGCTGACGCTCTCGCGGTTGGTGGGTGATTACTCCTACCGCTGTCAGAACGAGAAGTTGAGGCATTCCTTCCTGACGTTGACGGCCGCTGACTGATCTCGCTCAACGTAGTTGCGCATTGAAGAATTCGGCCAGCGACTCGACGTAGCGTTCCAGCGTGTAGTCGCGTGCCACCTGTTCCCGGGCTCTCGTTGCGATCTGGCGTCGCAGCAGCGGATTCTCGGCCCAGGCCAGTAGTGTCTCGGCAATGGCTTCCGGGTCGAGTAACTTGGCTTGCACGAGATCATCCTGATCGGGTGAGTAGACTTCCCGCGGGCCCAGGAGGCAGGCATCCCCGTACTTCCGCAGCACTTCGCGCGGGCGCGTCGGCTCGAGAATCGCCCCGTTGCGTGGGTCCAGAATGGACTCCGGCAGGCCATCGATGTTGCCCACCACGGTCGGGAGTCCATGGGCCACGGCCTCTTGTACGACGTTGCCGAAAGGCTCCCGCCAGGACGGGCAGACAAAGGCGTCCAACTGCGAGTAGAACCCCGACATGTCGGCCACCGGTCCACAGAACGTCACGCTATCCTCGAGCTGCCAGCGGTGTGCCCACTCCCTGAGGATCGGCTCGAGAGGCCCCTGACCCGCGATCCATAGCTCCGCGGCCGGAAAGCGTGGCTTGAGCGCCCGTAGTGTCTCGAGGGCGATCATCGGCGCTTTCAGTCCCTGAAGGCGCCCGGCGAAGCCGAGGCGAAAACGGCCCTCGCGGTGCTCCGAGGCCAGCGCCGGCAGATCGATAGCGTTGTTGAGCGTCTTCGAGGGCAGATCGGGATCGAGGCCCCACTTGAGCTGCAGCATGCGGTGGGCCGCCCGCGAGATCCCCAGCACGCCGGAGAGCCTCTCGATGTAACGCCTCAAGCTGGGGTCGTCCTTCGCCAGCCAGGCGCTACCGCGCTCGAAATGATAGATGGGGATATCTCGGGGTAGTGTCAGCGGGTGTCGCGAGATCTTGTTCCAGACCAGCAGGGCCTCGGGCGCCAGTTCGCGCAGTAACCGCTGCTGATAGGCACTGCGAAGGTTCCCCAGCGCCGGCAACTTGAGCCCTTTCGGCCCCTTGATGCCATGCAGCCGGTTCTCGAGCCCCCGAAAATAGTCATCGAGATAAGGATGGATGCCATTGGTCTGCAGCAGTACGTGGCTGTCGTCGCGTCGAGCACTACAGTCGAAAAAACGTGAAAAATAACGCTCGACGCCACCCAGATTCTTGAGGCTGACCAGATGGGCGATACGACAGGGGGTGGTGTCGGGGGCGCTGTCGGAAGCGGTGGCGGAGGTAATATGACTTTCCTCGTCATCATGCGTGGACTTCGGATCTTCGAATTCTGATCTTCGAACCTCCTGATCGGGGCCACTATACCGCTTGTTCGTGGCGCTGCGGGTCATCGTCGGTCAACTTCCGTTAGAATGAGCGCTTTACTCAATGGGAAGTCGGTCAGGCCCATGAAGCATTCTCTGCCAGAGCGCCCGCGACACATCGGTATCCTGCGCCTTTCCGCGCTGGGCGACGTCTGCAACCTGGTCCCCACGGTGCGCGCGCTGCAGCGCCAGTGGCCCGAGGCCCGTATTACCTGGATCGTCGGCAAGACCGAATACGGCCTGCTGAGCGGGCTCGATGGCGTCGATCTGGTGATCTATGACAAGGCCACCGGTTTGGCCGGGATGCGCGAGATATGGCGTCAGTTCAAGGACACTCGCTTCGACGTGCTGCTGCACATGCAGCAGGCGCTGCGGGCCAGTGTGCTGTCGTTGGGTCTCAAGTGCGACGTGCGCGTGGGTTACGACAAGGCGCGGGCCAAGGATTGGCAGCACTGGTTCACGCATCGCCAGCTGGCGGTGCATCCGCGTGCGCACGTGCTCGAATCCTTCATGGATTTCGCGCGGCTGCTGGGTGTCGAGGACACGCATCTCGAGTGGTCGCTGCCGGTCCCCGACGCCGCCTATGAAGAAGCGCGTCAACTCACCGGCGATCGGCCTTATCTGGTCATCAGCCCGTGTGCCAATCCGCGTCTGCGCAATTTCCGCAACTGGTCGGCGGAGGGGTACGCCGCGGTCATCGAGCACGCCTGGCAACGCCACGGCTTGAAGACCGTCATGAGTGGCGGCGGTAGCCCCCTGGAACGTGACATGGGCGAGCAGATTCGGCGGCTGTGCCCGAACGTCGAGATCATCGATGCCATCGGCCGGACTTCGCTCAAGGGCTTGCTGGCGCTGCTCGATCGCGCCCGCGTCGTGATCGCGCCGGATTCCGGCCCGGTCCACATGGCCAACGCGCTGAACACGCCGACGCTCGGGCTCTACGCCACCACCAATCCGGACCGCGCGGCGCCCTATTGCTGGCGAGACCATGTCGTCAATCGTTACCCTGACGCCGTACGCCGCTACCTGAACAAATCCGTCGAGACCGTCACCTGGGGCACGCGGGTGCGCCACGCCGATGCCATGGCGCTGATCACGCTGGACGACGTGGTCGAGCACCTGGATCGGCTGCTGGCCGACACCGCTGCGTCTGGCGACGGCGACGCGCTGGAGTCACGAGGATGAAGGTCGACCTTTCGCAACTGGAGCATGCCCGCCTGCTGGTGGTGGGGGATGTGATGCTGGATCGCTACTGGCACGGCGGTACGTCGCGCATTTCCCCGGAGGCCCCGGTGCCGGTGGTCAAGGTGGAAGATGCCGATGATCGTCCGGGCGGGGCGGCCAACGTAGCACTCAATATCGCCTCGCTGGGCGGGCGGGCGAGTCTCGCCGGCGTCGTCGGCGACGATGACAACGCCGGCCATCTGGAGCGGGCGCTGGAAGCGGCCAATGTGAGTGCTTACTTTCAGCATAGCCCTGACGTGCCAACGATCACCAAGCTGCGAGTCATGAGTCGCAACCAGCAGCTGATCCGTCTCGACTTCGAGTCGTCGCTGTGGAACGTCGATACCGCGCCGTTGATCGAGAAGGTCCAGGCAGCACTGGGCGACGCGGACGTGGTAATCCTGTCCGACTATGGCAAGGGCAGTCTCAATCGGGTCGAGACGCTGATCGCCGCCGCCCGCGCCGCCGGCAAGCGTGTGCTGGTCGATCCCAAGGGCGGCGATTTCAGCCGCTATCGCGGCGCCAGCGTGATCACTCCCAACCTGACCGAATTCGAGGCGATCGTCGGGCCTTGCCGCGATGATGCGCAACTGGCGGAAAAGGGCGAGCGGCTGCGTGCCGATCTGGAACTCGAAGCGCTGCTGGTGACCCGCAGCGAACGCGGCATGACGCTGATCCGTGAGGGCCACGCGCCGCTGCATCTGCCGACGCATGCCCGCGAAGTCTTCGACGTGACCGGCGCCGGCGACACCGTGATCGGCGTGCTGGGCCTGGCGCTGGCGGCCGGGCACGGCTTCGGCGAGGCGGTGATGCTGGCCAACCTGGCCGCCGGGCTGGTGGTGGCCAAGCCCGGTACCGCGGTGCTGTCGGTGGCGGAACTCTACACCGCGCTGCACGGCGACAGCCTCGCCGAGTATGGCGTCATCGAGGAAGGCTCACTCATCGCTGCCGTCCGTGCGGCGCAGGCGCGCGGCGAGCGGGTGGTCATGACCAACGGCTGCTTCGACATCCTGCACGCCGGCCACGTGGCCTATCTCGAACAGGCCAAGCGGCTTGGCGACCGGCTGATCGTCGCGGTCAACGACGACGCCTCGGTGGCAAGGCTCAAGGGGCCTAAGCGACCCATCAATACGCTGGCCCGCCGGGCGCAGGTGCTGGCCGGACTGGCTGCGGTGGACTGGGTCGTCCCTTTCGGCGAGGACACGCCGGCGCGGCTGATCGAGGCGGTGTTGCCGGATCGGCTGGTCAAGGGCGGCGACTACCGGCCCGAGGATATCGCCGGTGGCGAGGCGGTGATCGCCAACGGCGGCGAGGTCCTGGTGCTGGGCTTCGAGGATGGCGTGTCCACCACCACCATGATCGACACCATTCTCGACCGCGAGCGCTGAATGGCGATGCGCTCTCGGCTCCCAGTGTCGCCGCGACTCGCCCGCTGGCTCTATTCGCTGACGGTCTACCTGCTGTCGCCCCTGATCTGGTGGCGGGTATGGCGTGAGTGGGCGCCCACGCACCCGCGCCGCGAGCGACTCGGCCTCATCGCGATCCGTGGCGATCGTCCACGCCTCTGGCTGCATGCGGCCTCGGTGGGCGAAGTCGTCACGGCCACGCCGTTGATTCGTGCACTGCTCGACGACCACCCGGATCACGATCTCGTCATCACCACCATGACCGCCACCGGCGCCGAGCGCGTGCGCCAGACCTTCGGCGAGCGCGTTTCCCACCATTTCCTGCCGCTGGATTTTCCCGGCAGTGCGCGGCGATTCATCAAGCGGCTGGGGCCGCGTCTGGCGATCATCGCCGAGACTGAACTCTGGCCCAACCTGCTGGCGGTCTGTCACCAACGCAACGTGCCGGTGGTGGTTGCCAACGGGCGCCTGAGCGCCGGCGCGTTTCGTCTCTATCGACGCTTTGGGGCGTTGAGCCGCGGCATGCTCGAGACGATTGCCTGGATCGGCGCCAAATCCGCTGTCGATAGTGAGCGCTTCCTGACGCTCGGGGCTTTGCCGTCGCGAGTGGCGGTGACCGGTGCGCTGAAGTTCGATCTCGATGTCGACGAGGCCACACGTGAGGCCAGCCGGCGGCTACGGGCGAGCTGGGGCGAACGGTCGGTCTGGATTGCGGGTTCCACCCATCCCGGCGAGGACGAGCAGGTGCTGGCCGCGCATGCCGTGCTCAAGCGTCGTTTTCCCGAGGCGCTGCTGATTCTGGTGCCGCGCCATCCGCAGCGTTTCGACGAAGTGAACGCTTACTGCTGCGAGGTCGGCGAGCAGGTTCAGCGCCTGAGTGTCGAGCCAACGTTGACCGCCGCCACGACACTGCTGCTGGGCGACACCATGGGCGACCTGATGACGCTCTACGGCTGTGCCGATGTCGCCTTCGTCGGCGGCTCGCTGGTACCGATCGGCGGGCACAATCTGCTCGAACCGGCGGCGCTGGGTGTCGCGGTGGTCAGCGGCCCGTATCTGGACAACTTGCGCGAGATTGCCGATACCCTGGCGCAAAGCGACGCGCGGGTCGAGGTCGAAGACGGCCAGGCACTGGGCGAGGCGCTCGTGGCGTTGCTGAGCGACGACGAGCGCCGTCATCGATTGGGTGAAGCGGGGCGGGCGGTGGTAGCCGCCAACCGTGGCGCACTCGCCCGGACGCGCCGAGCGATCAGCGCACAGTTGACGGCAACCACCGAGAGCGACTCCCGGGGCTGACAGACGACCCTTGCAGACAGCCCTTGCTGATGGCCCTTGCCGCCGACCGGACGGGCCGGCGGACAACAGGAGTCGCTTTCGATCGGAACCTACTTTTCGTACAAACCCTAGAACCCTTCCAGCACGACCTTGCCTCTGGCCCGGCCACTCTCGATCAGGGTGTGCGCTTGCTTGAGATTGGCCGCGTTGATCGGTCCCATCGTCTCGGTCAGCGTGGTTCGGATGCGGCCGTCGTCGATCAGTCCGGCGACGCGATTCAGCAACGCGCCCTGTTCACCCATGTCCGGGGTCTGGAACAGCGAGCGGGTGTACATCAGCTCCCAGTGAACCGAGAGGCACTTGCGCTTGAAATCGTTGATGACGAAGCGTTCCGGGTCATCGATCAAGCCGTATCGGCCCTGCGGCGCCATCAACTCGACCACTTCGTCCTGATGGAGCTGGCTCTGGGTGGTGGAGAACACGAACCCCGGTGCGCCCAGACCCAACTGCTCGACCTGAGCGGCGAGCGGTTGGCTATGATCGATGACCGCGTGTGCGCCGAGGCTTTCGACCCAGGCTCGGGTCTCCGGGCGTGACGCGGTGGCGATGACGGTCATGTCGGTGAGGGCACGCAGCAGTTGAATGGCGATCGACCCGACGCCACCGGCGCCACCGATGATGAGAATGGCGTTGGCGGCGCCGACGACCGGACGCTCGACCTCCAGCCGATCGAACAGCATCTCCCAGGCGGTTATCGTGGTCAGCGGCAGAGCGGCGGCTTCGGCGAACCCCAGTGTCTTCGGCTTGTGGCCGACCAGGCGCTCGTCCACCAGATGATATTCGCTATTGGTGCCGGGGCGGGTGAGTTCGCCGGCATACCACACCTCGTCACCGGGTTCGAAGCCGTCGACGTCATCGCCAACGGCCTTGACGATGCCCGCCGCGTCCCAGCCCAGCACTTTCCACTCGCCCGGCTCTGGCGACGCGCTCGCGCGGACCTTGGTGTCGATCGGATTGACCGATATTGCCTTGATTTCGACCAGCAGATCGCGGCCTTGGGGCGCGGGCATCTCGCGTTCGATATCGACCAGCGAATCCGCGCGCTGGATTTCGCCCGGTGTCTCGTAAGCGACAGCTTTCATTTCGACTCTCTCTCTCTCTTGATTGACGATTGTGTCTCTCGTTATCCGATCATAAAGTAAGGGCTTCAATGTCTCATACGCACAAAAATCGCCGGTAGTATCAAAAAGGATACCGTGATGGCCAAGACTCACTACTCGCGTTTCGACTGCCAGCCGGGCTGTTCGGTGGAAGCCGCGGTCAGCCTCATCAGCGGCAAGTGGAAATGCGTGGTGCTGTGGTATCTGCTCGAGGAGGAGACGCTGCGCTTCAACGAGCTCCGTCGGCGCATCGCCACGATCACCCAGCGGATGCTGACCAATCAGCTGCGAGAGCTGGAGACCGATGGATTGATCCATCGCGAGGTCTACGCCCAGGTTCCACCCAAGGTGGAATACAGCCTCACGGCGCGGGGCCGCGAACTGACGCCGATCCTGATGGCGCTAAAGGCATGGGGCGACGCCCACATCGATCTGTTCGGCAACAATGGGATCGCGGGAAAGCCCTTCACGACCGCTTCGCCAGCCGAGGTGTGATCCCGCGAGACAGCTGTCGATAATGAATGGCGGTCGATAACCGGTATCGAGGGAACGTCCGGAGCGAATGAAGGACGAAGGTGTCAGACGCTTGTCATGGATAGCCCTGACAATCCGTCCAGCGACATCCACCAATCGCCCGGAATCGTGCCATGGACCTTCGTTACAAGAGCCGCAAGTTGCGATTTTACGCAGGCGGTATCGCCAGCCTGCTCGTACCCGACGGTTTCTATCGGCAGCGTCTGAATCGATTGATGGCGTCACTACCCGCCGGAGAGATGGCCGCGCTGCTGGCGCGGGTCGACTATTACAACCGTCTGGCGAGTCCTTTCGACCCCGGCGAGGCAGCCGTGCGCATCGGCGATTTCCGCTACGAGAAACGCGGCGCTTATTTTCTCGATGCCAAGCAGGTGATGCGTCACTTCGATCCCGATCTACGCTTTGCCTACCAGTTCGGCGACGTCACTCGTGTGGCCGAGACGCCGACGATCGTCAAGAGTCGTCCGATCTGTCGCGAAACGCAGCCGGGGAACGCGATTCCCTCCGGTCAGTCGGCACCCTTCGGCAATGCCAACAACCTGCTGTTGAAACTCAACAGCGTGCGCCACTTCCATTTCGCCGATGATCGTCTCCCGTTTGCCGACAAGAAGCCGGGTGTCGTCTGGCGCGGCAAGTGTTTTCACGAGCATCGGGCGGCGGTGCTGCGTCAGTTCCGTCATCACCCGCGCATGGACATCGGCCAGAGTCACGCCAAGCGTCGCCACCGGCCCGATTACCGGCCGTATCTGTCGATCGGGGAACAGCTTCAGTACCAGTTCGTGTTGAGTCTCGAGGGCAAGGACGTGGCCACCAATTTGAAGTGGATCCTGTCGTCGAACTCGCTCTGCCTGATGCCACCGCCGCGCTATGAGACCTGGTTCATGGAGGGCGCGCTCGAGCCCTACGTCCACTATGTGGCATTGGCCGAAGACTGCAGCGATCTGGAAGCGAAGATGGACTACTACACTGCGCGCCCGGAGGAGGCCGAAGCCATCGTGCGGCGTGCCAACGCGCATGTGGCGCAGTTTCGTGACGGGCGTCGTGAACGAATGATCTCGTTGCTGGTCATGCACAAGTACTTCCAGCTTTCCGGCCAGCTCTCCGCTCAGCCGGGCCCCTCGTTTCTGAGCTCGGAATTCAACGCCAGCGCGGCGAGAAACAGCTGGGCGTGACGGTCCGCCAACGCCTCGAGATCGCGGTCGTAGCCGCCGCCGATGACGCCGGCGACGGGAATGCCCAACCGCCGGCAGCGCGTCAGCACGAAAGCGTCCCGGCGGTAGAGTCCATCCGTGGTCAGCGAGAAATGTCCCAGTCGATCTCCTTCATGCACGTCGGCGCCGGCGTCGAATAGCACGAACTGGGGGCGAAACGCGTTCAGAACCTCGTCGAGCTCGCGCTCGAGACACGCCAGATAGGCGCTGTCATCCGTACCGCGCGGGAGCGCGACGTCACGGTCGCTGCGGCGCTTCTCGAAGGGGAAATTGGCCTCGCCGTGGAGCGACAGGGTGAAGACTCTCGGCTCGTCACGAAAGATCCAGGCGGTGCCGTCGCCCTGATGGACGTCGCAGTCGACGATCAGAATCCGCTCGAGACGATGCTCGGCGAGCAGGCAATGTGCCGCGACCGCCAGATCGTTGAGCAGACAGTAGCCGCTGGCGCGATCGGCGTAGGCATGATGAGTACCCCCGGCGCTATTGAGTGCCAGGCCGCTCTCCAGTGCCGCTTCGACGGTGGCCAGCGTACCGCCGACTTCCAGCAGTGTGCGTTCGACCAGCGCGGGTGACCAAGGGAAGCCGCTCGGCGTGCGCCGCGTGGTCGAGACTTCGCCCAGATAGAAACGCTGCAGGTAGTCTGCGGTGTGGGTGCGCAGCAGCGCCTCGCTGGTTGCCGGGCTCGGGGTTATCCAGCGAACCTTTTCGCAGCTGTCGTCATGGACATCGTCACGCCCATCGAAGCCCAGCGCCGACAGTCGTTCTCGCAGAACCCGAAATTTCGCTATCGGGAACGGATGGCGTTCGGGCCACTCGCAGCTGTAGCCGGAGTGATGAATGATCGGCAGAGTCACGGCATCTGCTCGACATTGTCTGCCACCGGGCAATCGCCGCTCAGCGCGTGAAGCGCTCGACGCCATTGTCGCCGCCGAGCAGCAGGACATCTGCTGGACGCCGCGCGAACAGGCCGTTGGTGACCACGCCGACGATGGCATCCAGTGCCGCTTCCATCGCTTCCGGCTCGTCGAACAGCTTGTCGTAGCCGTCGAGGATGCGGTTGCCGTTGTCGGTGAGCACGCCGTCCCGGTAGACCGGCGTGATGCCGAGCTTGACCATCTCGCGGGCGACGTACGAGCGCGCCATCGGAATCACCTCGATCGGCAGCGGGAATCCGCCCAGCACTTCGACACGCTTGCTGGCATCGGCGATGCAGATGAAACGCTCGGCGCAGGCCGCCAGGATCTTCTCGCGGGTCAGTGCCGCACCACCGCCCTTGATCATGCGCAGTTTCGAATCGATCTCGTCGGCGCCGTCGACATAGACCGGTACCGTGCCGACGTAGTTGAGCTCGAACACGTCGATGCCGTGAGATTTCAGTCGTGCGGCGGTGGCTTCCGAGCTCGCCACCGCGCCGCGGAAATCATGCCGCCGCGTGGCCAGCAAGTCGATGAAATGGTTGGCCGTGGAGCCCGTGCCCACGCCGATCACCGCATCCGGCGTCAGCAGATTGTCGATGTCGTCGAGAGCTGCGGCGGCGACGGCGCGCTTGAGATCGTCCTGAGTCATGTCGGTTCCGGCAGGCTGATGGAGAAGATCGAGGTTCTGTCGGAAAGCCGGGCATGGGCGCGTGATCGGACAGAAACCGAAGGTGGTCATTATAAAGCAAGCGGCATGCGCTGCCGATGGCGCTGGACGCTCGGTGCCGGGGTCTGCTAACAATACGGGTCCACTATACCCACCGTTCTCGTGCCCGCCGGTTTCGAGGCGGAAGCGCTGCGCCCCAGCTGTTCGCCAGGACATACCCGAATGCAACTCGAAGACATCGTCAAGAAGATCCTCCAGGCCCGCGTCTATGAGGCGGCTCGGGAGACGCCGATTTCCCCGCTGCCCGCGCTCTCCCGCCGTTTCTCCAACCGGATTCTGATCAAGCGCGAAGACTTGCAGCCGGTGTTCTCGTTCAAGATTCGCGGCGCCTACAACAAGATGGCGCAGTTGAGCGAAGAGCAGAAGGCCAAGGGTGTGATCGCCGCCTCCGCCGGCAACCACGCCCAGGGCCTGGCGATGGCGGCGAAGCAAATGGGGGTCAAGGCGGTGATCGTGATGCCTCGCGTCACGCCGGACATCAAGGTGTCCGCGGTACGCGGCTGGGGCGCCAAGGTGGTGCTCCGGGGCGATGCCTTCGGCGAGGCGCTGAGCCACGCCCGGGAGCTGATCGCCGAACACGGCTATACCTACATCCCGCCCTACGACGATTTCGATGTGATCGCGGGCCAGGGCACCGTGGCGATGGAGATTTTGCGTCAGCACACCGGCCCGCTCGATGCGATCTTCGTGCCGGTCGGCGGTGGCGGTCTGCTGGCCGGCATCGCCGCCTACATCAAGTATCTACGCCCGGAGATCAAGCTGTTCGGTGTCGAGGCCGAGGATTCCGCCTGTCTCAAGGCGGCGCTCGAAGCCGGGGAGCGGGTGACGCTGGATCAGGTCGGGGTGTTTGCCGAAGGGGTCGCGGTGGCCCAGATCGGCGAGGCGCCGTTCGAGATCCTGCGTCATCACGTCGACGGCGTGATCACGGTCAATACTGACGAGATGTGTGCGGCGGTGAAGGACACCTTCGACGACACGCGGGCGGTGGCGGAGACCTCCGGCGCGCTGTCGCTGGCGGGGCTGAAAAAGTATATCCAGCAGACTGGTGCGCAGGATCAGACGCTGATGTGCATCAATTCCGGCGCCAACATCAACTTCGATCGTCTGCAGCATGTCGCCGAGCGCACCGAACTGGGCGAACAGCGCGAGGCGATCCTGGCGGTGCAGATCCCCGAGCGGCCGGGCAGCTTCAAGCAGTTCTGCCGGGTGATCGGGCGGCGCATGGTGACCGAGTTCAACTATCGCTACGCCGACCCCGACGGCGCGCACATCTTCGTCGGTGTGCAGGTCAAGCCCGGCGGGGAGGATCGTGAAGAGGTCATCCGCCGGTTGCGTGAAGCGGACTATCCGGTCGAGGATCTCACCGACAACGAGCTGGCCAAGCTGCATATTCGCCATCTGGGGGGTGGTCGGCCCAGGGAGCGCTTCGAGGAAGAGGTCTACCGTTTCGAATTTCCCGAACGCCCCGGGGCACTGATGAACTTCCTCACCCATCTGCCGGCGGACTGGAACATCTCGCTGTTCCACTATCGCAACCACGGTGCCGCCTATGGCCGAGTGCTGGTGGGGCTACAGATGCCCAATGGCGACCGCGCCCATGCCGAGGAGCACTTCGATCGCATCGGTTATCGCTACTGGAAAGAGACCGACAACATGGCGTATCGGCTATTCATGGCCTAGCCCCGGGTGTCGTCACTACAAAAGCGTGAAATAGGCCTCGAAAGGGTCTGAATCCGCCTTAAACCTTTTTGTGTAAAGGCCGATACTGTCGGGTAACGAAAAAGGTGTCATCCGGGCCGGAAACGCTCTTGTCAAGATTTTGGCCTGACCCTATAGTCGTGCGCGTCGCTGCGGGGGGCAGCGGCCGAACCCAACGCAGCGGAGTCGACATGAAACGCAAGCCCGACTTGGTAATGGCATTGGTATTGATCTTCGGCGTCGGCGTCGTGGCTACGGGCTATGCCCAGACGCTGCTGGGCGCTTGAGACCCATCGACATTCCGGATCAGCGGGCTGGTGACAGCCGGCGTAGCATGGAGTGACGACGTAGAGAATAAAGCCAATGGGGTGTGGCTCGAGACGGCCGGTAGCGGAAACGCTGCCGGCCGTCGTCGTTTGGGCTCTCGGTCTGGCTCTTTGAGCCTAGTCGGCGATCAACGCCGCGGCTGGATGATCCGTCGATCGCTGACGATCGAATCCAGCGGTACATCCCAGTCGGCCACCGGCAAGGCGTCTACTCTCTGGCAGTCGTGAGCGAGCCCGATCAGACGTGGCCGCGGGCGCTGACGGCGGGCAAAGGCAAAAGTGCGATCGTAGAAGCCGCCGCCCATGCCGATCCGTTGCCCTTCATCGTCGAATCCCACCAGCGGCAGCAGCACGGTGTCCAGCGCCCATGCGGGCAGGCGATTGGCGCGATGGGCGCCGAAACGCGTATCCGGCTCGGCAATGCCGAAACGATTGCGGGTCATCCGGGTGCCGGTGTGATAACGAACGAACCACAATCGATTCTCCGATAGCGGCCGCAGCACCGGCAGATAGACGCTGGCGCGGCGTGCGGTCAGCCAGTCGATCAGCGGCTGCGGATCGATCTCGCCATCATTGGGTAGATAGAGCGCCACGCGACGAGCGCGTTGCAGCGCGGGCAGACGTTTGAGGCGACGGCAGAGTTCGCGGGAGGCGCTGCGTCGTTGATGCGGGGTCAGTGCGCGTCGACGTCGGCGCAATTGGCGACGAAGTTCGCGTCTATCGAGACTGCTGTTGACGACCGACTCGCCGTTCGGCGGTGTCATGGTCGGCTGGGCAAACTCGGTGATGATCGTTGCGGTGGTCTCGTTGAAAGACAAGAGAGTTCCCCAGAGTGCCGCTGTCATTCTGGCCCTGAACCTACTGGTTCAAGGTGGGTGGCCGCAGGCAAGCCTTCAGGCTTTCCGTCGCGCGGACATGCACACGGGCCTGCCTAGCATTTGGCCCCCTGGGTACTGCGCATAGGCTCGAGGGACTGTTATGACTGGCGCACACTCCAGGAAACACCACTATCGTAGCAGAGCGGCCCACGTTGCCCAATCAAGGATTTGAGATACTCGGTAAAGGGTTCAGGATGCCGGGGTCTTCTGGCCGGGTTCGCCCGCCTTGGCCAGCGCGCGCTCGAGCCTCTCGCTCAGATCACTCAGGCTCTGTTCGCCGGCGCGGTGTGAATCCAGCGCCGTCAGCAGTTCGTGGGTGATGTTGAGGGCGGCCATGATCGCGATCTTCTCG
This sequence comes from Salinicola sp. V024, assembly GCF_052645315.1. NCBI lineage: Bacteria > Pseudomonadati > Pseudomonadota > Gammaproteobacteria > Oceanospirillales > Halomonadaceae > Salinicola > Salinicola sp. V024. Next base: position 116,307 of record NZ_JBQXYB010000006.1, read on the forward strand.
GCGCCGAGTACCTTGCCGCGAGAATGGATGCCGTGCATGGCGCGATCCAGATAGCGGGCGGAGCGCTTCAGCTGCTCCTGCTCTTCCGGCGGACAGGCGATCACGAAGGATTTGCCCAGCAAGGTGACTTCGGTCGTCGGGCGAGACGTGTCGCTCATGGTGTCGCTCCGGGGTGGGCGGTGAAGATCGATGCGGTAAGATGGGGGTATCGCGATTGATCCGTCACTATAGAGAGCCGATTATGGGCGGTCAACGCGGCGCCTGTCGCGCTGAAAGTACATCAACGCTCGTGATTTCCCAATCTTGGATGCCGACATGTCGATCATCAACGACCAGCTCGATTTTTCCACCGTCGCCAATGTCTTTCTGGTGCATGGCAGCCTGCAGTCACCGGCGTTCCTCGACGGCCGCCTGTGCGCCGAACTCGGCCTTAAGGACATCAGCGCCGAGGGCTGGCTCGAGGAAGTCTGCCTGGCGCTCAACGTCGAGCAGCCGGAAAGCCGTGAAGACGCCGATGTGCTGCTGGGCTGGCGGCGTCAGACCCTGGATGCGCTGGCCGCGGCCGAGCTGAACTTCGAGCCGATGCTGCCGGATGAGCTGTTCTCGCTCTCCGAACGGGCTCAAGGGCTCAAGGAGTGGACCCAGGGGTTTCTCGAAATCGTCAACGAGGTGGATGGCGAAACCTACGAGAACTGGTCCTCGCCCCTGAAGGAGGCGCTGGAGGATCTCGGTACGCTATCGGCGATCGATGTCGATATCGCCGACGACCCCGAAAACGAGAACGATCTGTTCGCCCTGACCGAGCACGCCCGGATGGCGGCGATGCTGCTCTACACCGAGCAACACCCCGGTGAGCCTCAGGTGGAACAGGTCGAGGCCGAGGACGCCGACCTAGCCGCCAATGACGGTGAAACGCCGCCGTCGCTGCACTGAATCCGCCCGCGCTTCGAGGCCAGGGTCTCGGAGAACCAGGACCTCGGAGAACCAGGACCTCGGAAAAACTAGGGCCTGAAAACCGGGCCCCGGAAAACCAGGCCACGGAAAACGAGAGACACGATCGTCAAACTTTCAGGCGTCCGTTCGAGTCTCGAGACGCACTGCGCAAGGAGAGAGGCATGTTACCCGAGCCGTTACCGCGTCCCGCGGCCATCTCGATGGAAGAGTTCGCCGCCCGCCGCGAGCGCCTGATGGCCGAATTGCCGGAAGGCAGCGCCGTACTGCTGCCGGGCGCTGCGCTCAAGACGCGCAATCACGACAGCGAATACACGTTCCGTCAGAACAGCGACTTCCATTATCTGTGCGGATTCCCCGAACCCGATGCGCTGTTGCTGTTGTTGCCCGGCCGTGAAGCGGGCGAGGCGATTCTCTACTGCCAGGAGAAGGATCCCGAGAAAGAGGCCTGGACCGGGATTCGCATCGGCCCCGAAGGAGCCGTGAGCGACTACGGCATGGATGAGGCTTTCGACAATACCCAGCGACCCAGCCTGACTGAACTGCTGGATGGTCGCCAAAGCCTGTATCTGCCGCTGGCCGATGCCGGTGCCATGGGCATTGCCGAGGGCGTGCGCGCCCAGTTGAGTGCCCGTGCGCGGCGGGGCGCGGTCGCGCCTACCCGGTTTGCCGATGTCAGCGCCCTGGTTCACGAACTCCGCCTGACCAAGAGCGAGGCCGAACTGGCGCTGATGCGTCACGCCGCGCAGATCAGCGCGCTGGCGCACTGCCGGGCCATGCACGCCAGCCGTCCCGGCCGCTTCGAATATCAGCTGCAGGCGGAGATCGAGCACGAATTCGTCTGGCACGGGGCGCGGGCGCCGGCCTACGGCACCATCGTCGGCGGCGGTGCCAACGCCTGCGTGCTGCATTACATCGAAAATGCCGCGCCACTGGCAGACGGCGATCTAGTCCTGATCGACGCCGGCGGCGAGTTCGATCTCTACGCCGGTGATATCACCCGCACGTTTCCGGTCAACGGCCGTTTCAGTGACGCCCAGCGCGCGCTCTACGACATCGTGCTGGCGGCAGAAGAGCGCGGCGTGGCGGCGGTCAAACCCGGCGCCACGCTGGAAGCCATCCACCAGGGCGTGGTACGAGATCTTACCGCCGGGCTGATCGAACTCGGCTTGCTGGAAGGTGAGTTGGAAGCGTGCATCGAATCCCAGAGTTTCCGTCGATTCTATCTGCACTCGACCTCGCACTGGCTCGGTCTGGACGTTCACGACGTCGGCAGCTATAGGGTCGACGGCGAGCCACGACCGCTGGAGCCCGGCATGGTACTGACGGTCGAGCCCGGCCTGTATATCCCCGACGCCGAGGATATTCCGCCACAATATTGCGGCATCGGGATTCGCATCGAGGACGACGTGGTGGTGACGGAATCTGGCGGTGAAGTACTGACCTCAGGGGTACCCAAGGCAGCGGATGCGATCGAAGCACTGATGAATGCCCAGGGTTGATTGTTTTTTGATCGACGCCATTGACGGCGCGAAGATTACGTAATTGATGTAAAGGCGGTGTAGGCCGCGCAAGGGCGGGTTTTTGAATTTCCAATCGTAATGGAGCGGCGGGCACGGATGGCTCAGACTCGACAACCAACCACGGTCGACGTGGCAATTATCGGCGGCGGCCTGGTGGGCGCCAGCCTCGCCTGTGCGCTGGGCGACCTCATAGAAGCCGAGCAAGCACGGGCGAATGAGCAAGCACGGGCGAATGAGCAAGCACGGGCGGACGAGCGAGAATCTGGCGGTGAGCCGCGAGCGCCGTTGCGTGTCGCGATCATCGAGCCGCAGCCTCTGCCCAGCGTCGACGAGGTCGGTGCCTATCAGCCCAGCTTCGATGCCCGAGCCAGTGCCATCGCCCATGGGTCGCGCCGGCATTTCGAGCAGTTGAAAGTGTGGCCGACGATGCGGGAGCAGGCATCACCGATCCGGCATATCCATGTCAGCGAGCGCGGCCACCTGGGGGCGACCCGGCTGCACGCCGATGAACTGGGCGTCGAGGCGCTGGGCCATGTCATTCCCAATGCCTGGATGGGGCGAGCGCTGCACGCGCGGCTCGATCAGCTGCCGATCGACTGGCACTGCCCGGCGCGGGTCGAGACGCTCGAGGCCGAGCACGGCGGCTATCGTCTCACGCTCGATACCGGCGAAGTCATTCAGGCAGGCCTGACGGTGCTGGCCGACGGCGGGCGCTCCGGTTTCAAGGAGCGTCTGGGGATCGAGAGCGACCACCATGCCTATCAGCAGACCGCGCTGATCGCCAACGTCGAAATGAGTCGGGCGCATGACGGCTGGGCATTCGAACGCTTCACGCAGGAGGGCCCCATGGCGCTGTTGCCGCTGACCGGGCGCCGCATGGAGCTGGTCTGGACTCATGAACAGGGCGACGTCGAGGAAGCCCTGGCGCTCCCCGACAATCTGTTCCTCGATCGTCTGCAGCAGGACTTCGGCGATCGCGCCGGTCGCTTTCGACGGGTGGGCCAGCGCCATGCCTATCCGTTGTCGTTGATCACGGCGCGCGAGACGATCCGCCCGCATCTGGCGATTCTGGGCAACGCTGCCCATTCCCTGCATCCGGTCGCGGGACAGGGCTTCAATCTGGCGCTGCGTGGCGTCATGGATCTCGCGGCCGCCATCGAGACGGCGCGGGCGAACGGTCGCACGGCCGGTGATGCTCGTACGCTGGCGGAATTCGAAGCCAGCCGCACGGCCGACACCCACAAGATCGTGCGCTTCAGCGACGGCCTGATTCGGCTGTTCGGTATCGATCATGCGATGCTTGGCCACGCCCGTGCTGCGGGCCTGATCGGACTCAATGCGCTTGGGCCGTTGCGTCGGACGTTGGCACGCCGCGCCATGGGAATCGAACGCTAGGCAAATCCCAGGAGGGAGGACGCGTAATGGATGACAGCGATGTATTGATCGTCGGCGGCGGGGTGGTCGGTTCGACACTGGCCCTGTTGCTGGGCGAGGCCAACTGGCGAGTGACGATCGTCGATGCGGCGCCGGCACCCGAGGAGATTGACACCCTGGGGCAGGGGAAGCCGGCCCTGCGCGTCAGCGCCTTGACGGCCGCGTCCCGCAGGCTGCTGACCACGCTGGACGTCTGGCCCTGGCTTGCGTCGCGTCGCGTCGCGGCCTATCGCGGCATGCAGGTCTGGGATGCCGAAGGCAGCGGCGAGATCCGGTTCGATGCCGAAGACGTCGGCGTCGAGTCGCTGGGCCATATCGTCGAGAACGATCTGCTGCTGGCGGCGCTGGCACAGCGGTTGCAGGCATTGCCCAACGTGGAATGGCTGCAGGAAGTGCGCCTGACGGGCTACGTGCGTGAGAGTGGGATCGATGATTCTGAGAGTCATGAGTCCAAGGCTCATGAACCACAGTCTCATGAGCCCAAGCACCCTGCCGCCGGCCGTGCCGTAATCACGCTGGACAACGGTGAACAGCGCCGCGCGCCGCTGATCGTCGGTGCCGATGGCGCGAATTCCCCGCTGCGCGGAATGGCCGGGATTCCGGTCCACGAGCGCGACACCGGCCAGGCCGCCATGGTCACCAGCGTGCGTACCGCCGTTGGCCATGGCGGAATCGCACGGCAGGCTTTCCTATCCACCGGGCCGCTGGCGTTTCTACCCCTGACCATCGATGGCCGGGACGATCACTGCTCGATCGTGTGGTCGACCACGCCCGGCGAGGCCCGGCGGCTGACGGCGCTGGGCGAAACTGACGAGGGCCGAGCGCAGCTGGGTATCGAGCTGGCGCAGGGGCTGGGTGGCCGGCTGGGCGACGTCGAAGTCATCGATGCCGCTCCGCACTTCCCGATCACCCAGCGCCACGCGCAGCGCTACGTCGACGAAGGATTGGCGCTGGTCGGTGACGCCGCGCACAGTCTGCACCCGCTGGCCGGTCAGGGCGTCAACCTGGGGCTGATGGATGCCGCCGTACTCGCCGAGGAGTGGATCCGCGCCAGACAACGCGGCGCCCCGCCGGAAGACCGACGCATCCTGGTCCGCTACGAGCGCCGTCGGCGCGGCGAAAATGCGGCCATGCTCGCTGCCATGCAGGGATTCCAGCAGCTGTTCGGCAGCCGTCAGCCAGCGCTGCGGCTCGCGCGCAACTGGGGCCTCAGCGGTGTCGACCGCTTGATGCCGGTCAAGCGGCTGCTGATTCGTCAGGCGCTGGGCGAATACGGCGATCTACCCGAGCGGTGTCGTTGATGAGCTTTGTGGCTACAAATTCAGGCCGATGCGTCTGAATTCTAAGAAGAGGGCGGATCTCGATGCTGGGCCTGGATAGACTCCAGCATGATCAGGAGTTCAGGAATGTTCTCCTGAATGATGCTCCAGACGGTGTCGTTGTCCACGCCCAGATAGGCATGTATCAGTCGATTGCGAGTGGCGATGATCAGCCGCCATGGAATCTCGGCGTGATGAGCGCGGACATCTTCCGGCACACGAGTTGCGGCTTCGCCAATTAGGGCGAGATTGCGAAGAGTGGCATCGTAGGTGAGGTCGCTCGAAACGAAGGTGTCTTGGTCGAGACCCTCGGTATAGGCCAGAATTTTCTCGGCGAAGCTGATCATGTCGTCGATGTAAAAGCGCCACTCGCGTGCTGGCCGTTGATCAGACATGGAGTGCTTCACGTTCGATGAAAGGTTTCAATTCCGGCCGCAGTGCCTTTTCCGTGACGAGGTCGACGGGGCGCTCCAGCAGGTCTTCGAGATAGAACTGAACGCCGAAGTATCGGGCGGACGTGGCCGGACCCTCGAAGCTCACCAGGATGTCGACATCGCTCCCCGGACTCGCCTGATCACGTGCGACGGAACCGAACAGCGCCAGTGACTTCACCTGAAACTCGGTCGTCAAGGCCGGCAGATGAATTTGTAGCCGCCGCAGGACTTCTTTTCGATTCATCCGATTTACCCCTTCTCAATTCGAGTGCCAAGACAGTCATGGCACTCGAGTCGATGAATAGCGCCGTCTCGATTCAATCCGCTTGCGCTTTAGGCGCTGGTTCCCCCGAGCGGTTCCGCTGAACCACGTTGAGCGCCTTGAGCAGGTTCAGCGCTTCGCTCAGTTGGTAATCGTCGGCGGCGACCGGCGTTTCGGGATTGTCGCCGGTAGCGGAGGGGTCGCCATTCAGCAGATGGCCGCGCAGGCTGGATTCACGCAGCTGCAGGCCGCTGCTCTCTTCCACTTCCAGCCGGCCCCTGACCACGCGAACGTCCGGGGCGATACCTTCGGCCTGGATCGAGCGTCCGCTGGGGGTGTAGTAACGCGCGGTGGTGAGCTTGAGACCGTCGCCGTTGCCGAGCGGCATCACCTGCTGCACCGAGCCCTTGCCGAAGCTGCGCGTGCCCATCAGCACCCCGCGGCCCTGATCCTGCAGCGCGCCGGCGACGATCTCGGCCGCGGACGCGCTGCCGCCGTTGATCAGCACCACCAGCGGCACGTCTGGAGCCACGGTTGCGGCGTGCGCGGTAAAGCGCATGTCGTCGTCCGGCAGGCGCCCCTTGGTGTAAACCACCAGCCCGCTGGAGAGGAACTGATCGGCAACGTCGACGGCGCTGGAAAGTACGCCGCCCGGGTTGTTGCGCAGATCGAGCACCAGTCCCTGCAGCGGTCCCGATTTCGTCAACGATTCCAGCGCATCGCGGGTCTGCTCGCCGGTGCGGCTCTGGAACTGGCTGATCCGCAGATAGCCGTAGCCGGGCTCGACGAGACGACTGGACACGCTCTCGGACTGGATCGACTCGCGCGTCAGTGTCAGGTCGCGCGGCTCCTGCTCGCCGTCTCGCAACAGCGTCAATTCGATATCGGAGCCGGCATCGCCGCGCATCAGATCCACGGCTTCCTGCAGGCTCAGATTGTTGGTCGGGGTGCCGTCGATGGCGACGATACGATCGCCCGGCTGAACGCCGGCGCGGGCGGCCGGAGTATCGTCGATCGGTGCGATGACGGTGAGCTGATCGTCGCGCAGGCCAACCTCGATCCCGACGCCGCTGAACTCGCCTTCGGTGGTTTCACGCAGGTTCTGGAAGGCATCGGCATCGAGATATTCCGAGTGCGGATCGAGCTGGCTGAGCATGCCGTGCATGGCGTTGCGCAGCAGCGTCTTGTCGTCGACCTTTTCCACATAGGTGCGCTTGATACGCTCGAAGACCTCGGCGAAGGTCTGGACGTCCTCCACCGGCAGGCCGTTGGCGGCATCCCGTTCGGCCTGGCTGAGAGCATCGCCCTGAGTCTGAGCGGGCGCGCCAGCAGCGCTGTCGGTCTGCGCCTGAGCGGCCGGAGCCAACCCCATGATGGGTATTAGCGCGAGCAGCAACGAGCCGATGAGCGTGCTGGCGAGAGGCCTTGTCTTCAGACGACTTGAATTCATGCGGTCTCCGCGACTCGAGCAGAAAGGATTGGTTGGCGCCGCTGAGCCCGACACCTTGCCACTCCGATGACGGAACGGCGTTTGATAACCCAGCATAGCGTTTCGGCGGGGCGATGATCCAGCGCAACCGGTGGTTACACAGTGCCGGACCGATCAGCGGCGTCCGATCCAGCGGCTCGGGTCGATCGGATTGCCGTTCTGGCGCACCTCGAAATAGAGTGCCGAGCGCGACTGGCCGCCGGTATTGCCGACAGCGCCAACCGTCTGGCCGTTGTCCACCTGCTGTCCGGGGTCGACGTCGATCTGCTGAAGGTGGGCGTACAGCGTCAGAATGCCGTCGCCGTGATCGAGGATCAGCAGATTGCCGAAGCCACGCATCCAGTTGGCGAAGACCACCCGGCCGGCATGCACCGCCTTGATCGCGGTGCCTTCCGGCGCGCCGATCAGAATACCGTTGCGATTGACCCCGTCACCGCTGCCGTAACTCGACAGCATCGACCCTTGTACCGGCCAGGGCAGGCCGCCGCGGGTCTGACGAATCGCGGTCGAGGGCGGCGGCTTCTTCAGGTTGGCGAGCTCTTTCTGCATACGATCCAGCAGACGTTCGACGTGAGCCCTGTCCTGGTTGAGATCCTCGAGTCGAGACTGCTCGCTGTCGTAACGACCGCTGAGCTTGGCCACCAGCGCCTGACGTTCCTCGAGGTTCGACGCCAGCCGTTGGCGCTGCTGCTCGAGATCGGTCTGTACCTCGTCCAGGCGCGAACGACGCTGATCGATCGCCGCCAGATTGTCGTCCAACTGCTGGTTGAGCGCGCGCAGCTGCTCGAGCTTCTCGCGCCGCGCCGAGGAGAGCGCATTGAGATAGTGCTGGAGCCGATCGACCTCGGCGGGATCGTCCTGATTGAGCAACAACTTCAGCTGGGGCGTGGTGCCGAGACGATAGAGCGCGTCGAACTGGCGTGCCAGTGCCTCGCGCTGCTGGTCGCGATCGGCTGCCAGGGTCTGGCGCTTGTGCTGGAGCTTGTCGACTTCGCCATCGAGTTGATGGCGCTCGGTCTGGAGAGTATCCAGGCGTTTGTGAGTCTGGCCGATCGCCGTCTCGACCTGTTCCAGCTCGTCCTGAGCATCACCGCGAGCGGCCTGGGTATTTTCCAGCTTGCCCTGTAGCGCCTGGATGTCGGTCGCCAGGCTGTCCAGCCTGGCCCGGGCTTCCTGCGGATTGGCCTGACCCAGCGCGGGGCCGGCCAGCAGCAGACCGCCGGCCAGCAACAATGAAATCGTACCGCTACCGAGTCCGCACCGAGAGAGACGCCTGACTTGCCTACGACTCACGTCGGACGGACTCCCGCGTGGACGGTGACGACTCGCGAGCCAGCGTCACGCATCGTCGATCAGCACATTGCCGGTCATCTCTTCGGGTGCGGGCTTCTGCAGCATGTGCAGCAGGGTCGGTGCCAGATCGCACAGACGCCCATCGGCCTTGAGCTTGGCGGATTGACTCCGGGCCACATAGACCAGCGGCACCATGAAGGTGGTGTGGGAGGTATGCGGATTGCCGGTTTTGGGGTCGACCATCATCTCGGCATTGCCATGATCGGCGGTGACCAAGCATTCGCCGCCGGCCTTCTGGATCGCCTCGACCACGCGACCGAGACATACGTCCACCGTCTCGATCGCCTTGGTGGCCGCTTTCAGATCGCCGGAGTGGCCGACCATATCGCCGTTGGCGTAGTTGCAGACGATCAGGTCGTACTTGCCGGCCTCGATCGCCTTGACCAGCGTCTCGGTCAGCTCGTAAGCGCTCATTTCGGGCTTCTCGTCGTAGGTCTTGACGTCTTTCGGCGACGGGATCATGGCCCGGTCTTCACCCTTGAACTCGGCCTCGCGACCGCCGGAGAAGAAGAACGTCACGTGGGCGTACTTTTCCGTCTCGGCAATACGCAGCTGGGTCAGGCCATGACTCTCCGCGACCTCGCCCAGGGTGTTGACCAGATCGTTGGGCGGGAAAGCGGCGGGCGTGTCGATGTCGTCGGCGTAGTGGGTCAGCGTCACCAGACCTCCGCCGGCCAGCTTGATCCGCTCGCCACGATCGAAGTCGTCGAAATCCGGATTGACGAAGGCGCGGGTCAGCTCGCGGGCGCGATCGGCGCGGAAATTCAGGAACAGGGCGGCATCGCCGTCGGCCATGACGATCTTGTCGCCGTTGGGGCGCACGGCAGTCGCGCCGACGAACTCATCGGTCTCGCCGCGTTCGTACGCCGCTGCCAGCCCGGCTTCGGCACTGTCGGCGACGTACTCGCCCTCGCCGAAGCGCACGACACGATAGGCCTTCTCGACACGATCCCAGCGGTTGTCGCGGTCCATGGCAAAGTAACGACCCACCACCGACGCGACGAAGCCATGGTCGGCACCGACCAGCTCGGCCAGCTTGGCGTTGGCTCGCTTGATCGAGGCGCCGGCACTCTTGGGCGCGGTATCGCGGCCGTCGGTGAAGGCGTGGAGGTAGATCCGCTTGGCGCCACGGCTGGCGGCGAGTTCCGCCATCGCCAGCAGGTGGTCCTCGTGGCTGTGCACGCCGCCGGGAGAGAGCAGACCCATCAGATGCACGGCGCCGTGGTTGGCGACGGCGTCATCGATGGGTGCGGTCAGCGCCTCGTTCGTCTTCAACGCGTCGTCGGCGATCGCCTTGGTGACGCGGGTGAAGTCCTGATAGACGATCCGCCCGGCGCCGATGTTCATGTGGCCGACTTCGGAGTTGCCCATCTGTCCGTCCGGCAGGCCGACGTAAGGGCCATCGGTATGAATCAGGGTGTTGGGGAAATCGCGCTTGAGACGATCCATCACCGGGGTATCGGCGGCGGCGACGGCATTATTGGCGGTATCGTCGTTCTGACCGTAGCCATCGAGAATCAACAGTGCGACGGGACGCGGGATGCTGGAAGTATCTGCCATGACAAGCCTCGAAAAATCGGATGAACGGAGTGAGTCGTGTCGAAACCAGCGGCGGCGGAATGCTTCGTCCTGAAGTCTGTCGTCCTGGAATCTGTCGTTCTGGAATCTAGCGTTCTGAATCAGAATCCTGAAGGATAGCGCACCGAGTGAGTCGGGTCAGCCGCCTGCCTTGGAATGCGCGAGCGCCCGCGCCTTCCTCGTTTCAACGGCGGCCTCGTGTATAATGGCCGGCGCCCGCTAGCGGGCCAGGAATTTCAGCCGCTCGCGTCCCGAGCAACGAAGGCTTCACATGCCAGGTTGCGGACGCGATTTGATGCAGACGCGCCAAGGGCGGAGTCGCACGCCATAAGGCGTTTTTGCGATCCCATTGGCCCCAGATTTAGAGTGTCGGCAGACCCATGATCGATCAGTTGTTCGAATTCGTCGAAAATCATCCGCTGCTGGTCAGCGCCTTTCTGGTCGTGCTGCTGGCATGGCTGGCATTCGAGGCCAAGCGCGGCGGCGCCTCCGGCGTCTCCACCACCGAGACCACGTCACTGATCAACCGCGAAGACGGTGTGGTGATCGATATCCGCGAGAGCAACGAGTTCAAGGCGGGCCACATCGCTGGCGCCAAGAACATTCCCCAGTCGCGTCTCAAGGAGCGGCTGCCGCAGATCGAAAAGCACAAGGACACACCGGTCATCGTGGTCTGCAAGCAGGGTCAGACATCGGCCGCCGCGGTCACCGAGCTCAGCCAGGCCGGATTTTCCCGGGTTTACAAGCTCAAGGGCGGCATGGCGCAGTGGCAGGCCGATGGCCTTCCGGTGGTACGGCGCTAGGCGCCGGCCATCGAGACTCATAGTCAATCAGGCTAGTCAGTCAGGAACGCTCTTATTCACTCAGGAACGCTCCTAGTCATTCAGGAACGTACAGGAAACGCATCATGGCGGAAGACAACAATCAGCAGGGTTCTCAGGATAAGCCGCAGTTGCAGTTCTCCCTGCAGCGCATCTACGTCAAGGACATCTCGTTCGAATCACCCAATGCGCCCAGCGTGTTCCAGCAGCCGTTCAAGCCCAAGGTCGGTCTGGATCTCGATACCACCAGCCAGTCGGTGGGCGAAGATCTCTACGAGGTCGTGGTCAAGGTGACGGCGCAGGTGTCGAACAACGAAGACGGCGCCACGGCGTTTCTGGTCGAAGTCGAGCAGGCCGGGCTGTTCCGCATCTCCGGTCTCGCCGGCGATCAGCTCGACCACACCCTGGGCGCGTTCTGCCCCAACGTGCTGTTTCCCTACGCGCGTGAGTGCATCGACAGCCTGGTCAGCCGCGGCAGCTTCCCTCCACTGATGCTGGCGCCGGTCAACTTCGAAGCGATGTACGCCCAGAAGAAGCAGCGCACCGCCCAGGCCAGCGAAACCACGCAGTAAATTCGAGCCATGGCCAAACCGCGTATTCATGTCGCCGCCAGCTTCTTCGCTGGCGGCGACATCGTTCTGCCCGACGGGCCGGCTCGCCACGTCTCGCTGGTGTTGCGCCTGCGCGAGGGCGCAGCACTGACGCTGTTCGACGGTAACGGCCACGAGGCCCAGGCCACGCTGATCGAGGTCGGCCGCAAGCGGGTCGTCGCGCGGATCGAGCAGGTGATCGAAGGCAGCGGCGAGTCCCCGCTGAGCGTGCATCTGGGCCAGGCGATCTCCAAGGGCGATCGCATGGACTACGCGATCCAGAAATCCGTCGAACTCGGCGTGGCCGCGATCACGCCGCTCTACGTCGAACACGGTGACGTGCGCCTCAAGGGCGAGCGCGAGGCCAAGAAACTGGCGCATTGGCAGGGCGTCGCGGTCAGTGCCTGCGAGCAGTGCGGGCGCGCCAGCGTGCCGGTGATTCATCCGCCACGATCGTTGTCCGAATGGCTCGGCGAGCGCGACGAGAGCCTGCGGCTGGTGCTGCATCCCGCCACCGACGATAGCTGGCAGCAGGCAGATTCAGTCGAGTCTGCGGCGTTGTTGATCGGTCCCGAAGGCGGGCTCAGCGATGCTGAAGTCGACGCCGCGCGGCATGCCGGCTTTCAGCCGCTCACCCTCGGTCCGCGCATTCTGCGCACCGAAACCGCCCCCGTGGTCGCGCTGACGCTGCTGCAGCATCATTTCGGCGATCTATAGGCGGTGTCGGCTGATGGTTGATCGCCCATAGGGTGATGGCGCCAGCCGAAAGCCCAACGAAAACACCCCGCCAGCCGTTATCCGGTTGGCGGGGTGTTTTCGTTGCGAATCGCTGACGGCTGCTGGCGTGCGGCTGGGTCGGGCGATTACAGCTCGAGATCGTACTCGACGATCAGCGGGGCGAACTCGCTGAAGGTCGCGTCGGTATCGATCCAGGCGTTTTTCACGTTGCGCCGGAAGTTGGGGCCGACGATCTGATAATCGAGGCGCCAGCCTTCCTGACGAGAGCGTGGCACTTCCTGATCGAGCTTGGGCCACCAGGTGTACTGGTCGGCATCCCGATTGACTTCACGGAAGGTATCGATGAAGCCGGTCGGACCGAACACCTGATCCATCCACGCACGTTCTTCGGGCTTGAAGCCGGGCGTCGTCTGATTGTCGGCCCAGTTGGCGAGATCGAGAGTCTTGTGCGCGATGTGCCAGGTGCCGCAGATGATGTACTCGCGACGCTTGCGAGCCATCTTGTTCAAGTACTCCAGATACTGGGTCATGAACGTCTGCTTGATGGCCGGATCGTCACCGTCTGGCATCAGGAATGTCGCGATGCTGAAGCGATCGTAGTCCGCCTGCAGGAAGCGGCCTTCGTTGTCGCACTGCTCGAAACCCAGACCGTACATGATGGCCTTGGGAATCTTGCGGCAGTAGAGCCCGACCCCGGAAAAGCCATCCTGTTCGGCGTCCAGGAAGTAGCCTTCGTAGCCTTCCGGATAGAGAATGCTGTCATCGAGCTCGAAGCTCTTGGCCTTCAGGTTCTGCACGCAGACGACGTCAGCATCCTGTTCGGCCAGCCAGTCGAGAAAGCCCCGCTCGACGGCCTCTCGGATTCCGTTCACATTGATGCTGGCGATTTTCATACAGTGTTCCTTCTTTGTCGCGCGTGTATGATACCCGAGCTTGAAAGGTTTAGGTAAATGACTGCTGCGTTTGATCAAAACGGTAGCGGCCGTCATCAAACATGAGGCAATAGGGAGGCCTGGGGTGAGCGTCGAGATTCAGCCGTATCAACAGGAGTTCATCGAATTCGCCATCGCCGAAGGGGTGTTGCGCTTCGGTGAGTTCACGCTCAAGTCCGGTCGTGTCAGTCCCTACTTCTTCAATGCCGGTTTGTTCCGTTCCGGCCGTGCCCTGGCCCGCCTGGGACGGTTCTATGCCAGCGCCATTGCCGACAGCGGCATCGCGGCCGATGTACTATTTGGTCCAGCTTACAAGGGTATACCGCTGGCGGCGAGTACAGCCGTTGCACTGGCCGACCATCATCAGCGCGACATGCCCTTTGCTTTCAACCGCAAGGAAGCCAAGACTCACGGCGAGGGCGGCAATATCGTCGGTGCCGAGTTACGCGGCAACATCCTGATCATCGATGATGTCATCACCGCCGGGACGGCGATCCGCGAAGTCATGCAGATCATCCAGAACGCCGGTGCCAATGCTGCTGGAGTCGTGATCGCACTCGATCGTCAGGAACGGGGCCAGGACGCCGATGGCCTCAAGCCACACAGCGCGATCCAGGAAGTCGAGGCGACGTATAATATGCCGGTTGTGAGCATCGTCAACCTCGATCAACTGCTTGCCTACCTGGAAACCCGCCAACCCCGCGGCGGCGAAGACGGCTCTTCCGTCGCCCAGCACGCGGAAGCGATCCGCGCCTACCGCGACCGGTACGGCGTTACCAACACTCCTTGATCTATCGCTCCACCCGGCCGTCGGTTCCCGGCGCTGATGGTCGATGCTCGCGCCTGCTACGATTAGCCGCAGCAAGATCGTTGGCGAGTGGCGTTACAAATGGTTTAAAAACACCGTTTGATAAACGCGGAAATTATGCCACGCTTACGCCGTTAGTCCAACGCGATTTGGCACGAATGCCGGGAGACCTATCATGATCAAGAACCGCGGAATGAAGCCATGGGGCTTTGCCCTTGCCACGGCGAGCTTCGTCTTTGCCAGTCAGCAGGCGATGGCGCTGAGCGTTTCCGCCAACGGCGGCGACGAGTCTTTCGGTGTCGAAGCCAGTCAGACCATCTTTCCCACCTTGCGGGCCGGGGTTGGTTACCTGAATACCGATGACAGCGGCCACAATGCCAAGGCCTACTCGGGCTCGTTGATGTTCACGCCGTGGCTGCCGGGTATCGATCTCTCCGTCGGTGGCCGTTATCAGTACCAGGACACCTACTACGGTAACGGTGGCGGTCTGGGGCTCGGCGGTTCCGCCTTCGTCGATACCCCGATCCCGTTGACCTCGATCGGTGCCTACGGTTTCTACACGCCGGACGGCCTGACCAGCGGCGACGTGGAAAAGAGCTACGAATACGGCGCCCAGGCGCGGGTGAACCTGATCTCGCAAACCTACGTCTACGGCGGCTACCGCTACATGCGTACCGATTTCGACAATGACAACGGCCGCACGCTGGATAGCGGTCCGGTGCTGGGCGTCAGCGTCGGTTTCTAGACCTTACTGAGCTACGAGCTACGAGCTACGAGCTACGACCGCGCCGGGTTAGAGGCGCGGTGGAAAGCGGCGCCGTCTCCCAGTTGTTACAGAAGATGCCGGCGCCCTTCTCGGGCGTTGTAGAGAGCGGGGCGCTATAGAAAGCTGTGCCGATTGCGTATGATGCGAGAGTTACCCGCATCCGAGCCGGCCGCCATGCTTGATATCGTGCTCTATGAACCGGAAATCCCGCCCAATACCGGCAACATCATCCGGCTATGCGCCAATACCGGATTTCGCCTGCATATCATCGAACCGATGGCTTTCGAACTCGACGACAAGCGTCTGCGCCGCGCCGGGCTCGACTATCACGAATGGGCGCGAGTCCAGGTCCATGCCAACTGGGCTGCCTTTCTCGAAACCGTAGGGCCGGAACGCGTCTTCGGTGTCTCGACCCGCGGCCGTCACGGTTACAACCATATCCATTATCGTGAAGGCGACGCGCTGGTCTTCGGACCCGAAACCCGCGGGCTGCCGCAAGAAATGCTGAATGCCCTGCCACCGGCACAGCGTCTGCGCATTCCCATGCTGGCGGACAGCCGCAGTCTCAACCTTTCCAACGCCTGCGCGCTCATCGTCTACGAGGCGTGGCGTCAGATGGATTTCGTCGGCGCGGTGGATCCTTGACTACGTATCAACTTTTGGCTGCGAAAGCCAATAGGGTGACGGAACGACGCTAGCAAGCGTCTCTCTAAGCGCCGGCTCATAGGCCAACAACCCCTCGCGAGTTATCTCGTTGGCGAGTGTTGCGACACTGACCGCAGCCACGGGACCCGTATGATCCAGTACCGCGATACTAATGGCGACGACGCCGGGAACATTCTCTTCCATATCTAAGCCATAACCCGCCTGCCTGGCTTCGCAAACGCGTCGCCAAACTCCTTCGGTGGACTCCGGGGCGTTTGCACAAGGTCGGCTATAGCCTTCACCGAATTGCGCGTTGAACTCGCTGAATCCGCTGTAGCGGTGCGCAAGCATGATGCGTCCCATCGCGGTGTTGGCCGCCGGTATACGCATGCCGACGCTCGTGCCTGCCTGAATGGGTTTGCGTGACTCGATGCGCTCCAGGTAGAGGATTTCCTTGTCGTCCAGAATCGAAACATGACAAACCTCGTTTAGTGTCACCGAAAGCTGGCGGACTGCAGGTCTCAGTATCCCGATGATATCCAAGTTATTGATATAGCTCTGATGTAGCGTGTGAATCGAGCTCCCCAGACCGTAAAACCCTGTCTCGTTGTGCTGACTGATGAAGCCCCGGAATTTCAGGGCGGACAAGGTCACGTGCAGACTGCTCTTGTTGATGCTGAGCGCCGCGGCTAGTTCATTTAGTGACATACCTGCCGGCCCGGCGCCCGCCAGGGTCAGCAGCGCACGTAGCGCTTTATCGACGCTAGGCATCGCCGAGCCCTGAGATGAGCCCATTGGGCCGTTAGATGTTCTCACGCTGATTCTTTCTCCAGTCCATGTCGCCGACACTCGCTCTACAACGGCGTGCCGCCGGGTCAGTAAGCTGTCGGTCACAATCTCATCTTTCGCCTTTGATCCCGACTTAGCCCTTCGTCTATTTGCCTATCGGAGCATTGATCTCGAGAAAGCCAAGGCTAAAACTGTGTTTGCCATTAAAGAATATAGTTTGTCATTAACAAACGAAAGAGTGAAGGGGGTTCGATGAAGATCGCTATCGCTGGATTGATCGCCACAGCTTCGCTTGCGGCCTTGTCGACGTCGGCAAACGCTGCGGATTACACATTGAAGTTCGGGCATCTCGCTAACGAGAACCACATCTACAACAAGGCTGCGCTGGCGTTCGAAAAGGAGGTGGAATCACGCTCCGACGGACGCATCGACGTTCAAATCTTTCCCAATGAACAGCTTGGCAGTGAAAGCGAGATGATAAGCAGTATCCAGTTGGGTACGGCTGATATGACGATTACTGGCGAGCCGTTGCAGAACTGGGGAGCTCCGAAGGCCGCTTTATTGGGTGTTCCGTATGCCATTGAGAATGAAGAAACACTGAAAAAGGTCGCTGGTGGCGAGATCGGGAAGGAGATCGAAGCGCAGATCGAGAACAAGGTCGGGCTGGTGCCATTGACTTGGTTCGAGCGGGGCCCCCGAGAATTGACTTCGAATCGCCCTATCAAAAAGCCATCGGATCTCAACGGCATCATCCTGCGGCTGCCGAATGTACCGTTGCACGTGAAGGTGTGGCAGGCCTTGGGGGCCAAGGCGACACCGATGGCTTTCAGCGAAATGTTCTCCTCGCTGCAGCAAGGAACGATCGAGGCACAGGAAAACCCTTTGAGCCTGATCGAAAGCGCGAGCCTCTATGAAGTTCAAGATTATGTGAATTTGACCGACCACGTGCGCAGCTGGATCTACGTTGTGATCGGAAAAAACAAACTGCAAAGCATGCCTGATGAGCTCCAAACGATCGTCATGGATGCTGCTGATACTATGCACGACGACTATCAGGAACTTTTTAAGAAAGATCAGAAGCGTCTGCGTAACAGTCTTGAAGAGCACGGAATGGAATTTGTCGAAGTAGACCAGGACGCTTTCCGTGATAAGGCTCGAGAAGCTGTTGAGTCCAATCTCGAAGGAGAGACGCTTGAGCTGTATCACAAGATGCTGAAAGTGAAATGAGTTTTCGCCTTCGTGGAGTCGGCCATGATGTCTCATGATACCGTCCCGAAACACATCATCGTGCGTGGCGCTCTACGCACGATGGGTGCTTTAGATGGAGTCTTCAAATACCTCAGTATTTTGTGCTTTATCGCAATCGCATTGAGCGTCTTTCTACAGGTATTTTCAAGATTTATCCTTCCCAGTACGCCATCCTGGACAGAAGAGGTATCGCGTTACTGCTTTATCTATCTCGTGGCATCGGCTATTGGGTTGGCATGGCGTGACGGGGATATCATCTCGCTTGATCTTTATCAGCATCGGCTTGGCCCTCGAGGCCAGTCGATTCATCGATTGATCATGGCGACATTGACTGGCGTGGTGTCTCTAGCCACATTGACGACCGTTTTCGTCTTAGTCCAGATAGGCAGGTTTCAAAGTTCACCGGCATTGGGATTGCCAATGAAATATGTCTATTTTGCGATGTTCTTGTTGTTGGCCAATCTAGCATTCCATTCCCTGCGAGAAGCTTTCAAGGAAGGTTATAGTTTGGTTACGTGGAGGGCGTCTTAAATGGAAACACTTGGCCTGTTTGCCATTTTCTTCGGGCTTCTGATTCTAGGCGCCCCTATTATCATCTGCTTGGGCCTGTCTTCTGCTTTCTATATCTTTATGGCAGGCGTACCGATGGCCGTTGTGCCGCAGAAAATATTTTCGGGAATGGATTCTTTCGTACTACTGACATTGCCAGGCTTTATTCTAGCCGGGGGGTTGATGAATGGGGGCGATATCACCCGTCGAATCATAGACTTTAGCAATTCTCTGTTCGGCAACATTCGCGGTGGCCTGGGCTTTGCCAATATCGGAGGCTCACTCATATTTGGCGGAATTTCGGGAACGGCGGTAGCCGACACTGCCAGTATCGGCTCGGTTATGATCCCGGGAATGGCTCGCAATGGTTACGACAGGCCCTTTGCTGCGGCCGTCACGGCGGCATCCTCGACGATTGGGCCGATTATCCCCCCTAGCTTGCCCATGATAATCGCTGGTTCGCTGACAGGAATTTCCATTGGAAGGATGTTCCTTGCCGGTGCCATTCCTGGGCTGCTATTGGCCGCCGGAATGATGCTCACGTGCTATCTGATTGCGATCAAGAAAGGCTATCCACGACACGGCTGGGTCGGCTTTCCTAAGCTACTCCACGACTTTAAGGGCGCGCTTTGGGCCGTCCTACTGACCTTCATCATTCTCTTCGGTATTACCGGAGGCGTTTTCACACCGACCGAAGCCTCGATGGTTGCCGTGCTCTATGCGTTGGTCGTTGGCCTCTTTGTCTACAAGGGGCTTACGCTCAAAAGCATCGTCGAACTCATCTTCGATGCCGCCAAGCTTTCGGCATCGCTGATGCTGCTGATCGGAGTCTCCAATCTGTTCGGCTGGGTTCTGACCAGCGAGCGGATACCGCAGGCGATCGCGAGCTATATTCTTTCCATTACCGAGAACAAGTTTCTGATTCTCTTGATCCTGAACGTACTGCTTCTGATCGTGGGGACGTTCATGGAGACCATCGCCGCACTCGTGATCCTTTTTCCCACGCTGCTCGCCATTGCCGTGGGGGTCAACGTCGATCCAGTGCATTTCGGCATCATCGCCGTGCTCAACCTGATGATCGGGCTCACCACGCCGCCGATGGGTATCTGTCTCTTCGTCGCCTCCAGCATCAGCAAGGTGCCGGTCATGGAAGTGGTGCGGGCGATCATTCCCTTTCTCATCTGCAATCTCTGCGTCCTGCTATTGGTCACCTATCTGCCGTTCCTGTCGCTCTGGCTACCCAATCTGATCATGGGTGAATGAGCGACTCGATAGGCGAGTCATGAAGAAAATCACTGACACTCGAATGGAGTACTCGATGGAACACACCTGGCGTTGGTTCGGCCCGAATGATCCGATCTCTCTCGATGACGTTCGTCAGACGGGGGCAACGGGGATCGTAAGCGCCCTGCATGAGATGCCCATCGGCGAGGTATGGCCGGTGGAGAAGATCGAGGAACGCAAGGCGCTGATCGAATCCCATGGCCTGACCTGGTCGGTCGTGGAGAGCGTCTCCGTACACGAAGACATCAAGCTCAACGAGGGAGAGGCGGAGACGTACATCGACAATTTCGCCCAAACGATTCGCAACCTCGCCGCCTGCGGTATCGACACGATCTGCTACAATTTCATGCCGGTGCTCAACTGGACGCGAACGGAGCTAGAGTACGAGCGACCCAGCGGCAGTAAGGCGCTGCTGTTCGACTTCGTCGACTACTGCGCCTTCGATCTCTTCATCGTCGAGCGCCCCGATGCCGCCGCTGACTACACCGACGAACAGCGTGAACGGGCGGCGCAGCGCTACCGGTCGATGAGCGAAGCGCAGATCCAGCATCTGGTTCATAATCTTGTCGCTGGCATGCCCGCTAACGAAGGCAGCTACTCGCTCGAAGAGTTCAAGAGTCACATCCAGCGTTATGCCGGGATGAGCCGCGATACCTTCCGGCAGCATTTCCTGCGTCTGCTCGAGCGGATCGTGCCTGTCGCCGAAGCATGCGGCGTGCGCCTGGCGATCCATCCGGACGATCCGCCGTTTTCGCTCTGCGGCCTGCCGCGCATCGTTTCCACCGAGGAAGATGCGGCGTGGATACTCTCCGCGGTGGATAGCCCGGCCAATGGGCTGACGTTCTGCACCGGCAGTTACGGCTCGCGGCTCGACAACGACTTGCCTCGGATGATAGAGCGCTTCGCCGACCGGATCTATTTCACCCATCTGCGAGCGACCAAGACCCTGGAAGACGGCATCAGCTTCTTCGAGGACGATCATCTGGGCGGTAACATCGACATGGTGGAGATCGTGGATCAGCTGCTCACGATCGAGAGCCGTCGGCACCAGGCCGGCGATCACCGCGCGCTGCCCATGCGGCCCGATCACGGCCAGAAAGTGCTCGACGACAATCACAAGGCATCGACGCCGGGCTATCCTGCGATCGGCCGGCTCAAGGGGCTGGCGGAGCTTCGCGGGGTGGAGCAGGCGCTGCGCTACGCCAAGGACTACGCCTAGCGCTGAGCAGGCCGAGGCGAATCCGTTTCGGTCAACGCCCAACAAAAAGCGCGCCGCCCATCGTCACGATGGGCGGCTTTCGTTCGGGCGGCGGTTACGGCCCGCTTTTAGAGCGTGCGCGTCATGAACACGCTGTAGGGATCTTCCCGGTAACTGCCAAAGGGTTCGCAGACAGCGAATCCAAACGCCTGATAAAGTTTTCGGGCCGGGGCGAAATGCGCCATCGGGCCGGTTTCCAGACTCAATCGACGAATCCCGAGCGCCCGCGCTTCCTCGATCAAATGCGTGAGAATCGCTCGCGCCACGCCTTTGCGTAGATGAGCGGGATCGGTGCGCATCGATTTGATCTCGCCGTGCTCGTCGCTCAACCGCTTGAACGCGCCGCAGCCGAGCAATTGGTTCTCTTCCCACGCGCTATAGAAATGGATTTCCGGGCGGCGCAGGCCATCGAGATCCAGCGCATGGCGGCTCTCCGGCGGGGAGTGCGGCTCGAACTCCCTGAGGTGGGCTTCCAGCATGGCGGCAATGTCGGGGCCGCGTAAATCGTCTCGTATAATCTGCATGAGGTGTATCATTCCCGCTCTGTCGTTCTGATGTTGTCGTTCTGATTTTGACGTTCTCTTTCTCGAAGCTTTCTTCACCTCTGCGATTCTGCCCTCATGTCCGATATTCGCCAACGTCTCGCCAAACTCAATCCGCGCCAGCAGGAGGCGGTGCGCTTCATCGACGGCCCGTGCCTGGTGCTGGCGGGCGCCGGTTCCGGCAAGACCAGCGTGATCACCACCAAGATCGCCTATCTGGTTCAGGAGTGCGGGATGAGCGCGCGCAAGATCGCCGCCGTCACCTTTACCAACAAGGCCGCGCGGGAGATGAAGGAGCGCGTCGGGCAGATGCTCAAGGGGCGCGAAGGGTATGGCCTGACCGTTTCCACCTTCCATAACCTGGGGCTCAACATCATCCGTCGCGAGCTCAAGGCGCTGGGTTTCCGGCCGGGATTCTCGCTATTCGACCCGGAAGATGCCAAGGCGCTACTGCGCGATCTGATGCAGAAAGAGGCGGACACCGACGCCGAGCAGATCAACGGGGTGCAGAGTCAGATATCCCAGTGGAAGAACGATCTGGTGCTGCCGGGGCCGGCGATTTCCCACGCCGAAGACGAAGACCAGCAGTACGCCGCGCGCATCTACGAAGCCTACAACCGTCATCTCAAGGCCTATAATGCGGTCGATTTCGACGACTTGATTATGCTGCCGGTGGTGCTGCTCAAGACCGATCCCGACGCGCTGGCGCGCTGGCGCAAGCGGATCCAGTACATGCTGGTCGATGAGTATCAGGACACCAACGTCAGCCAGTATCAGCTGGTCAAGATGCTGATGGACGAGCGCGCCACGTTCACCGTGGTGGGCGACGACGACCAGTCGATCTACGCCTGGCGCGGTGCCCGGCCGGAAAACCTGGTGACGCTGGGCGAGGATTTCCCGCGGCTCAACGTGATCAAGCTGGAGCAGAACTACCGTTCCACCGCCACGATCCTGCGCGCCGCCAACACCCTGATCGCCAACAACCCGCACGTCTACGAGAAGACGCTGTGGTCGGACATGGGGCCGGGCGATCCGATTCGGGTGGTGGTCAATCGTCATGAAGAGGCCGAGGCCGAACGCGTGGCCGGCGAGATTCTGACGCGGCGCATCAAGGAGAGCGCCGAATGGCGCGACTTCGCCGTGCTCTACCGTGGCAACTTCCAAGCCCGGCTGCTCGAGCTCAAGCTGCAGCACCATCAGATTCCCTACAAGCTTTCCGGCGGCACCTCGTTTTTCTCGCGTAACGAGATCAAGGATTCGATGGCCTACCTGCGGCTGTTGATCAACCCTGACGACGACAACGCCTTCCTGCGCATCGTCAACGTGCCGCGCCGCGAGATCGGCCCCGGCACGCTGGAAAAGCTCGCCAACTACGCCTCCGAACGCAGCGGCTCGATGTTCTCCGCCTGCCATGAGATGGGGCTGGAGCAGGTGCTGCCAACCCGCGCCGTCGAGCGGCTAGGGCGTTTCGCTCACTTCATCGACGGCGTGCGCAAACGCATGGATCAGGGCGACGCCATCGCCGCGATTCGCGAGATGATCCGCGACATGGACTATGAAGCCTGGCTGTATCAGAACGCCAGCGCGCCTACCATCGCCGAGCGTCGCATGGCCAACGTCTGGACGCTGATCGACCAGCTCGAGAAATCGATGCATCGCGACGACGAGGATGGCGAAGCCTCCGAGGAAACCGACGACGTGCAGTCGGCGATTTCGCGCCTGGTACTGCGCGACATTCTCGAGCAGCAGGCCGAAGAGGACGACTCCGACCGCGTTCAGCTGCTGACGATGCACGCCTCCAAGGGCCTCGAATTCCCTCATGTCTATCTGATGGGGCTAGAGGAAGAGCTGCTGCCACACCGCAATTCGATCGAATCCGGCACCGTGGAGGAGGAGCGTCGCCTGGCGTATGTCGGTATCACCCGCGCCCGGCGCACGCTCACGTTGACGCTCGCCCGCCAGCGCAAGGCCTACGGCGAGCTGCTCGACTGCACGCCGAGCCGATTCCTCGACGAGCTGCCAGCGGACGACCTGGAATGGGAAGGGCGCGCCGACAAGGAGAACCCCGAGAGGAAGCAGGAGCGTGGTCAAAGCGCGATTGCGGGGTTGCGATCGCTGCTGGGCTAGGGTTGGCCCGACGCTATCTTCAGCGCCCTATCGGCTGAGACGTGTGAGGGTATTACCGCCAACCGGTATCATTCGAATTGAGAGCTTCGAACATCGCTCACCCCGCCAGGCGTGGCATGTCTGGACAGCCATTGACCGAGCGGGTAGGATGGCCGCGCCGCTTGCGGGCCATCCTAGGTCATCGACGCGAACCGGCATGACTCCCGTCATACGCGCCCATAGCTCAGCTGGATAGAGTACTGCCCTCCGAAGGCAGGGGTCGTAGGTTCGAATCCTACTGGGCGCGCCAAGAATCCTGCGAAAGCCGCCGTTCGAAACGCTTCGAACGGCGGCTTTTCTTTGCCTGCCGTTTCAGTCCGTGATCATTGTGCCGCATGGCGCGCGAGCAATGGTTCCATAATGACAATTGTGTTCAAGTGGCGGATAATCTATAAAAACCGCCAAATGGCACGAGGAGGCGATATGGCTATCACTCAGATGTCACGCGACCAGCGCCAGGATATGAGCGCGGCGGCCATGCGCACCTATCCCAACATCGCTCGAGATTGGCAGTTGAAGGAGCAGGAGGCCGCGTTGCTGCTTGGCGTGCCGGGTTCGACTTATCGCCGCTGGCAGAAGCAGCCCGGCAAGGCCACCTTGGACGTAAACCAGCTAGAGCGCATGTCTTTGATCCTGGGAATCTACAAGGCGTTGCAGATCCTTTTGCCGCGCAGCGATGCAGCGGATAGCTGGCTGCGCCGGCCGAACAGCAATCCACTGTTCTCAGGGCAGGCGCCTCTCGAACGACTGCGTAGCGGGTTGGTGTCCGATCTCTACGTGGTGCGTCAGTACCTCGATGCCGCACGCGGTGGCAGCCACGCATGACGTTTCCACTCTCGACCGTACATTGGCGGCCAAGCTATCGCGTCGTGCCTTCCCGGTTTCCGCCTATCGACCTATTCGAGCGTGTCGCCGCGCCTGGCGACTGGAATCTTCTCAATCGGCTGGAAGGCCAGACCTCCACCCGGTTACGGGAGGAAGCCGGCGCGATTCACATGGTCCGAGAGGAAGATCGCCGCTACGGTCTAGGCTGGACGCCCGTCATGGCAGCTTTTTGCCACTTCACGGGTCAGGGGTCACGTTTCAGCGATGGGGCTTTCGGGGTCTACTACTGCGCTTTGAGCGAGGCCACAGCCATCGCCGAGACGCGTTACCACGCTGAACGATTCCTGCACGACTCCAGCGAGCCGCCCATGCAGCTACAGCAGCGAGTTTATCTCTCGGACCTGGTTGGCACGCTGCATGACCTACGTGGCGAGCCAAGCGCCGCACCCCTGTTAGATCCCGATGATTGGAGCGCAGGGCAGGCGTTCGGCCGGCAAGTCTGGGAAGCCAGCGGGAACGGCATCGTGTACCCCAGCGTGCGCGACCCCGATGGCGAATGCGCGGCGGTGCTACGTCCGCCGGTCATGTCCGCCACGCGGCAGGGCCGGCATTTGGGCTACGAGTGGGATGGCGAGCGCATTCGCCATGTCCTCGAGCTCAAACTGATCGAGTAGATTTCCATTCAGTGGTCGTTTTCGCCCGTCATCGTCTCGACCCGGTATTCGCAACAGATCGGATGCCCTCCGTGACGCGTTGGAATCCCCATTAGTCACAGCATGACGATTTCGATTCACAGCAATTCCCGGTGCTTACCGTTTCAGAAGGCGGCGAAGAAGCATCTGCCTTGGCCTGCCCTGTAACTCGCCATTCGACAATCGCCTCGGTCGAAACTTGCCAGGCCGAATGCAGGAAGAGCGCAGCGATGGCCAGGCCAACCACCACATCCGGCCAAACCGTGCCGGTCATGCCGACGGCCACCGCTGCCAGCACCACGCTAGTATTCGCGATGAGATCGTTACGCGAGCAGAGCCACGTCGAACGCATATTGAGATCCGCCGAGCGGTAGCGCAGCAGCATGATGAAACAGACCGTGTTGGCGGCCAGCGCCAGCAGCCCCATGATCCCCATCGCGCCGGCCTCTGGCACGCTGCCTACCACGCTCTTGTGAACTGCCTCGGCAATGACCGCCAAACCAAAGACGAACATGAACAGGCTTTTGACCAACGCCGCACCGGCCCGCGTTCGATCACTTCGGTTCAGCGCGTACAGCGTCAGTATGTAGACGGTGGCGTCGCCGAACATATCGAGCGAGTCTGCCAATAGCGCCGTCGACCCGATCAGCCAACCCGCCACGAACTCGATCACGAACATCGAGCCGTTGATACCGAGTACCCAGTACAGCACCTTGGCCTGCGCGCCTCGCAATTGCGCCAGCTCGCCAGCCTTGTTCTCGCAGCAGGAATCCATGCCAGTGCCTCCTCGAATGATTGGCTGATAGCATGAAGGTTCTAGCCGCTATAGGGTCAAGCATCATGGAGTCCCGGATAACCATAGGTCAGCTTGCCAAGGCCACCGACACCAAGGCGGTGACCATCCGCTATTACGAAAGCGCGGGGCTACTCTCGCCGGTGACCAGAACACAGGGCGGTTATCGGCTCTACACGGATCGTGAGCGAGATCGCCTGATCTTCATCAAGCGCGCGCGTCACTTGGGCCTGAGCCTGGAGGATGTGAAATCGCTGCTTGGACTCGCCGATGACGAGAACGCACCGTGCCGACAGGTCGACTCGATCATCCACGAGCAACTGGAGCGGGTCAGGTCGAGGCTGAAGGATCTACAGCAGCTGGAACGGGAACTCGACCGGCTCGAGCAATGCTGCCAGGCGGATACGGTGGCCGACTGCAAAATCATCGAGTCGCTGTCGCGGTAACAGCGGCGAATGGGTGGCCACGTCCCTGTGGCCACCATCCTGCCCTTATCTCGCCGCAAGCTGCCGGCGCGCTGTCGACTCCCCGCCCCGCCTGCGCGCTAAATGGGTCGATTTTGATGCAGCGTCGCAGGTGGCTCCAAGCCGCGCCGCTACTGGGGCGGCAGGGCGATTATGGGGCCGGAAAAATGATGCGAAATAATGCGTTTTGCAACCAGCCCGACGAAAGGTGGGGGATGTTGGATAGAGAAATGAAACGGAGTGTGGCAGATTGATACGAAAGGTATTCCTGACAGGGGTTGAGAAGGCTGACGGGTTCCGACCCAGAGCAGACTTAGGAAGGGGGCTGCCCTCGATTTTAAATGCAATTCATTCGGTCCAGTGAGTCATACACGGTAAAACCCGACTCACTGCCATCGAAGGGCGAGTATGGCAAGCTAGTTGGATCTCGGCTTAAGACCCACCCCCAGATCCGGATTGACCTGCAGGGAAATCCCGCAAAAAGCGGTGCAACATAGTAACAACAACCCGTGACAGGCTTTGAGCCCACTGGCCTGAAAATTTTCTCTGGGGGGAGCAATGACGAGCCAAAATGAAGACTCCGCGCCGATTGAGATTGAGGCGTGGTTGAACAGCAAAGCCAGTTGGTTGCGGGCGGCCGCGCATGATCTGATCACCTACCGGCGCATG
The DNA here is from genome assembly GCF_052645315.1 of Salinicola sp. V024. NCBI lineage: Bacteria > Pseudomonadati > Pseudomonadota > Gammaproteobacteria > Oceanospirillales > Halomonadaceae > Salinicola > Salinicola sp. V024. The sequence goes on from NZ_JBQXYB010000006.1 coordinate 143,229, forward strand.
CCAGACGTGACGGGCATCGACGCGCTAGCAGATCACTGCCTGCAAGAAGCCGCAAAGGAGTTGAGCCAAGATTCCGCTCCACTGGTACCCGGCGCAATTGCTGGCACCCCAGGGCGCGGCGGACTGCGACTTGAACGATTGTTCGACATCCGCGGTGTCAACGCGTTGGGCGACCAAGCCCATCTCGAGCTAGGAGAGGCGGACCTGGCGGTCGTGTATGGCCCCAACGGATCCGGCAAATCCGGCTACGCGCGCTTGACCAAACACTTGTGCGGGGCGCGCATAGCAGGCCCCATGTATGGCCACGTTTTTCTGGACGCCACCGAGAACCCAACTGCAGCGGTGAAAATTAGGGCCATGGATCAAAAAGGGCCAGCGTCTCAAGCGTCAGAGCTGACGTGGGACATGGGCAAGGGCCCGTTACCCGAGCTGAAAGCGATCCCTGTGTTCGACTCCGCGACGTCCGTAGAATTTGGTGACAAAGCGACATCTGCAACCCACATGCCTCGGCCCATGGTGTTCATGGGGCGTCTCATCGAGATTTCCGATCGCGTCGGCGCCAACCTGCGCCAGCGCGCGGATCTGCTGGTGAACCAGCTGCCGCAACTCAATGCAGATTTGTCCCAATCGAAGGCGGCTGCGACGCTTCGGGAGCTTCTGAAGCTTAAAGCCCAAGACGCGGCCATTGACGCGGCTTGCGGCGTGTCCGATCAGGAACGCGTGGAACGGGTGACATTGGAGGCGGCCTTGGCACAGCCCAACCCGTCCGTGCTCCATACCAAGGTGGTCAAGCAACTGGATCAGCTCGCCAAGCACAAGCAATCGGCGCTGGATCGAGAAGCGGCGACCTCCGTCGACCAAGTCAATGCAATCATCGCTGCTCGAGCAGATGCCATCGGCAAGCGAGAGGCCGCTAGTACGCACGCCATGGCGTTCTTCGACAAGGTGCCACTAAGAGGCGTTGGAGAAGAGGTTTGGCGCCGCTTATGGGTAGCTGCAGAGGCGTATTCAACGGCCTCGGCCTACCCGGATCACGAGCACCCGAACGTCGAAGAAGGAGCGAGGTGCGTGTTGTGCCAACAGGAACTCGGCGCTGACGCCAAGGCGCGCATGCTCGGGTTCTCCGAGTTTATCCAGAACAAGCTCCAAGCCGATGCAGCGGCCGCCGAAACGTACCTAAACGACCAGGTCAAGGCATTGCAGTCAGTGCCCGACGAGCAGGTGTGGGCCACCGTAAGCCAAACCATTGGCTTGGACGTTGCGGTTGGCGAATCACTGCGAGTGGCCGTGGACGCGCGAACCACTGCTTTGAAGGTAGCGTCAGACTTGGCAGACGTCCCCAGCGTGGATTGGTCGGTTTGGCACGTCGCTCATGCCAAACGGATCGCAGATCTTGAGCTGGAACGTGATCAGCTTGCTAGGCTAATTGACGTGGAAGGCAGGAGAGCCAGTCAGGAGCGGCTGCTCGACCTACGTGGTAAAGAGTGGCTAGCTGCAAACGTTTCCGCCATTAAGGCCGAGGTCAAGCGCCTGACTGCGGTCGCGAAGTTTGATGCGGCCATCCGTTTGACGTCAACGAAAACGCTAACAACGAAGAACAACGAGATCGCCAGTGCAGAGTTGGCCCAAGGTTTCTGCGATCGCTTCAACGCCGAGATGGGGAAGTTGGGTGGCAAAGGGTTGCCCGTGGTAATGAAACATAAGTCTCAAGGGAAAGGCAGGTTCACGTTCTGCGCGGAACTTCTAGCTCCCAAACAGCGCGTCGAAAACTGCGAGGTGTTGAGCGAGGGCGAGCAGCGGCTCATTGCCTTGGCCGCGTTCTTAGCCGATGCTACCGGAAGCGATCGTTCCATTCCTATCGTATTCGATGACCCCATCTCATCGCTTGACCAGCGGTTCGAGGAGGCAGTGGCCGCGCGGATCGCCGAGCTTGCAGAGAGTCGCCAAGTCATCGTTTTCACCCATCGTTTGTCTCTCTTGGCCCTACTGCAAGACGCTCACGAGAAGCGCATCGGGAAAGGTTTCAAGGCTCGCTGCAAGGTCATTGCGATCGGGCGGGAAGGTCACCAGACGGGCGTACCGTCATTGGTCAACACGTTCTCACTGAAGCCCAAACCTGGCCTTGGCCAGCTCATCAGTGAGATGGGCGCCGCTAAGCGGCTGGAGCCAAAGCTCAGGCAGATGGCATTGAAGGATGCCTGCAGCACCTTCCGCATTTTGGTGGAGCGCACAGTGGAAGTTCACTTGTGTGCGAACATCGTTGGGCGCTTCCGCCGCGAGATCAAAACGATGGGGGTACTCAAGAAACTGGCAGCCATCGAGCCAGCGGATTGCATCGTCATCGACGATCTAATGTCGAAGTATTCCGCCTTTGAGCACTCCCAGCCAGACGAAACTCCCACCCACCTGCCCGATATCGACGAGATCATCGCCGACGCAAGCAAGCTACGAGATTGGATCAATGATTTCGATAAGCGAACGAAAACCGCCGCATAGGGAAGAGCGGTAGCATGGACTCAACCGCAGCGCGTCACTCAGAAGGCGGGGCGCTACAAGTTCGTAGGACCAGTGACGAGGAAGAGTCGTGTTTTTTAGAAGATGGCTTGGGGATGGGAGACGCCCACCGCCTTGGAGTCTGTAGCACGCATCATCCAGTAGATGACGTCAGCTTGGGGCTAGGTGTTGCCATAGAGAGATTTCCGCTTTTGACCGAATACTGTCACTCACCGGCCACCCGCCGCGGATCGGGCTTTGACGAACTTCATCAAGCCACGACACCGCTTCTCAACGGGAAGCCAGCCGGCACGCTCGTAGAATGCATAGGCTCGACTGCCGATCTCGGTTTCCATCCAGATCTCGTCGAATTTGGCGAATAGATGGCGCTCGGCTTTCTCAAGAAGTAAGCGGCCCACACCTCTCCCTTCGTAATCGGCTCGGACGAAAAGACCAAATACGCTCCCGGTTTCATAGCGAACCATCGAAAAGCCCACGGGTACTCGATCAAACTCCGCAACCCAGAGACTAGGGCCCTGGTCGAGCATGGCGGCGATGGTCTCTAGTGTGATACCCATTTCGGCGAGCTGCTCAAGCGAGAGATGGTTCTCGGCTACGCTGGTGCGGATGGCGAAGATCTCGCCGATATCCGCCTTGCTAGCTTCTCTTACTTGAATTGGCATATATCGATACCCTTGGCAGCGATTGAAAAGCCCATGGGCGATCGTTTTGGGGCACACAGTGCCCATAGACGAACGTAGCTGAGTGGCCGTGCGATGAGCAGCCACACGGTTAGCTTACGAGGCTGAAAGGTATATCGGAGGTATACTTAGATTGTCGACATTATAAAAAATACTTGGAAAACAATCATTTACATGTGGTTAAAGAACCCTATAACCGCCCTCACGCCACTGATTGAGCGGCGGTTTTCTTTGACGGTTGTTTCGGGGCTTTCTCAATGCAAGATGTGCCTGCTTTTCTTCGTCAGGGGCTTTGCGCAGGTCGCGCCGACAGCAATATTCGTAATTCCTGCTCGTTACCGGCCAGATCCGCCAGGACATAGCCGTCGAGAATTTCCAGAAATGCCTGCTGTGCCTTCCACAATACGTTCTTGAGGCGGCAGCCGGGTTCGATGGGGCAGCTGGAGTTGGGCCCGAAGCATTCGAGCAGTTCCAGATTCTCCGTTTGACGGACGAGCGCCCCGATGTTGATTTCCTCGGCGGGTCGTTGCAGGCGTAATCCACCACCACGACCGCGCAGGCTGGTGACGTAGCCCAGTTGCACCAGTGTCTGGGCGACCTTGGCCAGGTGATTGCTGGAAATACCGTAATGCGTTGCCGCCGCCTGGACCGTGGCGGGCATCTCGTCGCTTCTCACTGCCAGATAGATCAGCAGGCGCAGCGCATAGTCGGTGTGCGTAGTGAGCTTCATGATACCTTGACAAGTTAAATTTGGTAAATGATACTCCTATTTAAAAAGGTATGTTACATACCCTTTTGGTGCCCGAGCCATCTCGATCGCATTTTCCGCCAGGAGTACGCCATGCTCACCCCCGCACAGACCGCTATTATCAAACAGACCGTTCCCGTGCTACAGGCCCACGGAGAGAGTTTGACCCGGCATTTCTATGCCCGGATGTTCAAACACAATCCCGAGGTCAAAACCTACTTCAATCCGGCGCACCAGCGTTCCGGTACTCAGCAGCGGGCGCTGGCCGGTGCGATTCTCGCCTATGCCCAGCATATCGATAATCCCGTCGTACTGGGGCAGGCGATCGAGGTCATCGCCCAGAAGCACACCTCGCTGACGATTCAGCCGGAGCACTATCCCATCGTGGGCGAAAATCTGCTGGCCTCGATCCGTGAAGTGCTGGGAGATGCCGCGACGGATGACGTCATCGATGCTTGGGCAGCGGCTTACGGGCAACTGGCGGATGTTTTCATTCAGCGGGAAAAAGACATCTACGCCGGGCAGGACGAACGCTATGGCTGGTCGGGGTTCAAGCCGTTCGTGGTGGCCCGGCGCCAGGTCGAGAGCGACAACATCGTATCGATCTATTTCGAACCCGTCGATGGTCAGCCGCTGGCCGAACACCAGCCGGGGCAGTATGTCTCGATCCGGCTTCATACCGCGGATGGTCGGCTCTCAATGCGCAATTACAGCCTTTCCAACGCGCCCGGTGAGGCAGCCTTTCGCATCAGCGTCAAACGCGAGGCGGGCGAGGGCGAAGATGTACCGGCCGGCAATGCGTCGAATTGGATTCACGATTTCCTTGCCGTCGGGGATCGGGTCGAACTGTCTCCGCCCTGTGGCGAGTTCACGCTGCAGTTGCCGGAGGCGGAGGCGCAACCGCTGGTACTCATTGCCGGTGGTGTCGGCGTTACGCCGCTGATCTCCATGGCGCACGCCGCGCTCAAAAAGTCTACGGCTCGCCCCATCATTTTCGTCCAGGCGTCGCGGCACGGCGGCGTACGGCCCTTCGGGCCGGAGCTGGAAGCGTTGGCGGCAGAGCACGCCAATTTCCGGCTTCACCTCTGTTTCGATGAACCTCGTGCCGAGGATACCGACTTCGACAAGCGGGGCCTAATCGAAGCCGAGGATCTGAAGGCCTGGGTCGGCGATCGGCAGGCGACTTACTATTTTTGCGGCCCGATGGTGATGATGCAGCAGGTCGATCAGCTATTGGCTGCGCAGGGCGTACCGGCCGAGAACCGGCGCTACGAGTGTTTCGGACCGCAGCAACCGCTGGCGACCTGAGGTCGCCATCTCGCGAGAAAGACGATACGTGAGTTCCTTATAATACAGCCCCGATCGGCGATACCGATCGGGGCTGTGTCGTTAATCCTGGTGTCGTTCGGCTCGAGTGCCGTTCGGCCCCGGCCGAATTCTCTTGTGCTTTCGGTCTCGAACGAAGCCGCCCACCAGCAGAGAGTTCGAGGGCGAACAAGAGCCATGTGCTGAATGGATAATGTCACGATCCGCCGATAGCCGTGTATCTGCCACAAAAAAGGGCCCGCAGGCCCTCATTTTCCGTCAATCAGCAGCTTAGCTGTTGCTGGCAAAGTCCATCTCGACATTGCCGCGGTCGTTGCCGCCATTCTGTGTGGCATTCTGCAGCGCCTGGGCGGCGGCTTCACTCTGGCCTTGGCCGATCAGGGCGTTGTGGCTCGCCGGGATATTGGTAGCCAACTGAGTGGCATCGGCCACGTTCTCCAACGCTTGAATTGCAGACGCGCTATGACCACCGTTGACGGTATCGACGCTGTAGCGAGTCGGTAGCGCGTGATACTGCGCGGTCTGCTCGATATTGAGCGCTTCGCTTTGCTGGTCGAAGTGACGTTCGGTCACGAGGCTGTTGGCCTGGGCGATGGTGGGTAGAGCGACGGCAATGGCGATAGCGGCGAGAATGCGAGTTTTCATGGTGTTGCCTCCAATGATCATCTGTTTTGGTGTTGGGCTCTTGGCCTCAACCGGTGATGTCATTATTGATCTGTTAGCCGTCTAACAAAAATCGAATGGCGCGAAATAAACTATCGACAGGAATGATGGTGGTTGTAGCGTCTGAACCCATTCGTTTTTGCAGGATATAAAACCAAAAGGGAGCCGATGGCTCCCTTTTTGGTCTAGCGCTTTGACGGTGCCCGGAGGCGAAGACTTACAGGCTGGCGAAGTTCACTTCGACGTTGCCGTTGTCATTGCTGACGGTCTGCGTAGCGTTCTGCAGTGCCTGGGCGGCGGCGTCGCTCTGGCCTTGGCCGATCAAGCTGCTGTGGGACGCTTCGACGTCGGTTGCCAGCTGACTAGCGTTGGCGACCTGCTGCAGAGCCTGGTCCGCCGCGGCACTGTGGCCACCGTTGACGGTGTCGACGCTGTAGCGAGTCGGCAGCGCATGATACTGCGCGGTCTGCTCGATGCTGAGCGCTTCGCTCTGCTGGTCGAAGTGGCGCTGTTCAACGACGCTGTTGGCCTGAGCGACGGTGGGTAGAGCAACGGCGATGGCGATAGCGGCGAGAATGCGAGTTTTCATGGTGTTGCCTCCAATGATCATCTGTTTTGGTGTTGGGCTCTTGGCCTCAACCGGTGATGTCATTATCGGTCTGTTAGCCGTCTAACAAAAATCGAATGGCGCGAAATAAACTATCGACAAAAATGATGGTGGTTGTAGCACCTGAAATAGTTCATTTTTGCAGGATATAAAACCAAGAAGGGAGCCAATGGCTCCCTTGATGGTCTAGCGCTGTGATGGTGCCCGAAGGCAAGACTTACAGGCTGGCGAAGTTCACTTCGACGTTGCCCTTGTCATTGCTGACGGTCTGCGTGGCGTTCTGCAGCGCCTGGCCGGCAGCGGCGCTCTGGCCTTCACCGATCAGGGTGTTGCGAGACGGCTGCACGTCGGTGCCCAGCTGAGTGGACCCGGCCACGTTCTTCAGAGACTGATCGGCGGCATTGCTGTGGCCGCCATCGACGGTGTCGACGGTGTAGCGAGTCGGCAGCGCGTGATACTGCGCGGTCTGCTCGATGCTGAGCGCTTCGCTCTGCTGATCGAAGTGACGCTGTTCGACGACGCTGTTGGCCTGAGCGACGGTGGGCAGAGCGACGGCGATGGCGATAGCGGCGAGAATACGATTTTTCATGATGTTGCCTCCAATAATGTCTTTTTTAATGGCCTCTCGGCCTCAACCTGTGACGACATTATGGGAGCCAACTCTTTAGGCTGCTAATCACGCCTAGTGAATTCGACTATCGATGGGATTAATACGAAGGTCTAAGGTATGCGTTGCTGCTGAAGTGTAAACCTTCTTCCCGCGTGATGGGAGACTCGGCAAGAAAGGCCGGTTGCGCTCCGCCTCCGGTGGTCCATTCACTGCAGCGCGTTTTGCTCGTTTCCGTCGCTCACCCCATAATGGCGCCACCTCATTCACCGCTTGCCAGCTGAGAACGCCCTATGACCCGCACGCCTCGGGATGACACCCCCGCCGAATCGCCACGCGCTGCCGAGCCTCAGGTCAACGTGGGGGATGTCGCGTATCTACGGGTGACGCAGGTCACCGATATCGGTGCGTTCTTGAACTGGGGGCGACCCAAGGATCTGCTGCTGCCGTTCGGCGAGCAGCGCTTCCGCCCGGACGCGGGTAAGCGGGTGCTGGTGATGATCTATGTCGACGATCGCATGCGCCCGGTGGCGAGCATGAAGATCGACAAGTTCCTGCAGGACGAGTCGGAAGGCCTGAAGGCGGGCGATCGAGTGTCGCTGACCATCGCCGATCTCACCGACCTGGGCGCCAAGGCGGTGGTCAACAGTCGCTTCTGGGGGCTGCTGTATCACGACGACATGTCGCGCCCGCTACGCCGGGGGGATCGCATGGATGGCTATGTTCGCCGTGTGCGTGAAGACGCCCGTCTGGATCTGTCGCTGCTGCCGCCGGGGCAGGCGCGTCTGGACGTGGTCGGCGACAAGGTGTTGGCAGCGCTGAGTGCCAACGAAGGGTTCCTGGCCCTCGGTGACAAGAGCTCGGCCGACGCCATCAAGGCCCGGCTCGGCGTCAGCAAGAACGCCTTCAAGCAGGCCATCGGCCGACTCTACAAGCAGCGCCGGATCGTCATCGAAGACGACGGGATCCGGCTGATCGAGGGCGATTGATCCCCGCCTGTCAGCGCTGCTGCCAGGCGCGATACCACCCCAATCCTGCCTCCGTGTCACCGCGCGGCTTGTACTCGCAGCCGAGCCAGCCGGCATAGCCGTCGCGGTCGAGCTGTTCGAATAGCCACGGGTAGTTCACTTCGCCGCTATCCGGTTCGTGCCGCTCGGGCACGCCGGCGATCTGAATATGGCCCACGCCGTCGCGATAGCGCTGGTAGGTCTTCCAGATATCTCCATCCATGATCTGGGTGTGGTAGAAATCCATTTGCACTTTGACGTTGGGCTCGTTCAGCTCGGCAACGATCGCGTGGCCATCGGCCTGGTGGTTGAGAAAGTAGCCCGGCATGTCGCGAGTGTTGATCGGCTCGATCAGCAGCGTCAGGTTGTGCTCGGCGAGCTTTCGTGCGGCAAAGCGAAGATTTTCCAGATAAATCTGATGGTTACTGGAAAATGTTTCACGGGAAACATTTTCCGAGGTTGAGCCAGCTGCTGATTCCTGTACCGATTCGGAAATGAGACCGGCCATCGCGTGCAGGCGTGGGCAGTTCAACGCCTTGGCATAGCGAATGGCGGTATCAACGCTATTCCGGAACTCCGCTTCGCGCCTGGGCAGGGCTGCCAACCCGCGCTCCCCGGCAGCCCAGTCACCCGGCGGCAGATTGAACAGCACCTGCTCGAGCCCGTGGCGCTTGAGCTCGGCGGCGATCGCTTCGGGCTCGAAGTCGTACGGAAACAGGAATTCGACCCCCTCGAAGCCGTTGGCGGCGGCCTTGGCGAAGCGCTCCATGAACGGAACTTCGTTGAACATCATGCTGAGATTGGCAGCGAAACGCGGCATGGCCTGATTTCCTCAATGACCTTGTTAACAGTGGCGGTATAGGCAGATGAATGCGCGGCTACCACTGGGCCCCGAAGGCGTCGCGCAGTTCGTCGATCTCTTTCTCGTTCAGCGTGCGCACATCGTGCTGGCGCAGCAGCAGATAGAGCTTGGCGGTTTCTTCCAGCTCCTCGATGGCGTTGCGCGCCGCTTCCAGCGTCTTGCCGGCGACCACCGGGCCGTGATTGGCCAGCAGCACCGCGGCGTGATCCAAGGCGTAGTCGCGCACGGCATCACCCAGCGCCGCGTCACCGGGGCGGTAGTAGGGCACCAGCGGCAGACGGCCGACCCGCATCACGAAGTAGGGTGTGATCGGCGGCAGGCAGGAGTGTTCGTCGAGCCCGTTGAGACACGAGACCGCCGCCGAGTGCGTTGCGTGGAGGTGAATGATCCCGCCGGTATCCGGGCGCTGCTCGTAGAAGGCCCGATGCAGGAACGACTCCTTGGTTGGCGGCTTGCCGGCCAGCAGGTTGCCGTCCCAGTCGAGCTTGGAGATCTCCGCCGGATCGAGTGCGCCGAGGCTTGCGTTGGTCGGCGTCATCAGCCAGCCGTCTTCGAGCTTGGCGCTGATGTTGCCGGACGTCCCCGGCGCCATGCCCAGGTTGCGAAAAGAGCGGCCGATCTCGGCGATCTCTTCGCGCAGGCGGTTTTCGGTGGCGGATGTCGAGGTGTGGATCGCGGTCATGGCATCAGTTTCCAGGCTTTGGTCATGAAATCGGGGGCGCCGAAGTTGCCCGACTTGAGCGCCAGCGCCAGCGGTTCTTGGGTACCCAGGGTGGTCGTCCACGGCACGCCGGGGTCGATGCTGTCGCCGATCCGCAGCCCCTGAACGTCGAGCGCGCTGACCACGGCACCGGAGGTTTCGCCCCCGGCGACCAGCAGCCGGCGCACGCCGAGACGACCGACCAGCTTGGCGGCGATCTCGGCCATGGCGCGCTCGACCAGTTCGCCGGCCTGCTGCACGCCGAGCCGTTGTTGCGCCCGGCGCACTTCCTCCGGCGAGGCGCTGGCGTAGATCAGCACCGGGCCGGGCGCGTCGTGATTACCGGGATCGGCGTCGAAATGTGCCTCGGCATGCGCCAGCGCGGCATCGACGACGCCTTGATAGTCATCGTGCAGTGCCAGGGCATCGAGGTGGAAGTTCGGCATGTGCGCCCGGGCATGTTCGATCTGAGCCAGCGTGGCCCGCGAGCAGCTGCCGCTCAACACGGCTTCACGCCCGGCAACGGGCTCGAGTCGAGCCGCATCTTCGGTGTGGCCGAGGCGTTGGGCGACATTGGCCGGCAACCCCAGCGCCAGGCCGGAACCCGCCGTCACCAGCGGCAGATCGCGGCAGGCTCGCGCCAGTATGAACAGGTCGTCGTTATCGATGGCGTCGCAGATCGCGATGCCGATGCCTTCGGCCTTGAGCGCGTCGATGCGCGCGCTCAAGGCAGCGTCGCCCTGGCGCAGCGTGGCGTAGTCGATCAGTCCGACATTGCGCGTCGTCTGCGCGCCGAGCACGCGCACCAGGTTGGCATCGGTCATGGGCGTCAGCGGGTGATCCTGCATGCCGCTTTCGTTGAGCGGCACGCCGTTGGCGAACAGATAGCCGTTGAACACGCTGCGGCGGTTGGCCGGCAGCGCCGGGCAGGCGATGGTGAAGTCGGTGCCCAGTGCGTCCATCAACGCCTCGGTGACCGGGCCGATATTGCCCGCCGGCGTCGAATCGAAGGTGGAGCAGTACTTGAAGTAGAACTGCTCGCAGCCCTGTTCCCGCAGCCAGTCCAGCGCCTGAATCGACTGTTCGATGGCGTCTTCGGCAGGAATCGTGCGTGATTTCAGCGCCACCACCACCGCGTCCACGCCCGCTTCCAGCGGAGCCTCGGGGATGCCGATGGTCTGCAGCGTGCGCATGCCGGCGCTGACCAGCATGCTCGCCAGATCCGTGGCGCCGGTGAAGTCATCGGCGATACAGCCGAAGATGGGCCGCATGCTGGGCCGTCGCTCATCCGCTTTTGAAAGAGAGTTCGCCATCGCTCAAGCACCTCCGTGGTCATTGGGACCGCCATCGAAATCGAATCCGGCATCGTTGGCGGCCGTGCCGGGAAGCGTGATACCCGGATAGACCTTGACCACGGCGATGTCGTCTTCCCGACCGAGACCTTGCGCCGAGGCCAGCGTGAACTGGCTCAAGGCCTGGGCGGTAAGTGGCAGCGGGAATTTGTTGCGATGGGCGGTATCGTGGACGATGCCGAGATCCTTGACGAAGATGTCCACCGCCGAGTGCGGGGTGTAGTCGCCGGCCAGGATGTGCGGCACGCGATTCTCGAACATCCATGAATTGCCGGCGCTCTGGGTGATCACCTCGTACAGCGTTCGCGGATCGCAGCCGCCGCGAATGCCGTAGGCCATCGCCTCGGCGGCGGCGGCGATATGCACTCCGGCGAGCAGCTGGTTGACCAGCTTGACCTGCGAACCCTGACCCAGCCCGTCTCCCAGACGAAATACCTTGGCGGCGAGGGCGTCGAGCACGTTTTCGGCACGCTCGAACAAAGCCGCGGGGCCGGAAGCCATGATCGTCAGCTGACCGGCGGCGGCCTTGACCGAACCGCCCGAGATCGGCGCATCGAGCAGGTGAATATCGTGGGCCGCCAGATCGATGCCCAGCGCCTGCACGTCATCCGGCGCGCAGGTTGCACACGAGATGACCACGCTATCCGGCGCGAGCCCCGGGAGCAGCCCGCCGTCGCCGAACAGCACCGCTCGGGTCTGCTCGGCGTTGACCACTACGGTCAGCACGATCTCGACCTCGGCGGCCATCTCCGCCGGGGTGGCCACGGCATGGCCGCCGGCCTCGCCGAAGCTCGCCCGCGCTTCCTCGCGCAGGTCGCAGCCCCAGGTTTCGAAGCCGGCGTTCACCAGCGAGGTTGCCATGCCCATTCCCATCGAGCCCAGCCCGATGACCCCGACCCGTGGTCGTTGTGAAATGCTCATTGCGGGTTGTCTCCCGTGTGTTCTGTCGATTCCGATTCCGAGGGCGTGACGGCCACCGAGCTGCGCTGCGCTTCCACGCGCTCGAGCACGCTCTTGAGAAGGTCTGTAGGCGCCTGACGCAGGCGCGTTTCGGCATGTTCCAGATGAATGGCGGCGGCGCGAGCGGCGGCTTCGGCATCGCCAGCGGCAATGGCGTCGAGTATGGCCTGATGCTCGCCGACCACCTGCAGCATGAAGGTCTCGCGCAGTGACTCGTTGGTGCGCGTCACGCGGATCGCGTGATGCAGAAAGCGGTTGTAGAAATCGAGCACGGCGGTGAAATGCGTGTTGTTGGCCGCTTCGGCGATGGTGCGATGAAAGGCGAGATCCTGATCGACCCCGGAAAGCCCCGCTTCGACGGCTTCGTCGATATCCACCATCGCATTGCGAATTCGGCGCAGCTGAGAAGGCGTGCGCCGTTCGGCGGCCAGCCGCGCGGCTTCCACCTCCAGCGGTCGGCGCAGTTCCAGCACCTCGATCACCGACTGAATGTCGGGATCGGGAATCTCCAGGCGCAGCGACACCGTGGGAGATTCGGCAACGAAACTGCCGCTACCTCGGCGCGAGGTGACCAGGCCGCCGTTGCGCAGCATCGAGATTGCCTCGCGCACCACCGAGCGGCTGATGCCGTAACGCTCGCCCAGTGCCGCTTCGGTGGGCAGGCGCGCGCCGCGACCCCATTCGCCGGCCTGGATGGCATCGCTCAAACGCTGGGCCACCTGCTCGGAAAGCTGCGGGCCGCGTGACGGCTGTTCCTGGGTTTCACTCATGTGTTTTCACTCACGCTGAAAACGCCTTATGCGTTCGTCGAAGATCCGACTCGGCGGACGCCGCCATGATGGCGATTGGCGACGCTCTCCGACCAATGGCGGTATTGCCTGTGCGGCTAATTTGTCAGACAAGATGTTAAATCGCAAAGGTCAGCGCAATTCGCCTTTGGTCAATTGAGCGCCGTTCAGTGAATGAAGGCAGCGCCGCAAAGGAGCAACGCCATGCATGTGATCGTAACGGGAGGCGCCGGTTTTCTCGGGGCCAGACTGATCCAACAGCTGCTTGCGGGAGGGGCGTCGATCGAGGGGCAGGCCATCACGCGGGTGACATCGATCGACCTGGCGCCGTGCCCGGTGGGCGACGATCGGGTCGAGTCGCTCACCGGTGACGTCGCCGATCCGGCACTGATCGAGCAAGCGCTTGGCGACGACACCGGCGACGTCTGCCATCTGGCGGCGGTGGTGAGTTCTCAGGCGGAAGCCGATTTCGAGCTCGGCATGCGGGTCAATCTGGACGCCACGCGCACGCTGCTGGAAGCGTGCCGGGCCCATCCGAAGCGGCTGAAATTCCTGTTCGCCAGCTCGCTGGCGGTGTTCGGGCCTGGGCTCTCTCAGCCGGTGCCGGAGGCGATCGGCCCGCAGCCGCGCTCCTCCTATGGCGCGCAGAAGGCGATAGGCGAGCTGCTGGTCAACGACTACAGCCGGCGCGGCTTCGTCGATGGCCGTGTCTGTCGCCTGCCGACCATCGTGGTGCGCCCCGGCAAACCCAATCAGGCGGCCTCGTCGTTTGCCAGCTCGATCATTCGCGAGCCGCTTGCGGGCGTCGAGGCGATCTGCCCGGTGGATGCCGGCCTGCCGCTGTGGCTCTCCTCGCCCCGCGCCGTGGTGGCCAATCTGGTCCATGCGCTGGCGCTCGAGGGAGAGGCGCTGGGCGATTGGCGCACGCTCAACCTGCCCGGCATCACGGTGACGGTGAACGAGATGCTCGACGCGCTCGAGCGCCAGGCTGGCACCGCCGTCCGCGATCTCGTGCGCTTCGAGCCGGATGCCGGTATCGATGCCATCGTCGCTAGCTGGCCGGGCGGGCTGGCGGTGGAACGGCCGCTGAATCTCGGCTTTCAGGCCGACAGCGATTTCGACGCGATCATCCACGCCTATCTAGAGGACGAACTCGATAACTGATCCGTTCTCTGACAAGACGTGCCGGACCCGAATAGATCCGTTCCTTCAGCAGGCAACAACACTCAATAATGCCCACAAGGAGTTCATGCCATGACAGACGCCACTGTCGCTGGCCCATGGGGCCTGGTGTACCCATTCCCCACGAGCCGCGTTGCTGCTTCAAATACGTTCAGGCAAGGCGCGGGACGCAGACAATGGTTTGCCCTTATCCAGTCGCGCAACGCCGCATGAGCGTATTTGAAGCGCAACCCGAAGGGACTGGCCGATTTTCCCGTGATACGTCGTCGCTCGTATAACCCTTGGAACCACCAAGGCTGAAACTCGCTCCTGGTCTCACGGAAAAACCGGCTCAGTCGCGGCCGTGAAAATGGGTAGACCAGGCCCTTTCATCATCGGCCTGGGTATCGCCATCTTCGTGATGATCGCGCTGGTGCTGAGGACCCGCGTTCATGCGCTACTCGCCCTGGTCATCGCCGCGTCGATCGCCGGCCTAATCGGCGGCATGTCGCCCAATGCGGTAATCGATTCGATCACCACCGGCTTCGGCAAGACGCTTTCCACCATCGGTCTGGTCATCGGCTTCGGGGTGATGATGGGGAGGATTCTCGAGGTCTCCGGTGCCGGCCAGCGCATGGCCTATTCGATCCTCAAGCTGCTCGGTAAGGATCGCGAGGATTGGGCAATGGCGATTACCGGCTATATCGTCTCGATCCCGATCTTCTGCGACTCCGCCTACGTGATACTCAATCCGCTGGTGCGGGCACTGGCGCGCAACAGCGGGCGCTCGGTGCTCACGCTCGGCATCGCGCTGGCCTCGGGGCTGGCGGTCACCCATAGCGCGGTACCGCCAACGCCGGGGCCGCTGGGCGTCGCCGGTATCTTCGGTGTCGATATCGGCCTGATGATTGCCTGGGGCTTGGTCTTCACCGCGCCGGCGCTGATCGTGATGGTGCTTTACGCCCGTTTCATGGGGCCGCGTATCGAGGCGATGATCGAGCGTGACGTGCCGGGATCGCTGAAACGCGACACCGAAGACGATCCGCTTGCGGCGCACCTGGAGGAAAGCGAGCTACCGACGCTGTTCAAATCGGTGCTGCCGATCGGGCTGCCGATTTTGTTGATCTTCCTCAACACGCTGGTGACGGCGGTGGTGGGCGACAGTGATGCGCCGGGTATCGTCGTTCAGATCGTCCAGTTCATCGGTAACCCGGTGATCGCGGTGGGCATCGGCGTGCTGGTGGCGGTCTACGGTCTGGTGCCGAAGATGCCCAAGGATCAGGTCCTGGCGCATCTGGAAAAAGGCGTCGAAAGCGCCGGTATCATCCTGCTGGTGACCGGTGCCGGGGGCGCGCTGGGTGCCGTGCTGCGGGCCAGCGGTGCCGGTGACTACATCGGCGAGAGCATTGCCGGACTGGCGCTGCCGGCGGTGCTGATCCCGTTCATCATCGCCACGCTGGTGCGCTTCGTGCAGGGCAGCGGCACGGTCTCGATGATTACCGGCGCGTCGATCTCAGCGCCGATCCTGGCCTCGATGCCGGACGTCAACATGGTGCTGGCGGCTCAGGCGGCGTGTCTCGGCGGGCTATTCTTCAGCTACTTCAACGACAGCTACTTCTGGGTCGTCAATCGCCTGCTCGGGGTCAAGACCGCCAAGCATCAGCTATTGGTGCTATCGGTGCCGACGACGTTGGGCTGGGCCACCGGGCTGGTGGCGCTGCTGATCGCCAACGCCTTCGTGGGTTGAGGGAAAAAGGCCAACGACATCCCCTGAACAGGAGTCATGCAATGAAAATCACTCGAGTCCGCGCCCGCGTATTCGAATGGAAGGGCGAGACGGTGGCGCCCAAAGCGCATTTCTGCACCAACGCCATGGAGCGCTGTGGGATCGCGGCGATGCGATGCAGAGCTTTCGCTTCCACGGCTGGGCGGTGATCGAGATCGAAACCGACAGCGGTCTGGTCGGGCTCGGCAACGTGGCGCTGGCCCCTAGGGTCGCCAAGACAATCGTCGATCAGCATCTGGCGCCGCTGATCGTGGGCCAGGATCCGTTCGACTACGAATACCTTTGGCAACGCATGTACCGCGCCACGCTGGCCTGGGGCCGGCGCGGCATCGGCATGGCGGCGATCTCCGGTGTCGATATCGCGCTCTGGGATCTGATGGGCAAGGCGCTCGACAAGCCGGTGTTCAAGCTGCTCGGCGGGCGCACCAAGGAGAAGATCCCGTGCTACGCCTCCAAGCTCTACCATGACGATCTCGACGTCATGCAGGCCGAGGCGCAGGGCTATCTCGATCAGGGGTTCCAGGCGATGAAGATGCGTTTCGGCTATGGGCCCAAGGACGGGCCGAAAGGCATGCGCGAGAACCTCAAGAGCGTCGCGGCGGTGCGGGAGGTGATCGGCGAGGATATCGACCTGATGGCCGACTGCTACATGGGCTGGAATCTCGACTACGCCCGCCGCATGTTGCCCAGGCTGGCGCCGTTCGAGCTGCGCTGGCTGGAGGAGCCGGTCATCGCAGACGATATCGACGGATACGCCGAGCTCAACCGCATCGCGCCGATGCCGATTTCCGGCGGCGAGCACGAGTTCACCGTGCACGGTTTCCGTCAGTTGCTGGAGAAGCGTGCGGTTTCTGTGATCCAGTACGACACCAACCGGGTAGGCGGCATCACCGTGGCGCGCAAGATCAACGCCATGGCGGAAGCGTTCGAGGTGCCGGTGGTCCCGCATGCCGGGCAGATGCACAACTACCATCTGACGATGTCGTCGTTGGCATCACCGATGTCGGAGTTCTTCCCGGTGAATGATGTCGAGATCGGCAACGAGCTTTTTTACTACCTGTTCGAAGGCGACCCTGAGCCGGTCGAGGGACATCTCGACCTTGCCGACGACGTGCCGGGGTTAGGTCTTTCCCTCAACGAGCGTTATCTCGACGGTTTTCATATCCTCGAGTGATTCGCTACGGCGGCGCGAGGGCTTTCGCGCCGCCCATCACTCGATCACATCACGTCACTGCACCCTATCACTTCACCACATCCGCTTGAGCAGGTTGTCCCTGCGCATGAACTGATGCCAGACCACCGCGGCGATATGCAAGCCGATCACGTAGTAGAACACCGTTCCCAGCGTCTTGTGGATCGATTCCAGCGAGTGGCCCACATGCGGCAACACGCCGAAGGGCGAAGGGACCGCCAGCGACGTACCGGGGATCGGGATAGCGCCTTCACTTAGCCATACTGTCGAGATGCCCAGCAGCGGCTGCGCGAACAGAAACACGTAGAGCGCCCAGTGGGTGATGCGCGACAGCAGTTCGAGCTTCGGGTGCAGTGGCGGCGAAACGGGTGGCGGAGAATTCCGGAGGCGTTCGAGCAATCGGGGGATCGCCAACAGGAGCACGCCGATACCCGCCCAGAAATGGCTCTGGAGCAGAGAAGCCGGTATGCCGGTATCGCGCGGGAAGAGATCCGTCGACAGGATGAGCGTGTAGGCCAGTACGACCAGCGCGGCAACCGTCCAGTGAAAGTGACGGGCTTTTGCCGAATATCGGTTGGTGGGCGTGATGCTCACGACATGTGACCTCTGATGGACGAGCCAGCATCCATCCTAGACGGCTTCAGCTTAGGGCTGACTTAAGCCTGCGGCTCGCGCACCGCCTTCAAGCGCATCCGCCGTGGTGCGTCCTGCAGCACCACGGCGTGAGGCCATCATGAACCTGTCAGGGCTTTTTGGCCTGCAGGCGTTCAGCCAGCCAGGCGCGGGTGCCGGGATGGCCGCTGCGCTCGGCCCGTTCGGCAAGGTCCAGCGCGAGTTCGACGTCGCCGGCCTTGAGCGCAGCGTCGATCATGCGGCGGTAATCGAAATCCGGCGCATTGGTCGTTGTGGTCGGAGCCGTCGCTGTGGCCGGCGCGGCCGCGCTGGGCTGCGGGCGGGAGCCGGACGTCTGAGGCATCTGCGCGGGGTTGCTGCCAAGCAGTGGCGCCATGCCGGTGTCGCGAGTCAGCGAGGCGATCTCGAGCGACACTTCGCCAGTCGCGGCGTGCGTGGCGCGAGGGTCCGGGCCGGCAGGTTCGGCGAGACCTCTCACCCGGGCGTAGGCTTTCTCTTCCGACTCGTAGGGCGTCGATGCCTGGCGATCTTCAGTACTGGTATAGATGACGACGTACTGGGCATCCGCCCCCGGCGTCAAACTGAATTCTCCCCCCAGGCGCGCGGCAGTAAAGCCGGTGGGACGACGGACCCTAAGTGAATCGCTCGATACTTTTCTGACCGGCTGGAAGTTCGCGTCGAGCACCAGGATCGTCGGTGCGAAGACCTGGCCGTCGCGAATCGAGCTGGAGACGCTCAAGGCTATCGGCCCGTTGTTCCGGGGTAGCTCGAAGGCCTGGAAGAAACTTTTGCCATCGCCGAAATCATGAGCCGGGGACTGCGGCGTGAAGTTCAGCGTCAACGTCTCCTGCGCCGTGATGGGCCGGTACGGCAAACTGGCGAGAGAACTGCAACAGTCCGTCGTGCGCGCCAGGGCCTGCTGCCCTTCCTGCGCCGGGAGGGTCGGAGAGTGGGGAGCCATCAGCGGTGTGCTACACCCCGCCAGGGCGATGAGTATCGTGCTCAACGGCACGATCAGTCGATACGAACGCAACATTCGGCAACTCCTGCTGGAGACGAAAACGGCTCCGGGGCAGTAAGCCGCCGGAGCCCAAAGGATCGAAACAGCGCGAGCATGGCTCTCGCGATTGTGGGGATCAGCTACCCCACCACACCTCCATCTGCGCACCGAAGGTCAGGCCATTGTTGTCGTCGATGTCGACGTTGTTGGGACCGGCGGTGGTGTCGAGCGAGTCGGCTTGACGGGCATCGGTGTAGGCATCGCCATTCCACTGGGCGTAAGTGGCGAACAGGCGGATGGTCGGGCGAATCATCGCACCGCGTCCGGCTGACCACTGCTGAGCGAGGGTCAGCTTGGTCAGATGGTGATCACCGCTGTCATAGCCGTTCACGCCACCCTGCGGCTCGATATGGTCATAGCCCAGCTCGACCGCCGTGCTCATGATGTCGCTCCAGTAGTAGACCGGGCGGACACCGGCTGAGAACCACTTGCGGCCGGTGTTGTCGTCCATGTCCTTGTCCTCGTAAATGAGGGCGTAGAGCATGTCGAGCTTGTCCGGCGCCAGCCAGATCTGGCCGCTGTCGAGCACGCGCCACATGCTGCCTTCCTGGCGCAGCGCACCGCTACCACGACCCACCGCGTTGCCATCGCGGGTGATGATGCCGTCGGTGGCGTACTGGACCGCGAAGGTATTGCTGCCGCCGAACCAGCCGCTCTGGGTGTGCTCGATGGTGCCCATCCAGCCCTTGTCACCGTCGTCGTAATCGACGCCCTGATCGTCGTAATAGTCTTTCTGCCAATCGGACAGCGAGGAACGGCCATAGTCGACGCCGAGCTCCAGCGAGCCGCCGGGATTGACGGGAATGTCGCTCCAGCGCGCATCGATCGTGTCATCGGAGATCTGCTGGCCGGAATCGGGGAACAGGCCGTCGCCGTCATCGCTGCCGGAGCTGCGTGTCCAGGCGAAGCTCAGCTTGCCGGTGCCGACATCGATATCCGAGATCCCCACACCAGGACCGGAAACGTCCCAGTAGTAGAAGTCGTTCATGTGGATATCATGGCGCTTGTAGAAGCGCTTACCGGCCCAGAGTGAGGCGCCGGGTAGCCCGCTGACGACGTTGGTGCCCGAGACGTACATCTCCCTCAGGGCGATATTGTTGTCATCGTCCTTGAGCGACTCGTCATCGTTGTCCTGCGCGGTGACATAGGCAACGCGGCTGGCGAAGTCGAACGTCGTATCCTGTTGCTGGTAAAGCTGTGCGCCCAGCCCTATCTCAGCATAGGTCTCGCATTCGTTACCCAGGCGGTACTTGGCCGGCGCGCCCGCCGACTTGAAGCAGGTCTGGCTGCCGCCGCCGGAGGTCGAACCGATGCCAGAACGGGCGTAGCCGAAAAAGTTGGGATTGATATCGGCATGAGCCAGGGCCGGCATGACGCAGGAAGCGCCGATGACGGCGGCGAGGAGCGGCCGGCGTAGCACGGATTGTGAGGCAATCATTATGGGTGTCCCTCGTGGTCTTGTCGTTGATTGCTATCGTTATTGCTGTCGTTGATTGCTGTCGTTGATTGCTGTTTTTGGCAGCCGTATGGATCATTCGGCTACGCAAGGCGCTCTGGAAGAAACCTGCCGCCGGTGTGTCCATGACACGCGAGAGGCTCTGCCAAAGCGTCATGCTCGGCGTACTCACATCTTGATAGATACCCGAAAGGGATATGAGTGAATCCGGTTTTTATCAGTTATCGATGTGGCGATGTTGCGTTCCCTTGTTACCTGTTGCTGCATTGGCCGCTCGTGAATTGAACATCCGCAGCCGGCTTTTTCTTGAAAATAGCTTGGCGATAATGTCGCGCTGAACACTTATTCGTTCGCTGAAACAGTGCCAGATTCATTGGGAGCCTGAGTTCGTAATCCGCATTCACTGACGCTATGCAACCCGGTGCTGCCAATAATGTGTTCGCTTCGACACCTCGCCAGGCGTGAGTCGTTGTTTTTGATCACCGGCGATGGGCGCCATTATTTCGATTAATTCGTAAACTTTCATTGTAACCATGGTCTAGTTAGACAAAGGTCTGAACTAACTCCGGTATTACTCTTCAAAATCGCATTTTTTACAATGACCTATGAAGATTTACTCTGCTGTGTAAGCTTTGTCCTACATACCAAAGTATTAAATATTACTAGCTGTCAGCTGTGATAAAGGCGGCGCTCTTTTTGACGGTGATCAGGACACGGCGATTCGGGTTTTTAAAAAATGCTGTTGTCGGCAATGAGATAAAGGGGCCGGCTCGGGACCAGGATACTAATGCGCAGATAAACAGTTTTTGCCATATTGACGGTGGCTCTCATGCGCATGACCGCTGATGTGCCGGGCCGAATAAGCAGCGATAAGCTGGCTGGATCCCCGCAATACAGGAGATCCAAAGGTCGATGCCGTGCCGGGTGATTAGCGCAGTGCCTACTGATCAGGTAACGCACAGCGGTCATCGCGATGCACCGGGGTTAGAGAGACGCCCCTCGATCCATTGGCTTGGCCTAAGCTTCAGAGGCAGGGTGGCGATTCGAGGATCGAGTCAGCGCGGAGAACCAGGGAAGCGCGAGGATGGGAAACCGAAATGAAGCACTGAGAAGAGCAGATGCCAAGCCAGCAGATGACGAGAGGAGTGACGAGAGACTCATGAGACCGGAGCGGGGACACGAGCCAGGCATGTCCATACCCAAGGAGCGTCACTATTCTGATCGTGTGGGTTGGCTGCGGGCGGCGGTGCTGGGCGCCAACGATGGTATCGTCTCCATTGCCAGCCTGATCATCGGCATGGCGGCGGCGGGCGCGACGCTGGCCGGCGTGTTGACCGCGGGCGCCGCCGGGGCGGTCGCCGGGGCGATGTCGATGGCGGCGGGAGAGTACGTCTCGGTCAGCTCGCAGAAGGATACCGAGCATGCCGATCTGGCGCGCGAAAGGCGTGAGCTGGACGCCAACTACGAGTTCGAAACCCGTGAGCTGGCGGAAATCTACGAGGCGCGAGGCTTGTCCACCGCGCTGGCGCATGAAGTGGCCGAGAAGCTGATGCATCACGACGCCCTGGCCGCGCACGCCCGTGACGAGCTGGGCTTCAGCACGATCAACGCGGCACGTCCGATGCAGGCGGCGCTGACGTCGGCACTGACCTTTCTCGCCGGCGCGGGGTTGCCGATCATCGCTTCGCTGATGGCGCCACGGCACGCCATTTCGGTGGTCGTTGCCGCCGGTTCGTTGGTGGCGCTCGGCCTGCTGGGGATACTGTCGGCGAAAGTCGGTGGTTCGCGCCCGCGGGTGGCCGTGGTGCGGGTCACTGTATGGGGGTTGATGGCCATGGCTGCAACGGCTGCGGTCGGCTGGTCCTTTGGTGTGGCCGGGACCTGATCGGGCACGCCTCGGCTGTCTCGAGCCAGGCTTGCAGGGGGCCGGCCGGCCACGACTTGCCGAGCTCGTACCCTTCAACTAAGACTGTTATTCATCGGTGGACAAGCCATTGGCAGGCGAGCCATCTGCACCAAGTCGGCCTGAACGAGTGACGTCTGCTTTACGGCTGACTCGATTCAGTTCGTTTGCCTTGTCCAGTGCACAACCCAACCCGAGCCAAGGAGCGGCCAACGATGGTCAAGAAAACCGAAATCCATGCGCAGCAACAGTCGCTACCCGGTAAAGAAGGCCTGATGCAGCCGCCAGCGGAATTCATTCGCCCCGGCTATCGCGGTAGCGGCAAGCTCGAAAACAAGATCGCGCTGATTACCGGCGCCGATAGCGGTATCGGCCGTTCTGCAGCCATTCATTTCGCCCGCGAAGGTGCCGATGTCGCGGTCATGTATCTCAGCGAAGACGATGATGCCAAGGAAACGCAGCGCCTGATCGAGGCGGAAGGACGCCGGTGTCTGCTGATCGCCGGTGACATCCGCGATGCCGCGTTTTGCCGCTCTGCGCTCGAACGTGTCGTCGAGACCTTCGGCGGGCTCAATATTCTGGTCAATAACGCCGGCACGCAGCAGGTGTGTAACGATCTCACCGAGCTCGACGACGAACAGTGGCGCGAGACGTTCGCCACCAACATGCATGGCATGTTCTATCTCACCAAGGCCGCGCTTCCTCATCTGGGCGAAGATGACGCGATCATCAATACGACCTCGGTCAACGCCTATATCGGGCCCGATTTTCTGGTGGATTACACGGCGACCAAGGGGGCGATCGTCAGCTTTACCCGGTCGCTGTCGAATCAGGTCGTGGGACGTGGCATTCGCGTCAATGCGATCGCGCCGGGACCGGTATGGACACCGCTACAGCCCGCCACGCTAGGCGCCCACGACCCGCAGATGCTCGAGGATTTCGGCTCCGATACCCCGATGGGGCGCGCCGCGCAGCCGTCCGAGCTGGGGCCGTGCTACGTCTTCTTGGCCTCGCTGGATTCGTCCTTCATCAGCGGTCAGACGATTCACCCCAACGGCGGGGTGGTGGTCAATGGGTGATCTCTCCCGGGTAGCAGCGGCGAAGGTGGAATGGACATTTACGTCACGGGCGGGGTGAATAGGCGCACGATCCATACGGTTCCTCGTTGAGGATATCGTCGACAGACGACAGGGCTGAGGAGGCTCGAGAAAGCATGCCAGGTACGACTTCCAATTTGCCGCCACGCCAGGACAGCTGGCTGGATCGGCCGGCGCATCTTCATTGGCTGGAAAGTGAAGGCCAGCGTCTGCTGGCGTTCTATCGCGCTTCGCGCCATCCCGAGTGTGGTTTCGCCGCGCTCGATGAAGATGGCCGACTGCCCGGTGATGCCAACCCCGACACCATGATTACCGCCCGCATGACGCACTGTTTCGCGCTGGCAGCGATGCGCGGCGAGCCGGGTATGGCGCCATTGGTGGCGCACGGCGTCGCAGCGCTGAAGGGCGATCTGCGGGATAGCGAGCATGGCGGCTGGTACGGCGAGCGGCCCAAGTCGGGTGAAACGCAGACCAAGCAGGCCTATATCCACGCGTTCGTGGCACTCGCGGCCGCCAGCGCCTGGCAGGCAGGTGACGAAGAGGCCAAGCCGCTGCTCGACGACATCGTCGACGTGATCGAAACCCGGTTCTGGGCGGAAGACGAAGGGCGCATGCGCGAGGGGTTCTCGCGTGACTGGCGCGAAGACGAAGCGTATCGCGGCGGCAACAGCAACATGCACGCCACCGAAGCCTTCCTGCAGCTGGCCGACGTTCTCGACGAGCCGAAATGGCGCAGGCGCGCGCTCTCCATCGTCGACAGGATCATCCACGCCCACGCCAGACCCAACGACTATCGCGTCGTCGAGCACTTCGACAGCGAGTGGAACGAGTGGCGCGGCTACAATCAGGATACCCCCAAGGATAAATTTCGCCCCTACGGCGCCACGCCGGGCCATGCCTTCGAGTGGTCGCGGCTGATGCTGCACCTTGAAGGCGGGCTGTTGCGCCATGGCGAAGAGACACCGGGCTGGTTGCTCGAGGATGCCCAAGGGCTTTTCCATAGCGCCATCAAATTGGCCTGGCACGTCGATGGCCAACCGGGCCTGGTCTATACCCACAACTGGGATAACCAGCCGGTAGTGCACGAGCGCATGCACTGGACGCTCGCCGAAGCCGCCGCGACCTCGGCGGCGCTGCTCAAGCGTACCGGCGACGCCACCTACGAAACCTGGTATCGCTGTTTCTGGGATTACATCGATCGTTTCCTGATCGATCGCGAACGCGGTAGCTGGTGGCAGGAGCTCGATCGCCACAATAACCCGTCCAGCGAAGTGTGGAGCGGCAAGGCGGATCTCTATCACGCCTATCAGGCAACGCTGCTGCCCCGTCTGCCGCTGTCACCGACCCTGGCCAGAGCGATCGCCGACGGCGCGTTGTAACGGGGCGCCGTCAGCTCGACATGAAGCGCGCGGGGGTCGATTTGTCCGCTCTCGCGCCGGTGGCCTTGGTCTGGTCCAGCACGCGCAGTTGATCCCGGCCGCCGCGTTTGGCCTCGTATAGCGTGGCGTCGCCATGATCGATCAGCGCGCCCAGATCATTCGGTGGCAGATCGAATACGCTGCCGCCGATGCTCAGCGTCACGGCCAGGGGGGTGACAACAGTCGTCGAGGCGACTGCATGAAAGCGAGCTCGCAGCTCCTCGCCCAGCCTCGTGGCGGTCTCGCGAGGGCTGTCGCTCAGCAGAATCGCGAATTCGTCGCCGCCCAGACGCGCCGCCAGGGCGCCTTCGGGCAGAATCTCTCGAATCAGTTCGCTCAACGTCACCAGCAGCCGATCCCCCGCCGCATGACCATGCAGGTCGTTGACCGGCTTGAAGTTGTCGATGTCGATCAGCAACAGTGCCCCCGGCCGATCATGGGAGATATGTCTCAAGAATCGCGGCGCTCGCGTCTCGAACGTCCTCTTAAGCCGAACCTGTCATGCCGGTCCGCATGTTCTCTGAGGTCGGATTCGCGGATACCCATGTCTTTTATGCGAATACGAATATTTATCATAATCGTTGACACTCGCGACTAAGGTTTTCACAATTCGTCATCGGTACTGACTAATAAATCGACGCCTTCGACGCGTCATTAAGGGAACATAATGAAAAAGTCGTCATGCTCATCGAGCAAGGCCCGCGCCCAGGTCTTGTCCGAATCTTGCTGCGTCTCCAGCCGAACGCTGTCGCTCGTGTTGCTCTCCTCGGGTTCCCTGCTGCTGGCATCGTCGGCGCTGGCCCAATCCAGCGGTGACTCCACCCAGCTGGATACGGTGACGGTCGAGGCAGCGGCTATCGCGGATAGCGCCGTTGGCCCCGATTCCTCCATCGTTGCCGAGCGTACGACGACCGGATCCAAGACCGACACCGAGCTCCTCGACTTATCCAATTCCGTCTCGGTCGTGACGGAAGAGGAAATGCGTACTCGCAACGTGCAGAACCTCGAGCAGGCGCTCTCCTATACGGCCGGTGTGACGGTCGATCAATATGCATCCGACGATCGCTACGACTACTTCATGATTCGCGGCTTCAATGCCACGTCGCTGGGAACTTATCGCGATGGGATGTCACGAAGAACGGTCAATTTCACCGGGGGCAAGCTCGAACCCTACGGCCTGCAGCGGATCGATGTTCTCAAGGGATCGACTTCTACTCTGTTCGGGCTGAATGCCCCCGGCGGTATGGTCAACGCGATCACCAAGCGGCCGCTGGACTACGAGTTTGGAGAGGTCTACACCACGCTCGGCGATGAGCACACGGAAACGGGTGCGGATTTCGGCGGCCCGATCGATCAGGCGGGTAAGTGGAGTTATCGGGTCACGACCAAGTGGCAGGATGCGGAGCTCAGCGCTGATCATACGCAGGATGACCGCTTCTATTTCGCCCCGGCGGTGACCTACAGGCCCGATGATGCGACATCGCTGACGCTGCTGGCGGACTTCAACAAGCGCAAGACGAACGCCGCCCACTCCATTCCGCGCGGCTCGGGTATCGATCCGGATACGTTCCTCGGCGAGCCGGACTACAACGATATGGACCGGATCGAGCGCAATATCGGCTATCTGTTCGAGCATGATTTCGGTAATGGCGTGACCGTCCGGCAGAATGCGCGCTACACCCATCTGGATCTCGACTACGACCACGTCTACCTCAGTGATCCCGATCCCGCCAACGGCCGTACGGCCTTCGTGGTCGACGGCGAGCGCGATCAATACACGATCGACAACCAGCTCCAGTACGACACCGATTTCGACAGCATCGGCAGCCGCACCTTGGCCGGCTTCGATTACACCCATGACGACGTGCATGAGACGAGTCTCTACGGCACTGCCGGGGGCATCGATATCTACGACCCGCAATACTGCGGTGAGGCGTGTGTCGAACTCACCGAGCAGCCGGACTTCCGACAGAAGCAGGCTTCTCAGGGATTCTATCTGCAGGAGGAGCTGACCCTGGCGGAGCGCTGGATCCTGACGCTTGGCGGGCGCTACGACGACGTCAATACGCGGACCGCCTCCGACGAGGCCAACGACTACGCTTTCACCAAGCGTGCCGGGCTGACCTACAAGGCATTGGATGACCTGTCGCTCTACGCGAATTACGCCGAATCGTTCCAGCCGCCGACGAGTCGCAATCTGATTTCGGGCAGCCCCGATCCGCAGGAAGGCAAACAGTACGAAGTCGGCATGAAATATCGGCCGGCCAACACCAATGCGTTGTTCACGCTTGCCGTCTT
Organism: Salinicola sp. V024; assembly: GCF_052645315.1. Classification (NCBI taxonomy): domain Bacteria; kingdom Pseudomonadati; phylum Pseudomonadota; class Gammaproteobacteria; order Oceanospirillales; family Halomonadaceae; genus Salinicola; species Salinicola sp. V024. The sequence continues at coordinate 170,047 of NZ_JBQXYB010000006.1, forward strand.
CGACCTGACGCAGACCAATGTCGCTTCGCAGGTGAGCGAGAATCTTTACCGCCAGATCGGCAAGGTCAATGTCCGCGGCATCGAACTGGAGAGCAAGCTGGCGCTGAGCGATCGGCTCAACATGACGGCGGCTTACTCTTACTGGGATTCCGAGATCGAAGAGGATGGCATTGGGGGTAACAAGGGGAACCGACCCTCGCTCGTTCCCGAACACATCGCATCGGTATGGGCGGACTACACGATCCCGGGCAACATGAGGCGTGGCGATGTCACCCTTGGCCTGGGGACTCGCTTCGTCGGCTCCACCTACATCGATGATGCCAACAGCGAGAAGACCGGTTCGTACACCCTGGTCGATGCCATGGCCAATTACGCGCTGACGCCGAGCCTCGATCTCGCGGTCAACGCGACCAACCTTTTCGATCGCGAGTACGTCTCCTACATCGATACGTTCAGTAACAGCAGTTACTACGGCGACGGCCGATCGGTACTGACCACGCTGCGCTATCACTGGTAAATGTCGACGCCTGCATGTTCTCGGCGGCCGTCCGGTCGCCGAAGGCGCCGCTTGTCCTTCCTCCTGACGGTGGTGATGGCAGCCATTCTCTGGCTACCGGCGCTCGCGACCGCCGCTCCCGAGACGCCGCGTATTGCCGCCACCAACTGGAGTGTCGCCGAGACGCTGATCGCACTGGGGATCACGCCCTACGCGGTCGCGGATATCTCCAGCTACAACGATTGGGTCCAGTCTCCGGCGATTCCCGCCGAGACGCTCGATATGGGTCTGCGTGACCAGCCCAATCTCGAGCTGCTCGCTCAGAACCCACCGGATCTGTTGATCAGCAGTGCGCTGTTCTCGCGCGACAACGAGCGCTTGAGTCGCATGATGCCGGTCCGCCTCATCGACAACTTTTCGTCCGGGCGGCCCTACTACGAAGCGACGGTCGCGATGACGCGGGAGATCGCTCGTGTGTCGGATACCACTGACCGAGCCGCGCTGCTGATCCGTCGCACCAGACGCATTCTGGAATCCGCAGCGGTGGCCCTCGAGAACGCCGATACTCCTGTCTACGTGATTCAGTTCAGCGATTCTCAGCACGTCCGTGTCTTCGGCGAAGGCGGTATGGTGGATACGATCATCCAAAAGACGCCGCTCGAGAACGCCTGGGCCGGGCCGACCAACGCCTGGGGTTTCGCCAGCATTTCCCTCGATCGCCTCGCGGCCCGACCGGATGCGCACATCGTGATCATCAAGCCGTTTCCGAGATCGGTCGGCACCGAGCTTTCCAGGAATCGTATCTGGCAACACTTGCCGGCGGTTCGCGAAGGCCGCGTCAGCGAAATCGAGCCCGTCTGGCTTTTTGGCGGACTGCTTTCGCTCCAACGTCTGACCGAGTCGCTGGTGGGGGCGCTCGCCCGACATTAGGTGGTTGCTGTAGCGGTATTGTTGTAGTGCCCGACGCCACTATGGCGGGTCCTCGCGGCTCACGATCGTGAGCTTGCGGCACCCGCCGTGGGGCAAACCTTCAGTCTTCGATACGCGAAAGTAGGCGTTGGCCCCGACGAGTCCGGCGAGCGCGACGCAGGCCGCTGGAGGCCATCTTCCAGCCCAGGATCCGGCCCACGCCCACCGCAACGCCGGAAGCGGCGCCCCACAGCAGCGCCTCGCGCCAGCGTACGTCGGGATCGTCCGGGTTGATTGGCGGTTCGAAAGCGTGACGACGGGTCGCTTGCTTGAGCGCCTGGCGGGTCGCCACACCCGAGAGGATGGCCGTGGAAGTGCCGATTATTGTCCAGAGCGTGTAGGGTTTCATGCAGGCCTCCTTGCTGAATTCGAGGCTATCAGCATGGCCGATGACGGGCCATCTCTCCACCCAGTAGCCCGAATCGCTTCTACCGTTCGCAACCGGCTGAGCGTCTCGCGCTGCGGCGGTGCTTCGGGAAGCGGCCTTCGGACCGAGATCGCTCAGACACTTTGCCTTTCCACCAGCCTCACCCCGAGATCGAGGCGTCTGTCGCTCTCCGGCAGTTCCCCCTTGAGCCGTGACAGCAGCAATCGGGCGGTGTGCTGGCCGATTTCCCGGCGCGGCGGTTCGATGGTGGTGAGCGGAGGCACGGTACTGGTGGTGAAGTCCAGATTGCCGAAGCCGGCAAGGGCAATACGGTCGGGAATGGCCCAGTGCTGGCGTTGGCATTCCATCATCACCCCGAGCGCCACCATGTCGTTGGAACAGGCGATGGCTTCGATTTCGGGATGTTCCTGGAGCAACGTCTGAGTCAGCCGGCCGGTCTCTTCGGCATGGCTGCGCCCGCTCAGCTCGCGAAGCTCGACCGTGCCGCCGGCGGCTTCGACGGTGTCGCGAAAGCCGTGGTAACGATTCCCTGCGCGCACGTCGCGCTGAAAGTTGGTGCTGACGAAGGCCATCCGGCGGCGGCCCTGACGCAGCATGTGCTCGGCCACCAGGCGACCGCAGCTGTGATGCGAAAACCCCACCACCATGTCCAGTCCCGGCTGACCGTAGTCCCACATCTCGACGATGGGCGTGTCGTTGTGGGCGAGCAGCGACAGCGACTTGCGGTTATGCAGAAAGCCGGTCAGCACCAGGCCGGCGGGGTTCCAGCTCAGGATCGAGCGGATCAGCTCCTCTTCCCGCGAATCGTCGAACTCGGTGTTGCCGATCAACAGTTGATAACCGGCGCTGCGCAGATGACGTTCCAGCGTCTCGAGCGTCTCCGAAAAGAACGAGTTGGTGATGGTGGGCACCAGTACGCCAATCACGTTGGAGCGAGAAGAGGCCAGCCCGCCGGCCATGGTATTGGGGAGATAGCCGAGCCGGTCGATGGCCGCCTGGATCTTGTCGGCGCGGTGGGGGGAGACCTCGCCAGGTCGGCGCAGGTAGAGCGATACCGTGCTCGGTGAAACGTTGGCCAACTGGGCGACTTCGCCCATGGTCACGCGCTGTGAACTGCGTCTGTTTCTGGCCACTTTCGATCCTTAAAACGTCAGCGTCATCGGTTTGCGAACTGGTGCCGGTACGTGACGTTCCCTGCGTTGCTGTTTCGATGATGTTTCGATTTGGCTCGGTAGTGTACCGGGTCATTGGCGAGGTTTCGTCTCGTCAACGGCTCTCGTCTTTTGGTCTAATTCTACGACGAATGGACGAATGGCAATGATTGTCCGTCAAAAATCGTAGCGCTACGATTTTAGCTCGATTCGCAGAGCAGGCGTTATGCATCGAAAGGCTTAGGCGAGGCAGCAACTCGATCAAGATCAAGATCAGCGCTCAGAGGTCTATCGAATTCTGCTAAAGCGCTTGTTTTCCGCCGTTTTCGCAGCGCTACGAAAAATGGAGCTAACCATGACATCATTGCGTTATTCGCTGGCCGCACTCGCGCTGATCGGCGCGACCCAGTCGGCCGTGGCCGCCGACAATCTGGACATCATCGTGCCGTTCGCAGCCGGTGGCGCCACTGACATCGTCGCGCGCAGCTTCGAGCCGACTTTCTCGCAGCAGCTGGGCGTTACCTCGGTGGTGCGCAACGTCGCCGGGGCCAGCGCTACGGTCGGTACGGCAGAAGTCGCCAAGAGCGAGGGCAATCCCAACATCATCGGCTACGAGCCGGCCGGGGCGCTGACGATTCAGCCCTCGCTGAAAAAGCTGCCCTACGGTCCGGACAGCTTCACCTACATCTGCCGCACCGTTTCCAATCCGATGTTCCTGATGGTCTCGAAATCCTCCGACATCTCCTCGTTCAAGCAGCTGGTCAAGGAGTCCCAGGATCAGCCGTTTCTTTATGGCTCTTCCGGCCCGGGGACGCTGCCGCATCTCGCCATGGCGGCAACCGTGGTCAACAGCGACCTCAAAGCCGAGCACATTCCCTACAGCGGTTCGGGTCCGGCGATGAATGCGCTGGCGGGCAACGAGATCCAGATCATGGCCGATACCGAAACCATTCTCGAAAACTACGATCTCCGCCCGCTGGCGGTGTTTGCCGACCATCGCGTCGAGGGCTACGACGACGTGCCGACGATCGAGGAGCTTGGCCTGCCGGCGCTGGATTTCGCCGTGTGGCAGGGTGTCGTCGCGCCCAAGGGCATCTCGGATGAACGCGCCCAACAGTACGCCGATGCGTGTAAGGCGACGGTGGAGTCGGACAAGTTCAAGACCTTCGCCGACAAGGCCAAGGCGGGTATCGCCTATCTCGGGCCGGATGATTTCGAGGCGTTCGTGCAAAAGCGCTTCGAGGCCAACAAGCAGGTGCTGAAGGATGCGGGCCTAACGCAGTAAGTCGTTCTCTCGCTCTATTGTTCGCTCGAGCGATGGCTCTCTCGATCTCTCAGGAGTCGCGATTCATGTTCGCATCCTTGATCCACCCCCGCGTATTGACCGCGCTGGCGCTGCTGTTGGCCGGTGGCGCTCTTTCGGTCTCGGCATGGCAGGGGCCGGAAAGCGCCATGCTGGTGCCACGCATCGTGCTGACGATCTGGTGCGCGATAGCACTGGCGATACTGATCGGCGAGCTGGTTCGCCGCGTGCCGGTAAAAAACGTGACGCTGTCGTCGTTGCCGCTGCTGATGGCGGCGGTGCTGATCGCTGCCATCGCCACGGCCAGCTTCGGCTTCCTGATCCCGGCACTGCCACTGGTGGCACTGACGCTGTGGCTGTTTCGTATCCGACGGCCGTTGCCGCTGCTCGTGGGCACGATCGTGATCGGTGGCGGGCTGTGGTTTCTGTTCCACCATGTGCTGCTGATCCGGCTGCCGGCGCTGCTCACGAATGGAGTGATCTGACATGGACGTGATTCTGGCGGCGGTCGGCGACGCCTTCACCTGGCAGGCGCTGCTCGCCATCGTGATCGGCACCTGGGCCGGCATCATCATCGGCGGGCTGCCCGGGCTGGGCTCGGTCGTCGGCTTGACGATCTTTCTGCCGTTCACCTTCGGCATGGACGTCATCACCAGCATGGCGCTGCTGATCGGCGTCTACTGCGGTTCGGTCTACGGTGGTTCGATCACGGCGATTCTGATCAATACGCCAGGCACGCCGCAGTCGGCGGCGACGACGTTCGACGGCTACCCCATGACCCAGCAGGGCCGGGTCGACGAAGCGCTGGGATGGGCGACCTTCGCCTCGTTCTTCGGCGGCGTGTTCTCCTGCGTACTGCTGATCTTCTGCGCCCCGCAGCTGGCCAAGTTCGCCGTCAATTTCGGCTCGATCGAGGTCTTCGCGCTGGTCTGTCTGGCGATGCTCTGCATCGTCGGGATTTCCCGCGGCAGTCTACTCAAGGGGCTGGCGTGCGGGATGATGGGCTTCTTCTTCTCGACGGTCGGCAGTGACCCGATCACCGGCGCCGACCGCTTCACCTTCGGCACCTATGCGCTCAGCTCGGGACTGGATCTGATTCCGGTGGTGGTAGGCGCCTTCGCGCTGTCGGAAGTCTTCGTGCGTTTCTCCGCACGTGACGAGGAGGCCACTACTATCCCCGAGGCTCGGCTGCGTTTTCCCAGCCTGCGCGAGATCGGCCGGCGTCTGATCGAACTGGTGCGGGGTTCGTTCATCGGCAGCTTCGTCGGCGCGCTACCGGGCACCGGCGCGGCCGCGGCGGCCTTCATCAGCTATGCCGCGGCCCAGAAGCTGTCGCCGCGGCGGGCCAATCTGGGCAAGGGCGAGCCGGATGGCATCATCGCCTCGGAGTCTTCCAACAACGCGGTGACCGGCAGCGCCTTCATTCCCACCCTGGCGCTGGGCATTCCCGGCGACGTGGTCACGGCGATGATGATGGGCGCCATGGTGATCCACGGCATCACGCCGGGGGTACGGCTGATGGCGGACCAGGCGCAGACGGTCTACGCGCTGTTCGTGGTGCTGATCATCGTCAACGTCGCCATGCTGATCCTCAGCAAGCCCTCCATCGGGCTGTTTCGCTACCTGTTCAAGCTGCCATTGGGCTTCGTGATGGCCGGCATCGTGATGTTCAGCTTCATCGGTGCGGTGTCGGTGCGCGGCAATCCGCTGGATCTGGTGGTCGCGGCGCTGACCGGGATTCTCGCCTACGTATTACGTCGCGGTGGCTATCCGCTGGCGCCGCTGGTCATCGGCATGGTGCTGGGGCCGGCGCTGGAAAGTTCGCTGCGCCGAGGTCTGCTGATCTCTCGCGGCGACTTCTTCTCGTTCTTCACCCATAGCGGTATCGCCACCACGCTGTTCGTGTTGATCGCGTTGTTTCTGATCTGGACGGTGGCGGCGGGCGTGCTCGACTGGCGGGCGACGGTCGCGGCTCGCCGCGAGGCCTCCTCCACTCAATCCGTTTCCGAATAAGGGATCCTGCATGAAGATCACCGAAGTCAAGACTCACGTCCTCGCCGCGCCGTTGGAGCAGCCTTTCTCCTTCTCTCAGGGTTGGGTGCATCAGCGCACCGCCATGCTGGTCGAAATCCACACCGACGAAGGGTTGGTGGGTTGGGGCGAGTGCGTCAACCACGGCCTGCAGCCGCCGCAGGTCGCCCAGGCGATGGTCGAGCATGCGCTCAAGCCGCTGGTGATCGGACGCTCGATCTTCGAGCGCGAAGTGCTGTGGGAGACGATGTACAACCACACCCGCCCCTACGGCCAGAAGGGCGCGGCGCTGTTCGGCATCGCCGCGATCGATACGGCATTGTGGGATCTGGCCGGCAAGGCACTAGGTCAGCCGATCCACCGCCTGATGGGCGGCGCGTTCCGCGACGAGATCCGCCCCTACGCCACCGGCTTCTATCGTCGCGAGGGCGGGAACTATCCGGAGGAAGTGGTCGAGGAGGCATTGCGCCATCAGGCCAACGGCTACCGGGCGATGAAGATCAAGACCGGCTTCGGCATCGAAGCGGACATTCGCGATATGCGTGCGGTGCGCGATGCGGTGGGCGAGGACATCGCGCTGATGATGGACGCCAACTGCGCCTACAGCGTACCGGCGGCGCGACGGATCCTGATGGAGCTCGAAGAGACGCGGGTGCATCTGTTCGAGGAGCCGTTGAGCCCCGAAAACCGCCACGGCTATCGCGAACTCAAGGGCGTTTCGCGTACCTGGATCGCCGCCGGCGAGAACGAATACTCCAAATATGGCTATCGCGACTGGATCAGCGAAGGCGCGCTGGACGTGATTCAGCCGGACATCGGTGCTGCCGGCGGGCTCACCGAATGGCGCAAGATCGCCGCGCTGGCCCAGGCCTGGCACGTGCCGATGATTCCGCATGTGTGGGGATCCGGTGTCGGATTGGCTGCGGCGGTTCAACTGCTCGCCACCTTGCCGCCGCAGCCGCTCTCGCTGACGCCGGACGAACCGATGCTCGAATACGATCAATCGGCGCACCCGTTCCGTCAGGAATTGATCGGCGGTGAGTTCCAGCTCAACGCCAACGGCTGCGTCGACGTGCTCGACAAACCCGGTCTCGGTATCGAGATCGATCGGTCGGTTATCGATCACTACCGTATCGCTTGAACGCCCATCGATCGTCAGCGGAGTCCTAGATGAATCAAGCCAAGAAAATTCTGTTGTTGGGCGTCGATGGCCTGATCCCCGAACTCGTCGAGCGCTTCTGCGCCGAGGGCGTGCTGCCGAACATTCAGCGCCTGCGCGACGAAGGCGGTTCGACGCGGTTAATGCCCTATATCTCGACCTGGGGCGATACCAACTTCGTGACGTTCCTGACCGGCCAAGCGCCCGGCACCAGCTGGGTCGGCCAGCGCATGCCGCCCAGCGGCACGCAGCACCTGCTGGAACTGATTCGCGATGCCGGCCAGCGTGCGGCGCTGGTCCATTTCCCGGAAAGTCTCGTCCCCGCGGGCGAGAATGATCTCTGTTTCGCCCCGTTCTGGAGCGGCAGCGGCCCCGCGCCGATGGAGCTGGCGCCGGCATGCCTTCACAGCACGCACCTCGATCAGTGGACTACGATGCCGTCGACCGAAGCGCTGGGCTGGCCGCCCACCGGCACGCTGGCTCACCACCAGAAGCACAATCGCTTCGCCATCGAGCGCACGGATGGCGGCTTCGTCGCGTTGATTCCCGCCCATCGCGGCGAGCCGGTAGCGGTAACGTTGCGCCTCGACGGTGAGCATCTGCGTCTCGAGATCGCGAAAGCGGAAGCGAGCCTGAGCGTCGGCGAATGGAGCGACTGGCTGGCGCTGGCGGACGAGCATGCCATTGAGGGCAAACCGGCGGCGGTGCGCTTCAAGCTGCTCGATCTCGACGTCACCAGCGGCAGGATCGACCTGCTGCAGTCGCAGATTACCGCGCCGGAAGGCAGCAGCGGCCGGCCGGGCCTGGCGCGCCGGCTGATCGAGCGACACGGCCCGTTCATCTCCAAGTGGGCGGTCTCCGCCGACCCGGATACCCGCTACTTCGAAACCAGCTTCGAAGAGGGGCGCTACCAGCTCGACTGGCTGGTCGATAGCGCGCTGACCCTGCTCAACGACGAAGGCTTCTCGCTCTTCGCCACCGTCTTCCGGCTCAACGACGAGACGCATCACACCTGTCTCGCCCAGTGCGATCCCGAATCCAAGTTCTACACAGCCGGCGATCAAGCGCGTTATCTCGAGGTGATCCGGCGCTCGTACCGGATCCTCGACGATGCGGTGGAACGCGCGCTGGCCGGTTGCGATGACGATACCACGCTGGTGCTCGCCTCCGACCATGGTGACGTTCCCAACTCCCACCTCTGTGATATCCACAGGCGGTTGGCCGAATTCGACCTGTGCACGATCGACGCCGAGGGCCGGCCCGACGTTGCCGCGAGCCAGGCGTTTCTCAAGGACGAACGTGGCGGACTGGAGATATTCGTCAATCGCGACCTGGTTGCCGCCGCCGGGATCGAGCAGGTACAGACGCGAATCCTCAAGGCGCTGACCACCTGGTATGTCGAAACGGCTAGCGGCGAGCGTAACGTGGTCGCGCTGGCACTCAAGAAACAGGATGCCAGCCCGCTCGGCTACTGGGGGGAACGCATGGGCGACGTGCTGTTCGCCTATGCGCAGGGCTTCGTCTGGGGGACCAACCAGCGCGGCGATACCGTGGCCGAACTCACCACGCCCGGTGCCAATCACGGCCCGCAGGTACCCACCGCCAGCACCGCGTTTGCCTCCAATCACGGTGTCGCGTTGTTCCACGGCGCCGGGATTCGATCAGGTGTCGAACTGCCGTTCGATACCACTCGCGGCATCCAGCGCATGGATAGTGCCGGCGCCACCTTTGCCCGACTGCTAGGGCTCTCGCCCGATTCGCTGGACGGCAAGGTGCTGGAGGGGTTGGTCGAGTAAGAGTTGGTCGAGTAAGAGTTGGTCGAATGAGTGCTATCGATGGATGGGCCGCTTCGCTGCGAATTGACGAGCATCATTTTGAGGTTGATAATGCTTCAATATGATGTTTTAGCCGTTCGCGGCCGGGAGTGCGCTATGGAACGACAAGAACGGTCCTCGGCGGCAATCCGTCCCCTCTTCGAAGGCATCTCGGAAGAGCCAGCGGTCGTGATTCGTACGGTGCGACAGGGTGTACCGGGCAGCCTGGTGCGCCAGGCGATTGCCGATCTCGGAGACCATCCAGAGTTTCGCGAGCTGTTCATCACGATACTCGAGACGACATCGGGCAACCTGCATCGGACCTATCAGCGCACGGCCCTGACGCGCACCAAATCCGAAGAGGTACTCGATCTTCTGGGCCTTCTGAATTACGCCCACCGTGTTTTCGAAGATCGGGCGATGGCGCTCGAATGGTTGCGCACGCCGATCACGGCACTGGCGGGCGATGCGCCGATCGCGCTCTGCGATACCTTTCACGGCCGGAAAATGGTGCGCGGTGCGCTCCGTGCCATCGAGTTCGGCGAGTTCAGCTGATGCGGCTCTACCGCATCGGTCCTGCTCGTTGGCTGCCGGTTCTCAACGGGCGCGGCGCTAGCTTCGAAGAGGGCGGGCGCTGGAATGAACCCGGGGATCCGGTTCTCTATCTCGGCACTTCGGTCAGCGTGGCGATGCTCGAAATGGGAAATTATCTGCCGTCGCCACGACTGGTGCCGGTCAGCTATCGTATCGGTATCTTCGAAGTCCCTGATGACGCGGTCGATCGATGGACACTGGCCGATTTACCGGACGACTGGAACCACTACCCGCATCCCGCCTCTACAAGAACTCTGGGAAGCGCATGGCTCCGCGCCAATCGCAATCTGGTTCTCCTGCTCCCCAGTTGCGCCGTACCCGGTGGCCTTGAAGATATCGCTGTGATCAATCCGCTGCATCCTCGGAGGGATGAAGTCATTCTGATAGATGCCACCCGGCAGGCGATCTATAACACCAGGGCGTTTCAAGGTGTTTAGGTAGCGAGAGCAGTATCTATCAATACTCGGTTGCTAACCTTGGATTGGAAATAATGGAACAGCATTTTCTTCACTCGTCATACCGGGAGCGACTGATCGAGCATCTGTTTGTCGGGGAGCTGCTCAAGCATTCCTGGCTCGAGCGCGGCTGTCGACTCGAAGTCGCTAAGCCTGAGGTTGATAACAGCGGGTACGATCTGATCATCGAGGAGAATGGTGTGGTTCGACATCTCCAGCTCAAGGCTTCCAGCCGTGCGGCCAAGACCGCCAAGCAGAATGTCCATACAGCGTTGGGAGTCAAGCCGTCAGGTGTAGTTGTGTGGGTTCAATTCGATTCCGACACCCTCGACCTGGGTCCTTTCCTGGTGTTCAGTGGTATGCCCGGTGAGCCGCTTCCGGATATTTCGACGTTTCAAGTGGCGAAACATACCAAGGGTAATTCGGAAGGCTTCAAAGCGGAGCGTCCCGCCATTCGAAGCGTCCCTAAGAGACACTTCGTCAGGTACGAAAGCGCCGTTGAGGTCTACGAGGCTTTATTTGGCAAAGAGACTTGCGCCTACCTCTGAATAGATCCGACCAAGCCGTGCGCTGCCGCTTTCTTTTCCAAGTCCTTTCCTTGGTTTCCGCTCAGGCCATGGCTTCTCGCTCACTCCGCCAGCTGGTAGATCCACACGCTGAATCCGCCCAGGGTATTGGGGCCGAAGGTGTGGGTCAGCGGTACGTCGGTGGCGTCGCGGCCTTGGGCGATCAGCACGCGGCCGATGCAGGGCGCGTTGTTGCGCGGGTCGAAGGTCCACCAGCGTCCGCCGAGATAGACTTCCATCCAGGCGGCGAAGTCCATGTCGGCATAGGGCGGCGGGTTGCCGATATCGCTGACATAGCCGGTGCAGTAGCGGGCGGGGATGTTCATGCAGCGGCACAGCGTGACGGCCAGATGGGTGTAGTCGCGGCAGACGCCGACGCGTTCCCGGTAGGCTTCCGCCGCGGTGCGGGTAGGCCGCGAGTGCTCGTAGCCGAAGGTGATATGGTCGTGGACGAAATCGCAGATCGCCTGGACGCGTTGCCATCCCGGCGGCGTACCCTGGAAGCGCTGCCAGGCGATTTCGCTGAGCAGATCGGTTTCGCAGTAGCGACTACCCAGCAGGTACAGCAGCACGTCCGACGGTAAGGTCTCTACCGGATGCTGCTGCGCCGTGACATCGACCGCATCGTAACCGCCGTCATCGTGCAGCACGGTATTGGTGCCCAGTGAAAAGGTGCCCGCAGGTGCCACCAGCCGAGTGCACCAGTTGCCGAAGCTATCGCGATAGCTCGATAACGGAACGATGGGGGTCGTCGTCAGATGATCGGGCTGCTCCAGGCTCGAAAACCGCGAGTGGTGCACGTTGAGCATGGCGATCATCGGCGTGGGCGCGGCAAACTGATAGATCATCTCGCAACCTAGTTGAATTCTCACAGCGGTATCTCCGGGCAAACCTGTCGAGGGCGAAAAGAGGCTGGTGGTGGCCAGCTCGAGCGGGGTGAGACGTAAGTAGTGAGACTTGAGCGGTGAGACGATCGGTATCACGAGTCATGACGGCGCGTAGAAGCCGTCAGGGCGTGCCTTCATTTCGAGTATGGGCTGCCTTGGACGATTAGGCGAATCGACGACCTGGCGCTGTCGTCATGGTTGTCGTTATTGTTGTCTTGGTGACGGGGCCGGCCCGCAACGGCTACAGCTGAAGGGCCCGCAGCCGCTCACCGAGACCGCCCGGGGCGCGGGCGTCCTGGCGCGTACTGGTCAGGACTTTCAGGGTCTCGCGCCAGTCGATGGTGTAGCCATGTTGCTGCAGGGCGGCGACGAGATGCACGTCCTCCTGGGAGGCGAGCGGGGCGAAACCGCCGACCGCCTGATAGGCGCCGACGGCGACGCCGAGATTGGCACCATGGATGTGTCGGCCATCGGGCAGCGCGCGTCGATAGGCGACGAAGCGGCGGCGCAGCTCCCGTGGCAACTGATCCCAGCCCTCCAGCCGGATACCGCCGCACACGGCATCGGCGCGACTGGCGAGCTGCTGGGCGAGCCAGTCGGGCTGAACGATGGTGTCGGCATCGGTGAAGGCCAGCCAGCGCGCGCCGCGGCCGATCAGCCATTGCGCGCCGACATGGCGCGACATGCCGACGTTGGTGAAGTCGACGTCGAGCGTCGTCACGCCCCGTTGGCGCGCGACCGCGTAGGATCCGTCGCTGCACGCGTCCAGCACCACGACGATACGAACCCCTTCCCCAATGACCGCCGGATGCCCCGCCGCGGCCTGCAGCGACTCCAGGCAAGCGTCGAGCAAGGTCTCCTCGTTATGGGCCGGTACCACGACACCGATCATGGCGTGGCCCCGGCAGACCACAGGTCCAGTCGGAAATCGCGCTCTGTCAGGGTGCTGACCCGGGGCAGTTCGAGGATCTCATGCAATCGTTCATGCACGGTATCGCCACTCATTCGGCCGTCAGCCAATGGATGGCGCCAGTGGCACGCTATCAGCTCGCCGGATGGGTGCAGAGCGCGCTTGAGACCCTCGATCGTTGCCTGCAGGGCAGCGGGTTCCAGGTAATACCCCAGTTCACTGAAGACGATGAGGTCGAATGCTCCAGCGGGAAGCGCCTCGGATGGCGCGCTCGACAACTCGTGTCGTTCGACCCTTACGTGGGGCCAGGGCGCGAGCCGGCGGCGAGCATGAGCGACGGCGCTGGCGCTGACGTCCCAGCCGAGCAGTTCATCGCAACGCGGCGCCAGGTCGGCGCTGAGCACGCCCACCGAGCAGCCGGGTTCGAACGCGCGGCGATAACGCGCGCGCGTCAGCATTGCCAACGTCAGGGCGCGCTTGCGCTGTTCGTACCAGGAGGCGTCGTAGTGCCACGGATCGCTGGAATGGGCGTGCAGACGCTCGAAATGCGCGTGAAGCTCGAGCCTGGCATCGGCCTTGGCGGCCTCTTTCGTGCCGGCTTCGGCAACGCCGGTCGAAAAGTCGTCGTTCATGCCAGGTTCGCTCATGCCAGGTTCATTCATGTCTCGGGCGCTCATACCAGCAGCACCTCGTGATCCTGCATCAGGCGTGCAAGCGCCTGGGCAGAAAGAATCGGTGGCCGGCCGGTCGAGGGATCGGGCTCGCACTGGCTGACGTGTTCGAGCATGGCGCGTTGCTTGCGCTCGATTTCGGCGGGTGTCGACGGCAGCCGGTATGCGCGATGCCACGGGACGCGGGGGTCGTCCGGCGTTGCCCAGTGCCACATCCAGATCGGCATCTCGAGCAGGGTACGTTGGCTCTCCTTCAGCAGCTTGGCGCAGACCTCGCCGACCGCTTCATGATCGGCATGACCGTCCCCGCGCCATGTCGTGACGATGACGTCGTCGTCACGCAGCACCTTGTGCAGCCGGAAGGCGAGTTCCGCCGTTTCCGCGGCGACTTGCGTGTCGGGCAGTCTCAGGCGAATCGTCTCGATGTCGTCGAGCCCCAGGCGGTCCAGCGCGCGCTGGCTCTCCTCGGGGCGCGTGGCGGCCAGCCGCTCGGGTGGCCAGCGTGTCGAATCCGGATGGCTGCCGGTGCCGTCGGTCACCGAGATCATCAGAAGCTCGCGACCCAGGGCGTGACACTGCTGCAGCAGGACGCCGCAACCGAGGATCTCATCGTCGGGGTGCGGTGCTACCACCACCACGCGCCGGCCTTTGGCCATTCGCGCTTCCAGATCGAATGTGGGCAATGTCGCCAGCTCCGGCCAGCCAAGCCAGGTGTCCAGCGGCGTGCCATCCCCTTCGATCCGCCGCTCGTCTTCGATCATGGCCATAGATTCCATTCCGATATTTCCTCGTGATCCTGTCGGCGATAGTCTCCGATCGCCTGCAGGTCGCGCTCGGCGTGGCACTGGCGGACGAATACCGGCAGGTCGGCCATCAGCCGGGCAAAGGCCGGATCGCGACAGTAGGGGCCGGCACCGACGCCGCGCCCGACATGATGAATGACTTCCTCGACGACGGCGTCGACGGCGCCACGTACCGATAACGCCAGATAGCGGGCGTCGGCGTGGGGATGCTCGTCGACCCAGCCGGCGGCGTCCCGCAGGCGCGCTTCACCGTGGCGCAGGGCGACATCGACCGCGCCCAGGTGCGCCAGGGCGTGCGGGTCGTCCCGCTTGGCGACGCTCGCCCGCAGTATCTCGCCGAGCCTGGCGGCGGCGCCCCACCAGCAGGCGGCGATGCCGATACCGCCCTGCCAGAAACCGGGGCGTTGTAGATAGCCTCTGGCGGGACCGACGAGAATCGCCTCGGCAGCGTCGAAATCCACGTCCACGCTCTGGGTGGCGGCCATGCCCACGGCGTGCCAGCCGGTCTGCGTCACCTGAACGCCGGGCGTACGCATATCGACGGCGGCCAGATAAGGGGTTTGCTCATGCCAGGCGGTGACCATCGCGTGAGAAACCGTCGCGGCACCCGAGCACCATGCCTTGCGTCCGCGCAGACGCACGCGCTGGCGGTCCGACAGCGGGCCGGTCGTCGTTTCATCGGGAATGATTTCGACGCGGGCAAACGGTGGTTCCGCCGCCCACACGGCCCACACGGCCTCTCGAGGGAAACGATCGGCGTCGCTCAGCTCGGCGAGTATCGCCAGGGCATCGGTGTGGCCTTCGAACAGCTTGATCAGCGCGAGATCCAGCCCGGCGATCTCCGCCAGCGTCGCCCAGCGCAACAAAGTCTCGCCTTGGGCCGGTCTTGGCAGTCGATCGAGTTCCAGCTCGATCAACTGTTCAAGGCGCCGCGCGAGTGTCCGAGGCTCTTCCGCCGGCGTTGCCCACTCGGTGCGGAGCCGATGTAGCGCGCGCCGCCAATCGGGGTGGGGCATCGTACGCTCCTTCGTAAAACGTGGCGCCTGCCTTGGCGCATCACATGCTCATGTTCGACAAGATACTGTTTAAGCAAGGCCCGGGGATTCGATCCAGGTTAAGGAGGAATCGATATAAATTGCCAGAAGGTGCCAGGGGCATCGCAATGTGCTCGACGACGAACATCAGAGATTCAGATAGTCTCCCGGCAGCCGCTGTGCAAGAAAATCCATCAGCAGCCGAGCGCGCCGGGAGAGCGCGGTCTGACGATAATAGACGACGTTGATGCGTTGAGTCTGGAACTGTGTCTGCTCGGGTAGTATGTCGATCAGCGTGCCGAGCTGGCGGGGGCGAAGGGTCATGTAGTCGGCGAGACAGGCAATGCCCTCGCCGGCCGTCACCAGTTCCAGCAGTGTCGGACCGCTGGAAGCGGATAGCGAAGGTTTCACGTGAAACGGCTTGGCGTGGGCATCGAGCAGCGGCCAGTCGTTGAGATGGTCGAGCTGGCTGAAACCGAGCAGACTGTGGTGAGCGAGATCCTCGACGCAGCGAGGCACGCCATGGCGCTCGAGATAGCGGGGGCTGGCGAGAAGCCGTAACGGGCTATGGCCGAGCGGTCGGGCGTGCAGCGAAGAGTCGGTCAGTTCGCCGATACGGATGGCGAGGTCGACGCGCTGCTCGAGCAGATCGATGAAGCGGTCGTGGGTATCGAGTTCCAGCGTGATGCCGGGATAGCGGGCCCGGAACTCGCCGATGATCGGCACGATCACGAACTGCATGAAGCTCGGCGCGGCGTTGATGCGCAGTCGGCCTTTGGGCTGATCATGGTGGCCGACGATCGCCTCTTCCGCGTTTTCCACGGCAGCCAGTATGCGCCGACAATGAGCGAGGAAGGTTTCGCCTTCTTCGGTCAGCTCCAGCCGGCGCGTCGTTCGCCGCAGCAGTGTCGTCGCCAGTTTCTGCTCCAGCCGGTTGAGCGCACGGCTGACGCCGGAGACGGTCATCTCCAGCCGCTCGGCGGCGGCGGTGATCGAGCCGCTGTCGACCACGGCGATGAATGCCTGCTGCTCTTCCAGGGTACTTTTCATGGCGCGTCGATGGCCTTTCGATATGTTTATTGATTTTAAATCAAAAGTGACTTGTCGCCAGTCGGGTTTTTCTTTTGCTGGCAGGCGTCACAATCGTTGCATCGATCAGTGGCAGTGCAAGGCTGCTCCATCATTATTTATCGAGAGGCGATATCATGAAGATACTGTTGATCAATGGCGGTAAGCCCTTTGCCCATTCCGGCGGTGAGCTCAACAATACGTTCCACGAGGTTGCCGTCGAGCAACTGCGCGAACTGGGTCACCAAGTCCACGAGACGATCATCGAGCAGGGCTACGACGTCGACGCCGAAGTGCAGAACTATCTGTGGGCGGATGTGATCGTCTATCAGATGCCCGGCTGGTGGATGGGCACGCCCTGGAGCGTGAAGCGCTACATCGACGAAGTCTTCACCGCGGGCCACGGTTCGCTCTACGCCAACGATGGGCGTTCGCGTCACGACCCGAGCAAGCAGTACGGCAGCGGCGGGCTGCTGCAGGGCCGCCGCTACATGCTCTCGTTGACCTGGAACGCGCCGCGGGAAGCGTTCGATGAGTCGGACAACTTCTTCGAAGGGCGTGGCGTCGACGGCGTCTACTTCGCATTCCACAAATCGCAGACCTTCGTCGGCCTGGAAGGGTTGCCCACCTTCATCGCCAACGATGTGATGAAAATGCCGGATGTCGAACGGCACACGGCGGAGTATCGCGAGCATCTGCGGGAAGTGTTCGGCAAGGCGGGTGCGCCAGCTACCGAAGCCATCAGGGACACCGTCACGAACTGACATCGGCAGGAGCGGGCGCCACGCAGCGCGGATAAAATCCGGTATGCTGGGAAGGTCGATAGCTTGCTCACTGTCGGTCATTCCCGGTCTACTGAGGTGTTCTTCATGTCTTTCCCCGACGCGAATCCTGCCGAACTGCCTTCACGCCCCGATGCCAAAACGCTTCAGGCACTGATCGCCGAGCTCGAACCCATCCTGGGGGATCGCATCACGACGGCGGCGGGGATTCGCGAGCAACACGGGCATGACGAGTCCTGGCATCATCCGGCCGCGCCGGATGCGGTCTGCTTTCCGCACTCCACCGAGGAAGTCTCCGCCGTGGTGCGGGCCTGCGCGGCGCATTGGGTGCCGGTAATTCCCTACGGCGTTGGCACGTCCATCGAAGGCCAGGTGATCGCCGATCATGGCGGGCTATGCGTCGATCTTTCGCAGATGAATGCGGTGATCGAGGTTCGCCCGGAAGACATGGACGCCACCGTCCAGCCGGGCGTGACGCGCACCCAGTTGAATACTCACCTACGCGCGACGGGGCTGTTCTTCTCCGTCGATCCCGGGGCGGATGCCAGCATGGGCGGCATGGCTTCGACCCGCGCCAGCGGCACCAATACCGTGCGCTACGGCACCATTCGCGAGAACTTGCTATCGATGACCGTGGTGATGCCGGACGGCCGTATCGTCGAGACCGGCACCCGCGCGCGCAAGTCCGCGGCCGGCTACGATCTCACCCATCTGATGATTGGCGCCGAAGGTACGCTCGGCATCATCACCGAACTCAATGTGAAGCTGCACGGCCTGCCGGAAGCGATCTCCTCGGCGACGGTGGCGTTCGACAACGTTGCCGGCGCCATCGATGCGGTGATCGCCTCGATTCAGTACGGCATTCCCATGGCGCGAATCGAACTGATGGACGCACTCGCCATGCGCGCGGTGAACGCGTTCTCCCGGCTCGACTACGCCGAGAAGCCGACACTGTTTCTGGAATTCCACGGCACCCACGCCGGCGTCAAGGAACAGGCCGAAGCGATGGCGGAACTGTGCCAGGAGTTCGGCGGCAGCGACTTCGCCTGGGCGACGAAGGAGGAGGATCGCCAGGCGCTATGGCAGGCGCGTCACGATGCCGCCTACGCGGCCAAGGCGCTGCGCCCCGGGATGGAGTTCCTGGCCACCGATATCTGCGTGCCGATCTCCCAGCTGGCCGACTGCATCGAAGCGACCCAGGCGGATGTCGCCGAAAGTGGCCTGATCGCGCCGCTGCTGGGCCATGTCGGTGACGGCAATTTTCATCTGGTCGTCGCCGTGGATCGCCATAGCGAACAAGAGCTCGAGACGCTGGCGGCATTCAACCAGCGCCTGATCGAGCGCGCCCTGGCCGCCGGCGGCACCTGCACCGGCGAGCACGGCATCGGCACCGGCAAGCGGGCCTATATGGAAGCCGAACACGGCGAAGGTTGGGCCGTGATGCGCGCGATCAAGACCGCCCTCGATCCGCTCGGGATCATGAACCCGGGCAAGCTGGTGTGACATTGCCGCCGACCGCCCGCTGTCCTCAGGCGTTGGCGGAACGGGTCTCGGGCTCCAGCACCTGGATATGCAGCGTCCTGCCGTCACTGTCTTTCAGCCGAACGGTCAGCGTTTCGCTTTCGGCGTCCAGATCGGCCTGGCCGAAGAACTGATAGCCCGCCGAGGGTGGCAAGTTCGACTGGCCCTCCGGCGGGGCCTTGGAGAATGTCACCTCCGGACCGAAGGTGGCGTCCATCTCGCTGGGGCCGAAAGTGCCGGCGTGGAGTGGGCCGCTGACGAATTCCCAGAACGGCTTGAACGCCTTGAAACTCGCGCGCTCCGGAGCGTAGTGGTGCGCAGCGGTGTAGTGAACGTCGGCGGTGAACCAGACGACGTTGGCGATATCGTCGTCACGAATGGCCCGCAACAGTCGGGCGAGTTCCAGTTCCCGCCCGAGCGGCTGGCCGGGACCATTGTTGGCGATCGCTTCGAACAACTCGCCATCCGGCACCACCATGCCGATGGGCATGTCGGCGGCAATGATCTTCCAGGTCGCGGTGGAGTCGTTCAGCGCTCGCCGCAGCCAGCGGAACTGATTCTCGCCCAGGAACGCGGCGGCCGATGATTCCTTGTCTTGCAGATTGGCGCTGTTGGGGCCGCGATAACTGCGCATGTCGAGCATGAACACTTCCATCCCTGGCCCGTAGGAAAAACGCCGATAGATCCGTTGCGGGGCAGAAGACGACATCCGGATCGGCATGTATTCCAGAAAGGCCTGGCGCGCGCGGGCGGAGAGCAGCGCCACGTTCTTCTCCCGGTAGCGGTCGTCGTCGAGAAGCTCCTGCGGATACCAGTTGTTGAGCGTCTCGTGGTCGTCCCACTGCGCCAGCATCGGCACTTCGGCGGCGAAACGACGAAAATTGGCGTCGAGATGGTTGTAGGCGTGCTGGCCGCGATACTCATCGAGGGTTTCGGCGACCTTTTGTTTGGCTGGCGTGACGATATTACGCCACACACTCCCATCGGGGAGCTCGGTCTGCGCTTCCAGCGGCCCGTCGGCGTATACCGTGTCGCCGGAGTGGATGAAGAAATCCGGCCGGGCCTGACGCATCGTTTCCCAGGTGCGCATGCCGCCGCGAGATTCATCGATGCCCCAGCCCTGACCGACCACGTCACCGGACCAGACGAAGCGAATGTCTCTGGGTTGGGAGGGCGGCAGTCGCAACCGCCCGATCACCGGCTCGCTCATCGCGCGTGAATCGCCCAGTGCGGCAAAGCGCACCCGGTAGTGCACGGTATCCATGCCTGTCAGGCCGGTCGCGTCGATCTTGCCGATCAGGTCGGTGGTGGGCAGCACATCGACCCAAGGGAGCTGATGCGCGCCGCGGAACTCGGGATTGTCGGCGACCTCCATCAGCATCCGCGATGGCATGCTGGCACGCCCCCACAGCATCGCGCGATCGGGCAGCACGTCGCCACTCATCACGCCACCTTCGAGGGTTGGGCGGCGTCCCTCTGCCAGAATGATTGCCGGCGCGCCCAGCAGTCCGGTGCCGGCCAATCCAAGACCGATACCGAGACGACTGCTGGTCGTCAGAAAGTCACGCCTGGAAAAATGCTTTCGATCCGTCGTCATGGTCGGTCCCCGTTCGGTCGCTGTCGATAGTGCCAGTGACGACAGATTAGGGGGCGCTAATGACGAAGATGTGAAGATCCAACGAACGTATGTGGGCCGGCCGAGGAATGGAATCGCGCTATGCTGAACGTGCCAGGAACGAGGAGAACCGGCCATGATCAAACGCATCGGCAATACCGACATCCAGCCGCGACATCGTTTGAGCTGCCACTGTGGTGCGGTGGTACTGGAGCTCGAATTACCCGATGGCGTGGTCGAGCCGCATCGCTGCAATTGCTCGCTATGCAAACGCAAGGGAGCTATCACCTCGGGCGTGCCGTTGAACGCGTTGCACGTCATCGCCGGTGAAGACGTGCTGCGCTGCTATCAGTTCAACACGATGACCGCGAAACACTACTTCTGCGGCAACTGCGGGATCTACACTCATCACCAGCGACGTTCGAATCCCGACCAGTACGGCTACAACATCGGCTGCCTGGAAGGCGTCAATCCGTACGACCTGGGCGAAGTCGAGGCCACCGACGGCGTGAATCACCCGGCCGATCGCTGACGGCCGGGTTGCCACTACTCAGTTGCTTCGAGCAGCCCGCGCCACGTGCAGTTTCCGGTAGCTTTCGAGCAGGCGCTGGTGCCGATCCAGGCCTTCCAGTTGCACATTGGTTGGTGTCAGACCGGCGAAGCGAACCGAGCCCTCTACGGAACCGACGGTTGCCGTCATCGTTTCCTCGCCGAACATGCGCTTGAGGTTGTGACGGTAATCGTCCAGCTCGAGATCGTCGTCGAGGGTGATCTGCAGCACGGCGAGTAGTGCCTGATAGAACAGGCCGCGGTCGACGGTGTTGTCGTTGAACTGCAGGAACATCTCGACCTGATCCAGGGCGTCTTCCTGCCTGCCGAGTGCCAGATTGATCAGCAGCTTCAGTTCGAGAATCGTGAGCTGGCCCCACACGGTGTTCTCGTCGAACTCGATGCCGATCAGCGTAATGATCTTCATCTGCTCGTCGAGCTCGCTCTCGTCCAGGCGCTCCAGCAGGTCGGCCAGTCGTTCATCATCCAGCGCGTGCAGGTTGAGGATGTCCTCGCGAAAAGCCAGCGCCATGTTGGTGTTGTCCCACACCAGATCCTCCACCGGGTACACCTCGGAGTAGCCCGGCACCAGAATCCGGCAGACCGGCGCGCCCAGGTCTTCATGGATCGCCACGTAGGCTTCCAGGCCCTCGGCTTCGAGAATGCCGAACAGGCTGGCGGCCTCCTCATCATTCGAACCCGAGAAGCCCCACTCGACGAATTCCACATCCGCGCTGGCGCTGAAGAAACGCCACGAGATCACGCCGGAGGAGTCGATGAAGTGCTCGACGAAGTTGTTGGGCTCGGACACTGCCTGGGAGTTGAAGGTGGGCGGCGGGAGGTCGTTCATGCCCTCGAAGCTGCGGCCTTGCAATAGCTCGGTGAGGCTGCGCTCGATCGCGACCTGCAGGCTCGGGTGTGCGCCGAACGAGGCAAAGACGCCGCCGGTGCGCGGGTTCATCAGTGTCACGCAGGCGACCGGGAACTGGCCGCCGAGAGAGGCATCCTTCACCAGTACCGGAAAGCCCTGTGCCTCCAGGGCGGCGATGCCTTCCTGAATCTCGGGATATTTCGCCAGCACGGTCTCGGGCACGTCCGGCAGCACGATTTCCTGCTCGATGATCTGCTTCTTCACCGCGCGCTCGAAGATCTCCGACAGGCACTGCACCTGCGCTTCGGCGATGGTGTTGCCCGCGCTCATGCCATTGCTCAGGTACAGATTTTCGATCAGGTTCGACGGAAACCACACCGTCTCGCCATCCGACTGGCGCACGAAGGGCAGCGAGACGATGCCGCGATCCGTGCGTCCGGAGTTGGTGTCGAAGAGATGCGATCCGCGCAGTTCGCCTTCCGGATCGAAGATCGCCCGGCAATGGTCGTCGAGAACTTCGGCCGGTAGTTCGTCATTCGGACCCGGCTGGAACCACTTCTCGGTCGGATAGTGGACGAAGTCGCTACCGGCGATCTCCGGGCCGAAGAACTGATCGTTGTAGAAAAAGTTGCAGGAGAGGCGCTCGATGAACTCGCCCAGCGCGGAGCAGAGCGCGGCTTCCTTGGTCGCACCCTTGCCGTTGGTGAAGCACATCGGCGAGGCGGCGTCGCGAATGTGCAGCGACCACACGTTGGGCACGATGTTGCGCCAGGAGGCGATCTCGATCTTCATGCCGAGATCGGCGAGGATCTGGGTCATGTTGGCGATGGTCTGCTCCAGTGGCAGATCCTTGCCCTCGATCCAGGTCGATTCGCCCTCGCCGTCTTTGACATGAGTCCCCGCCATCAGCAGCGCCTGGGCATCCTCGTCGATGCTCTTGACCGTCTCGATCTGGAATTCCGGGTTGTTCTGGATCACCCGCTTGACCGAGCAACGCTCGACGGAACGCAGGATGCCGATGCGATCCTTCTCGGATATATCGTCCGGCAGCTCGACCTGGATCCGGAAGATCTGGTTGTAGCGGTTTTCCGGGTCGACGATGTTGTTCTGCGAAAGCCTGATGTTCTCGGTCGGTATCTCGCGGGCGTTGCAGTAGACCCGCACGAAGTAGGCCGCGCACAGCGCCGAGGACGCCAGGAAGTAGTCGAACGGCCCCGGCGCGGAACCATCGCCCTTGTAGCGGATCGGCTGATCGGTGATGACGGTGAAGTCATCGAACAGCGCTTCCTGGCGCAGGTTGTCGAGATAGTTGACCTTGATTTCCATGGAGAAGGACCGCGTTGGTAAGTGGCTGCACCTCCGGTTCTGAGCCGGGGCGGATGTGGCCATTATCCGGATTTGAGGGCGAGGTGTCTTGGGGGCTTGTGTCTTGAGAGCGTGATGTCTCGAGAACGCGATATCTTGGAGACGTGGGGTCTTGAGGGAGCTCTCGTCGCCGAGCACGTCATGAAAGCTAGAGGCTCGGGATAAAAGTAAAAGGCCCGAGCCCTATCAAACAAAGGGCTCGGGCCTTGTCTCTTGCCCAACAAACGCGGGAAAGTTCGTTAGACGCGAAAACTTTTACGAGGCGACGTGAAAGGCCATGGTCGCCTGCACCGCACGCTTCCAGCCGTCATACAACGCATTACGCCGGTCATCGCCCATGACGGGTTCGAAGCGTCGCTCGATGGCCCATTGCTCGGAGATCTGTTCGCGCGACTCCCAGAAGCCGAGGGCCAGACCGGCCAGGTAGGCGGCGCCGAGCGCCGTGGTTTCGCTGATCTCGCTACGCAGCACGTCCACGTTGAGAATGTCCGCCTGGAACTGGGCCAGGAAGTTGTTGGCGATGGCGCCGCCGTCGGTACGCAGCTCGGTCAGATCGAGACCGGCATCGGCTTGCATGGCCTTGAGCACGTCCGCGCTCTGATAGGCCATGGATTCGACCGCCGCACGGATGAAGGTCTCTTTGCTGGTGCCCCGCGACAGGCCGAACATCGCCCCGCGCACGTTGGAGTTCCAGTAGGGCGCTCCAAGACCGGTGAACGCCGGCACGAGATAGACGCCATCGTTGTCGCCGGCGCGCTCGGCATACGCTTCGGAATCCGAGGACTTGCCCAGCATGCGCAGCCCGTCGCGCAGCCATTGGACCACCGAGCCGGCCACGAATATCGATCCTTCCAGGGCGTATTCGACCTTGCCGTCGATCTCCCAGGCGATCGTCGTCAGGAGTCCGTTTTCCGAAGCCGTCGCTTCGGTACCGGTATTCATCAGCGTGAAGCAGCCAGTGCCGTAGGTGTTCTTGGCCATGCCGGGCTTGAAGCAGGCCTGGCCGAACAGAGCTGCCTGCTGGTCACCGGCGATACCCGCGATCGGCAGTTGGGTGCCGAAGAAGAACTTCGGCAGCACGTGACCGTAGACTTCGCTGGAAGACTTGACCTCGGGCAGCATGGATTCCGGCACGCCGAACATCTCGAGCAGCTCCGGATCCCAGCGGCGCTCACGGATGTTGAACATCATCGTGCGCGAGGCATTGGTCACGTCGGTGACGTGTTCCGCGCCGCCGGTCAGGTTCCAGATCAGCCAGGAGTCCATGGTGCCGAACAGCAGCTCGCCTTTTTCGGCCTTCTCTTTTACGCCATCGACGTTATCGAAGATCCATTTGATCTTGGTGCCCGAGAAATAGGCATCGATCACCAGACCGGTCTTGTCGCGAACCATGTCGGCGTGGCCGGCTTCACGCAGCTCGTCGCAGATCTCGGCCGAGTGCCGCGATTGCCAGACGATGGCGTTGTAGACCGGCTGGCCGGTGTTCTTGTCCCAGATCACCGTGGTTTCACGTTGATTGGTGATGCCGATACCGGCGATCTCTTCGACATCGACCTGGGTGTTGTTGATCACTTCGGTCAGCGTGGTCAGAACGCTGGTCATGATGTCGCGGGGATTATGCTCGACCCAGCCCGGCCGCGGGAAAATCTGCTCGAACTCGCGCTGGGCGGTGCCGGCAATCCGACCGTCGTGGTCGAACAGTATGGCGCGGGAACTGGTGGTGCCTTGGTCGATGGCGAGAACGTATTTCTTCTTGTCACTCATGGGAAATCTATCCTTCTGAAGGGTGAGTCCTGAATAGTGAGTCGACGTGCCTCTTGATAGACCGGTGGCAACGGGTCAGTAGACCGTTGCAACGAGTGCGGCGAGGCTGCTGCCAATGATCGGGCCCACGAAGGGTACCCATGCGTAGCCCCAGTCGTTGGAGCCCTTGTTCCTGATCGGCAACATGGCATGGGCAATCCGTGGCCCCATGTCGCGGGCGGGGTTGATCGCGTAGCCCGTCGGGCCGCCCAGCGATGCGCCGATCGCAACCACCAGCAACGCCACGGCCAATGGCCCCAACCCGGTGGGCGTATGACCGAACATGATGATGACAAAAACGAGTACGAACGTCCCGATGGCCTCGGTCACGCAATTCCAGAAGCGCGATCGGATCGTGGGTATGGTCGAGAATGTCGCCAGTATGGTGGTGGCGTCCTCGGTGTCGTCGTATTGCTTCTTGTAGGTAAGGTAGCAGAGCACCGCGCCCAGCCACGCCCCGATGAATTCGCCAGCGAAGTAGGCCAGCGTATTGGGCAGGGTGATGGGAATACCCTTCGCATACTCTGTGGCCGGGCCCAGCCAGAGGGCGAGCGTAATGGTGGGATTGAGGTGAGCGCCGGTATCGAATGCAATCCACACGCCGCAATAAACCGCGAGTCCCCAGCCGAAGAAGATCAGTAACGGGCCGCCATTGTGACCGCCGGTCTTCTTGAGTAGCACGTTGGCCACCACGCCGCAGCCAAGCAGCGTCATGCAGGCCGTACCGGCTATCTCATGGAACACAATTGTTTCTATGACTCCCATGGTATTCCTTACTTGCGTTGATGTGATGGCCGGGTAAGGCCTGGTATGCATGCGCCACAAAGGCGATGTGGCTAACTGCCCAACTCCTGCGTCTCCTGCTTCTGGGTGACACCATCTGTATCGATGGCCGTCTCCCTGGGTTACCGGAATCACTCCGGGTACGCTGACATCTCCATCGGCGTTGCGAACGATTGCGCCAGATAATCGGCAAGCCGGGAGCGTTCGCTATCCTTGAGGCGCAGCCCGAGCTTGGATCGCCGCCAGAGAATGTCCTCGGCCGTGTGTGCCCATTCGTGATCGCGCAGATAGTCGACTTCGGCGGCATACAGGTCGGCGCCAAAATGCTCACCAAGATCGTCCAGGCTGTTGGCGTCACCGACGATGTTCATGATCCGGGTGCCGTAGTTGAAGACCATGCGATTGGCCATGCCCAGTGGGATGAAGGGATGACTGGCCTGTAGCGACTCGAACAGGTGCTGGGGTTTCGCTTCTTCGCCGCCGGGTAGAGGGTGGCCTTTGCCGGTCCAGGCTTTTGCCTGGTTGCCGAGCTCGGGCGCCAGTTGGTCGACGGCGTCTTCGGCCAGCCGCCGATAGGTCGTTAGCTTGCCGCCAAAGACATTGAGCAGTGGGGCGCCGCCGGCGGTGTCGAGCTGGATGCGGTAATCGCGGGTGATTTCGCTGGCGTTGTCCTCGCGATCGTCGAGCAAGGGGCGCACGCCCGAGTAGCTCCAGACGATATCGTCGGGACCAATAGACCGTTCGAAATAACGATTGGCGGATTCGCAGAGGTAGCCGATCTCGTCTTCCTCGATGGCGATTTCGCCGGGAGCGCCTTCGTGCTCGACGTCGGTCGTGCCGATCAGCGTGAAATCGCGCTCGTAGGGGATGGCGAACACGATGCGGCCATCCGGCTGCTGGAAGATGTAGGCGTAGTCGTGGTCGAACAGCTTGTTCACCACGATGTGGCTGCCCTTGATCAGGCGCAGCGAATACGGGTGATCCTGCAAGGCGACCTCGTCGAGAAAACGCACGGCCCAGGGGCCGGCCGCATTGACCAGCCCGCGAGCGGCAACCTGGATCGTCTCGCCCTCGGCGGTCCGCAGAGTGATGGTCCATTCGTCACGGTTACGGACCGCGGTTTCGGCACGCGTGTGCGTCATGATCCGCGCACCGTGATTGGCCGCATCCATGCAGTTGAGCACTACCAGCCGAGCATCCTGAACCCAGGCATCCGAGTAGACGAAGCCCTTCGTGAACTCTGACTTCAGCGGAGCGCCGGCCGCATGATCGGCGAACTTGATGCCGTGTGAGCTAGCCAGCGTCTGTCGTCCGCCCAGGTGGTCATACAGGAAAAGCCCGGTTCGGATCATCCAGGCCGGCCGTAGATGCTTCTGATGAGGCAGGATGAAACGCATCGGCCAGATGATGTGCGGTGCAGCCTTGAGCAGTATCTCGCGCTCGGAAAGCGCCTTGGCCACGAGCTTGAATTCGTACTGCTCGAGATAACGCAGGCCACCGTGGATCAGCTTGGTCGACGCCGAAGACGTATGGCTGGCGAGATCATCCGCCTCGACGAGCAGCACCGAAAGTCCACGGCCTGCCGCGTCGCGCGCAATACCGGCGCCGTTGATGCCGCCGCCGATGACAATCAGGTCGTAGGTTTCGTTGGCCATGTTCGGATCTGCTCACTAATGTTCGGTTAAGATCATTGTGGCGCGAAATCGAACATTTTGAAGTAGGCAAAAAGTATTAGAGACCCTTTCGTTTCATGGTCGTGCCGATCGTATGAGTGGCGGGCAATCGCCTGAAGCGCCACTGGTTAGGTCTCTGCCGATTCGACGACGAGATTTTCACCCGTGAGAAATGCATCAATATTTACGGTTTGTATCATGGTGTTGCAGCCGGCTATGGAGTAAGCGGCAGCCGGAAAGCTTCGCCGCGGGGCACTATGACGACTTTCAGTACCCGCGTTTTGGGGTGGTGATGGGGCGATGCCGAGCGATAACGTAATTTTTGATAGCGAACATTCAAGTTCGCTCGAAGTCGGGCTCGATTTTCATTTCGGTATCCGACAAACCTTGGTTATCTTCATGCCGCTTGCCAGCAAACGCAGTTGTTATCCCCTGGAAATTGACCGACGCTGCTAACCATCTCTTGGATGGGAGCGCGTCGTGCTTGGACAAGTATGGTTTCCTGCAGCGCTGACCAGTCTCGCCGCAGTGACGGCGACACTATTTCCCCACTCGCTAACCGTCATCGACTGGCCGTTGCTGGTCGGCGCATCCGTTTTGATGGCAATGACGCCGGGCGCCAACCAACTGCTGTCGCTCTCCAATGGTTTTCGGGTCGGCGTTGCGCCAGCGATGACGGCGGCGTGCGGACGTTTTGCGGCCTTCACGTTGATGATTATTGGGGTGGCGGTGGGGTTGGGTCACTGGCTGGCGACCTCGGCGATTTTCTTCAACGTGCTGAAGTGGGCGGGCGTGGTGTATCTGCTCTATCTGGGAGTGCGTGCGTTGATGACGGCATGGCGGCCAAAAGCCGTGCCGACGAGCCAGGGTATCGAGTCCGTACAGGCTTGGCCGTTGATCCGGCGGGAAGCGCTGGTCGCCCTTACCAACCCCAAGGCCTACGTACTGTTCGCGCTCTTTCTGCCGCAGTTTCTACACGCCGATGGAGGCTCGTTCGTCCCGGCGATCATCTTGGCAGGGCTGATCTACATCCTGATCGAGTTCGGCTGCGCGGTGATCTATGCCAGCGTAGGGCGACTGCTGGGGCAGGGCAGCATCAGTCTTCTTCGTCAGCGCTGGCTCGATGGGGTGAGTGGCACGGCGATGATCGCTTTGGCAGGGTGGCTGGCGCTTGATAAACGGCCGGGATGAACCATTCGCCCGGCGCCAGGATGGAGGCGCTGTGCGGAGGTAGCGGCGGCCAGCACAGTATTCGCGTCAATGGTCAGTGGCGAATCTGCTTTCGGTTTGAGAGTGGTACCGCCTATAACGTTGAAATTGTCGATTATCACTAGCCTCGACCAAGACTAGGGAGATGAATCATGATCGACGAACGGCTCCCCAAACTCCATCCCGGCGAGATTTTGCTGGAAGAATTCATCGAGCCTTTGGGATTGACCAAGAATGCCTTGGCGACCTCTATTGGCGTGCCAGCCACACGCATCGGTGAAATCGTACGTGGTGCGCTATCGATCTCGGCAGACACGGGCCTGCGGCTGTCTACTACCGTTCGTCTCGGCGTATGTCGGCTCAGGCCAGCTTCTGCAGCTCTTCATACAGTTGAACCGGGATGGTGACGCCATTGACGCGACTGCGTTCCCGCGCTTCGAAACGGCGCTGCGAGGGCAGGCGGGCGCCCTGATCGATGATGCGTTCGAATAGAACTTCCGCATGGGCCAAGTGATCGTCGGCGCGGTCGCCCAAAAACGTGGCGGGGGAGAGGGCGAGGATGATTTCGCCGTGGTAGGGCTTGCCGGTGCCGTCGTCGTTGGCGGGCTGCGTCTCGTGGCTCAGCACGTCGCCGATCAAAGGGCCGGCGAGGAGCTCGATCATGGTCGAAAGCGCCGAGCCTTTGTGGCCACCGAAGGCGAGCATGGCGCCGTCGAGCGCGGTCAGCGGGTCTGTGGTCGCGTTACCCCGATCATCCAGCGCCCAGCCTTCGGGAATCGAGTCTCCGGCGCGCCTGTGCAGTTCGATCTCGCCACGGGCGACGACGCTGGTGGCGAAATCGAAGGTGTAAGGCTGCTTGCCCGGTCGCGGCCAGGCAAACGCGATAGGGTTGGTGCCAAGCAGCGGGCGGTTGCCACCCGTCGGGGCGACGAAGGCGTGGGTGGGATTCATGGCCAGACCCACCAGACCCATCGCTGCGAGGGCTTCGACCTCGGGCCATAGCGCGGAGAAGTGGAAACAGTTGTTGATCGCGAGTACGGCGATGCCGTTACGCTCGGCTTTTTCCTTGAGGAGCGCCTTGCCGCGTTCGAAGGAGAGCAGCGAGTTGCCGCGCTTGGCGTCGATTCTCACGATGCCGGGCGCCTGGTCGATGACCTCCGGCTCGGCTTGGGTATCGACGCCTCCCTTCCTGGCGGTTTCCACGCAGCTGACAAGACGATAGAGGCCGTGGGAATGGCACTCGTCGCGTTGTGCCGCAACGACGCTGCGCGTTATCGCACCGGCGTGGGCTTCGTTGAATCCGGCATTGTCGAGAATGCGCAGACTTAGCGCTTCGGCGTCTCGAAGCGAGAGAGTGACGTCTTGTTCCATGAGCGGGCTCTTCGGCGGGTGCGTAAGGCGATGACAAAGCAAAGGCACGCAAAGACATTAAACGTGCGCTAAAACCTTTGTCATACAAAGAGAGGGTCAGCATAAACTCCTGACTCGTTGACGCCTGTTAGACGAAAGTCATGGGGCATCGAGCAGGATGCCTCGCCGCCACATGCCATCGACCAGCTCGCGGTAGCCGTCGTTCTGAGCTGCATCGATGTAGAGTCGTTTGAGCTGGATATTCATGAGTTCTCCCGCAAGGACAAGCGTGGCTTTCACCCTAGTCAGCCCGCTGGGTGGCCATGATCACGGCGCGTTAGCAGTCATCCGGTCGTGAAACTTGAGGAATGGCGTTAGCAGTGGCTTTGTCCCGCTGATATCCGGATACTCATAACGCTGATTTCTGGTTTCAGACAATAAACAGGGATACGAATTTATGAGAAAGGCCTTTTACCCTTTCGCGGCGGCGCTATTCACCCTGGCATCTACCGCTCAGGCACAAGCGCAGGAAAAGTCGTTGGTCATCGGTACCAACAACTGGGCGGAAAACGTGGCCGTCGCCAACCTGTGGAAATTGATCCTCGACGATCAGGGGTATGACATCGAGCTTTCCGATGTCGGCAAGAGTGCACTCTATGCTGGAATGGCGAGCAACGATATTGATCTATCCCTGGAGATCTGGCTGCCGTACACCGACAAGGAGTTCCTGGCGCCCTACAAAGATACGCTCGAGGTTCACGCTGCCTGGTACGACAAGACCGGGCTGGGGCTGGTGGTGCCGAGCTATGTCGATATCGATACCATCCCGGAGCTCGCGAAACACGCTGACGAGTTCGAATATCAGGGTAGCCCGACGATCCTGGGTATCGGCCCCGGTTCCGCGATCGCTGGAATGACCGACGATGCCATCGACACCTACGAGCTGCCGCTGGATCAGGTCAATAGCTCCGAACCGGCGATGATGTCCGCGCTCGATAGCGCCTATCAGAACAAAAAGCCGATCGTGGTGACATTGTGGAACCCGCACTGGGCGTTCGCCGACTATGATCTGAAGTATCTGGAAGATCCCGATAAGGTCTACGGCGACGGCGACACCATCTACTGGTTCTCCCGCGAGGGCTTTTCCAAGGATGATCCGTGGCTGACCGCCGTGCTCGATGCCTGGCACATGAGCGACGAAAGCCTCGGCGAACTGATGTCGGAGATCGAGTCTCAGCACGATCCGGTGGCGGGTGCACAGACCTGGCTCGACGAAAACCAGGACCAGGTCGACGAATGGCTGGCCGCCGGCGAGCAAATTCAACAGTAACGATAGCGCCGGGCTTTCGATGGCGCCGGGGCTTCGATAGCGCCGTCTCTCCCTGCCCGGGGTGGCTGGTGCGGCTCCTTGGCAGGCGTCTAGACTGAACGGCTCGTCGGTGCAACCACCTTGTCCCACGCTATCGCCCAATTGATTAAACGCTACTTCACGCTCTAATCTGTGCCGACTGCTGGCCGCCTGACCGGCCGGCAATACAATGACAATCGGCCACAAGCCGACACCACAATAACAGCGTGCTGCTGTGCAGGAGATTGATGATGAAGAAGACGCTGCTTGCGGCTGGCATCGCCGCCATGATGCTGGGCGCGACCCCGGTCATGGCCAAAACGCTGGTCTACTGCTCCGAAGGTTCGCCGGAAGGCTTCGATCCTTCCCTCTACACTGCTGGCACCACCTTCGACGCGTCCAGCAAGACGATCTACAACCGTCTGGTTCAGTTCAAACCGGGTACCACCGAAGTCGAGCCGGCCATCGCCAAAAGCTGGGAAGTCTCGGATGACGGCCTGGAAGTGACTTTCCACCTGCGCGATGACGTCAAGTTCCAGACCACTGACTTCTTCACGCCGAGCCGCATGCTCAACGCCGACGACGTCATCTGGACGTTCGAGCGTCAGATGGACAAGGAAAACCCGTATTACAAGCTCGCCAACGGCAGCTTCGAGTATTTCAACTCGATGTCGATGGGCGATCTGATCAAGTCGATCGACAAGGTCGACGACCATACCGTGAAGTTTGTGCTAAACCGGCCGGAAGCCCCGTTCGTTGCCAACCTGGCGATGGATTTCGCCTCGATCCATTCCAAGGAGTACGAGCAGCAACTGCTCGACGAGGGCAAGCCGGAGCTGGCCAACCAGCAGCCGATCGGCACCGGCCCGTTCCAGTTCGTCGATTATCGTGAAGATGCGGCCATTCGCTACAAGGCGAATCCGGACTACTTCCGTGGTCAACAGCCGATCGACAATCTGGTCTTCGCCATCACTTCCGACGCTCAGGTTCGCTACCAGAAGCTGATGGCGGGTGAGTGCCAGGTAATGCCGTTCCCGAATCCGTCCGATGTCGAAGAGATGAAACAGAACGACGACATCAACGTACTGCAGGAAGCCGGGCTGAACGTCGCTTATCTGGCCTATAACACTCAGCAGGCGCCGTTCGACAAGCCGGAAGTGCGCAAGGCGTTGAACATGGCGATCAACAAGCAGGCGATCATCGATGCAGTGTTCCAGGGCGCTGGCGAAGTGGCCAAGAACCCGATTCCGCCTTCCATGTGGGGCTACGCCGACGAGGTCAAGGACGATCAGTACGATCCCGACAAAGCCAAGCAGATGCTGAAGGACGCGGGCGTCGAGAACCTCGAGATGAACATCTGGGCGATGCCGGTTCAGCGTCCGTACATGCCGAATGCGCGGCGTACCGCCGAGCTGATGCAGTCGGATCTGGCCAAGGTCGGCGTCGATGCCAATATCGTCACCTATGAGTGGGGCGAATACCTCAAGCGCTCCTCTGATACCAAGCGCGATGGCGCGGTGATCCTGGGTTGGACGGGCGACAATGGCGATCCGGACAATTTCATGGGCGTGCTGCTCGGCTGTGATGGCGTTGGCGGTGCCAACCGCTCGCAGTGGTGCTACAAGCCGTTCGACGACCTGATCAAGATGGCTCGGACCCTGGATAACCAGGACGATCGCGCCGAGCTCTACAAGCAGGCGCAGGAGATCTTCAAGGAGCAGGCACCGTGGGACACCCTGGCGCACTCCACGGTCTTCATGCCGATCCGCAAGGAAGTGACCGGCTACAAGATCGATCCGCTCGGCGGCCATAGCTTCGAAGGCGTCGACATCGAGTGATTCTCTCCTAGCGAGGACGCGGGGCGGCTCTGGTAGCCGCCCCGCGTCTTATCGCGTGAATAGTCAGACCTCCAAACATGTTCAAATTTTTCCTGGTCAAACTGGCGCAGCTGGTGCCGACGTTCATTGGCGTCACCATCGTTGCGTTCTCTTTCATTCGCCTGCTGCCGGGCGACCCGATTCTGCTGATGGCGGGGGAGCGCGGCATATCCGCCGAGCGCTACGCCCAGCTCAAGTCCCAAATGGGCTTCGATCGTTCGCTGATCGTCCAGTATTTCGATTTCCTCAAGGGTTTGCTGCACGGTGATCTGGGTAATTCACTGGTGACTCACGCCCCGGTGATGGACGAGTTCATGAGCCGCTTTCCGGCCACGCTCGAACTGTCACTGTTCGCACTGGCATTCGCCGTCATCATCGGCCTGCCGGCCGGCGTGCTGGCGGCGGTCAAGCGCGGCAAGACGCTCGATCACACCATCATGGGTATCAGTCTGACCGGCTATTCGA
The DNA here is from genome assembly GCF_052645315.1 of Salinicola sp. V024. Lineage (NCBI taxonomy): Bacteria > Pseudomonadati > Pseudomonadota > Gammaproteobacteria > Oceanospirillales > Halomonadaceae > Salinicola > Salinicola sp. V024. The sequence continues at coordinate 203,557 of NZ_JBQXYB010000006.1, forward strand.
TGCCGATCTTCTGGTGGGGCCTGCTGCTGATCATGCTGTTCTCCACCATCCTTGGCTGGACACCGGTGTCGGGGCGTATCTCGTACATGTATTTCATCGAGCCGGTAACCGGCTTCATGACCATCGACAGCCTGATCGCCGGGGACTGGGGCGCGTTTCTTTCCGCGCTGCACTACCTGATTCTGCCGTCGATCGTGCTGGGGACGATTCCGCTGGCGGTCATCGCACGCCAGACCCGTTCCTCGATGCTCGAGGTGCTGGGCGAGGACTACGTGCGCACCGCACGCGCCAAGGGGCTGTCGAATTTCCGGGTGATCATGGTGCACACCCTGCGCAATGCGCTGATCTCAGTGGTGACGGTGATCGGCCTTCAGGTCGGCCTGCTGCTGGCGGGGGCGATTTTGACCGAGACGATCTTCTCGTGGCCGGGGATCGGCAAATGGATGATCGATGCGATCTCGCGACGCGACTACCCCTCGGTACAGGGTGGCCTGGTGCTGATCGCGTTCATCGTGATGATCGTCAATCTGCTGGTCGATCTCGCCTATGGCGTCATCAATCCGCGTATTCGCCACTAACAGGGGGCTTTCATCATGAGTACCATTTCTACCCCCGCCGCGCCCGGTACCTTTCGCTACCAGCTGGCGTCTTTCTGGAGCGACTTCAGTGCCAGTCGCGGTGCGCTGGTCGGCCTGCTTTTCATTGTCTTCATCCTGCTGGTTGCACTGTTCGCGCCCTGGGTCGCGCCGCACGATCCGGCGATGCAGGACCGCTCGGCGCTGCTGGTCCCGCCGGTGTGGCATGCCGAAGGCAACTGGAGCTATCTGCTCGGCACCGATGCTGTCGGTCGCGACGTGCTCTCGCGGTTGATCTACGGGGCGCGTTATTCGCTTTCGATCAGCGCCATGGTGGTCGTGCTCTCCATGGGCGTGGGCATTTTCCTCGGTCTGCTGGCCGGTTATTTCCGCGGTTGGGTCGAGACCGTGATCACCCGCGTGATGGACGTGGTGCTGGCGTTCCCCAGTCTGCTGCTGGCGCTGGGCCTTGTCGCCATTCTCAGCCCTGGCCTGACCAGCGCGATGATCGCCATCGCCATGGTCCAGCTGCCGTATTTCGTGCGTCTGACCCGGGCGGCGGTGATCGGCGAGAAGGATCGCGAGTACGTCATCGCCAGCCGACTTTCCGGCGCCGGACATCTGCGCCTGATGTTCAACACGCTGCTGCCCAACTGCATGGCCCCGCTGATCGTGCAGGCGACGCTTTCGTTCTCTACCGCGATTCTGGATATCGCGGCACTGGGCTTCCTCGGCATGGGCGTTCAGCCGCCGACGCCGGAGTGGGGCGCGATGCTGGCCAATGCGCGCGAGTTCATGGGCAGCGCCTACTGGGCGGTCACATTCCCAGGGCTGATCATTCTGCTGACGGTGTTGATGATCAATCTGATGGGTGACGGTTTGCGCGACGCGCTGGACCCCAAAATGAAACGCTCTTAACGCCGGAGGTTCTGACTTATGGCATTACTCGATATTGAAGGCCTCAGCGTTCGCTTCAAGACCAGTAGCGGCCTGTTTGCCGCCGTGGAAGACGTCGATATCAACGTCGACCGCGGCGAAGTATGGTCGATCGTGGGCGAGTCCGGCTCGGGCAAGTCCGTTTCGATGCTCGCCACCATGGGCCTGCTGCCGTGGACGGCGCAGGTCACCGCCGACAGGATGACCTTCGACGGCCAGGATCTGCAGCAGCTGAGTCCGCGCCAGCGCCGGCGCATCGTCGGCGGCGAGATGTCGATGATCTTTCAGGAACCGATGAGCAGTCTGAACCCCTGCTTCACCGTCGGTACCCAGATCGACGAGATGATCAAGCAGCACCTGGGCGGTTCGCGCAAGGAGCGCCACGAGCGGGCGCTGGATCTGCTGGCGCAGGTCGGCATCCCCGACCCGGCGCGACGGATCAAGGCCTATCCGCATCAGCTTTCCGGCGGCATGAGCCAGCGCGTGATGATTGCCATGGCGATCTCCTGCAATCCGCGGCTGCTGATCGCCGACGAGCCGACAACGGCACTCGACGTCACCATCCAGGCGCAGATCCTCGAGCTGCTGCTCAAGCTGCAGGAAGATACCGGCATGGCGCTGATCCTGATCACCCACGACATGGGTGTGGTCGCGGAAACCGCCAAGCACGTGGTGGTGCAGTACGCCGGCCGCCAGGTCGAGAAGCAGGATGTGAAGTCACTGTTCGCCAATCCGCGTCATCCGTATACCGAGGCGCTGCTGTCGGCGCTGCCGGAGCGTGCCGGCAATCAGGACCGCCTGCCGACCATTCCCGGCGTCGTTCCCGGCCAACACGATCGCCCGACCGGCTGCCTGTTCAATCCGCGCTGCCAGTACGCCACCGAGCACTGCCGCGAGGTGGAGCCGGTACCGGCCGCGGACGATCCCGCCCGTACGTTGTGTCACTATCCACTGGAAGATGGGATTTCGCCGTCGCCGGCTGCGGCGGGCGTGGCGCGAGACACCCCGCAATCCAGCCCGCATAGAGAGGTGCGCCCATGAGCCGCGATGCCGTACTGAGTGCCGTCAATCTCACGCGCTATTATCAGGTCAAGGGCGGACCGTTCTCCAAGGCGGCAACGGTCAAGGCGCTCAACGAAGCGAGTTTCGAGCTCTATCCCGGGCAGACGCTGGCCGTGGTCGGCGAGTCCGGCTGTGGCAAGTCGACGCTCGCTCGTGTGCTGACGATGATCGAGCCGCCCACCAGCGGCAAGCTGACGATCAGTGGGCATGAGGTCTCGTTGAAGGAGGGGCAGCGCCCCCCGGACGCACTGCGTCGCGAGGTGCAGATCATCTTCCAGAACCCGTATGGTTCGCTCAATCCGCGCAAGACCGTGGCGACCATGCTGGAAGAACCGCTCAGGCTCAACCGCAAGGAAATGAGCGCGGAAGAGCGGCGCCAGGCGGCGCTGGAGATGATCGCCAAGGTCGGGCTGCGCCCGGAACATGCCGATCGCTACCCGCACATGTTCTCCGGCGGCCAGCGCCAGCGTATCGCCATCGCCCGTGCATTGATGCTCAACCCCAAGATTCTGGTGCTCGACGAGCCGGTCTCGGCGCTGGACCTGTCGATTCAGGCCCAGGTGCTCAACCTGCTGGCGGATCTGCAGGAAGAGTTCGGGTTGGCCTACGTGTTCATCTCGCATGATCTGTCGGTGGTTCGACGCATCGCCGATGACGTGATCGTGATGTATTTCGGCCAGCCGGTGGAAACCGGGCCGGCGGAGGAGGTCTTCACGACGCCGCGACATCCCTACACCCAGGCGCTGTTTTCGGCCACGCCGGTGGCGGACCCCAATCGGCGCCGCGAGCGCGTGCATCTCAAGGGCGAACCGCCGTCGCCGCTGGCGCCGCCGCCGGGATGTCCGTTCGCACCACGCTGCCATCTGGCAACCGAGGAGTGCACCCAGATCGATCCGCCGCTGGAGCACGTCAACGACCGGGTCGAGGTGGCGTGTATCCATGTCGACCAGGCGGCCGCCAAGTACGCGCAAGCCGAGGCGAGCTGAGACGCCGTGCCAGCGCCGTAGCACCACCACCCCCCCGCCGAGATCGGCTACGCTGAAGTCAGGTAGCGGCGATGCGACAGCGATCAGCGCGCATCGAATCATCGACGGAGGGGTGGCAATCATGACTCAGCAGATACTGGTACCCATCGACGGCTCCGCCAGCGCGCGCAAGGCCCTGGCACACGCTGTGCTGGTCCAGCAGGCGACCCAGGCCCGGATTCACCTGCTGCATGTTCCCGAGATACCGGTCGCCACGGATGCGTTGGGCGCCATGGTCGGTGCATCACCGGCCGACTACACGCCGGAGAAGGGGCGTCTGACGGGCGAGCGCCTGCTCGCGGAAGCCTGGCGGGCCGTCAGTGGCGGTTCCGACGAAGTGACCTATCACGTCGAGGAAGGGCGACCGGCCCAGGTGATCGTGCAGCTGGCGACCAATCTTGGCGTCGACATGATCGTCATGGGCAGTCGCGGCCAGAGCAATCTCAAGAGCCTGATGGTCGGCAGCGTGTCGCACAAGGTATCGCATATTGCTTCCTGTCCGGTGATCACGCTGCACATCCCTGATTAGTCGCTGTCTCCTGCTACCGAGCTGACGTGAATCGTTTCGTGGTCGTCGATCACCGATTCGAAAGTCCGTAGCCGTTTGACGATCGACAGCAGCTCGATGATCGTCGACCAGGAATTGACCAGATACTGGAACGATTCGCGTACCTGACCGAAGACGTTGAGTACCTGTTGCAACAGGCCCAGCGTCAGCTTGCCGGCGACGATCGACGGCGTCAGCACGACGAAAGCGAAGAGCGTGTCCGCCTGCAGGTAGAAGATACGGGCAATATTGAAGTAGGCGTAGTGCCAGTAAAGCCGGAAATAGTTGTGACGCACCCGCGAGAAGAGCTGACTCATCGTGGCCGGCTCGGCGCGTGACGCGTCGTCCTCGCCGTAGACCAGCTCCTTGCGATAGGCCGCCTCGACGCGCTGGTTGCGAAACTCGAGCCCTGGCAGCTTGATTCCCACCAGTGCCAGAAACAGCGTGCCGAAAACCGACCAGACGATCGCTGCCCAGACCAGAGCGTTGGAGACATGGCCGATCAGTGGCAGTTGGGTGATATGGGATGACATCGTCACCAGCAGCGGCAAAAAGGCAATCAGGGTCAGCACCGCCTTGAGCAGGTTGACCCCTAGCCCCTCCAGCGTGGTGGAAAAGCGCATGGTGTCTTCCTGCACGCGCTGGGCCGCGCCTTCCACGTGCCGAAGCTGCGGCCAGTGGGCCATGTAGTAGTCGTTCATCGCCGTGCGCCAGCGAAAGATAAAGTGGCTGACGAAAAACAGATTGAACACGCCGACAGTCACTGCAACGAAGGCGATCCCCGCGAAGGTCAGCATTTCTCGATAGAGATCCAGTGCGGTCACGTCGCTACCCCCGCCGAGCGCTTGCTGGACCATGTCCCAGAAGGGGCCATACCAGGCGTTGATGGCAACGCTGGTCTGGACCGAAAAATAGGTCAGGAAAACGATCAGGGCGCTACCCAGAATCGACCAGTGCTGCCAGCGATGAGGGCAGAGTCGATACCACAGCGTGGCGAACAGCCCCACGCAGAGCGCGTAGTAGACGTAGAACCACAGAAACGAGGACGACCAGAAGCGGGAGACACCGACCGGCAGCGAGGCGTCTGTCGCCAGAGGCGGCAGGCCGATGGCGGCACCCCAGGCGCTGGCGCCGGTTTCCCACACAATGGCGGCGATCAGCGCCCAGATCAGGGCGCTGGGGAAAAAAAGCGACGGCTTGGGAAAGAACGATCGGAACACGGTGACGGCCCCTGCGGCTGGGATGAAGATCGGGATGGCGTGATCCCGCGGCCATCCCGACCTCTCATCGACCTCGAACCGTCGGTTACGTTCCCTTACGCTCGACGCCGTCGATGGAATAGCTATCCACCATGGTGGTTCAGGAAATATCGACCTGATAACGGAAGGTGCTGGCGGCGCCCCGTGAGCGGCGGTATTCCAGCGGCGTGCGGTCGTAACCGAGTGCCAGTCGCTCGATCAGCACTACGGGTTCGCCGGACTCGAGATCGAGGATCCTGGCGATATCGGGGGTGGCGGTCTCGACGCTCAGCGTTTCCCGCGCCGAGCCGATCAACTGACCGCACCGTGATTCGTAGAACGGGTAGAGCAGATTGCCGAAATCGTCGATCTCGATCTCGATCAAGGCCTCGAAACGCGCCGCCGGCAGCCAGATATCCTCGTGGTAGAGGGGCGCTCCGTCGAACTGCCGGACTCTCTCCAGCCGAATGACCTTCTCCGATCGCTCCAGCCCCAGCGCATTCGCGATGTCCTGAGCGGGTGATTCCAGCTGGCGATCGAGAATCCGGCTCTCGGGAACTCGGCGATCGCCCCTGGCATCGACCTGCCGGAAGAAGCGGAATAGCGAACCTTCGAAGTTGGGCCGCAGGATGAACGTGCCTCGCCCCTGGCTGCGCTTCATCAATCCATCCTGGACCAGGGTGTCCACAGCCTTCCTCAGCGTGCCGACGGCAACCCCGTAATGCTTGGTCAGCTCGGCTTCGGTGGGTATCGCGCCGCCAGGTGTCCATTCTCCGGCGGCGATCTTCGCCAGCATATCGTCACGCAGTCGCTGATAGAGCGGCAGACGTTCGTCCGTCATGGAGCTGATTCCCTTCATGAATGTTCCCTCCATGTTATTTCAAACAACTGTATCACCAAACTTCTCATCTTTAGTCGTACGGAGTTAAGCGTACGACCAAAGCGTGTATGATCGATGTATCTATACGACTATATGAATAGTTCTTTTGGGGCGGTTCTTTGCCAAGATAGAGCGTATCGCTCGCCGCGAGGTGTTCATGCCAATCAGAAAAGGCCGTCCATGACGCAACTCCCCCACGCCGGATTGACCGGCATCGACACTCACGCGCACATCTTCCATCAGGGCCTGAAGCTGGCCGGGAATCGCCGCTATAGCCCGGATTACGACGCGACTCTCGAGCAATACCTCGAGCATCTCGATCGCTGCGGCCTCTCCCATGGCGTGCTGGTACAGCCCAGTTTTCTGGGCACCGACAATAGCCACATGCTGGCTGCACTACGCGGCTTCCCTCAGCGTCTGCGCGGCACCGCCGTGGTGGAGCGCGAGGTGAGCGATGACGTACTCGACGAGCTGGCCGAGGCGGGGGTCGTCGGCATTCGGCTCAATCTGATCGGTCAGCCCCTGGATGATTATCGTAGCGCACCGTGGCAAGCGCTATTCGCCAAACTGGCGAGCCGGGGATGGTCGGTGGAAATCCAGCGCGGGATGGACGATCTGGCCCGGATCGTGCCTCAGATTCTGAAAGCCGGCGTGGCGGTGGTGATCGATCATTTCGGTTTGCCCGCGGGAGAGATCGATCCGGTCAATTCGAACCATCGAGCGCTGCTATCCCTGCTTTCGAGCGAGGATGTCTGGGTCAAACTGTCGGCAACGTATCGCAGCCGCTCGAACCCGGCCCAGGCATCGAGGTCGATCGAACGTCTACGCGATGCCTATGGCCATAGCGAGCGACTGCTTTGGGGCAGCGACTGGCCGCATACGCGATTCGAGGACCAGACCGATTACGACGCCCAGTTCGCGCTGATGCAGACGCTGCTGCCGAACGCCGACGAGCGTCGGCAGGTTCTGGTGGAGAACCCGGCCAGGCTGTTCAAGATCGAGCTCGCGAGCTGAGCGCCGATAGGTCAGAGAACGAGCACGCATGACGAGTGCGCACGACAAGCAGAAAAAGGGAACCGACTTATGATGAGTCTATTGGTGGTGGGGGCGATCATCGTATCCATCATTCTGGGGTATCGCACCCGGATCAATATCGGGCTGTTCGCGATCGCCTTCGCCTACCTGATCGGTTGCTTCGGGCTGGGTCTGAGTCCTAAGGAAGTGATCACGATGTGGCCGCTGAAGATATTCTTCATCATCTTCTCGGTGTGCCTGTTCTACAGTTTCGCGATCGTCAACGGCACGCTGGAGAAGCTGGCCGAACATCTGATGTATCGCTGCCGCCATTTCCCGCATCTGCTGCCGTTCGCCATCTTCCTGGCGGCGGTGGTGATCTCCGCACTCGGTGCCGGGTATTACACCGTGCTGGCGTTCATGGCGCCGATCACGCTGCTGCTGTGCAGCCGCACCGGGTTGAACCTGATCGTCGGTGCCATGGCGGTCAACTACGGCGCGCTGGCAGGCGCCAACTTCGTTTCCAGCCAGAGCGGCATCATCTTCCGCACGCTGATGACCAATTCGGGCATCTCCGATAATCAGGCTTTCATCAACAGTTTCGGCATCTTCGCCAGCACCATGATCGTGCCGATCGTCGTCCTCGCCGGCCTGATTCTTTTCAGCCGCAAGCGCGGTACGGCGATGGTCTCGCTGGCGCATGTCGAACGTCCCAGCCCGCTGAGTCCTGACCAGCGTTCCACCCTGATTCTGACCCTGGTGATGATGGCCACCGTGCTGCTGCCGCCCATCACCAGCCTGATTCTGCCCGACAACACCGCCGTGACGTTCGTCAATTCCAAGGTGGATATCGGCCTGATCGCCAGCGTGTTCTCGGTCATCGCGCTGCTAATGAAACTGGGCGACGAGCGTAAGGCGATCGCCTCGCTGCCGTGGGGCACGGTCATCATGATCTGCGGCGTCGGCATGCTGATCTCGGTGGCGATCAAGGCCGGCACCATCGATCTGCTCGGCTCCTGGATCGGGACCAATATTCCGCCGGCGCTGATTCCGGTCGCGTTCGGCATCGTGGCCGCGTTCATGTCGCTGTTCGCCAGCACCCTGGGCGTGGTCACGCCGGCGCTGTTCCCGCTGGTGCCGTCGCTGGCCGGCACGCTATCGATCGATCCGATGATCATCTTCATCGCCATCGTGGTCGGCGCGCAGGCCACCTCGATCTCGCCGTTCTCCTCCGGTGGCAGCCTGATTCTCGGCTCCTGCCCCACAGACGAAGCGCGTTCAGGACTCCTGCCCAAGCTGCTGTTCCGCGCCGCGCCGCTGGGTTTCATCGCCGCGCTGGTGTTCAATTTGCTGCTGACGTTCGTGTTCTGAACGGGGTGGGTGAGGGAGCGTAAAGTGAGCGCTTTGCGCTCCCTTTCCATCGCGCGACGACGCGCGCTCCTGTGAGACCAAGATGAGATGGAGAGACAGTGTTGGCAATTTGGCGCTAATTTTTGGATATTGTGTGGCTAGGCGGAGCACCGCTCGATAACAGCTCGATAACAACAACCAGGCAGCGTCCATGTCAGAACTCGAGAAAAAGTTCTCCTCGGATATTCGGTTACCCGAGTCGGAAACCGTTCGTCTCCGCTCGCCTTTCTCTCCCAGCCTTCGCTTTCACGCCCTCGCGACAGACCCAACTACCAAAACTTCGGCCGGTTGTTCGTCAACCAGGCTGGGTGAGAGACCTCGACTTTCAGGGATGCCATGAATAAGCAGGAATTGCCTCCGATCCTTCGGATCGACGAGTTGAGTGTCAGCTTTGGCACTGCTTCCGTGGTCAAAGGCTTGTCGTTCGACGTGTTCCCGGGTCGAACGACGGCAGTCGTGGGCGAGAGCGGCTCGGGAAAATCGGTGATGTCGATGTCGATCATGCGGCTTGCCGATATGGCGGGCGCCAGCTTCCCCAGCGGCCGTATTCTGTTCTCATCGGGGGCTGGCGAAGACATCGATCTACTGAAGTGCGATCAGGAAGCGATGCGTCGGATTCGTGGCAAGGAGATCGCCATGATCTTCCAGGAACCGATGACCTCGCTCAATCCGGTATTTACCATCGGCGATCAGCTCTGCGAAGTGTTGATTCTCCATGAGAAACGCTCGCGCGCCGAAGCCATGGCCGAAGCCGAGCGTCTGCTGGCGTTGGTTCGCCTGCCGGATGCGAGAGCTCTGCTTGCGCGCTATCCCCATCAGCTTTCGGGTGGCATGCGTCAGCGCGTGATGATCGCGATGGCACTGGCCTGCCGGCCGAAGTTGTTGATCGCCGACGAGCCGACCACGGCGTTGGACGTCACCGTCCAGGCGGAGATCCTCAATATCATGAAAGATCTGCAGGCCGAGCTCGGCATGGCCATGATCTTCATTACCCATGACATGGGCGTCGTCGCCGAGATGGCCGACGATGTCGTCGTGATGTGGCAGGGCGAGAAAGTCGAAGCGGGGCCGGTCGAGGAGATATTCACCCGCCCCAAGCACCCCTATACGCGAATGCTGCTGTCTGCCGTGCCCAAGCTGGGGGCGATGCAGGGCTTCACGCATCCCAGGCGGACACCGCTGACCGTGCTGCGAAATGGCGAACTGGTACAAGAGGGTGACGATCGACAGCAAGACACGGCCGACTACACGGTGCCGCCATTGCTGCGTGTAGAGGATCTGTCGATTCAATTCGACGTGAAGAAGAGCTTTTGGGGGCGTACCACCCATCGTAATTTCGCCGTCTCCCAAGTCGGTTTCGAGATCTATCCTGGTGAGACGCTGGCGTTGGTGGGTGAGAGTGGTTCGGGCAAGTCCACGATCGGACGTACGATCCAGCAGTTGCAGGAGTCGGCCAACGGTGAAGTCTGGTTCGATGGCAAGCCGATGTCGAAGATGAAGCTCGCCGAGCGCCAGCGTCTGCGTCGCGAGGTGCAATACATTTTCCAGGATCCGTTCGCTTCCCTCGATCCGAGACGCACGGTCGGTGACTCCATCGCCGAGCCAATTCTCACCCATGGTCTGCTCGATCGCGGCACTCCGACTCGTCGCCGTGTCGGCGAGCTCTTGGAGCGGGTCGGCTTGTCTGCGGATATGGCGAGCCGTTACCCGCATGAATTTTCGGGAGGCCAGCGTCAACGGGTCTGTATTGCTCGCGCCCTGGCTTCCAGGCCTCGCCTGATCATCGCCGACGAGGCACTGTCGGCGCTCGATGTCTCGGTTCAGGCCCAGGTGATCAATTTGTTCATGGATCTGCAGCGAGAAGAGGGACTGGCGTATCTCTTTATCAGCCACGACATGGCGGTCGTCGAGAAGATGAGTCATCGGGTCGCTGTACTCTATCTGGGCCAGATCATGGAGATCGGCAAGCGGGCCGACGTATTCGAACGTACGGCACATCCTTACACCCAGCGCCTGCTATCCGCCGTTCCGCTGGCGGATCCGTCGGCTCGACGTCAGCGTGTGGCGCTGACCGGCGAAATCCCCTCGTCGATTCATCCGGTGGGTGCTCCGCCAGCGCTAAACCCGTTACGTGAAATCGCCAATGGCCATTTCATCGCGCAGGAACGCGTTTGAAAGAAGAGCGTGTTCGACAGCAAAAACAACACCAATCCAGCAAGGGAGATATCTCGATGTCGCCAACGATGTCCTTCAAGACAGTCACTGTGTCGGCCTTAGGCCTTCTGCTCGTCAGCGGCGCTCTTGCCTCGCCGGTCTTCGCGGACGGCACATTGACGGTCTCATCCCCGCAGGATCCCGGCTCCTGGGACCCTGTAGATACGTTCTTGGTTAACTGGGCTTCCGTCGGTACCAATCTGTTCGACGGTCTGACTTACCGGGGGCCGGATATGAAACTGGTGCCTGCGCTGGCTACCAGCTGGGACGTTCTGGACGATGGCATGCGCATTCGCTTCAAGCTGCGCGAAGGGGTGACGTTCCATGACGGCGAGCCGTTCAATGCCGAGGCCGTCAAGTTCACCTTCGGTCGTCTGCTAGGGGAGGAGGGAGCCAAGGGGCCGCAACAGTCGAACTATACCGCGATCGAGAACGTCGAGATCATCGATGACAACACCGTCGACTTCCATCTCAAGGCGCCTGATCCGGTACTGCTGACCAAGCTCGCGGGCTATGGCGCGATGATCGTGCCGCCGCAATATATCAAGGAGCATGGCGAGAAGTACTTCAACACCCACCCTGTCGGCACCGGTCCATTCCAGTTCGTTTCCTACGAGCCGAAGGTGGATATCAAGTTGAAGGCCTACGATGGCTTCTGGGGCGATGGTCCCAAGCTATCCGAGCTGGATTATCGCTTCATCTCCGAGCCCTCGACCGCCGTGGCCGAGCTGCAGTCGGGTGGCGTCGATATCGTCATCCCGCCGACCATCCCGATCGCAATGATCCCGACGATCGAAGACGACGACAATCTCGATCTGATCACGACTTCAGGGCCAACCGTCTATGCGCTGCGTTTCAATACTGCCGACGGCATTACCGCCGATGAGCGTGTGCGCAAGGCTCTGATCATGGCGGTCGACCGTAAATCCATCGTCGACGGGATACTCGGTGGTCAAGCGCAGGTCATCGCCTCGTTCCAGGGTGAGCGCTCCTTCGGCTTCGACCCGGGGATGCAGCCGCTGCCCTATGATCCCGACAAGGCCAAGCAGCTGCTCGAGGAGGCCGGGGTCAAGCCGGGGGCGCAGGTACAGATCGATATCCGTGGCAACGATGCCACTTTCGCCGAGGTGACCCAGGCGGTTGCCGCCTATCTGTCGATGGTCGGGATCACCGCCTCGATCCATCCGGTCGAGACCAATACGCTGCTCAACGACATCATTCCCCAAGGCAAGACTGGCGCCATGTTCCAGCAGTCATGGGGCGGCTGGACTTTCGATTTCGACAATACCGCCTATGCGATGTATCACAGCGGTCAGAAATGGAATCCCTACGATAGCGATCCGAAGATGGACGAGTTGCTGGAGAGCCAACGCTCGCTGACTGATCCCAAGGAGCGCGAACGGATTCTACAGCAGATCGCTCACTATGCTGCGGACCGGGCACTGGAACTGCCGCTTTACAGCCTCAATGCGATCTATGGCGTCAATAAACGCGTTAAACACTTCGTGCCGGCGCCGGACAATCGTATGCGACTCAATGACGTCGAAGTCGAATAAGGCGCTTTTCGTGCCTCGCTTTCCACGAAAGCGAGGCTCTCTTCATTCGACGGAGGCTAGGATGTGACTGGATTTATCGTAAAGCGCTTCGCGCAGGCGATCTTCGTCGTGATTGCGGTGAGCTTGATCGTGGCTGTGGCGATCCGAATGACGGGGGATCCCGCGCTGATGATCGCTCAGGGTGCGACCAACATCACCCAGGCAGACCTCGACAGGATCCGTGAAGGGCTTGGGCTCAATCAGCCGTTTCTCGTCCAGTACCTCGATTCGCTGCGCGGACTGGTCACCTGGGATCTCGGGAACAGCTTCGTCGGCGGTACCCCCGTCAATCTGCTGGTCGACAAGGCGCTGCCCGCGACGCTTTCGCTGGCATTCGCCTCGATGTTCGTCTCGATCGCCGTCTCGATTCCGTTGGGTATCCGCGCTGCCGTGGCGCGGGGGCGTGGCAGTGACCAACTGATCCGCATCTTTTCGCTGCTGGGCCTGAGTTTCCCCAATTTCTGGCTGGCGACGATGCTGGTGCTGCTGTTCTCGATCACCTTGAAATGGTTGCCGCCTTCCGGCATGTCCGGCTTTGCGAGCTTCATCATGCCCGCCGTAACGATGGGCGTGATTCTGACCGCGACCAACGTGCGGCTGGTGCGGACCACGATGCTCGATACGTTGAACTCACAGTACATCATGGTGGCACGCGCCAAAGGGCTGTCGGAGCGAAAGGTGCTCTACAAGCATGCCCTGCGCAATTGCGCGATCCCCTTGATTACCTATTTCGGCCTGCAGTTCGGTGGTCTGCTGGGTGGAATCGTGGTGATCGAGAGAGTTTTCAACTGGCCGGGCATGGGCACGCTGGCCTTCGACGCGGTCGCGGCCCGCGACTATCCGGTATTGCAGTCGGTGATCATGATCCTGGCGTTGCTGATCGTCGGCATCAATCTTCTCGTCGATATCGCCTACGGCATTGTCGACCCTCGAATTCGGACGAAATAAATCATGGCTTTTGCTGCGCCACCTCGCTTGCACCGCTTCGCGTCGCTGGAGTTCGTGCTCGGCTTTCTGCTGTTGGGCGGGGTCGTCTTCTGTGTGGTCTTCTCCGCGTGGCTGTTTGCGCCCCCCGGGCAGATCAGTCTCTCCTCGCGGCTGGTGATGCCGTTCCAGGATGCTGCGCATCTTTTCGGCACCGATGCGCTGGGGCGTGACGTGCTGGCGCGAGTCGCCGTCGGTGGCTGGGTTTCCTTGAAGGTCGGCTTCTTCTCGGTGATCGGGTCGGTGGTGTTTGGCGTAGTGATGGGGCTTGTCTCGGGTTACTACCGTGGAATCTGGGATGTGATCGTGATGCGCTGTGCCGATATCCAGCTCGCGTTACCGTTCATTCTGCTTGCCATCACCTTTGTCGCCATCCTCGGCGGCTCTTTGACCAACACGATCATTCTGCTGATCGTCAGTCAGTGGGTGCAGTATGCAAGGCTCGTCCGGGGTTCGGTGCTTACACTGCGGGAGCGTGAATTCATTCTGTCGGCAAGAGCCATCGGCGTGAAGAACGGTGCCATTATCCTGCGCCATATCCTGCCCAACCTGATGGGACCGGTGGTCGTGCTGATGACCTTGAACGTTGCCAACAACATTCTGCTCGAGAGTTCTCTGACGTTTCTGGGCTTGGGTGTCGATCCAACGATACCCTCCTGGGGCGGTATGCTTGCCGAAGGCCGTACCTACCTGCAGACCGCCTGGTGGATCTCGGTCTTCCCGGGGCTTGCCATCCTGTGCACCGTGCTTGGCCTCAATCTGCTGGGTGACTGGTTGCGAGATCTGCTCGACCCGACGGGGAGGACCAACCGTTGATCCTGTTCGAAAAACATTATCCCGCGACGCTCGATCGGCTCGTTGCCGAATTCACCGGGCGAAGACTGGAAACCTGGACGTTCGATGACCGCGAGACTCGGCGGGCGGCCGAGGCCGCGCTGGCGAGCCGAGGCATCGCGGCACGCTGTCGCTCGGCCTACAAGCCGCTGGTCTGCGCCTTCCGCGAGGAGATCGCGACCGAAGGCCTGACCAGCGTCGAGATCGTCTATCCCCGACATCCGGGGGCCAAGTCCTCTCGTTTCCTGCTGGAGAGCTATCCGTTGTCGGCGCTCTACCCCGGCATCGATTTTCACTTCGAGGCCGGCGAGATCAGCGAAGCCGTCCCGATTTATCGCCTGCGACTACGCTACGCCGATGGCCGCGACGAGCCTCTGGAAGTGCTGGCGCCCAACCGCCTGCATCTCGACTTCGCGGATGAACAGGCGTTGTCCCCCTGCGGCTGGCAGATCGTCGAGGGTGCCGCCAGCCATCTGACAACCGTCTACGAGCAGCTCTTCGCCGAGGCGATGACGGCCATCCGCGAGGCTGAATGGGAAACGCGGAATGGGAGCGGGGAGCGCTATCTCGAGGAGCTCTATCTCGAGGAGCCCTTTTTCGAGGAGCCCTTTTTCGAGGAGCTCAATATCACCGCGACGCTGCCGATCGCCGATGAGCCTCTCGGCTATGCCGACGAGGTGCTGTCGCTTCGGGAAGCCCTGCACGAGGAGTTCTATTTCTCGCTGCTGGAAGTCTTCCAGCGGCGGTCCGGACGACCGCTGGGCGATCGTCATCTCCAGCCGGGGCAGATCGTGCCGGAGATCCGGTTCGGTACGGCGTACGCCGTCAAGGTGGAAACCCGGCCATACGATCGCGAGTCGATCTCGTCTCACCGCGAGCCGTTGGTCGCCGTCGCGCGTCCGTTGTCTCAGGTTCAGATCGGCGAGGAGTTGGCGACACTTGGCGGTAGCGGGTTCCACGCGATGTCCGTGGCCGGGCGCCGGCTCGAAGGGCGCTATCTCGCAGGGAGCGATCGCGCCATGATCATCTCGGCGGGTCAGCACGCCAACGAAACCAGTTCGCCTGCGGGCACGCTGCAGGCGGCGGCGGTTCTCGCGGCACGAGACGGGGCGCATTTCACGCTCTGCCCGCTGGAGAACCCGGACGGTTATGCGCTTCATCAACGGCTGATCGCCGATAACTCCCGGCACATGCATCACGCCGCGCGGTATACGGCGCTGGGCGATGATCTGGAGTACCGGGAAGGCGAAGCGCTTCACGAGAAGGCAATCCGCGTCGAGGCCGAGCGCCTGACCAACGCGTTGTTGCATATCAACCTGCACGGCTACCCGGCGCATGAATGGACGCGGCCGCTGTCGGGGTACATTCCACGTGGGTTCGAGATGTGGACACTGCCCAAGGGGTTCTTTCTGGTGTTGCGACATACGCCTGGCTGGGCCGACGCGTCACGGGCGCTGATCGAGGCGGTCACGCTGGCGCTGAACGAAGTGCCGGACCTGCGCGCGTTCAACGACCGTCAGATCGCGCTGTTCGAGAGACATGCCGGTGACACCGGCTTTGAAATGATCAACGGCTTTCCGTGTCTGATCTCGGAAGACGATCGTCACCGGGTGCCGATGACGTTGATCACCGAATATCCCGACGAAACGATCTACGGGCCCGCCTTCCAGGCTGGCGTGGCAGCTCAGCGGGCCTCGGTGCTGGCGGCTTACGATGCGCTGCAGGCGCTTCCCGATGAGCTTCTGGCCTCCTGAATCGGGCCCGGTTACATGCCAAGCGTGGGCGGCAGTATCGCCAGATCGCCACTGGCCTGTTCGAAGGCGCGCGCCAGCTGCAGCACGCCCCGGTCGTTGCGGGGCCTGCCGATCAGCTGGAAGCCCATCGGTAGGCCTGCGTCGTTGCGTCCCGCCGGTAGGCTGATCGTCGGCGCCCCGAGCATCGAGGCGGGAACCACCACTTCCATCCAGCGATGGTAGCTGTCCATCGGGTGCCCGGCGATGTCGCGTGGCCAGTGTGTCTCCACGTCGAAGGGAAAGACCTGGGCGCTGGGCATGGCGAGATAGTCGAAGCGCTCGAACAGGGCGCTCCAGGCGCGGTAGGCCTCGCCACGCTGCACGTTGGCAGCGTGAATGTCCTGCGCCGAGAGCCGCAAGCCGCGTTCGACTTCCCACCGGGCTTCGGGTTTCAGCCGGGCGCGGCTGTCGGGGTTGGCGTAGTGCGCGCCCAGGTTGCCGGCGACGGCCCAGTGGCGCAGCGTGGTCCAGCTCTCCCACAGCGTTTCGGGGGCAAAGGGCAGATCGACTTCCTCCACATCGCAGCCAAGTCGGCCGAAGTGCGCCAGCGCCGCTTCGCAAAGGGCGAGAACGCCGGACTCCATGGCCAGATGGCCTTGCCAGTCGCCCAGCCAGCCGATCTTCACACCGCGAACGTCGCGTTCGAGTACGCCAGCAATATCGCTGCCCTCGGGAAACAGGGGTTCTCCCAGCGACAGCGGTACGCGCGAATCGAAACCGGATTGCGTGTCGAGCAGCCTCGCCACGTCTTCGACGGTGCGGCCCATCGGACCGTTGGTGGCAAGCTGCTGACCGAACGGATCGGCGGCGAGATCTGGCACTCGACCGAACGAAGGGCGAAAGCCAATCACGTGATTGAACGCCGCGGGGTTTCGCAACGAGCCCATCATGTCGCTGCCGTCGGCGACCGGCAGCATTCGCATGGCGAGCGCCGCCGCCGCGCCACCGCTGGACCCGCCAGCGGTTCGCGAAAGGTCGAAGGCGTTACGGGTGGCACCGAATAGCGGATTGTAGGATTGCGAACCCAGGCCGAATTCCGGCGTATTGGTCTTGCCGATGACGATCGCGCCGGCCGCGCGCATGCGCTCGACCATCAGGCTGTCATGGCTGGCAATCTGACCGACGAGCAGCGGCGAACCCTGAACGGTCGGCAGCCCCATGGCGTCGGAGAGATCCTTGATCGCCTGGGGGAAGCCGTGCATCCAGCCACGCGACTGCCCGGCGGCGAGCTCGTGATCGGCGGCGTCGGCCTCGTCGAGCAGCGGGACACGTTCGCGGCGGGAGACCATGGCGTTGACGATGGGGTTCACGGCGTCGATGTGGTCGAGATAGGCGCTCATCACCTCGCGGCAGGAGACCGATCGATCATGGATGCGCCGCGACAGCGTAGTGGCGTTCCAGGTCACGATCTCGGCCAGTGGCCGTTGAGCGGAAGTGTGGTCGGAAGCGTTGGACATCGGCAGGGTCCCGGCAAAAAGAGAGTGTCGATTAGCATACCGCAGTAGCGTTGCCGGCACGCCACTGCGGTTTTCCGGGTTGCCCGCGTTCGGCTCACCGCGGCCCGGCAGACGGCCATCATCAGAAGTGTCAGGGTCTTGGGCCGGTCGTCACACGAAATGCGGCTAAGGTCTAACGGCATTTCCAGTATGATGTATGACAACATGGCTGACAGAATGCCGGCCTTTTCCTGCCTGTCCAGTAGATCAGGCGGTCGAGCGATTGCATGGCAGATTGACGTTAATCCACGACGAGGGACTCTAGGTGAACTTTTCCAAACAAGCGGTTGTAGCCTCCATTACCGACGGTCTGCTGTCGTTTCCGGTGACCGATTTCGACGCCAACGGCAAGTTCGACGTCGAGAGCTATCGTCGCCGTCTGCTGTGGCTGAAGGAGTACGAGGTCTCCGCTCTTTTCGTGGCTGGCGGTACCGGCGAATTTTTCAACATGACGATCGAAGAGTATCGCGAAATCGTCAAAGTCGCCGTGGAGACCATCGGTGGCCACGTGCCGATCATCGCCAGCGCCGGTCAGAGCGCCGAGCTCGCCAAGGCGCATTGCCAGGCCGCTCAGGAAGCCGGCGCCGACGGCATTCTGCTGATGCCGCCGTATCTCACCGAATGTCCGCAGTCCGGCATCGTCGAGTACGCCGCCAGCGTCTGCGATTCCACCGATCTCAGCGTGATCTACTACAACCGCGCCAACGGCTATCTCAACGTCGATGCGGTCCAGGCCCTGGCCGACCGCTGCCCGAATCTGGTCGGTCTGAAGGACGGCAAGGGCGACATGCAGGCGCTCAATATCATCATCAAGACGCTGGGCGACCGCCTCGCCTACGTCGGCGGCGTGCCCACGGCCGAGATCATCGCCGAAGCCTATCTGGCGATTGGTGTCAGCACCTACTCTTCTGCCGTGTTCAACTTCGTGCCGGAGATGGCGGTGAAGTTCTATCAGGAACTGCGAAAGGGCAACAGCGAGTTCATTCGTCAGGCGATGCGTGAATTCTTCGTGCCGTTCGTCACCCTGCGCGATACCCAGAAAGGCTATGCCGTCAGCCTGATCAAGGCCGGCGCCGATCTGGTCGGTTACCCGGCAGGCGATGTGCGCGCCCCGCTGACCATGCCCAGCGAGAAAGAGCGAGCGACGCTCAAGCAACTGATCGAAAAAGCCGGCGCGCTATAAAACCGGCCTTCCCGGCTATTCCAATCCTGTGGGCGGCTTTTTGGCCGCCCTGCACGCTGGCGGGATGTACGCTGACGCCACTTCGGCCGTCGAACGTGCATCGCCTTGACGGAGACTCCCCATGTCGAGCCACGCTACGCCCACCATCACGGAAATGCAGGTCATCCCGGTCGCGGGCCGCGATAGCATGCTGCTCAACATCGGTGGCGCGCACTCTCCCTGGTTCACCCGCAACCTGATCATCCTCAAGGATAGTGCGGGTAATACCGGCGTCGGCGAGGCGCCGGGCGGCGAGACGATCCAGCAGTCACTCGAACAGGCCCGTTCGCGGGTCGTCGGCCAGCCCATCGGCAAACTGCGTTCGATGGTGGCGTCGCTGCATTCCGCCGGTCGCGGTGCCGATTTCGAGGATTTCGGCAAGGGATCCTGGACCTTCGAACTGCGTGTCAACGCGGTAGCGGCGCTCGAGGCGGCGCTGCTCGATCTGTTCGGCAAGTTCCTCGACGTGCCCGTTGCCGAGCTATTAGGCGACGGCAAACGGCGCGACAGCGTCGAGGTGCTGGGTTATCTGTTCTTCATTGGCGATGGTCATGCGACGCCGCTCGGCTATCGTCGCGGTACGGATCATCGCGAAACGGGGCGGCACAGTACCGACGGCGTCAGCCATGACTGGTATCGCCAGCGCGACGAGGCGGCGATGACGCCGCAGCGCATCGTTGAACTCGCCGAGGCGGCCCACGACCGTTATGGCTTCAAGGACTTCAAGTTGAAGGGCGGCGCACTCCCGGGCGAGCAGGAGATCGAGGCGGTTACCGCGCTTCACGAGGCCTTTCCCGAGGCGCGTACGACCATCGACCCCAACGGAGCCTGGTCGCTCGACGAGGCGGTCCGGCTCTGCAAGAACCTGCACGACGTGATCGCCTACGCAGAAGATCCGTGCGGCGCCGAGCAGGGTTTCTCGGGTCGCGAAATTCTGGCCGAATTCCGTCACGCCACCGGGTTGCCGGTGGCCACCAACATGGTCGCCACCAACTGGCGCGAAATGGCCCATGCGCTGATGCTGCGCTCGGTCGACATTCCGCTGGCCGACCCGCATTTCTGGACGCTCTCGGGCGCGGTGCGGGTCTCTCAGCTGTGCCAGGATCACGGCATGACCTGGGGTTCGCACTCCAACAACCATTTCGATATCTCGCTTGCGATGTTCGCTCAGGTCGGTGCCGCCGCCGTCGGTCGCACCACGGCGCTGGATACGCACTGGATCTGGCAGGAGGGCGACGCTCGTCTGACCCGCAATCCGCCACAGATCGTCGATGGCAAGGTCGCTGTGACGGATGCCCCGGGGCTCGGGATCGAAATCGATATGGAACAGATCGAGCAGGCCAACGCACTCTATCGCAGTCTGCCGGCTGGCGGCCGCAACGATGCCATGGCCATGCAGTATCTGATCGATGATTGGCAGTTCGATCCCAATCGTCCGGCGCTGGTTCGTTGAAACGGGAGTGGCGCATCCCCATCTACTACTCATGGTTTGGCGCGAACCGATCGGATCGAGCGTGATTTCGACGATCGATTTCCTCGGTCGATTTTTACGCTCGATCTCTACGGTCGATCTCTAAGGTCGATTTTTACGGTCTACGCTGGGTAAGACATAATCGAGCTGTGCCAGACAACGCTGTGCATGAGAGCGTTGCCAGAAAACGTTTCGCAACAAAAGAAATGTCTCGCAAGACTCGGTCCGTGGCACGTAGAGCGCAATTTGCGCTCGGCCAAGGCTGAAGAAGAATCCGTATCCACCACCACTGCAGGAGGCAAGATGAATCTGACAGGTGAAATGCTGATCGGTCAGCAGACCGCGAAAGGCAGCCGTGACCCGATTCAGGCAATCAATCCGGCCACCAACGAGCGTCTCGAGCCGGCCTATCCTGGCGGCACCCAGGTAGAAGTCGGGCGTGCCTGCGAACTGGCGTGGAGCGCCTTCGACAGCTATCGCGAAACCTCGCTCGAGGAGCGTGCCAAGTTCCTGGAGACCATTGCCGACGAGATCGAAGCGATCGGTGATGATCTAATCGAGCGTGCCGTGGCCGAATCGGGTCTGCCCCAGGGGCGTATCCAGGGCGAGCGTGGCCGGACCTGTGGCCAGCTGCGCCTGTTCGCCAAGACCGTGCGTGCCGGCGAGTGGCTCGACGTGCGTGTCGACCCGGCGCTGCCGGATCGTCAGCCGATGCCGCGGGTCGACCTGCGTCAGCGTCACATCGCGCTGGGCCCGGTCGTCGTCTTCGGTGCCAGCAACTTCCCGCTGGCGTTCTCCGTGGCCGGCGGCGACACGGCTTCCGCGTTGGCAGCCGGTTGCCCGGTCATCGTCAAGGCACACGGTGCGCATCCCGGCACCAGCGAGCTGGTTGGCCGTGCCATTCAGGCCGCGGTCAAGAAGTGCGACCTGCCGGAAGGCGTGTTCTCGCTGATGTACGGCTCCGGCCGTGAAGTCGGTACCGCGCTGGTCACCGATCCGCGGGTCAAGGCAGCCGGCTTCACCGGTTCGCGCAGCGGCGGTCTGGCTCTGTGGAAGGCGGCGCAGTCGCGTCCCGAGCCGATCCCGTTCTATGCCGAGATGAGCTCGATCAACCCAGTTTTCCCGCTGCCGGCAGCACTCAAGGCACGCGGCGAAGAGATGGGCAAGGCGTTCGTGGGCTCGCTCAACATGGGTGCCGGGCAGTTCTGCACCAATCCGGGCCTGGTCATCGCGATCAAGGGTCCGGAGCTGGATGCCTTCGTCGCCGCCGCGGGTGAAGCGGTCAAGGGCAGCGCAGGCCAGACCATGCTGACGCCAGGCATCGCGGAGGCCTATCAGCACGGCGTTGACGCGTTGGCCGGTACCGGCAAGGCGAAGGAAGTCGCTCGCGGTGAGAAGGGCGATGGTTCGAACCAGTGCCAGACCGCGCTGTTCGTGACTTCTGCCAACGATTTCTTGAACGAGAAGTCGCTGCAGGACGAAGTCTTCGGTGCCACGTCGTTGGTGGTCGAATGTGCCGATGCCGCCGAGCTCAAGCAGGTGGCCGAGCATCTCGAAGGTCAGCTGACCGCGACGCTGCAGATGGACGATGCCGATCTCGACGCCGCCAAGGCGTTGCTGCCGGTACTCGAGCGCAAGGCGGGCCGCGTGATGGTCAACGGCTGGCCGACCGGGGTGGAAGTGTGCGATGCGATGGTTCACGGCGGTCCGTTCCCGGCGACCTCCGACTCGCGCACCACCTCCGTGGGTACGGCGGCGATCTTCCGCTTCCTGCGCCCGGTCTGCTATCAGGACCTGCCGGACGCGCTGCTGCCGGAAGCGATCAAGCAGAGCAATCCGCTGAAACTCAAGCGTCTGGTCGACGGCAAGCGCGAGGCCTGATCCGCCTGCGATTTCAGGGCCGCCGCTCGGCGGTCTTGAACCCCGAAGAGATCCACGACCCCTGCTTTCGAGTGGGGGTCGTTGCGTTTTGGGCTGCGGTTTTCGCCGATGGAGAGGATGGGACCAAGGTCGCTGATCGGTAGCCCTGTCCGCGACGAACGCCTAGAATAAGCGCCGAGTCAAAACGACCCAATGAATTCGACAAGTAAAGGAAAGCCCGTGAACCCGGTTCAGACCACATTCCAGTACGGTTCGAGTACCGTCACGCTAGAAACTGGCCGTATCGCTCGTCAGGCCACCGGTGCCGTGCTGGTCACCATGGACGACACCGTCGTTCTGTGTACCGTCGTTGGCCGCAAGACGCTCAAGCCCGGCCAGGATTTCTTCCCGCTCTCCGTGCATTACCAGGAGAAGACCTATGCCGTGGGCAAGATCCCCGGCGGCTTCTTCAAGCGCGAAGGGCGCCCGACCGAGAAAGAGACGCTGACCTCGCGTCTGATCGATCGGCCGATTCGTCCGCTGTTCCCGAAAGGCTTCATGAACGAAGTCCAGGTCATCTGTAACGTGCTGTCCGCCGATCGCAATCAGGATCCCGACATCGCCGCGATGATCGGCACGTCCGCGGCACTGGCGATCTCCGGTCTGCCGTTCAGTGGCCCGATCGGCGCGGCTCGTGTGGGCTTTACCGAGTCACGCGGCTACTTCCTCAACCCGACCGTCGAAGAGCTCGCCACGTCGGAGCTCAACATGGTCGTGGCCGGTACCGACAAGGCCGTGCTGATGGTCGAGTCCGAAGCCAAGGAGTTGACCGAAGACGAGATGCTGGGCGGCGTGCTGTTCGCGCATCAGGAAATGCAGGTCGCGGTCGATGCGATCAAGTCGCTGGTCAGCGAAGCGGGCAAGCCGAAGTGGGACTGGCAGCCGGCCGCCGACAACGTCGAGCTCAAGCAGGCCATGGCGGCGTCTTTCGGAACCGCCGTGGGTGAAGCTTATCGCATCACCGACAAGATGGCGCGTCAGGACGCGCTGGCCGAAATCCGCACCAAGGCTATCGAGCAGTTGGCCAGCGGTGACGCGGCGCAGTTCAGTGCCGACGAAGTCGGTGGCGCGCTGGCCAGTCTCGAGAAGAAAACCGTGCGCAGTCGGGTCGTCGCCGGTGAGCCGCGCATCGACGGCCGCGATCACAAGACCGTGCGGCCGCTGGACATCAAGGTCGGCGTGCTGCCGCGCACCCACGGTTCGGCGCTGTTCACCCGCGGCGAGACGCAGGCGATGGTCATCGCCACGCTGGGTACGCTGCGCGACGCCCAACTGATCGAATCGCTGGAAGGTGAGCGCAAGGATCGCTTCCTGATGCACTACAACTTCCCGCCGTACAGCGTGGGCGAGGCCGGCTTCATGGGCGGTCCCAAGCGTCGCGAGATCGGTCACGGCCGTCTGGCGCGTCGCGGCATCCAGGCGATGCTGCCCAACGATGACGACTTTCCCTACACCATCCGTGTCGTCTCCGAGATCACCGAATCCAACGGTTCCAGCTCGATGGCGTCCGTGTGTGGCGCGTCACTCGCGCTGATGGATGCCGGCGTGCCGATCAAGGCGCCGGTAGCGGGTATCGCCATGGGTCTGGTCAAGGACGACGATGGTTTCGCCGTGCTGACCGATATCCTGGGTGACGAAGATCATCTCGGCGACATGGACTTCAAGGTGGCGGGTTCCGTCAACGGCGTGACCGCGCTACAGATGGACATCAAGATCGAAGGCATCAACGAAGAGATCATGGAGACCGCGCTGCAGCAGGCACATCAGGCGCGCATCGATATCCTCGATCAGATGAACGTGGTGATCGCCGAGAGCCGTAACGAAGTCTCCGACTACGCGCCGGCGATGCAGACGATCAAGATCTCGCCGGACAAGATCCGCGATGTCATCGGCAAGGGTGGCGCGACCATTCGCGGCATCTGCGAGGAGACTGGCGCCTCGATCGATATCGATGACGACGGCACCGTGCGCATCTACGCCGAAGACCGCTCCGCGGCTAAGCGCGCCATCGACACCGTGCTCGGCATCACCGCCGAAGCCGAGATCGGCAAGCTCTATCGCGGCAAGGTCGTGCGTCTCGCCGACTTCGGCGCCTTCGTCAACTTCATGCCGGGTACCGACGGTCTCGTGCACATCTCCCAGATCGTGCCGGAGCGCGTCAACGACGTGAAAGACTTCCTGAGCGAAGGTCAGGAATTGACGGTCAAGGTGCTGGATATCGACAACCGCAATCGCGTGAAGCTGTCGATCAAGGAGATCACCCCGGAAGAGAAAGCCGCTTTCGAAGCGACGCTCGTCACCGAAGAGTGATTTTCTGGCGGTAACCGCCAGCGCTCCATCAATAACGCCCGGCCTGCATCACGCAGGCCGGGCGTTTTTTTATGGGCGTTTCTATGAATTAGCTCACGCCGCGGTAGTTCGTGGGCGTGGCGCCGGTAGATGCCGCTTGAGCCGATGCGAGAATTTCTTCTCCACGAATTCGAAGCTCAGCCAGGAGCAGAGCGCGATAATCGGCAGACAGATCGCCAGCGCCAGGTAAGGGCTGAGGCCGAACTGCTCGGTCAGGACGTAGTTGCCCGACCACAGCACGATCACGTGCAACAGGTAGGTGGAGTAGGACCAGTCCCCCATCACCTTGACGACACGATTATCGCCGATGCGCGATTCCAGGCCGATGAAGGCGATCACCAGCAACGCGCTGGGCAAGCCCCAGGCAAAGAAGCGCGTGGCGCCGGAAGGGTCGTTGAAGCAGAGAATCGTCGCGAGGCTGGCCAGTGCCAAGCCGATCGGCCACCAGCGGCCGCCGGGGATCCCGTAACGACCATGGACGACGGCGATCCCCATCCCCAAAAGGAACTGGAAAATGATCGGATCCGTGTAGAAATTGCTGAGGAAGGGCTGGTGGGCGAAGAGCGTATTGATCACCACGATGGCCACTACCACCGCCCATAGTCGCCACTCGCGCTTGAGCACCAGCGAGGCGGCGAAGACGACGTAGAACAGCATCTCGAAATTGAGCGTCCAGCCTACCGGCAGGATCGGATAGTAGCCGTAACCGGCCGGGTTCTCCGTGGGGATGAAGAACAGCGACAGAACCAGCTGCTTCAGGCCCATGCCGTACTCGGGCATGACATCGCTGGCGAAATAGATGACCAGCGCGGTGATGGCGGTGTAGAGCCAGTAGGCGGGAACGATCCGGACGACGCGATGCAACAGGAACTGCGGCATCGTCAGCTTTTTGCCGCGGCTCGAGACAGTGATCACGAAGCCGCTGATGACGAAGAAGATATCCACACCCACTTGCCCGCGGGTGGAGAACAGATACTCGACCCAGTTATTGGCATCGAAGCTGAAAAACACCTGCATGAAATGGTGAAAAACGACGATCCATGCCGCCAGGGCTCTCAGTGCCTGTACGGATACCAACATTGCTGCCTTCCCTAGCGTGAACGAACGATGAGTCCACTCAGAAGGTCAGCGGCGGAAAAAGTTCTCCATCTGGACGAAAAATTACAAAACGCTGTTCGTGATGGGACCAATGGCCGTTCCACCATGAATCCAACCGGGTTTTAGACCTTACGCAACGCGACCTGCTCGACCAGATGATCGCGGCCCTTGCGCAGGATCAGATCGGCGCGGGGGCGAGTCGGCAGAATGTTCTCGCGCAGATTGCGCCGGTTGATGTCCCGCCACAGCCCTTCGGCGATCTCCACCGCTTCCGTCTCCCCGATCTGGGCGTAACGATGGAAGAACGAATCCAAGTCCTGGAAAGCGGTCTGTCGCAGCAGCTTGAAGCGCTCCAGATACCAGTCGTGGATATGGTTCTCCTCGGCATCGATGTAGATCGAGAAGTCGAAGAAGTCCGATACGAACGGGACCATCTTGCCGTCTTCCGGCAGGTCGCGGACCTGAAGCACGTTGATGCCCTCGACGATCAGGATGTCGGGGCAGTCGACGGTCTGATAGTCGTGCTCGCGCACATCGTAGGTCAGGTGCGAGTAGAGCGGCGCCTGCACGTTGCGAGCGCCGGCCTTGATCCAGGACAGGAAGCGCAGCAGGGCGCCGATATCGTAGCTCTCCGGAAAGCCCTTGCGGGCCATCAGATCCTTGTCGCGCAGCACGGCGTTGGGATAGAGAAAGCCGTCGGTGGTGACCAGATCGACCTTAGGACTCGACGGCCAGCGCGCCAGCAACTCCTTGAGAATACGCGACGTGGTCGATTTGCCCACCGCGACGGAACCGGCGATGCCGATGATGAAGGGCGTCTTCTGAGTATCGTCGATATCCAGGAATCGCTTGCGCTGGGCGTAGAGCCGTTGACTCGCTTCGACGTAGGAAGAGAGCAGCCGGGACAAGGACAGGTAGATCCGCCGCACTTCGCCCAGATCGATCGGATCGTTGAGCGAACGCAGTCGTCGAAGCTCTTCGGCGGAGAGCGTCTGCGGCGTGTCGGCTCGAAATGCGGCCCACTGCTCGGCCGTGTAGAACTGATACGGAGAGAACGGGTCCGGTCTCAATTGATTCATCGGGTCTCTTTCGCTGACGAGCTGGCGGCGGGTCGAAAGGCCGCCAAGGGCTATGGATCTATATTGTCGACATCGTGGATAAATTGTCGCAGCTGCATGGGCTGAATGCCACGGGTGTCGATCGGGCCACGGGTGACGAAACCCAGCCGGCGATAGAGATCGATCGCGGCGAGATTGTCGACGAAGACGTTGAGCGTCACCGTGTCAGCGCCACGCCGATGCGCTTCAGCAATGAGATGCTGGCATAGGCGCTCGCCCAGACCCTGGCGACGGTGGTCGGGCGATACGCTGATTCGAGCCAGATGCGCGCGTCTTTCGCCCTTGTCCACGAGTTGGCCGAACGCGATCGGGGCATCGTTGGCGACGAGACAGAACGAGGCGTTCTCGCTGGCGTCGATCTCCTGCCACAGCGTCGTGCCGTCGGAGGGCCAGGTGAGCCCCGGTCCGGCCCAGCGTTCGAGCGCCTTTGGCGTCTCGATCCAGTGAACGATAGCGGCGACATCGGCAGGGCGAGCTGGACGCCAGCGACTGTCAGGCATGTCGAAGGTCAGCCATGTCGACGATCGGCTCCGGTTGACGGAAGCGCGACAGCAACGTTATCGATCAGCCGTGTCGAGCCGAGATAGACGGCAGCCAGCAGCTGGGCCTGGGTATCCCCACCGAGTTCGAAAGGCGAGAGATCCTGACCACGCAGTTCGAGGTAGTCGAGTCGGAAGCCGGCTTCCTGCAAGGCTTGCGAAGCCTCGTGAAGGGCGGCACTGGGCGGTTGGCCGCGACTCAGGGCCTCCCGACAGCGCGCCAGCGTTTGCTGCAGGACCGGGGCGAGTGCCCGTTGATCCGGCGTCAGATAGCCGTTGCGCGACGATAGCGCCAGGCCGTCCGCGGCGCGCACGATCGGCACGCCGACGATCTCGATGGGGAAGTGCAGATCGGCGACCAGCTTGCGAATCACCGCCAGCTGCTGGAAGTCCTTCTCGCCGAAACAGGCGATGTCCGGCTGGACCAGATGGAACAGCAGGGAGACCACCGTGGCGACGCCGTCGAAGTGACCGATACGGCTGCCGCCACAGAGTCCCTCGGAGACGTCCGGCACGTGAACCTGGGTCTGGGTTGCCAGCCCACGGGGATAGAGCGTCTCGACGCTGGGAGCGAACAGCAGATCGCAGCCGTGCGCCGTCAGCTGGTCGCGGTCGCTTTCCAGGGTGCGCGGATACTGGCCGAAGTCCTCGCCGGCGCCGAACTGCAGCGGGTTGACGAACAGCGTCGCCACGACCACGTCGGCCAACTGCCGTGCTCGATCGACCAGAGCCAGATGACCTTCGTGCAGATTGCCCATGGTCGGCACCAGCGCGATGCGCCGGCCGGCCATCCGGTGCTCACGCAGGGTTTCACGCAGCGGCGCGATCTCGTGGAGCGTCTGCATCAGAAACAGTGCTCCTCGGCCGGGAAGCGGCGCGATTTGACCGCTTCGTCATAGGCTCTGAAGGCCGCCTCGATGCTTTCCTGACCGCTCAGGAAATTCTGCACGAAGCGCGGTACGTAGCCGCTGTTCAGGCCCAGCGTGTCGTGCATGACCAGAATTTGTCCGTCCACGTCCGGCCCTGCGCCAATACCGATGACGGGCGCATCGACGGCATCGCGCACCGCCTGGCCGACCGCTCTGGGCACGCACTCGAGCAGGATGACGGACGCGCCGGCCTCGACCAGCTGCCGGGCGTCATCGACGATCCGTCGGGCGTCGTCGTCCGCCTTGCCCTGGACCTTGAAGCCGCCCAGCTGATGGACACTCTGCGGCGTCAGGCCGAGATGGGCACAGACCGGCACGCCGCGACGCGACAGTTCACGGATGCCGTCGGCCATCCACGCTTCGCCTTCGATCTTGATCAGCTCGGCGCCGGCACGCATCAATTCGCCGGCGTCGCGCAGCAGCTGGCCGGTATCGGCGTTGCTCATGAATGGCAGATCGACCATCAGCAGGCTGCGCTGCTTGCCGCGCGCCACGCAGGCGGTGTGATAACGGATGTCTTCCAGGGTTACCGGCAGGGTGCTGGCATGACCCTGCAGCACCATGCCCAGCGAATCGCCGACGAGTAGCACGTCGATACCGGCTGCGTCGGCGCAGCGTGCCAGGGTGGCGTCATAGGCCGTCAGGCAGCTGAAAGCCTCTCCGCGCGCCTTGCAGTCGCGTAGCGTATTGAGGGTGACGCGCTTCATGCTCTCTCTCCCAAGAACAGCGAGCCTCGCTCGCAGACGCCGACGATGGACCCGACGCGGCAGGGCGACGGACGCCGGTTTGTCGCCCCCGAAGAGACGATGCGGAGCAGAGTGTAATGGGTTGTCGACAAGACGCAACTCGACGTTGGCGGCATGCCCGGTCCTTTCTCATACCCGGTCTTTTCCCATGCCCGGTACGCGAGATGCCGTTACGCCGGAGTCACTCTCCCAGCCGGGTCAACGTCTGGCCCTCGAGCCTGCCTGCCAGTGTCAGTGGCAGCTCGCCGTCCAGAGTCAGCGTCGGAGCGATTTCGGCCAGCGGTTCAAGCACGAACCGGCGGCGGGATATTCCAGGATGGGGGAGCGTCAGGCGTGGAGAGTGGTGAGAGAGACCGTCGTACCACAGTAGATCCAGATCCAGCGTTCGCGGGCCCCAATGACGATCGCGTACCCGCCGATGACGTTGCTCCAGCGCCTGCAGTTGATCGAGCAGTGCCAATGGCGAGAGGCGGGTGAGAATGGCAGCGACGGCGTTGATGAAGTCTGGCTGATCCTGAGGGCCGACCGGGGAGCTCGAATAGAGCGACGAGCAGGCGACGCATTCGCTTAACGGTAGCGATGCCAGCGTCGCCAGCGCTCGCTCGAGCTGATCGCGTGGTGCATCGAGGTTGCTGCCCAGGCCGATATAGGCCAGGGCAGCAGGCTGGCGTTCAGTCATCCAACGTCGGGGGAGTCGGCTTGTTGGTCGGGCGCCGGCGTTTGCGCGGGCGTCGTCGACGAGGCTTGCCGTTCGGGCCGTCGGCAGGAGGACCGCCATCGGCATCCGCCATCAGTTGACGCTGGCCGTCGTCGTCGGCTTTCTGAAATTCGGTCCACCATTCACCGAGGCCCGGCGTCAATTCACCGGATTCCTCTCGCAGCAGCAGGAAATCGTACGCCGCACGGAAACGCGGGTGCTCCAGCGTCTGAAAAACCCGGCGGCCGCGACGACGGGGTAGCTGCTGCTGCAGCTCCCAGATGTCACGCATCGGCATGCTGAAGCGTTTGGGAATCGAGGTGTGCTGCAACTGGCGACTGATGACCTGCTGCGCCGCCGCCTGCTGTGCCGGAATCTCCGGCAGATCCTGCTCGTGGGCGATTCGCGGCGTGCGTTGCTGGACGCAAGGCCATAGCAGGGCGCCAAACAGGAACGCGGGCGTCACCGGACGCTCCTGGGCGATTCGCGCATCGGTATTGGCCAGCGCCTGCTCGACGAGCTTGACCGCCCACGGCTGCTCGTTGAGGGCTTCGTCGCTCTCGGGGAACAGCATGGCGAACAGCCCACGTTCGCGAAGCACGCGAAAGCTTTGCAGGGCGTGACCGGAGAGGAATAGCTTGAGCACTTCCTCGAACAGTCTCGCCGGCGGAATCTGCAAGAGGAGCGGTGCCAGTTCACGAATCGGTGCTTCGGTCTCTGGAGCGATCCGGAAGTCGAGCTTGGCGGCAAAGCGTGCGGCGCGCAGCATGCGAACCGGGTCCTCGCGGTAACGGGTTTCCGGATCGCCGATCATCCGCAGAACGCGATCATCGAGATCCTGGAGGCCGCCGGTCCAGTCGTGAATGGCGAAGTCGGTGACGCTGTAGTAGAGCGCATTGACGGTGAAGTCGCGACGAATCGCATCTTCTTCGACGCTGCCCCAGACGTTGTCGCGAAGCAGCAGGCCGTCGTCGGACTGCTGGCTCACATTGCCGGTGTGCTCTTCGCCGTGACGCCCACGGAAGGTCGTTACCTCGATGACCTCACGTCCGAAGCGCACGTGGACGATACGAAACCGGCGGCCGATGATGCGAGAGTTGCGGAACAGCTGGCGCACTTCGTCGGGGGTGGCGTTGGTGGCGACATCGAAATCCTTGGGCCGATTGCCCAACAGCGAGTCGCGAATGCAGCCGCCGACCAGATAGGCGTCATAGCCGGCACCGTTCAGTCGATACAGTACCTTGAGTGCGCTTTCACTGAGATTCTGGCGCGAGACGTTGTGTTCGTCGCGAGGCAGGACTTTTCGGGTAGGCGTTGCGTCTTCGCCAGCCTGTGCGGATTCCGGGTTGAAGAGGGTCTTCAAACGCTCACCGGGACGCTGGAGAAAACGGGAAAATCCTTTGAACATGCGGCGAAGTCGACTCGCGAGGTAGCAAAACTCCAGTGTAGCGGAGCCCCGAAGCCTTGCAAAGGCAACGGTCATGACGGGGAAGCGGAAAAGGGTATGGCTGATGCGGGTTTGGGGCCTTGAAAAAGCCCGGATATCGGCGTCATCGCGAGACCGGGATTGCCACAGGTGGCCATAGTACTCAGGTGGCAATAGTACTCAGTTGCCATAGTACGCAGTGGCCATAGTGAATAGTGGCCATAGTAAAAGGGGAGACCCGGTAGGCCTCCCCTCTAAAGATGCTTCGCAACGTCCATG
Source organism: Salinicola sp. V024 (assembly GCF_052645315.1). NCBI lineage: Bacteria > Pseudomonadati > Pseudomonadota > Gammaproteobacteria > Oceanospirillales > Halomonadaceae > Salinicola > Salinicola sp. V024. The sequence continues at coordinate 234,954 of NZ_JBQXYB010000006.1, forward strand.
CCGCTTCTTTTTGTTCGTGATGGCGCATCGCCTTGAATACGCAACACAGTCGCTAACGGCGATTACAGCTTTTGGCTTGTCATTGTCAGCCTTGCTGTGTAGCGACCACCTCGTATTCAAAACAATAATCCAACCACGACAGGCAATGCCCTTTCTCGGTTGTTGTCGTTGTTCCGAGAAGTCTTCAGACCTCGGGGAGGCTTGTTATTGTTGCCCCGTCGATGAAGAGCGTCGCGTCCTGATTTTGCTTCGGCTCGAGAGCGATTGTTGTTGTTCGCGCTCTCGTTCGTGCCTTCGGCCAAGATTTTTATTGTGGGGCCGTTGACGATCTGCCTTCCAGGTTGAGTGCCATATTGTGATTGTGTCGGCACTTAGGGGTCATCCGATCGAGGATTGTTATTGGGGATTGATCGGCGCCCGCTGTTGTTTTTCTTGTCTTAGTTACTGCACTTGCCGTGCCACTCCATATTTTTTAAATAAAATACAAATAGATACGGTTTTTTCGTCGTGCCAGGTTCGCTCTGGTTCCTGGTGTGGCCGATTGTGCTGATTCATGACGGGGCATGCGGAGCCGCCGATGCATGCTTGTGGTGCACCCCGTGCGATGGCGACAGGGTGACGCAAAACGGCGCAGGTTGCGCTTAGACAATAGTCTTCAGCCGAATGGGCGAGGGGCTTTCCGCCGAGTGGGAAAAGCGCTCTCGAGCCATTGGCTCACTCGGCTTCGTCTGCCTCGGGGCAAGGTGAAAATAAGATGTCGCCATCGCGAGGGCGAGATTCCAAACGGGTTGTTGCCGCGCCGTTTCAGTCTTGAGCCCGGCCGGAGGTTGCGCTCATCGACTCCGGCGACCAGTTTCGGCAGGCGTGGGCGAGCTGATCGGCAACCGGCGCCAGGCGTAGTGTGCGAGGGGGGCGCTGATCGAGCAGCTGCAACGCTTGATGAAGCAGCGGCCGAGCGAGTTCGCCATCATCGGGGATGGCGGTCGCGAGGTTCTGTTTGGAGAGCTTCTGACCGTCGTCGCCAAGAATCAGCGGGAGATGCAGATAGCGCGGTTCTGGATAGCCGAGCGCGACCTGGAGCTGGCGCTGCCATGGCGTGTTATCGAGCAGATCAAAACCGCGGACGATGTCGGTGACATTCTGGTCCGCATCATCGACCACCACGGCCAACTGATACGCCCAGAGTCCTTCCTTGCGTTTGATGACCACATCGCCCTGGCGAGTCGGATCGAGGCACTGGTGGCCGAACAGCCGGTCCTGCCACGTTACGGGCTGGATGCCTCTGTCGGTACGCAGGCGCCAGGCTTGCGCCCGTGCAGGATGTCGCGAGCCTTGCCGGCACCAGCCAGGGTAGTACCCCTCATGCTGCCACTCCCGACGTGAACAGCCACAGGGATAAGCCATGCCGGCAGCGATCAGCCGATCCAGCGCGGCCTGGTAGACGTCGTTGCGCTCGCTCTGGTAGCGAATCTCCCCGTCCCAGGTCAGGCCGAAGGCTTCCAGTTGATGCCGGATCTGATCGGCGGCGCCCGGCGGACAGCGCGGCGGGTCGATATCCTCGAGTCGCAGCAGCCACCGGCCGCCTGCGGCTCGAGCATCCAACCAGCTGCCTACCGCCGCCACCAGCGAACCCATGTGGAGAGGGCCCGAGGGAGTGGGGGCGAAGCGGCCGATATAGTTGGGAGTCGACGCGAGGGGAACGGTCATGGCATGGCTCGTGATTCGACGCATGGCGATGCTGATGGCGGGAAACCGCTGGCGCGGCGCACGGAGAACGGCTCTGGAAATGGCCCTGCAGAACGCAAAACGGGCACCGCTGAAGGTGCCCGCCGTGTGACGACCGCCATCGAGGTCGCTCAGCCGCCGAGCTGCTTCTCCTTGAGCTCGGCCAGTGTCTTGCAGTCCACGCACAGCGTGGCCGTGGGGCGGGCTTCGAGACGGCGAATGCCGATTTCGACGCCGCAGGCTTCGCAGAAGCCGTAGTCATCTTCGTCGATCTTCTCGATCGTTTCGTTGATCTTCTTGAGCAGCTTGCGCTCGCGATCGCGCGTGCGCAGTTCCAGACTGAACCCCTCTTCCTGCGTGGCGCGATCGGCAGGGTCGGCGAAGTTGTTGGCCTCTTCCTGCAGATGGCGAACCGTGCGGTCGACCTCTTCCATCAGATCCTGCTTCCAGCCCATCAGGATCTCACGGAAGTGCGCAAGTTGCTTTTCATTCATATACTCTTCACCCGGCGCCGACTGGTACGGGGTGAATTGACTGGGCGCTTCCGCTTTCTTTTCCGCTACTGGCATGGGGGCTGCCTCGTTACGCAAGTGTCGTGACGCGTGTCATCTGGCCGGGTATCGGCCGTGGGCAGCGACTGCCACTGCCCGAAGCCATGCTTATTTAGCGAAAAAGTTGCCGCATTGCAACCCGACGGGCACTTTATTTTTCTCATCTTGCGTTCGCGTCATCGGCGGATCGACAGTGGATCGGGCCGCCATGGCGCGGGCCCGCACCGTTGGCATCGCGTCTCTATCCCACTTCCCGCTCAACGGATCGGCACTGCATGAATTATCCCGTTCTCGTCCCCGGCATTCTGCTGCGACGCTATAAACGTTTCCTGGCTGATATCGAGCTCGAGGATGGTTGCGAAGTCGTGGCCCATTGCCCCAATACCGGCTCGATGCGAGCCGTCAACGCGCCCGGTTGCCGGGTCTGGCTTTCACCGAGCACCAACCCGTCGCGCAAGCTCGGCTGGACCTGGGAGCTGATCGAACTGCCAGACGGAAAGGGAGGTGTGGATCGGGTCTCGGTGCACACCGGGCGGGCCAACGCCTTGGTCGAGGAAGCCCTGCTCGCGGGCGTCATTCCCGAGCTGGCGGGTTTCGCCGAGCTCAAGCGCGAGGTCAACGTCGAAGGCGCCAGGCTCGATTTCCGCTTGAGAGACGCGCAAGGAAGCGACACGTTCGTCGAGGTCAAACAGGTCACGCTCAAGGAAAACGATGGGCACGGCTATTTCCCCGACTCCGTCAGCGAGCGGGGCCGACGCCATCTCGATGTGCTCGCCGATCTCGCCGACCGGGGGCAGCGCAGCGTGCTGCTGTTCTGCGCGGCGCATACCGGCATCGATGACGTGGCACCCGCGGCGCATCTCGATCCGGCCTATGCGCGGACACTGCAGGCGGTGGCCGAGCGTGGCGTGGAGATAGTGGCCTACGGCTGCCGCGTGACTCTCGCGCCGGACCGGCCCGTGGCGATCACGCTGGATCGCCAACTTGACGTGGATATCGAACGCCGCTGGTCATCCTCGGATGAAGCCCAGGGCTAACGTCCGCGGCGAACCCGGAATATCGCGGTTTCACCGAACAGGTTGGGCCACCAGCGGGAGGTCCAGTGGCCTTCGTGATCGGCGCTACCGACCGCCTCGTCGACGATGGTGACGCCCTTGTCGCGGCACAGCTGGGCGAAGTCCTGAAACGTCGACAGGTGAATGTTGGGCGTGTCGTACCAGGCGTGCGGTAGCGAGCGTGACACCGGCATGCGACCGCGGAACGTCAGGTGCAGGCGGTGCTTCCAGTAGGCGAAGTTGGGGAAGGCGATGATGCACTCCGGCGCTACGCGCAGCATCTCGTCGAGCATGGCGTCGGGGCGGCGCAACACCTGCAGCGCCTGGGTCATGATCACCAGATCGCAGGCATCGTCGACGAAGTTGCCGAGCCCGTCATCGAGGTTCTGTTCGAGCACGTTGACGCCCTGGCCGAGGCAGGCGGCGATGCCGTCGGGATCGATCTCGAGGCCGTAGCCGGTGACATTCTTGTGGCGCGCCAGTGCCGCCAGCAGCGTGCCATCGCCGCAGCCGAGGTCGAGAATACGGGCATGCTCGGGAATCCAGTCGTAGATCAGTTCGAGATCCGCGCGCATCAGGCTGTCTCCCCGGTGATATCGGCGTGGATGCGCCGCATGTAGCTGCCGAATACGGCTTCATATTGCTCGTTGGGCAACAGAAAGGCGTCGTGGCCGTGGGGCGAGTCGACGTTGATATAGCTGACCGACTTGCCGGCGCGCAGTAGCGCTCTGACCAGCTCCCGCGAGCGTGCCGGGGCGAAACGCCAGTCGGTCGTGAAGCTGACCACCAGATAAGGGCAGGCCACCGGGGCCAGCGCCGCGGCCAGATCACCGCCGTGCTGTCCGGCGGGATCGAAGTAATCCAGCGCCTTGGTCATCAACAGATAGGTATTGGCATCGAAGCGGGTCGAGAACGTATCGCCCTGATGGCGCAGATAGGATTCGACCTGGAATTCGACGTCGTAGCCGAAGTTCAGCTGATCGCTGCGCAGGTCGCGGCCGAAGCGCGACCCCATCGAGTGTTCCGACAGATAGGTGATATGGCCGATCATCCTGGCCAGCTTCAACCCGAGCTTGGGGATCGCCTCGTGATCCGCATACCAGCCATCGTGGAAATCCGGATCCGAACGGATCGCCTGACGCGCCACCTCGTTGAAGGCGATGTTTTGCGCCGATAGACGCGGAGTGGCGGCGATGACCGCGACGTTGGCGACACGCTCCGGATAGGCAATCGTCCACTGCATCGCCTGCATGCCGCCCAGACTGCCGCCGACCACGGCGGCAAAGCGTTCGATGCCCAGCTGATCGGCCAGGCGAGCCTGGCTGTGGACCCAGTCCGCCACGGTCATGACCGGGAAGGTCGGGCCCCATTGGTGGCCGGTCTGCGGATTGAGGCTGGCGGGGCCGGTGCTGCCGTGGCAGCCGCCCAGATTATTGAGCGAAATGACGAAGAAGCGATCGGTGTCGATCACCTTGCCGGGACCGATGTAGGCGTCCCACCAGCCGGGTTTGCGTTCATCGGCCGTGTGGTAACCCGCGGCATGGTGATGTCCCGACAGGGCATGGCAGATCAGCACCGCATTGCTGCGCTCGACATTCAGCGTGCCGTAGGTCTCGTAGACCAGTTCGAAGCGCTCTAGGGTCTTGCCGCAGGCCAGCGCCAGCGGCGACTCGAACGTCGCGATTTGCGGTGTGACCACGCCGACCGAATCGGACGGGAAGGAAGCGGACATGAAGCGGGGTAATCTCCAGGTTCAGCAGGGGCACGTCACCGAGGACGTTCTCGGGTGCGCCCGAGCGCCGCCGCGGCAATCACGACGCCGCCATGGCGATGGAACCGCGGCCCTGATGGCGCTGCGGCAGTTGACGCCGCAACAGCCACGGGGCCGCGATCGCGACGATTCAGAAACCGATCAGCGCACCCGGCAAGCCGGCGGCGCGGGCAAGCGAACCCACCACGACGCTGTCGAGCAGGTTGATGATGATGAACACCACGATCGGCGAGAGATCGATCATGCCCAGCGGCGGGATCACACGGCGCACCGGCGCCATGATCGGTTCGACGATCTGCATGACCAGCAGCGCCCCCGGATGGCTGGCTCGAGGTGCCACCCAGCTCAGGATGATCATGATGATCAGGGCGAAAAAGTAGATCTTGAGAATCGCGTTGAGAACACCGGCGATACCGGCCAGCAGCAGCCCCTGAAGCGGCGGCATGCCGAAGCCGGCGATCTGGAAGATCGCGATGATCACGAGCACTTTCAGCAGAAACCCCACGAACAGGGTGGCGATATCGATCCGGCCGACAGGGCGCAGAATTTTCTGTACCGGGGCGACGACTGGCTGCGTCGCCTTGACGATTCCCTGACTCAGAGGGTTGTAGAAGTCCGCCTGCGAGAATTGCAGCAAAAAGCGCAGCATCAACACAAACAAATAGACGTTGACTAGCGTGTTGACCAGCATCAAGCCGGCGCTTCCGAGATTACTGCCCATTACGTTCTCCTAGTGATTCGGCGGGTTCCAGTCCGACTGGGTTCGATCTTGGTTTCACTCGCGTGACAATTCACGAGACAGTTCGCGGGCGCGTTCGGCGCAGGCCTGTGTCGCGCGGCCCACGATATCCCTCAGGCCCGCTTCCTCGAAAGCGTTGATGGCCCGCTCGGTAGTGCCATTGGGGGAGGTGACGCGACGGCGTAGTTCGGCAGGGTCGAACTCGCTCTCCCGCGCCATCTTGGCGGCCCCGAAGGCGGTCTGCAATGCCAGGCGGCGGGCGCTTTCCGCCGGCAGGCCCAGTTCGATACCGGCGGCCTCCAGCGACTCCATGAATAGAAAGAAGTAGGCCGGGCCGCTGCCCGAAATGGCCGTGACCGCTTCGATCTGGGTTTCCTGATCGACCCATTCGACCAGGCCTACCGAGGTCAGAAGTTCGGTGACAAGCTGGCGCTCGCCATCGCTGACGCGATCGTTGGCATAGAGACCGCTGACGCCGGCGCCGACCAGCGAGGGCGTATTGGGCATGCAGCGAATCAGAGCCAGACCGCCGCCCAGCCAGCCATCCAGCGTCGCGGCATCGAGCCCGGCCGCCACCGAGACGACCAGCGGGCGGCGTACCTGAACGGCCTCTCTCAGCGACAGGCACAGGTCGCGCATCATCTGTGGCTTGACCGCCAGAATCACGACGTCCGCCTCCTGCACGGCGGCCAGATTATCCTGCATCGTGCGGATGCCGTAGCGTTGGCTGATGTCATCGCGCTTCTCCTGGCTGCGCGACGTGGCGACGATGGCCTCGGCGGGATAACCGCTGTCGAGCATGCCGCCGAAGATGGCGCTGGCCATGTTGCCGGCACCGATAAAGACGATACGGCTGGCCTGAGGCGAGTCGGTCATGGCTGAGTCCTATGGAAACGTTCGGGGGTCCGGCGGCGAAAAGGGGAAGGCATCGGTAAGGTCAACTCCCGGCTGGCGGTCGGCTGCCAAAAATGGCGGTGCCGAGACGCACGAGGGTAGCGCCTTCCGCGACGGCCGCTTCCAGGTCGCCGCTCATGCCCATCGAGAGCGTGTCCAGCGGCGCCTCGGGGAAACGCTCTCGGAGCATCGCCAACGCATCGGCGACCTGGCGGAAGGCCTGGCGCTGTTGCTCGGGGTCGTCACTGGGCGCGGGTAGCGCCATCAGCCCGCGCAGACGCAGATTGGGCAGCGCCAGAACCGACTCGGCAAGCGCCGGCAACGCCTGCAGCTCGACACCCGCCTTGCTGGCTTCGCCGCTGACATCGAGCTGCAGGCAGATATTGATGGAGCCTCGCTCGGCCGGACGCTGTTCGGAAAGCCGGCGTGCGATCTTCTCCCGGTCGACGCCATGCACCCAATCGAAGTGCTCGGCCACCTCGCGAGTCTTGTTCGATTGCAGCGCGCCGATGAAATGCCACTCGATATCGTCGAGGTCGGCCAGTGCTTGCTGCTTGTCCAAGGCTTCCTGCAGGTAGTTCTCGCCGAACGCGCGTTGACCGGCAATATAGGCTTGGCGCAGCATGTCCGCTGGCTTGGTTTTGCTGACAGCAAGCAGATGCGCGGCATCATCCGGACGACCGGCAGCAGACAGCGCCGCTACGAGGCGCTCGCGGGCACGGGATAAGGACTCGGACACCGATGCTTCTGCCATACTGATTAGTGACCTTACGCAGGGGAGCGAATAAAAGCCCATGGATATTACCGAACTGCTGGCGTTCTCGGCAAAGCACGACGCCTCAGATCTGCACCTTTCGGCCGGATTGCCGCCCATGATACGGGTTGACGGCGATATGCGCCGACTCAACGTTCCGGCGCTGGACGACAGCCAGGTGCGTCGTCTGATCTACGACGTGATGAACGATCGTCAGCGACGCGACTTCGAGGCCGTATTCGAAACCGATTTTTCGTTCGAGGTTACCGGAGTTTCGCGGTTTCGGGTCAACGCTTTCACCCAGGGGCGCGGCGCGGGCGCGGTGTTTCGGACCATTCCCAGCACCGTGTTGACGCTCGACGACCTCGGGCTGGGCGATGTTTTCCGGCGCCTGGCGATGCTGCCGCGGGGCCTGGTGCTGGTCACGGGGCCGACCGGAAGCGGCAAGTCGACGACGCTGGCGGCGATGATCGACTACATCAACAGCAATCGCCAGGAACATATTCTGACCATCGAGGATCCGGTCGAATTCGTCCACGAAAGCAAGCGCTGCCTGGTCAATCAGCGCGAAGTCCATCGTGATACCAAGGGGTTCGCGCCCGCCCTGCGTTCGGCGCTACGCGAGGATCCGGACGTGATTCTGGTGGGCGAGCTACGCGACCTGGAAACCATTCGACTGGCGCTGACCGCGGCGGAGACCGGCCACCTGGTGTTTGGTACCCTGCACACGACGTCGGCGGCCAAGACCATCGACCGGATCATCGATGTGTTCCCGGGGGACGAGAAAGGCATGGTGCGTTCGATGCTGTCCGAGTCTCTGCAGGCGGTGATTTCTCAGACACTACTCAAGCGCGACGGCGGTGGGCGTGTCGCCGCCCACGAAATCCTGGTGGCCACGTCGGCGATCCGCAACCTGATTCGGGAGGGCAAGGTCGCGCAGATGTATTCGGCGATTCAGACCGGCGGCAGCCTGGGAATGCAGACGCTGGATGCGGCGTTATCCCACCTGGTGGCCGAAGGCTTGGTGACACGCCAGGAAGCCCACGCCAAATCGCGCGCCGGGCTCGATCAGTGAATCGGGCCCCCGATTCCGGTTTTCAGGACATGTCATGACTCCCTCTCAATGGTTTGAACAATTACTCGACATCATGCTGGCCAAGCAGGCTTCGGATCTGCTGATTTCCACTGGCGCGCCGCCCTGTCTGAAGCTTGACGGCAAACTGGTAGCGTTAGGCGACGCGCCGCTACAGCCGGAGCAGGTACGCGAGCTGGTGGCCGTTGCCTTGCCTCAGGGGCGCCGGGAAGCGTTCGAGGACGAGCACGAAGCCAATTTCGCCCTGAGTCTGAGCGGGAAGGGACGATTTCGCGTCAGCGCCTTCTTCCAGCGCAGCCAGCCGGCCATGGTGGTTCGTCGCATCGCGTTCGATATTCCCGATCTCGAATCGCTGGGCCTGCCGCCAGTGACCGGCACCCTGGCCTCCATTCGGCGCGGACTGGTGTTGGTGGTCGGTGGAACCGGCAGCGGCAAGTCGACGACGCTGGCCTCGATGATCCAGCACCGCAATCGTACGGTTGGCGGCCATATCATCTGTATCGAAGATCCCATCGAGTACATGCATCCGCATCAGCGCGGCATCATCAATCAGCGCGAAGTGGGCATCGATACCGAGTCCTACGAGGTTGCGCTGAAAAATGCGCTGCGTCAGGCACCGGATGTGATCATGATCGGCGAGATTCGCAGCCGCGATACCATGGAGCTGGCGCTCAGCTTCGCCGAAACCGGGCATCTATGTCTGGCGACGCTTCACGCCAACAGCGCCGATCAGGCGATCGAACGCATCCTCAGCCTGTTTCCGCCGTCGAGGCAGGATCAGATATGGATGGATCTTTCGCTCAACCTGCGTGCGGTGGTCGCTCAACGACTGCTGCCACGCCTGGACGGCACCGGGCGCTGCGTGGCGACCGAGATCCTGCTCAAGTCGCCATTGATCAGCGAACTGATCCGGCGCGGGGAGGTGGCTGAACTGAAGGATCTGATGCGGCGCTCCCGCGAGCAGGGCATGCAGACCTTCGATCAGTCGCTCTATGAGCTGTTCCGGCGTGGCGATATCGGCGAAGAGCTGGCACTGGCCCACGCCGATTCAGCCAACGATCTGCGCATGCTGATTCGATATGGTGAGCGGCGGCGTCCCGGAGATCGGGGAGACGATGGTGCCCGGTTTTCGCTGATCGACGACGCTGATAGATAGTGGTCTGACTTGTCCAGAACCAGAGAATTCAGAGCCACCGGATCCAGAATCAGCGGGTCTTGCAGTAGAAGGTAGCGGCAGCCGTCGCCGGAGGTCGGTCAGGGGGCGTAGATGCCGCCCAGTACTCGAGGGCCGCTGGCCCCGGTCACTTCCGGCAGATTGCCTGGTAGTCGGTGAATCCGCCGCCAGGCCAGCCAGGCGAAGGCTCCTGCTTCCAGCCAGTCGGCCGACCAGCCAAAATCTTCGCAACGCAATAGCGTGACGCCGGGCAGATGCGTTGCCAGACGCTGCATGAGATGGCGGTTATGAGCCCCGCCGCCGCAGACGATCAGGTCGGTATTGCCGTCATCGATGAACTCACGCGCGGCCTGCGCCACGCTGATCGCGGTCAGCTCCGCCAAGGTGGCCTGTACGTCTGCCGGCACTTCGTCCCCGCGCAAGCGTTTCTCCACCCAGCCGAGATGAAACTGCTCCCGCCCGGTGCTCTTGGGTGGTGCGGCGGCAAAGTACGGCTCGTCCAGTAGACGTTCGAGCAAGAGTTCATCGATGCTGCCGCTGGCGGCCCAGCGACCGTCTTCATCGATCGGGCCTGGTCGGTGCCGGGCGTGCCAGGCATCGATCAGCAGATTCGCCGGGCCGGTGTCGAAGCCGACGACCGGCAGCGATGCTTCCGAAGGTCCGAGCCGCGTCAGGTTGGCGATACCGCCCAGATTGAGAATCAGCCGGGTGCGGACGGGATCGGTAAACAGCGCCTGATGGAAAATCGGCGCCAGCGGCGCGGCCTGGCCGCCCGCCGCCATGTCGCGACGGCGAAAGTCGGCGACCACCTGGCATCCGGTCAGCTCGGCCAGGCGGCTGGGGTTGTCGAGCTGGTAGGTAAAAGGGGCGGCTGCGTAGGGAGCGTGCTCGATGGTCTGTCCGTGACTGCCAATGGCGGTAATCACTTCCGGCGTCAGGTCGTGACGTGCCAGCAACCGGCGTACCGCTTCGGCCTGACGGTCGCAGAATGCGCTTTCGGTGGCGCCTAATTCGGCAAAGCTCACCTGCGATGCCTGCGTCAGTCCGAGCAGGGCGCTCCCGAGTGCGTCGCTCAGCGGCAGACACAGCGCATCGATCAGCCGCGGGCGTTGATCGATGTCATCGGCGATCTCTACCAGTGCCGCATCGATGCCGTCCAGGCTGGTACCGGACATCAAGCCCACGAACAGTGACATGACCCTCTCCCTCGTTGTTGTGAATCGATCGCATGAATCGATCGCGTGAATCGATCGCGTGAATCGATCGCGTGAATCGATCGCACGAATTAGCGGCATGAATCCGTAACGTAGCACGATGACTTGCGCCGGTGCGTGGCTCAACGGGGGTCAAAGACTCGTGCTAAGATTGCCGCCTTTCAAGCTCGATAGCGTTGGTAAGGGAGACGAATACGATGGCCGAGGTCGATGAGGCGCTGGCGTTGATCAAGCGCGGTACGCAGGAGATTCTGATCGAAGATGAGCTGGTGAAAAAGCTCGAATCCGGTCGCAAGCTCCGCATCAAGGCAGGCTTCGACCCTACGGCCCCCGATCTGCACCTGGGGCATAGCGTATTGCTGACCAAGATGCGCCAGTTCCAGGATCTCGGTCACGAGGTGATCTTTCTGATTGGCGACTTCACCGGCCGAATCGGGGATCCCACCGGCAAGAACGTGACGCGTAAGCCGCTTACCGAGGAAGAGGTCAAGGCCAACGCCCAGACCTATCGGGAGCAGGTCTTCAAGATTCTCGATCCCGACAAGACCGAGGTGCGCTTCAATGCCGAGTGGTTCGGCGAGATGTCGGCGGCCGACATGATCGAGCTTTCGGCGCAGTCCACCGTGGCGCGCATGCTGGAGCGCGACGATTTCGAGAAGCGTTACCGCGCCGGGCAGTCGATCTCCATTCACGAGTTCCTCTATCCGCTGGTACAGGGATACGACTCCGTGGCACTGAAGGCGGACATCGAGCTCGGTGGCACCGATCAGAAGTTCAACCTGCTGATGGGCCGCGAGATCCAGAAGCACTTCGGCCAGGAACCGCAGGTGGTCATCACCATGCCGTTGCTCGAGGGCCTCGACGGTGTGCAGAAGATGTCGAAGTCGTTGAACAACTATATCGGTGTCGATGACACGCCGGGGGTGATGTTCAACAAGATCGTGTCGATGCCGGACAGCCTGATGTGGCGCTACTTCGAGCTGCTGTCGCTGAAATCTAACGAGGAGATCGAGGCGATCCGCCAGGAGATCAATGGCGGCGCCAACCCGCGCGACATCAAGATGGCCCTGGCGCGAGAGCTGATCACGCGTTATCACGGCGTGGAGGCCGCCGCGAATGCGCACCGCTCCGCGGGTAATCAGTTGGCCGAGGGCGAGCTGCCGGATGATTTGCCGGAAGTCGAAGTCGATTTTGAAGGCGCGGCACAGGCACCCATTGCCGCCGTGCTCAATCGCGCCAACCTGGCCAACAACAGCGCCCAGGCCAAGGACATGCTCGGCAACGGCCGGGTCAAGGTCGACGGCGAAGTGGCTGCCAAGGATGCAATGCTCGAAACGGGCAAAAGCTATGTGATCCAGGCCGGCAAGAAGCGCTATGCGCGCGTCACGCTTGGCTAAGCTAGCTTGAGCCGAATCGCTGAGCAGCTCGAGCCGAATCGCTGAACAGTGCTGAAACGCCCGCCCTGCGCGGGCGTTCGGGTTTCTGGCGATGACGTGCCGGACCGGGCGGTCAAAAAGTTGTCATGAAGGGCTTGCCAACTCGGCGGCGGGTCCGTAAAGTACGCATCCGCTGCCGCCGAGAGAGGTTTTCGGAGGTGGCAAGAGGAATTCCAAGCGTTTGATTTGATTGAAGAAATCGGTTGACGCAAGGCGGTGAGGCCAGTAAAATCGCTTCCCAGTTCTTCAAGGATCGGCACCGATAAGCAGCAACGGCGCCAGGCTGGATTCGACAAGAAAGACGTTGACATCCTCGCCCAGATCCTTAAAATACGCCACTCCTTACGGCGGCCCAGAAAACAAGCGCTGACAAGCACTTGGGTTCGATAACGGCAAAGTAAGGCGCTCTTTAACAATCGATCAGGTAATTGATGTGGGCGCTTGTTCTCGCGTGACAGCCAGTCACGACATATCGAGGCAAGCGACTCGTCAAGATTCGTTTGACCTTGAACCAAGTTTGGTCCGCTTTT